>NZ_JARESN010000008.1:0-300051 GCF_046054045.1 Paraburkholderia sp. RL17-368-BIF-A
TTGGTGGTGTTGGTGGTGTTGGTGGTGTTGGTGGTGTTGGTGGCGTCGGTGGGGCTGCGTCGGTGGCCGTCGGCCGCGCGGCTCGCGAGCCTGCAAGCGGTGGATCGTTGCTTAGCGGAGCCGCCGCTGGTGTTTCAGGTGCGGGCGCGACTGCCGCCTACGGTGCGTCGAGTCTTGCCGCCCGCGCGGGAACAGCAGCCGACGCGACGCCGACTAGCGTGGACGTCAGTGGACGTCCTATAGCGAACAGAACCGCCGCGCCGCTCAATCGCGCGGTATCGCCAGCGCACGGGTTGTCGTCGGCTGCGCGCGTGGAGGATGCCGCGGCGGCCTCGGGCGTGCGCCGTCCGTCATCGACGGCGCCGGCCTTTACGAGGCCGATGGCCGCCGCCGAAAAAGTCACGCCGCCCGCCAGCGTCCAGGAGACGCTGCGCAGCATCGCGGAAAACGCCGCACGTTGGACGGATATGGCCGGCGTCAGCCTCGCGCGCAGTAGCGGCGCGGAAGGCGCGAAAATCGCGGGTATGAATGTAGCGTCGAAGGGTCTGGCGGGCGCTGGTTTGGTGGGCGGGGCGAGCGAGGCGGCTTCGGGAGGCCCCGGAGTCGCTTTGGGAGGTAGCGGAGCTGCTGCAGATTCACAGGGCAGCGGAGTCGAAGCCACTTTGGCACGCGCCGGAGTCGAGGCTGCTTCACGATGCACCAGCGTCGATGCCGGTTTGGTAGGTGGCGGAGCCGCGGCCGATTCACAAAGCAACGGAGTCGATGCCACTTTGGCACGCACCGGAGTCGACGCTGGTTCACCATGCGTCGAAGTCGACGCCGCTTCGGGACGCGCCGCAAGCGACGCGCCGTCCTCTGACGCGCACGCCCTTTCGCGCGACGCTGTGGAATCCGCATCCTCAACGAGCGATGCGTCGCATCAGCAGTCCGATCGCAGTGTCGAAGACGCTTCTATCGCGCCGACCGTTCAATCGGCATCGCCTACGCCCGCGGAAACGTCGCCGGAAACGGCTGTCGAAACGCCGACTCGCGCGCCGTGGACTGAAACGCAGCCCTCTGCTGCGGCCAGTCCCCCGCCAGTCGTGCAATGGCCGATCGAACCGCCTGTCATTCAAACACCGGCTGGCGCACTGACCGACCAAGCTGTACCTTCCGCGCCCGCGTTCCAGCAGGCAGCGTCTATCACGCCAGCGACACAGCCCGCAGCAGAAGCGCCCGCGCGGACAGCAGTGGCTGAACCGTCATCTGCTTTTGCATCGACGGTCGCCCCGCCGGTTGCGCCAACGACGCACGTCGCCCCGCCGCTTGCTCGCACGCCGTTCGGAATCTTCGCGAGCCGGTTGCAGCAAACGGATGCGCCGTCGCAGACGCCGCCGTGGGAACATGAAGCACGTTCATCGACGGAAGAACGGGAAGAGGACGCGCAAGAAGACACGCGCGGTGTAGCAAGCGCAAACGCGAGCACGGATACCAACCCCGACACGAACCCGAACCGCGATCCGCAACGCGAACTACCCGCTGCGCCGCCCGCGGACGACGCGCGGTTCATCGCATCTGACAACGGTTCGTCGCTGCCGCATGCCGCAAGTGCAAGTGCAAGTGCAAGTACAAGCAAAGACGCAGCGGCAGGCGCAGCCACGTCGCCGTCGTCGGCCGATAGCGACGCGCTTGCGTCCCCTGCTCTCTCGCACCTCGAACCGAGGCTCGCTGATGTCGACAGCCCGCAAGTAGCCGAGCTCGCCGCCGCACCCGAGCAAACCATCACACCGCCGGCATCATCGAACGTCGTGCGCTTCCCGGGTCTCGCGACGCCGCTGCAAGCGCAGACGGAGGCACATGCACCGACGCACGCCGCGCCGGTCCAGCACAATAGCTTCACTGCGCCGCCGCCCGCTGCACTCATTCAGCCGACGCCTGGCCAAAGTCATGGCCTCTTGGCACCGCTCGCTCAAGCGAACGCTGAGCGCGAGCCGACGCCCGCCCAAAATCCGGGCCTCTTGGCATCGTCCGCTCAGGCTCACGCTCAGGCTCAAGCGAACACCGAATTCCAGCCGACGCCGCCCCAAAACCCAAGCCTCTCCGCACCACCCGCTGAGGCGCCGGCCCAGCCAACCACCGAACCCCAACGCACGCCCCTGCGCGGCCACGGTCCAACCAACGGCTTCGAATTCCACGCGCCGGCTGCGTCGATGGTCGAACTGCCCACGCTCGACCTGCTCGCGCCCGCGGACACCCACATCGAACCCGTCTCCGAGGAAAAACTCATCGAGACGGGCCTCCTGATCGAGCAACGACTGCAGGAATTCAAAGTGCCGGTCACGGTGGTCGGCGCATCGGCCGGTCCCGTGATTACGCGCTTCGAAGTGGAACCGGCGCTCGGCGTGCGCGGCAGCCAGATCGTCGGCCTGATGAAGGACCTGTCGCGCGGTCTCGGACTCACGTCGATCCGCGTCGTCGAAACGATCCCCGGCAAGACCTGCATGGGACTCGAGTTGCCGAACGCGAAGCGCCAGACGATCCGCCTGTCCGAGATTCTCGAAGCGAGCGTCTATCAGAATTCGCACTCGCAACTGACGCTCGCGATGGGCAAGGACATCACCGGCCATCCGGTCGTCGCCGATCTCGCGAAGGCGCCGCACATGCTGGTCGCGGGCACGACGGGTTCGGGAAAGTCGGTCGCGATCAACGCGATGATCTGCTCGCTGCTCTTCAAGGCGACGCCCGAGGAAGTGCGCCTCATCATGATCGACCCGAAGATGCTCGAGCTGTCGGTCTACGAAGGCATTCCGCATCTGCTCGCGCCCGTCGTCACCGACATGAAGCTCGCCGCCAATGCGCTGAACTGGTGCGTCGGCGAAATGGAGAAGCGTTATCGGCTGATGTCCGCAGTCGGCGTGAGAAATCTCCCTGGCTTCAATCAGAAAATTCGCGATACCGAAGCGAAAGGCAAGAAGCTCGGCAATCCGTTTTCTCTGACGCCCGAGGCGCCCGAGCCGCTCGCGCCGCTGCCGCTGATCGTCGTCGTCATTGACGAGCTCGCGGACCTCATGATGGTGGCGGGCAAGAAGATCGAGGAACTGATCGCGCGGCTCGCGCAGAAGGCGCGCGCCGCCGGCATCCATCTGATTCTGGCGACGCAGCGGCCGTCCGTCGACGTCATCACCGGACTCATCAAGGCGAATATTCCGACGCGCGTCGCGTTCCAGGTGTCGTCGAAGATCGACTCGCGCACGATTCTCGACCAGATGGGCGCGGAGTCGCTGCTCGGCCAGGGCGACATGCTGTTCCTGCCGCCGGGCACGGGCTATCCGCAGCGCGTGCACGGCGCGTTCGTCGCCGACGAGGAAGTGCATGCGATCGTCGAGTATCTGAAGCAGTTCGGCGAGCCGCAATACGAGGAAGGCATTCTCGACGGCCCCGCGACCGACGGCGGCGCGGCGCAGGACCTGTTCGGCGACTCGCCGGATGCGGAAGCCGATCCGCTTTACGACGAAGCCGTGGCGTTCGTGGTGCGCACGCGGCGCGCGTCGATTTCGTCGGTACAGCGGCAGTTGCGCATCGGCTATAACCGTGCGGCGCGTCTCGTCGAGCAGATGGAGACGGCCGGGCTCGTGTCGGCGATGGGCATCAACGGCAGCCGCGAAGTGCTCGCGCCCGGGCCGGCGGAATAACGCGCAGACCGCCGGCAAATTGCCGGCAGCAGCCATGCGCGCACATGACGCCGGTTAGCGGCGCCGCATGAACCACCAGCCACGAACAGGGGCCGCTCGAAGCGGCCCCTGTTCGTTCAACCTGCCGCCTCGCCTCCCTCACGACGGCGGCACCAGCTTGAAGTCCACCGGCGAGCCGATCTCGATCCGCTTCGGATTCGCTTCCAGCAAACCGCTCTGCTGATCGCGCCGGAACACATAGACGGTATCGCTGTTCTGATTGCCGACGATCAGCCATTTGCCGGTCGGATCGATCGCAAACTCGCGCGGCGACTTGCCGAGACTCGATTGACGCCCGATCTTCTTCAGATGTCCATTCGTCGGATCGACGGAGAAGATCACGATCTCGTTCGCATCGCCGCGATTGGTCGCGTAGAGAAAGCGCCCGTCCGGCGACAGATGAATCGCGGCCGCGCCTACCGCGCCCTTGAAGCCCGGCTCGGTCAGCGAGATGGTCTGGACCTGCGTGAGCTTGCCGTCGGCGTAATTGAACGTGCTGACGGTCGCGGCGAGTTCGCTCGTCAGGTACGCGTGCTTGCCGCCGGCGCCGAAAACCAGGTGCCGCGGGCCGGTGCCCGGCTTCTCCTGCGTGTAGCGCCAGTCGGTCGGACTGAACAGACCGCGGCTGCCGTCGGCCGTGTAGCGGTACGAGTACAGCTTGTCGGCGCCCAGATCCTGCGCGAAAAGATAGTGCCCGTCCGGAGAAAACACCGTCGAGTGCACGTGCGCGTTGTCCTGGCGCCCCTTGACCGGACCGCTGCCTTCATGATGCACGGTCAGCACCGACGCGCCGAGTTGCCCGTCAGCCTGCACCGGCAAAACGGAGAAGCTGCCGCCCGGATCGGCCGCGACCGAATAGTTCGCGGCGAGCAGATATTTGCCGTCCGGCGAGAGACTCAGGTAGCACGGGTCGTTGCCATCGGCGGAAACCTTGTTGAGAAAGGTCAACTGGCCGCTCGCGGCGTCGAAGCGAAACGCGCTGACGCCGCCGCGCTGGCTCGCCGGTCCGTTGTCGCCCGGCAGCTCGTTGACGGCGTAGACGAAGCGGCGGTCGCGGCTCACCACCAGGTACGACGGGTTCACCGTCTGCGCGACGGACACGCGTGTGGCGTCGCCCGTCTTCGTGTCGAAGCGATAGACGTACAAGCCTTCGCTCTTGCCGCCGGTGTAGGTGCCGACCAGCAGGTTATAGACGCCGTCGGCGGGAGCCGAACCGGCACCCGAACCGGCGTCTTGCGCGAACGCGGGCGAAGCGGCAATCGAGACCATGAGCGCGAAACCTTTTATGATCGAGCGGGCGGAGTGCATGGGAGACCACGCGCGCACGCGTCGTGAAGAAGACCGGTCAGGAGCTGGCGCGGCAGGCACAGCGTCCCGGTGACGAAGAAGCATACGACCTCCTCTACGTGGGTTATGAAAGCAAAGCGGTTGTCATCGTGCCTCTGGTCTGCCGCGCCGAAGTCGAGCGTTATTCTTGTCGGGCAAGTATAAAAGCGTTGCAACGGATCATGCAGTGAAGCGGCCCGCCGCGTCGCCGCGGCGAATCGTCGGCGGCATGACGACTGCATCGGTAGCAATTGCCCTGCCTCTCGGGGACGTTTTTAATCGCGTGTCACCACACTACGGAGTTTTCATGAACATCACATTGAGCCTGGGCCCGCTGGTTTCGCTGATCGCCGGCATTCTGATTCTCGTGATGCCGCGGCTGTTGAACTACATCGTCGCGTTGTATCTGATCATCATCGGGATCATTGGTATTTTTGGCGTGGGCTCGTCGCACTTCTGAACGGAGAAGCCGGGCGCAGGACGGCCCGGCTTTTCTCGTTGGCAAGAGACGTGGATGCAGCGGGAAAGGATGCCGTAGGGGGAGCAACGGCGCGCGAAGACGCACGCGCGCCGGCGCTACCGCACCGTTCATCGTCGCGGGTTAAGCGATAGATATCATGCGTTCAAACGGCACAGCGCATCCGGCCGCAGCCGGACGCCGACACCTGCGTCGCAGACGCGACTCAGCCGTTCGAAAGCTGTTCGAGGCGCCAGCGCCCCTGCAGCGACAACGCGCCGACGGCATAATGGCCGTCACCTTCCTGATAGCGCCGGAAGCAGGCGCGCTCGATCAGAAAGCTCGCGGCGGTCTGCATGCCATTGCGGCTCAGACCGAGGCGGCTATGATCGAGTGGCAGCATGGAATCGTCCGCGAGTTGGCTCGCGGCGGAGAGAATCGTGATGCAGTCGGATTTTGACGGATTCAGCATGGCTTTCGTCCTCCAAACGGCGTGTGCATGCGCGATGGGCAAGCCGGCTTCGCAAACCCGAAAGTTTTAGGCATCGGCTGGATTACTGATTGTAGGCAGCCATTTGACAATTACAACCCGCGTTTTGCCGCATTGTGTGCGGTGAACCAAACTGCAACCCGCAAGTCCGGAAGAAACCAGTGGGGCGCAGCCGAACTTGCCGCGCCCGCTACTCAAAACGATCAACGTACATTAGGTATCGAAACGCACGGCCATGCCCGCACTCATCGAAGACTATGCGCTCATCGGCGACGGCCACACGGCCGCGCTCGTCTCACGCGAAGGTTCCGTCGACTGGCTCTGCTGGCCGCGCTTCGACTCCGGCGCCTGCTTCGCCGCGCTGCTCGGCACGCCGGACCACGGCCGCTGGCTGATCTGCCCCGATAGCGGCAGCGGCAGCGGCACCGACACCGACACGCCGCCGAAAATCACCCGCCGTTATCGCGGCGAAACGCTGATCCTCGAGACCGACTTCGAAACGCCCGAAGGCGCGGTCACGCTCGTCGACTTCATGCCGCCGGGCAACGGCTGGTCGGAGATGGTGCGCATCGTCGTCGGCAAGCGCGGCACCGTGCGCATGAAGATGGAACTGGTGCTGCGCTTCGACTACGGCTTTTCGATTCCGTGGGTCGACCGCCTGAAGCACGAGAGCGGCATTCGCGCGATCGTCGGTCCGGACAACGCGGTGCTGCGCACGCCCGTCGATCTGCGCGGCGAGAACATGAAGACGGTTGCCGAGTTCACCGTCAGCGAAGGCGAGCGCGTGCCGTTCTCGCTCGCGTACTCGGCCTCGCATCTGCGGCTGCCGCCCGCGCGCGATCCGCATACGGCGCTGGCGCGCACCGAGAATCACTGGCTCGAATGGTCGGCGCGCGGCACCATCGAAGGCAAATGGGCCGAGCCGATTCGCCGCTCGCTGATCACGCTGCGGGCGCTCGCGTATGAACCGACCGGCGGAATCGTCGCCGCGCCCACGACGTCGCTGCCGGAACAGCTCGGCGGCACGCGCAACTGGGACTACCGCTACTGCTGGCTGCGCGACGCGACGATCACGCTGCTCGCGCTGATGCGCGGCGGCTACTACGACGAGGCGCGCGCCTGGCGTACCTGGCTCGGCCGCGTGATGGCCGGCGCGCCCGACCAGTTGCAGATCATGTACGGCCTGGCCGGCGAGCGGCGCCTGACCGAATACGAGGTCGACTGGCTGCCCGGCTATTGCGGCGCGAAGCCGGTGCGGATCGGCAACAACGCGGTCGGACAGCTCCAGCTCGACGTGTATGGCGAAGTCATGAACGCGCTGCATCTCGCGCGGGTCGGCGGCCTGCAGGCAGACGACACCGCGTGGAACGTGCAGTGCGCGCTGCTGCGTCACCTCGGCACGATCTGGCAGCAACCCGACGAAGGCATCTGGGAAACGCGCGGCGGCCGCCAGCATTTCACCTTCTCGAAGGTGATGGCATGGGTCGCGTTCGACCGCGCGCTGGCATCGGCGGAAATGTTCAATCTCGAGGGGCCGCTCGACGAATGGCGCGCCACCCGCGCGCAGATTCACGCGGAAGTCTGCGAGAAGGCATGGAATGCTTCGCGCAATGCGTTTTCGCAGACCTACGGCAGCGATCAGCTCGACGCGAGCCTGCTGCTGCTGCCGCTCGTCGGCTTCTTGCCGCCGCACGATCCGCGCGTGAAAGGCACGGTGGAGGCGATCGAGCGCGACCTGATGCACGACGGCTTCGTAATGCGCTACCGCACTACCGAATTCGACGACGGCCTGCCGCCGGGGGAAGGCACGTTTCTGGCTTGTTCGTTCTGGATGGTGGACAACCTGGCGCTGCAAGGCCGCCTCGACGAAGCCATTGCCATGTACGAACGGCTGCTCGGCCTCTGTAACGACGTCGGGCTCCTCGCCGAGGAATACGATCCGGCGGCAAAGCGGCTCGTCGGCAACTTCCCGCAGGCGTTCTCGCATGTGGCGCTCGTCAACACGGGCCTGAACCTGATGAAGCACGAACAGGCGATGGCGCGCGCAACCGGGCAGCCGTCGCATAACGGCACGGAAGATGCTGAACTTAAGGCTGCTGCAAGCCCTGATGGCGGCGCAGCAGCATCGCCAGTAGCATGATTCGATGACATTTTTACGGATCGGCGCCGCCGGAATGCTGCATTGCACAAGTACCCTGCTTTCTATATGATCGAACTGTCTGTCGGCCTATAACCGATCTACCAACAACCAAGAATGGCCAGCCGCAACGCCACATGCGTGTTTGCGAAGCCCCATGCGAACCGCTTAAAACGGAGCACCCATGCTCTATCAACTGCACGAATTCCAGCGGGCTATGCTGAGCCCGCTCACCGCCTGGGCCCAGGCCGCGTCGAAATCGTTCGCGAACCCTGCTAGCCCGCTGGCTTACGTGCCCGGCGCTACCCGCCTCTCGGCCGGTTACGAACTGCTCTACCGGCTCGGCAAAGACTATGAGAAGCCGGAGTTCAACCTCCATCAGATCGTCAAGGACGGCCACAACATCCCGATCATCGAACAGACGATCGTCGAGAAGCCGTTCTGCCGCCTGCTGCGCTTCAAGCGTTTCGCCGACGACAGCGACGCCGTCACGCAACTGAAAGACGAGCCGGTCGTGCTGGTATGCGCGCCGTTGTCGGGCCACCATGCCACGCTGCTGCGTGACACAGTGCGCACGCTGCTCCAGGACCATAAGGTTTACCTGACAGACTGGATCGACGCGCGCATGGTCCCGCTGGAAGACGGCGAGTTTCATCTGGACGATTACGTCGCCTACATTCAGGATTTCATCCGCCACATCGGCGCGAAGAATCTGCATGTGATCTCGGTGTGCCAGCCGACTGTGCCGGTGCTTGCCGCCATTTCGCTGATGGCGAGCCGCGGCGAAGAGACGCCGCGCACCATGACGATGATGGGCGGCCCCATCGACGCGCGCAAGAGCCCGACTTCGGTGAACTCGCTCGCCACGCAGCATTCGTACGAGTGGTTCGAAAACAACGTGATCTTCACGGTGCCGCCGAACTATCCGGGCGTGGGCCGCAAGGTCTACCCGGGCTTCCTGCAGCACACCGGCTTCGTCGCGATGAACCCGGAACGTCACGCGGCTTCGCATTGGGACTTCTATCAGAGCCTGTTGCGCGGCGACGAAGACGACGCCGAAGCGCATCGCCGCTTCTACGACGAGTACAACGCGGTGCTCGACATGGACGCCGACTATTACCTCGACACGATCCGCGTCGTGTTCCAGGAATTCAGTCTCGCCGAGGGCACGTGGGACGTGGCCGGCGAACGCGTGCGGCCGCAGGACATCACGAAGACGGCGCTCTTCACGATCGAGGGCGAGCTGGACGATATTTCCGGCGACGGCCAGACCTATGCCGCACACGAGCTGTGCACCGGCATTCCGGAGAAGCACAGGCGTCACTTCACGGCTGAGAAGTGCGGCCACTACGGTATTTTTTCGGGCCGCCGCTGGCGCACGATCATCTATCCGCAGTTGCGCGACTTCATCCTCGAGCACAACAAGGCGCCGAAGGTCGTGAAGGAAAAAGCCGAAGTCTGAACGCGGCTCACGCTATGCAGCATATGAAACGGCCTCCTGACGGAGGCCGTTTGCTTATGCGTGCATCTCGAGGCAATGCGGGTCTATCAAGTCCAAAGCAAGACGCCGCCCTACTTCCGCAACAGATACGCAAGCAGCAGTTCGGTGTTCATCTGAATCACTTCGCTGCGTTCGCCCGGACTGCTGAAATCGCGGCCAAGCGTGGCTTCGAGCGTGAAGCGGTTCGACACGATGTAGTAACCCATGCCCGAGAGCGTCACGTAGAAGCGCAGCGGATCGACGTTCGTGCGAAACAGACCCGCGCGCTGGCCTCGCTCGAGAATGCTGCCGAGCGTGGCGACGATCGGCGAAATCATTTCGCGGATGCGCGTGGACTTCTGCATATAACGCGCCTCGTGCAGATTTTCGTTGTTGACGAGGCGCAGCAGTTCGGGATGATCGCGGTAGTAATCCCAGACAAAATGCGCGAGGCGCGTAACGGCCTCCACCGGCGCAATGCCGTTCAGCTCGAGCGTGCGCTCGGCTTCGTTGAGCGCGCTGAACGCGTGCTCGAGTACCGCCGTGAAAAGCTGCTCCTTGCTACCGAAGTAGTAATAGAGCATGCGCTCATTCGTCTCCGCGCGGCGGGCGATCTGATCGACGCGCGCGCCGAATAGCCCACCATTTGCGAACTCTTCGGCTGCCGCAAGCAGAATGCGGCGCCGGGTGCCTTCAGGATCTCTTTTGATTTTCGGCTGATTCATGGTGGCATGGTCTTCGTGAGCCGCGTTATCCGGATCGCACCGCCGGCCTCTCCTCGGGCCTTGCACCGACAGCACTGGACGGCTGGTTGGAGGGAAAACCCTTCTGCGGTCTTTCGAAAAAGGCGCTTCGATTATGGCACATGGATTGCGGATGGCAATT
The DNA here is from genome assembly GCF_046054045.1 of Paraburkholderia sp. RL17-368-BIF-A. NCBI lineage: Bacteria > Pseudomonadati > Pseudomonadota > Betaproteobacteria > Burkholderiales > Burkholderiaceae > Paraburkholderia > Paraburkholderia sp. RL17-368-BIF-A. The sequence goes on from NZ_JARESN010000008.1 coordinate 10,486, forward strand.
GGGGAAATCGGCGATAATGTGGTGCTTAGTTCAAGCTGTGCGGCCGCCCGCCGAGACGCGCTTGAGTCGCCTGCTAGTCGCCTGCTAGTCCTTTGCTACTCCCCCGCGAGTCCCCTGCCCGGCCTTGCTTCGCCCCACCTTGTGACCGTGACACTGATTAAAACACTCGCAGATCGCATCGAAGATCTGCTTCCCCAGACGCAATGCACCAAGTGCGGTTATCCGGCGTGCCGTCCGTATGCCGAGGCCGTCGCGTGCGGCGAAGCGAGCTACAACCAGTGCCCGCCGGGCGGTGCCGAAGGCGTCGCGCGGCTGGCCGCCCTGCTCGGCAAGCCGGTGATTCCGCTTAATCCTGCCAATGGCGTCGAACGGCCGCGGCCGCTCGCGCTCATCGACGAACAGATCTGCATTGGCTGCACGTTGTGCATGCAGGCGTGTCCCGTCGACGCAATAGTTGGGGCACCGAAACACATGCATACGGTCGTCGCCGAGCTGTGCACGGGTTGCGACCTGTGCGTGCCGCCGTGTCCCGTCGATTGCATTTCGATGCAGCCCGTCACCGGCGAGGCGACCGGGTGGGACGCATGGAGCCAGCCGCAGGCCGACGCGGCGCGCGAACGTCACGAGCGACGCGACGCCCGTCTCGCGCAGGAACGCGAAGCCGCGGAAGCGCGTGTTGCGGCGCGGCGAAGCAGCGCGGGCGCTGTTGGCACGGCTGTTGGTGAACCGCCGGCCAGTGCGCCGCCGGCTGGTGCGTCTGCGTCAGCGGCGGCGGCATCGTCCGCACCTGCAACTGACGACGCCGAAGCGAAGAAGCGCGCGATCATCCAGGCCGCGCTCGAACGCGCGCGCAAGAAGAAGGAAGAACTGGCGGCCAAAGGCCAGGCGCCGTTGAACACCGAGCACGTCAGCGCGGACGTGCAGGCGCAAATCGACGCAGCGGAAGCGCGCCGACGCCGCCTTGGACTCGCCGACAACGACACCGCCAACAACGCCGACACCGCCGCCGCGGACACGCCGCCAAACCCGGCCGGCACGCGCAATCCACGCTAACGCCAACTGCAACCGCCTCTGCCCACTCAGCCCGCCCAGCATGAACGCGAACAAACGCCGCGCCATCTACGAAACGCTTCAGAGCCTCAATCCGCATCCCACCACCGAACTGGAGTACACGACACCGTTCGAACTGCTGATTGCCGTGCTGCTGTCGGCGCAGGCCACGGACGTCTCGGTGAACAAGGCGATGCGCAAGATGTTTCCGGTCGCGAATACGCCGCAGAAGGTGCTCGAACTCGGCGAGGAAGGCGTCGCGAACTACATCAAGACGATCGGCCTGTACCGCAACAAGGCGAAGAACGTGATCGCGACTTGCCGCATCCTCATCGAGCAGTACGGCGGCGAGGTGCCCGAGGACCGCGAGGCGCTGGAAAGCCTGCCGGGCGTCGGACGCAAGACGGCGAATGTGATTCTGAATACGGCGTTCGGTCATCCGACCATTGCCGTCGACACGCACATCTTTCGGGTTGCGAATCGAACCGGGCTTGCTCCCGGCAAGGACGTCCGCGCGGTCGAAGCGGCGCTCGAAAAATTCACGCCCGACGAGTTCAAGAAGGACGCGCATCACTGGCTGATTTTGCACGGCCGCTATGTTTGCAAAGCGCGCCGGCCCGAGTGCTGGCATTGCGCGATCGAACCGCTGTGCGAGTTCCGGCCGAAGACGCCACCGCCCGATCTTTGAGCCGGCGCACGCTCAGCGGGCGCACGCTCAGCGGACCACGGCAGCGGCGCGTAAAATGATCGCTCGTGTGCGCTGCATGCTGTGCGCCGCATGCTTCTCCCACTCCCACTCCCCATTCAAGACACCCGTCCCACGATGTTCAATCCGAGCCGCGACGAAGTCCGTCAATTCTTCACCGAGACCTGGCGCAAGCAGCGCGAAGGCGCGATCCTGACGCCGCTCGAAGCGATCGCCGCCGACTGGATCGCCGAGCATCCCGAGTATCACGCGGAGCTGACCGATGCCGAGGCCGCCCAGGCGCAGGACTACTCGCCCGAGCGCGGACAGACCAATCCGTTCCTGCATCTGTCGATGCATCTGGCCATCAGCGAGCAGTTGTCGATCGATCAGCCGCCTGGCATCCGCGCGGCGCATGAGCGCCTTGCCGCGCGCCTCGGCTCCGCACACGACGCGCAGCACGCGATCATGGAGTGCCTCGGCGAAACCATCTGGGAAGCGCAGCGCACCGGCCTGCCGCCGGACACCGACGCGTATCTGCAACGGATCGAACGGCGCGCGACACGCGATTAACGCCGCATAGCGCGAACCTGAAACCCGCGCGCCAAAGCAAAACACCCCGCGAAAAGCGGGGTGTTTTGCAATCGATCGCTCAAACGGCGGCGCGCTTACTTCTTCTGCACCAGATCGCCCTTCAGCGATTCGACATAAGCGGCGATGTCTTTCATGTCCGATTGCGACAGGCTTTGCACCTGAGCCTGCATGATCGCGTTGTTGCGGCCCATGTGCGGGTTGCCGTTGCCCATCTGATACTGACGCAGCGCCCAGTAAACGTAATCGGCGTGCTGACCGGCGAGCTTCGGATACTCCGGACTCACCGGCTTGTTCAGGTTCGGACCGTGGCATGCCGCGCAGTTGTGGCTCTCGGACAGCACCTTGCCGTTGCCGGCGTCGGCCGCGTGGGCGACGCTCGCTGCAACCAGACCGAATACTGCCGCCGACGCGCATGCAGCCTTGAACACCGTGTGGAGTGCCTGTTGGGGCTTATTCATGAATTCTCCTATCCCGCGAATTTAATAGCCGTGTGACTGGTTGGATAACCGCAGCCGGTCACTTGTCGGGATTGTTTTTCGATGAGGAATTTTGCGCCGCGTAGTAAGCAGCGATGTCGGCGATGTCCTGATCCGATAGCGACGCGGTGATCGCGTGCATCGTTTCGAAGTGGCGGTCGCCCTTCTTGTAGCCGCGCAGCGCGTTTTCGAGGTACGCCTGGTTCTGGCCGCCTAGCATGGGCACGCGATACACCTCAGGATAAGCCGTGCGATATTCAGGGATACCGTGGCAGCCAATACACATCGCGACCTTGCCCTGGCCCGCTTTCGCGTTGCCGACGACATCCGCTGCCTGCGCACTGGCCGCATAGCCCGCGAGCACCGACAGCGCTGCGATCACGACGTGTTTGCCGACGAATTTGTTCATAGCATGTAACCTGGCTTGAGGGGAAACGGGCGCCCAAAAAGGCAACGGCCCGCGCCGTTTTTCTTATAGGGAGCCACGCAGGCCAAAAAAATCGGGCTAATTGTACCGCGACGCCGCGCCGAACGTCCACCGCGCGGGGCGCACGGCCCGGCGCGGCTGCCTGCGCACGGCGCCGAGCCGGGCTGCGTCACGTTTGCGCGGCCACGCGAAGCACCGCCCACAGCGCGGCTGCAACCTTACGCGAGGCGGTTTCAGGGCAACAGGGCTTCTGACTTATACTGGGTTTTTTCCCACGCCAGAGAGCACCTCGCCATGCGTTTCGAAGGCTCATCGCAGTACGTCGCCACCGACGACCTCAAGCTCGCGGTCAACGCCGCGATGACGCTCAAGCGCCCGTTGCTGATCAAAGGCGAGCCGGGCACCGGGAAAACCATGCTGGCCGAAGAAGTCGCCGCCGCGCTCGGCATGCCGCTGCTCCAGTGGCACATCAAGTCGACCACCAAGGCGCAGCAAGGCCTGTACGAATACGACGCGGTCTCGCGCCTGCGCGATTCGCAACTCGGCGACGAGCGCGTCAAGGACATCCGCAACTACATCGTCAAGGGCGTGCTCTGGCAGGCGTTCGAGTCGGACGAGCAAACCGTGCTGCTGATCGACGAGATCGACAAGGCCGACATCGAATTTCCGAACGACCTGCTGCGCGAGCTCGACCGCATGGAGTTCTACGTGTACGAGACGCACGAGCTGATCCGCGCAAAGCAGCGTCCGCTCGTCATCATCACGTCGAACAACGAAAAAGAGTTGCCCGACGCGTTTTTGCGCCGCTGCTTTTTCCACTACATCAAGTTTCCCGATCCGGCCACGATGCAGCAGATCGTCGAGGTGCATTACCCCGGCATCAAGAAGGATCTGCTGGCCGCGGCCATGCAGAGCTTCTTCGAACTGCGCAACGTGGCGGGGCTGAAAAAGAAGCCGTCCACGTCGGAATTGCTCGACTGGCTCAAGCTGCTGCTCGCCGAAGACATTCCGCCCGAAGCGCTGCGCTCGTCGGATCAGAAGCAGATCATCCCGCCGCTCGCCGGCGCGCTGCTGAAGAACGAGCAGGACGTGAGCCTCTTCGAGCGGCTCATTTTCATGAATCGCAATAACCGTTGAATCCCTATTGAGCGATATCGGGCGCTCTTGAGTGCTCGCGCCGCAGAGGACCCAGCATGCTGATCGACTTCTTCTACTCGCTGCGCGCCGCGAAGCTGCCCGTGTCGGTGAAGGAATACCTGACGCTGCTCGAGGCGCTCAAAGCCAACGTGATCGCGCCGTCGCTCGACGATTTCTACTACCTCGCGCGCATGACGCTCGTGAAGGACGAGCAGTATTTCGACAAGTTCGACCAGGCGTTCGGCGCGTATTTCAACGGCGTCGCCAAGGCTTCCGAGCTTGCCTTCGACGTCCCGCTCGACTGGTTGAAAAAGAAGCTGCAACGCGATCTGTCGCCGGAAGAAAAAGCGCAGATCGAAGCGATGGGCGGCATCGACAAGCTGATGGAACGCCTGAAGCAACTCTTCGACGAACAGAAAGAACGGCACGAGGGCGGCAATAAGTGGATCGGCACCGGCGGCACGTCGCCGTTCGGTAATGGCGGCTATAACCCGGAAGGCGTGCGCATCGGCGGCGACTCGGCGGGCAATCGCACGGCGGTCAAGGTCTGGGAAGCGCGCGCGTATCGCGATTACGACGATCAGGTCGAAATCGGCACGCGCAACATCAAGGTGGCGCTGCGCCGCTTGCGCCGCTTCGCGCGCGAAGGCGCGGCCGAAGAGCTCGACCTGCCCGACACGATCCGCAGCACCGCCGCGAACGCCGGCTGGCTCGACCTGAAGATGGTGCCCGAGCGGCACAACAAGGTGAAGGTGCTGATGCTGCTCGACGTCGGCGGCTCGATGGACGATCACATCAAGCGCACCGAGGAGCTCTTTTCCGCCGCGAAGGCCGAGTTCAAGCACCTCGAGTTTTATTACTTCCACAACTGCGTGTACGACTTTCTGTGGAAGAACAACCGCCGCCGTCACGCCGAGCGCACGCCGACGTGGGACGTGCTGCACAAGTTCACGTCCGACTACAAGCTGATCTTCGTCGGCGACGCGACCATGAGCCCTTACGAAGTACTGCAACCGGGCGGCTCCGTCGAATACAACAACACCGAGGCGGGCGCCGTGTGGCTGCGCCGTCTCGCCGATCATTTCCCGCATCACGCGTGGCTCAATCCCGAGCCGGAAGGCTTGTGGGCGTATCGCCAGTCGGTCAGCGCGATTCGCGACGTGCTCGGCCACCGCATGTATCCGCTCACGCTCGCGGGCCTCGAGTCCGCGATGCGCATGCTGAGCAAATAGACCCACCGAGACGCACCCGCCCCACCCGCCCCACTCTCAACGACAAGAAAGCATTGGCATGAACCGCTCGTCTTCGCCTGAACTGGCCAACTCCGGCATCGCGCCGCGCCGCTTCAATCCGTTCGCCGACACCTCCCTATCGGCCATCGTCGCCGGCTTCGTCGCGATGATGACGGGCTACACAAGTTCGCTCGTGCTGATGTTTCAGGCCGGCCAGGCCGCGCACCTGAGCAACGCGCAGATTTCCTCGTGGATCTGGGCGTTGTCGATCGGCATGGCGGTTTGCACCATCGGGCTGTCGCTGCGCTTTCGCGCGCCGATCGTCATTGCGTGGTCGACGCCCGGCGCGGCGCTGCTCGTCTCGTCGCTGCCGCATGTGCCTTACGCGGAGGCGATCGGCGCGTTTATCGTCTGCGCGTTGCTGCTGACCGTGGTCGGTCTGACAGGATGGTTCGATACGCTGATGAAGAAAATTCCGGCGGGCATCGCGTCGGCCTTGCTGGCGGGCATCCTGTTCGAGATCGGCATTGAGATATTTCGCGCCGCGCAGTTCCAGACCGCGCTCGTGCTGACGATGTTTCTGACCTACCTGATCGTCAAACGCGTCACGCCGCGCTATGCGATTCCGGCGACGCTGATCGCCGGCACCGTTGCCGCGGGCGCGTTCGGCCTGCTCGATTTCAGCCACTTTCAGATCGCGCTCGCGCATCCCGTGTTTACAATGCCGGCGTTTTCGGTGGCGGCGAGCATCAGCATCGGCATTCCGCTTTTCGTGGTCGCGATGGCTTCGCAGAACGTGCCCGGCATCGCCGTGCTGCGCGCGGACGGCTACACGACGCCCTCGGCGCCGCTGATTTCGACGACCGGCATCGCGTCGCTGCTGCTCGCGCCGTTCGGCTCGCACGGCATCAATCTTGCCGCGATCACGGCGGCCATCTGCACCGGCCGCGAAGCGCACGAGAACCGCGACAAACGCTACACGGCCGCGGTCTGGTGCGGCATTTTCTATCTGATCGCCGGCATTTTCGGGGCGACGATCGCGGCGCTGTTCGCGGCGTTCCCGCGCGAGCTGGTCGTTTCCGTGGCGGCGCTGGCACTCTTCGGCTCGATCATGAGCGGCCTGACCAACGCGATGCAGGACGCGAGGCAGCGCGAAGCGGCGCTCGTGACCTTCATGGTGACGGCGTCGGGACTGACGCTGCTGTCCATCGGCTCCGCGTTCTGGGGCCTGGTCGCGGGCGTGGTGACGCAGGTCGTGTTGAATGCGCGGCGTGCCTGACGCCAGGCGGCAGCACGCGGCGGCGCAAGCCGTGCGGCGCCGCGGCGCACGGTCGCTGAAATAGCCGTGAACGGATCGGCGGCGCACACTGTCAATACTGCATCAGGCGATCCGCCATAAAATAGAAGCATCCGGCAGCGTTTCCCGGCAACATCGGGTGAGCGTTGCAGCGTGACTCGCGGCCGCCGGCCTGAAGCGGTCTTTCAATCCGGCGGCGACTCATTCCCCCTGAACCACGGCGCATGCGCCCTGAAGGCACGAATATGACAACCGCACTCGATCAACTCAAGCAGTACACGACCGTCGTGGCCGATACCGGCGACTTCCAGCAGCTCGCGCAATACAAGCCGCAGGACGCGACCACCAATCCGTCGCTGATTCTGAAAGCCGTGCAGAAAGACGACTATCGTCCGCTGCTCGAAAAGACGGTGAAAGATCACGCGTCGAAGCCGATGGGCGCGATCATCGACCAGTTGCTGATCGCCTTCGGCACCGAGATCCTGAAGATCATCCCGGGCCGCGTGTCGACCGAAGTGGATGCGCGTCTTTCGTTCGACGTACAGGCCTCGATCGCCAAGGGCCGCGAACTGATCGCGCTGTACAAGGAGCACGGTATCGATCGCGAGCGCGTGCTGATCAAGCTGGCTTCCACGTGGGAAGGCGTGCGCGCCGCCGAAGTGCTGCAAAAGGAAGGCATCAACTGCAACATGACGCTGCTGTTCTCGCTCGCCCAGGCCGCGGCCTGTGCCGAAGCGGGCGCGAAGCTGATCTCGCCGTTCGTCGGACGCATTTACGACTGGTATAAGAAAAATGCCGGCAGCGCGTGGGACGAAGCGAAAGACGGCGGTGCGAACGACCCGGGCGTTCAGTCGGTGCGCCGCATTTACGGCTACTACAAGAAGTTCGGCTACAAGACCGAGGTGATGGGCGCGAGCTTCCGCACCACGGGGCAGATTCTCGAACTGGCCGGCTGCGATCTGCTGACCATCAGTCCGGATCTGCTGCAAAAGCTGCATGAAAGCACGGACAAGGTGGAGCGCAAGCTCTCGCCGGAAAGCTCGCAGGACGCCAATATCGAGCGCGTGCCGGTCGACGAATCGTCGTTCCGCTTCCTCGTCAACGACGAGGCGATGGCAACCGAAAAGCTGGCCGAAGGCATCCGCGCGTTTGCGGCGGACGCAGTCAAGCTGGAAAAGCTGATCGAAGCGCTGCGTTAAGGCGCTGGGCGGCAGACTCGCCGCCATCCATCGTGCGATTCAATCATGCGGCCCCGAACCTTGCGGTTCGGGGCCGTTTGCTGTTTACGGCCGGTCGTTTTATCGGCTGATTCACTCGTTTTTTTGTGCAGCGCGGTGATCGCGCGAGTCGTCTTTTCCGCACGACACAAAGTCACAAACGCCCGAACGCCGTTGCCTAAAATGGTCTGCACGCCCGCGGTTTCCGCAGTTTCCTTTGCCGTCTGGCAGCGCGGGCATTCACATCCTTATTTCTGGAGGCGACGATGGAAGTCCAACCGTACGTATTCTTCAACGGGCGTTGCGAAGAAGCGCTCGATTATTACCGCCAGCATCTGGGCGCCGAAGTCACGTTCATGATGCGTTTCAAGGACGCGCCGCCCGATCCGCAAAACACGCCGCGCCCCGGCGTCGAAGAAAAGATCATGCATGCGAACGTGCAGATGGGCTCGACTCAATGGATGGCGTCCGACGGCAACTGCGATCAGGACGCGAAGCCGATGAGCGGCTTCAGTCTGTCGCTGACCGCGGACGATACGGCGTCGGCGCAAAAGTACTTCAACGCGCTCGCCGACGGCGGCCAGATCGTCATGCCTTGGGGCGAAACGTTCTGGAGCAAGGGCTTCGGCATGGCGGTGGACCGCTTCGGTCTGATGTGGATGGTGACGCTGCCGCCGCATGAGTGAGCGGTGGTAGACCGCGGTGAGCGGCGGTGTGCGCTAGCGTCGGCCGCCATCGCCTAGGTCTTCTGCAGAATCCGCGAGTGCCGCTCGATGTTCCAGTTCGGCTCGGTCTCGAGGAGCGCCGCGCGTAAGCGCTCGATCTGTTCCGCGAGCCGCTGCCCGAGCCAATACGGTCCTTGGAGATCGGGCGGCAAGGCGAGCGCCGCGTTGCCCGTCGTCGGCGCGGGCGGTGAGCCGGGCGGCGACGCGTGCGCACTATCGGTCAACGCAGCGCCGCTTGCCGACGCACCACTCACCGGAATCCCGAAATGCGTCGCGCGGCCAAAGCGCAGGCCGCGCGCAATCGCCAGCAAAATCGTACGCACGGCCCGCACTTCCGCGCCGCATCGCTGCGCATACGCGGCGCGCGCGGCGGCGTCGGCCTGCATCAGCGGACCGGTCGCGAGCAGCTCCAGCGAACTGAGCACCGAGCGATGCAAGCGCTGAATCTCCTCGAGCTTCGCCTGCGGCACATCGATTTCCTTCGCCACCGAAGGCATCAGCGAGCGCAGTTGCACCAGACGCCGGTTGATCTCGAGAAAGCGCTTGACCTGCTCTTCGTCGCCGATCGTTTCGCCTTCCAGCAAACGCGTATAGATGCGCGCGCATTCGCGCAGATTGGCCGCGATCCCGTAGCGCCAGGAATACGTGGCGTGCAGCGGCAACGCGAACGAAAAGGCGAGCGCGATCACGATGCCGATCAACACGTTCAGCGTGCGCCACAGGCCGACGTCGATCACATTGTCGCCATGACCCGCGACGATGCACATCGTGATGGCCGTCAACAGACCGATATATCCCGACGCGCCGATAGCGAACCACGCGCAGATCGCGGCGACGATCGACATCAGCACGTACGTCAGCGGCAACGAGCCGATGAGATTCTGCTGCACGATCAGCAGCAAGCCGATCGACGCGCCCAGCAGCGTACCCGCCGCGCGCTCCGCGGCCTTCTTGCGGATATTGCCGTGATGCTGCAATCCGCCGATCACCACCAGCAACGTCACCGACGACCAGATGCCGTGCGGAATGTCGATACCCGTGGTCGCGAGAATCGAGAACAGCATCGCCAGTCCCACGCGCAGACTGTGCAGCACTTTTGCGTGCCGGTAGCGGTAATACGGCGACGTGACCGCGCGAACCATGCGGCTCACCGCCGAGCGGCGCGGAACGACGGTGCGGGAATCGGCAGAAGCCATGGCGGGAGCGGCAGCGCTTTTGGAGGTAGTTCCGCTATCCTGCCCTGGACTGCGCCGCAAATACAAACGCCCGCGGAGTTTCGTCCGCGGGCGCCTGGGTTAGGTTGCGTCGGGTCTTAGCTTTCCACGACGTCCAGATAGTCTTCCGGACGCGTGCGGTCTTCGGCGCGCTGCATGCCGAACGCGCGCACCAGCAGGCTCACCACCACGGCCACGACCAGATTCACGATCAGCGACCACACCGCCGCATAGCCCGGAATCGCCATGCCGAAGAGGTGAATCGTGAAGATCGAGCCGGCGAGCTTCAGCGAAATCGCCATCCACGTACCCGTTGCGATGCCGACTGCCCAGCCGATCAGCAAGCCGCGATAGTCGAGCACGCGCGTGTACAGTCCGAGAACGATGGCCGGCAGCGTCTGGATGATCCAGATACCGCCGAGCAGCTGCAACTGGATCGCATACGTGAGCGGCAACGCCAGAATGAACGCGACCGCGCCGACCTTGACGATCAGCGAGACCAGCTTCGCGACGTTGGTCTCCTGCTCGTGCGTCATGTTGCGGTTCACGAACTCCTTGTGGATGTTGCGCGTGTACAGGTTCGCTGCCGCAATCGACATGATCGCCGCCGGCACCAGCGCGCCGATGCCGATCGCCGCGAACGCCACGCCGACGAACCACGACGGGAAGAAGTGCAGGAACAGCGCCGGCACCGCGAAGTTCGGGCCGAACGCCTTGAAGTACGGCGCGAATTCCGGCATGTCCTTCACGCCCGAAGCGAGCGCCATGAAGCCGAGCAGCGCGAGCAGGCCGAGCACCAGCGAGTAAGCCGGCAGCATCGCCATGTTGCGGCGGATCGTGTTGCCTGATTTCGACGACAGCACCGCCGTGATCGAGTGCGGATACAGGAACAGCGCGAGCGCCGAACCGACCGCGAGCGTCGCGTACGCGCTATAGCCGTTCAGACTCGACACGTCCGGCGCTTTCAGCAGCAGCTTGGCCGGCGGCACCGAGCCGAAGATGTGGCTGAAGCCGCCCAGTTGCGGCGGAATCACGATGATCGCGGCGAAGATCGTGATGTAGATCAGGACGTCCTTGACGACCGCGATCATTGCCGGCGCACGCAGGCCCGACGTGTACGTGTAGGCGGCAAGAATCGCGAAGGCGATGATCAGCGGCAGATCGCCGACAAAGCCCTTGGTATCGAAGCCGAGCGCGCCGATCACCACTTCGATGCCGACCAGTTGCAGCGCGATATAAGGCATCGTCGCGACGATGCCGGTGACGGCGATTGCGAGCGCGAGCATGCGGCTGCCGTAGCGAGCCGACACGAAGTCCGCCGACGTCACGTAGCCCTGGCGTTTCGCGATGCTCCACAACTTCGGAAACACGACGAACGCGAACGGATAGATCAGGATCGTGTACGGCAGCGCGAAAAAACCCGTTGCGCCCGCACCGAATACCAGCGCCGGCACGGCGATAAACGTGTACGCGGTGTACAGGTCGCCGCCCAGCAGGAACCAGGTGACGATGGTGCCGAAGCGCCGGCCGCCCAGGCCCCACTCTTCGAGATGAGCGAGATCGCCACGCCGCCAGTGCGCCGCGACGAAGCCGAGAATCGTGACCCCGATGAAAAACAGAACGAAGACGAAAGTTGCGATGGCGTTCATTATCGTGCGTCCCCTTGCGGACGGCCCGCCGAGCGCGTCTTGGTCTTGAAGTACACGATCGCCGTGATGACCGCGCTGATCAGCACCCAGAGGAGCTGATACCAGTAGAAGAACGGAAAATCGAACAGCACCGGTTCGACCTTGTTATACGACGGCACCCAGACCATGGCGATCCAGGGCAACAGCAACAACCAGAGCCAGTGCTTGCTGGCCTTGTTCGCGTCGGCGTCGTGAGCCATGACGTCTCCTCTTCCCTATTATTGAAATGTTGGCCCGTGTTCGACGGGTGGTGAACCCCCAAAGCGGAGAGCCGCCTCGCGGTAGCACGCCCGCGGAGGATCGCCCCGCATGGGACACGAGTGCCCCGAAAGCTTCGAAAGAGTATAGGAGCCGCGAACGTGCGGTCAAGCAGGGACGACCCCGAGGCGAAGGCGCGGGTGCTGGAGTGCGTGGGGCGGTGTTTTAGCGGAGGCGGATGGCGCTGCGGATTCGGGTGCGGAGGGGGAAACAACTGAAGCAGCCGACGCCGATGCACGGCGCCGTGGTCGAACGCTCGTGGTTTGCGCGGTTGCGCCGGTGGTCCTGGCGACCTTCCCCGAATCGTCGAGCGAGTCCCGCGCCGCTTCGATGCGCGACGGATGGCGGGCCCGCAAAGTGTCGCTGGAATGCGACGGTTGGCTGGTTACGATGCCGGACCTTCGCGGTCCGGCACTTCCCTGCGACTGGCCGGGATCAGATGGCGAACGACGCGCCCGTCTGTCCCGTCGACTCCTGCAGCCCCTTGATCCACTTGCGCGCCGGCAAGCCGAGCTCGGCTTCGATCAGCTTCGCGCGCGCTTGCAGTGCCGTGAACGGCACGTCGAGCGCGGGACCGGAGAACGCGATCGCGATGCGGTTGCCGTCGTGCACTTCGGGCAGCGCGACCACGCGGCCGTCGAACGCTTCGTTCAGGCGCTTCATATTGCGCACGAAGCTCGGGTGATCGCCGAACAGATTGACCGTGACCACGCCCGCATCCGTCAGACACGCGCGCGCCGCACGGTAAAAGCCGACGCTGTCGAGCACGGGACCGCGCGCCGTCGCATCGTAAATGTCGATCTGCAACGCGCCGATCGTGCCGTGGTTCGCGCGGTCGTTGACGAAGTCCCACGCGTCCGTCTCATGCACGGTGAGGCGCGCGTCGTCTTGCGGCAGCTCGAACATCGTGCGCGCGGCGATTACGACGGCCGGGTTCACTTCGACCGCCTCGACCTTCGCGCGCTTCAGGAAGCGGTGCGCGAACTTGGTCAGCGCAGCGGCGCCGAGCCCGAGTTGCACGATGCGCTTCGGCGTTTGGATGAAGAGCAGCCACGCCATCATTTGCTGCGCGTATTCGAGCTCGATGTGGTCGGGCTTGCGCAGACGCATCGCGCCTTGCACCCATTCCGTGCCGAAGTGCAGATAGCGCACGCCGCCCTCTTCCGAGAACGTGACCGGCGCAAAGCGCGGCTTGCGCGGCGCTTCGATTTGCGGCGCGTCGTGGAGGTCGTCGTGGAGGTCGTTGCGCAGATCGTTGTTATGCGACGCGCGTTTCTTGTTGCGCGCCGTTGCGTGTTTGCCCGCGCCATCGGCGTTGCGATTGCGGAATGCACGCGCTTCAGCCGACGCGCGCTTGATGAGTTTCGTCATGTAAGGATGTCGCGCCACAGGCGCAATTTTTGATCGAACGAGAGCATAGCATTCGCGGGACTCGACGAAGGCAGCACGAGCGTCGTGTAACCCGCCGCGCCGATCACGGGCGCGAAGCGGCCCGCGGTCTTGCCGTTGAAGCAGACTTTGCGCAGCGTCGGCGAGTGCTCGCGCAGCGAAGCAAAGTCGTTCGGCTGCGCGTTGCGGATCGCCGCATCGAGACTGCCCTCGCGATGACATGCGGCGAGCACGTCCCACACGCCGATGCCCTGCGACAGGAGCCGCCGCAGCCGCTCTTCGTAGGCGAGTTCGGCGAGCGGCTCGTCGAGTATCGCGCCAAGCAGGCGCCAGAACTGGTTGCGCGGATGCGCGTAGTACTGCGTCGCCGCAAGCGACGCCTCGCCGGGAAAGCTGCCGAGAATCAGCGTGTGTGTGTCGGCCGCGACGACGGGAGGAAAGCCGCGCAACATTCAGCGGCTCCGTTCGCCGGCCGCACGCGTCGCGGGATGCGCGCGCGAAGCCGTGTGCTCGAGCGGGCGGCCGTGTTCGCGCCAGCGCGGATGGCCTGCGTTAACCACGTCGGCCGCATCGGCGGAGTTCGAACTTAGACGGACCTCGCGCTCGCGCTTCGACAGCGCGGCGACATGCGCCCACAGCGCCGGCAAAAAACATTCGGTGACCATCAGCGGCGCGCCATGCCGCTCGAACACGGAGCGGCGCGCGACCAACGCATGCGGCGGCATCCCGTCGACTTCACGCGCGGCGAGCCGGTACAGCGGATGCCGCGCGGTCACGCGCCGGCTGACCAGCGCCGAACGCGCGACGCCGCTATCGCTATACAACAGTTCGGCGAGCGGCCGCGTGCGCAAGCGCCGCGTGGCCTGCCACACGCCGACGCTCGCGGCGAGAGGCGCGACGCTGTGCGCGGCGACGAACGGCACGGCATCGACCGACAACACGACCTCGCGCAACCACACCGGCGAGCGCATGCGAAGACCCAGTGCGGCGTGCTCGTCGGCCCACGGCAAGGCCACGCCTTCACGCGTGACGCGCACGGCGACCGCGCCGAGCGCACGCAGATGCGCGGTCAACGAACCGCCGCGGGTCAACCAGTCTTTCTGCGCAGCGCTAAAGCCAGGCAAGGGAGCAACGCGCCAGTGCGCGTCGGCGGCATCGAAACGGATAGACATGGGTTCGGATTATAACGGCGCGCCTGTCGGACCATTCCCTAGCGCGCACGCGCATTTTCCGCCAATCAGCGATAACGGCCGCATAAGCATCAAACCGCTGAATCATGTCCTCGATTTCGGAAAGGTCCGATTCTCTGCCGACCGCGACGCACGATACAACCTCCGTGCTTTACGAACCGGCGATTCGCCCACTGTCGACGGGCTCGCCCCTGATCCGCAAACGAACGAGAGGACAAACATGAAAAAACTTCTGGCTGCCAGCGCCTGCGCAATGTCGGTACTGATGATGGCAGGTTGCAGCGCGCCGCTGAACCGCGACACCGAGACGTCGTTGAACCGGGCCGCGGGCATCGAGGTCGCGCCCGTCGCGGACGGCGTCGCCGTCAAGCTGCCCGAGAAAGCGCTGTTCGACTTCGACAAGTCGGCAGTGCGCGCCGATGCGAGCGCGGTGGTCGACCGTTCCGCCGTGCTGCTCAAGCGCAGCAAGAAGCCGATCATCGTCGAAGGTTATACGGACAATGTCGGCACGCTCGAATACAACCAGCAACTCTCGGAAGCGCGAGCGGTCGCCGTGGGTTACGCGCTTGTCGGACGCGGTGTGCCGATGGAGCGTGTCCGCACGAAGGGCAATGCGTACAACAATCCGATCGCGAGCAACGACACGCCGGAAGGACGCGCGCTCAACCGTCGCACGGAAATTGTCGTGCGCGGCGAGACGATGGAAACGTTGATGGGCAAGAAGTAACGGCCTCGTTTTCGGCCTGGCCGCCCGAAACCGGGGCATCGCGCCGGGTCGAAAATCTGAAGCCGGATGCGCCCCACGCATCCGGCTCATTCCCCGACATACTCCCGCAGCGCTTGCGCGACATCGGCCAGCACTGCGTCCCACCGGTTCAACTCGCGCTGTCGGAAAAGGCGCATTGACGGATACCACGGACTATCGTCGCGCGCGACCATCCAGCGCCAATCCGTGAATGTGGGCACCAGCACCCAGACCGGCGTGCCGCACGCGCCCGCCAGATGCGCAACCGCCGTGTCCACCGTGATTACAAGATCCAGCGATTGGACGATCGCGAGCGTGTCCGTGAAGCTTTGAATCTCAGGGCCGAACATATGTATCTCTATACCCTCTGGCCCAGCCGCCGGGTCGTGTTGCACGTCGCCCTTCTGTAACGAAAACCAACGCACGCCAGGCTGCTCGAGAAGCGCCCGCCATTGTCGAAGCGGAATCGACCGATAGCGATCGAGCTCGTATCCAGGATTGCCTGCCCACACGATGCCGACGCGCTTTCTCAATGGCCGATGCGCCTGCCCGGTACTTAGCGCCTGCACTCGGTTATGCCAGAACTGCAGCTTCGCGGGCTCCGCTTGCAGATACGCCGTGGCGAGCGGCAACATGCACAGCTCCAGGTCCATACGCGCGGGCATCTGCAGCATGCGGCACCAGTAATCGTATGGGCCAGGCGGCGCAGTGGTCCACGCGGCATGCACGCCGGCCGCGTGGCGCGCTACTTCGCCGAGCGGCTCGTCGACCCAGACGTCCACTTGCGCGCCCCGCCGATGCAGCCAGGCGGCCATGCGCAGAAACTGGATCTGATCGCCCAGTCCCTGTTCGCCGACCAGCAGAAACCGGCAGCCGAGCAATCGCTCGCCTTGCCACTGCGGATAAGCCGGCCGAACCAGGCTGTGGTTTTCGGGCAGTTCGTCATGCCAACGATACTGCTTCCAACCTTGCTCGAAATCGCCCGCGCGAAGCTGTGCCGCGGCGAGGTTGAACTGCATCAGCGCGTTGCCGGGCATCAGGCGCGCGGCCTCCGCGCTATGCATGTGCATCTGCTCGAACTCGCCCAGCATGTTGAGTGCAAACGATGCGTTGTGATGCAACCAGCCGTCGTGCGGATCGACGCCGATGCCCTGCCTCGCGACGCTGAGCGCATCGGCAAAACGCTGCGCGCTGTTCAAAGCGAACGCGAGTTGACGAAGCGCCGCGGAATCGGCAGAACAACGTGCGCGCAGCGCGGGCAATAGCGCGTGGAGTTCCGGATCGCGCTGAGCTTTGGATAATGCCGCGATCAGCGCCGATGCGTCTGCAACGTTCGACGCGTCCAACGCCCATGCACGCAGCCAAAAGTCCGCTGCCTCGGCATGCTGCTCCCGCTGCGTGCAGATTTCCGCGAGTGCGCGAACCGCATGATGCAGCGTCGGCTCGAAACTGAGCGCGCTCAGATAGTGCCGGCGCGCCTCGCCGAGGCGTGCAGAAACCTTCAGGCAATCCGCGAGATTCCGATGCAGACTGGCACTACCGCCGCTCATGCCGAGCGCCCGATAATAGAACGCCTCGGCCGCAATCCGGTCGCCACGCAGCGCCGCAAGCAGCCCGCGGTGCTCCCAGATGTCGGCTCGCTCCGGTGCGGCATTCAATGCGCGATCGAGTTGCTCGCAGGCTAGCTCGAGCGCGCCGTCGCGGAAAGACGCAAGACCGAGTTGATGCAATGCGTCGGCATCGTCTGACAGCTTCTGGCTCGGGGACGAACCCGCTGATGCTGAACTGCTCATGGCTGGCCCGCCGTCAACCGTTCGCAACGGGATGCGCGGCAGTGCCCGGAACGACGTTGCTTGCGTCGTCAGCCATCAGCGCTTGCAGACGCGCCGTCACGCGTTCGACCACCGGCGCCCATTGCCCAGGCTGCGGCTGCCTGAAAAGTTCCAGCGAGTCGTACCAGGCTTGCGTCTCCGCGTTGCCCCACGCCCAATGCGACACGTGATCGAGCATCCCCAACACCGGCCGCCCGAGCGCGCCGCCGAGATGCAGCGGCGCGCTGTCGACTGTGACGAGCGCATCGAGCGCCATAAGGTGAGCTGCGACATCGTCGAAACCCGTCTGATAATCCGCCGTCATATCGAATACGCGATGCCCCTGCGCGGTCATCACAGCGACGTCGGCTGCGCGTCCTGGCGTAAGCGAATAGAACGCGACATCGGCGAGCGACAGCAGCGGCTCGAGCGCAGCGCGCGCAATCGAGCGCTTGTCATCGCGGCGATGCGTCGGGCTGCCCGCCCACACGAGGCCCACATGCAGCCGCGCGTGCGGCGCGTGCGCGCGAAGCCGCTCGCGCCAGAGCGCCGCCTTGCCCGGATCCGCGCGAAGATAGGCATCGCCGCGCACCTGCTCTGGCTGCAAATTCAAAACGAGCGGCAAGCTCATCATCGGCAGGCTGTAATCGGGCGCGCCGAGCGGGCCGTCATCGATCGATACGCAGTCCTCGTAGAAACGACCAAGCAGCGGTTGCAACGATTTGCGCACGCACAGCACGAGCCGCCCGCCCTCCGCGCGCACGCGTGCAGCGAGTTGCGGCACATAGCGGACCATGTGGATGTCATCGCCATTGCCCAGTTCGCTGTGCACCACGAGCGTCTTGCCCGCGAGCGTCTCGCCGCGCCGACGCGGACAGAGGCGCGCCATGACCGAAACGATGTTGTTCGGCTCGCGGTCGTCGCGCGAGAGGCGTGCCTCGAAACGCTTCCAGCCGCTTGTCCAGAAGCCGCGCCGCAGTTCGAGATCGGCGAGATCGACTGCGGGCGTCACCGCGTGGGGGTTCGCCGCGAGGGCTTGATGCAGCATGGCCTCGCTTTCCTCGTAGCGCGCCTGCTCGCACAGATAGAAGCCGATCGCGGCGAGTACGTCTGCGTTACCGGGCGAAGCGGCATTAGCGGCGCGCATGGTCGCCTCGGCGGCCGCCGCGTCGTTGCATTGCCATTGCGCGTGACTGAGCTGCCAGGCCATTTCCGCATCAGCGGGATTGCGCGTCAGCATGTCGCGGGAAAGATGTTCGAGCGCGGCCCAGTCGCGCGCCTCGCGCAACGCCAATGCAAGTTGCAAGGGCAACGCGGGGTCGACAGCGGGGTCGAGCGTATAAGCTCGCGCGAGCGCCACGCGCCGCTCGTCGCGCACACCAGGGCCGCTTAGCGCGCCAAGCGAAATAGCAAGCCACCACGGCCCGTGCGCATCCTCCGGTTCGCGCTGCCGATACGCGCGCAACATGTGCGCCGCCGCGGAATGCGCGCCGCAATCGTTGATGAGCCAGGCGGCCCATTCAAGCGTCGCGGTGGGCGGCTGCGCGGCGACTGCCAGCTCACTGTGATGCCGCGCGACTTCGCCGCGCCCGAGTGCGTCGGCGAACAACGCAACGCGGGCATGGCGCGCGCCGTTCTCGCTCGCTTGTGCTTGCGATGCGCTGTGATACGCCAGCTCGAAATTCCCCGCGCTCGCGTGCAGGTCGGCGTGCAATTGAGGTGTCACGCCCGCGGCGGCCAGCTCGGCGGCACGCGATATGGCGGGCTCGAAACCCTCTTCGCGCAGTATCGACCACAGAAGATGCACGGTCTCCAGACGCGTTGTCACATTGACCATAACGGCCGGGGCGGCCACAGCGGAATCGGACATAAAAATTTACAAGATGCCGCGCTGCGCAGGTGTATGCGCTTGAGTCACAAAACACATTCCACATTCGACGCGCGCGGCCAGGTACACAAAGCGGCCCGAAGAAACCAAGGTGGTTCTTCGAGCCTCCGGTTCGAAGCGCGATTCCCAAGATAATGCCGCGCGCGGCATCTCATAAACCAATCTCAATTTATGGTCGTTGATAAATTTTAGTTAGTTAACCATAATGAATTCCGCCCTGGTCGAAGACGGCCGAGGGGCGTCCAGCAAATCAACAACTAGCAGCAGGGAGGCAGATTGAATACTACAAACGCGAAGGAAACATCTGACCGGATCGCGCATCTTGCGTCGGTCGTATTGCATCGTCCGGGCGCCACGCATATCGAGAAAGAGCTAGCCGGCTCGGCGCTCGCGCAGCACCACACGTCGAAGCAAAGCAGCGCAGCCATTGGCAGCCTCGCGGCAAAAGTGCTCGCCGATCACCACTCGAGTTTCGAGGCTAAGGAATTGGCCGGCAGTGTGCTTGCACAAGTGCGGCATTTACACGCGCTGACACTGGAGCGTTAAAACACGCGCACGAATGAGAAGGCGAAAAAAATGCGCTGCCGAAGCAGCGCATTCGAGTCGCGAGGACATAAAGCGTCTGCGCGACGCTATGCAATCATCGCGCAATCAGGCGGCATTCGCGCGCGCGAGCAACAACGTGTTGGTGCGCTTCACAAAGCTGGCCGGATCTTCGAGCGCGCCGCCTTCGGCGAGCAACGCCTGGTCGAACAGCAGGTGACACCAGTCGTCGAAGTTAGCGCTGTCCGCGTGCAAGCCCTTCACGAGCGCGTGTTCCGGATTCACTTCGAGAATCGGGTGGAACGACGGCGCCTGCTGACCCGCAGCCTTGAGCATGCGCTGCAGGTAGCCGCTCATTTCGCCGTCGTCGGCAACGAGGCACGACGGTGAATCGGTCAGGCGGAACGTGAGGCGCACGTCCTTGGCCTTGTCCTTCAACGCGTCCTTCATCTTCTCGACGAGCGGCTTGAGTTCTTCGCTGACCTTTTCCTGCGCCTGTTTTTCCTCGTCGTTCAGCGCGCCGAGATCGAGGTCGCCGCGCGCCACGCTTTGCAACGGCTTGCCGTCGAATTCGTTCAGGAACGACAGCATCCACTCGTCCACGCGGTCGGTCAGCAGCAGCACTTCCACGCCCTTCTTGCGGAACACTTCGAGGTGCGGGCTGTGCGTCGCGGCCTGCCAGGTGTCCGCAGTCACGTAGTAGATCTTCGACTGCTCGGGCTTCATGCGCGCCACGTAGTCGGCGAGCGACACGGTCTGCTCGGGCGTCTCCGTATGCGTGGAGGCAAAGCGCACGAGCTTGGCAATGCGCTCGCGATTCGCGAAGTCTTCGCCGATGCCTTCCTTCAGCACCTGGCCGAATTCCTTCCAGAAACCGCCGTACTTCTCGCGATCGGCTTCGTTCTCCGAGTTGGCCAACTCTTCGAGCATCGACAGCGCGCGCTTGGTCACGCCCTCGCGGATCGCCTTGACGTCACGGCTTTCCTGCAGAATTTCGCGCGATACGTTCAGCGGCAGATCGCTCGAATCGACCACGCCCTTCACGAAGCGCAGATACGACGGCAGCAGTTGCTCGGCGTCGTCCATGATAAACACGCGCTTCACATACAGCTTGAGGCCGCCGCGATGATCGCGGTTCCACAGGTCGAACGGCGCGTGCGTCGGCACGTACAGCAATTGCGTGTACTCGCTGCGGCCTTCGACGCGGTTGTGCGTCCACGTCAGCGGGTCCTGATGATCGTGCGACAGATGCTGATAGAACTGCTTGTACTGCTCGTCCGTGATGTCGTTCTTCGCGCGAGTCCACAGCGCGCTTGCCTGATTGACGGTCTCGTCTTCGTCCTTCGTGACCATCGCGCTCTTTTCGGCGTCCCACTCTTCCTTCTTCATCAGAATGGGCAGCGCGACGTGATCCGAATAGCGCTGAATGATCGACTTCAGCCGATGCGACGACAGCAGCTCATCCTCTTCCGCACGCAGATGCAGCGTGATGGTCGTGCCGCGCGCGGCGCGCTCGATCTGCTCGACGGCGAAGTCGCCCTCGCCCGCGCTTTCCCAGCGCACGCCTTCCGACGCCGGCAAGCCGGCGCGGCGCGTCTCGACGGTGATCTTGTCGGCAACGATAAAGCCCGAATAAAAGCCCACGCCGAACTGGCCGATCAGCGCCGCGTCTTTCTGCTGGTCGCCCGACAGCTTGCCGAAGAATTCCTTGGTGCCCGAGCGCGCGATCGTGCCGAGATTCGCGATCGCCTCGTCGCGGCTCATGCCGATGCCGTTGTCGTCGATCGTGATGGTGCGCGCCTCTTTGTCGTACGACACGCGAATGCGCAGATTCGGATCGCTCTCGTACAACCCGCTGTTTTCAATGGCTTCGAAGCGCAGCTTGTCGGCCGCGTCGGACGCATTGGAAATCAGCTCGCGCAAAAAGATTTCCTTGTTGCTGTACAGCGAATGGATCATCAGGTGCAGAAGCTGTTTCACTTCCGCCTGAAAGCTCATGGTTTCTTGTGCCATGGTCGGACTTCCTCTCTGTTGCGAATCGGGTTTTTGCCAATCGGTTCTTGCGAATGCCGCCGGATTGTCCGCCTAAATAAGGACAATCCGCGCGGTTTCAAGAGGCGCGGCGCGCAACGCCGTCGAGATAGCGGCACAAAAATGTCGCCAGTTCGGGATCGCCGCAATTGGCAATGTTGAAGCGCATCCACGTCGTTGGCGATTGTTGCGGCGAAAAAAGGCTGCCGGGCGTGAGCAGAAAGCCGGCTTCGTGGCCGGCCGCGGCGAGTCCGTCGGCGTCGACTCCGGTGTCGGCCCACACGAACATGCCCGCCGTCGGCGTCAAAAAGAGCTTGAGGCCCGTCTTTTCCAGCATCCGCGCGGATTTTTCGCGCACGCCGTCAAGCCGCGCCCGCAGCCGCTCGACATGGCGCCGGTAGTGTCCTTCGGTCAGAATCTTGTACAGCACGCGCTCGTTCAACTCGGGACTCGTCATGCCGACCAGCATCTTCTGGTCGCTGACGGCCTTGGCCACCTCGGGCGCGCACGCGATAAAGCCGACGCGCAAATTCGGCGCGAGCGTCTTCGAAAAACTGCCCAGGTAGATCACGCGCTTTAGCTGATCGAGGCTCGCGAGCCGCGTGCCCGCATAGCCCGGCGGGCATAGATCGCCGTAAATATCGTCTTCGACGACGATGAAATCGTAAGCCTCCGCCAGTCGCAAAATGCGAAACGCCTGCGCGGCCGTCAGCGACGTGCCAGTCGGATTCTGCAGCACGGAGTTGATCACCAGCATCTTGGGCCGCCACGTTTGCACGAGCGATTCGAGCGCGTCGAGATCGGGGCCGTCCGGCGTGTACGGCATGCCGACGAGCCGCGCGCCCTGCGACGCAAAGCGCCCGAACATCTGGAACCACGCCGGATCGCCGACGATCACCGCGTCGCCCGCCTTCACATAAATGCGCGAAATGAGGTCGATTGCCTGCGTGACGCCGGACACCATCACGATCTGATCGGGCGACGCGCCGATCTCCAGTTCCTCGAGACGCGTCTGCAATTGCTGACGCAGCGGCAGAAAACCGAGCGGCGTGCCGATGCCGAGCATCTGCGCGCCGCTTTGCCGGCCGAGCGTGCGCAGCGCGTTGGTGATCAGCTCGCCGTCGAGCCAGCGCGCCGGCAGATAGCCGAGCCCCGGACTGCGCTCCGGGCGCGCGCCGGTGTGCAGCATGTTGCGCAGCAGCCAGACGACGTCGATGGTGGCCGGCGCGCTCGCGTGCGCGGCCGGGCGAATGTCCGCGACCGCCGTGCCCGCCAATCGCTCGCGCACGAAGAAACCCGAGCCGCGCCGCGACTCCAGGTAACCCTGCGCGACGAGCCGCTCATACGCCTCGACCACGGTGAAGCGCGACACGCCTTTGTCGAGCGCCAGCTTGCGGATCGACGGCATGCGCATGCCGGGACGGAACACGCGCTCCTCGATGCGGCGGCGCGCCCACTGCACGAGCTGCTCGACAAGCGTCAGCGACGCCGTGTCGTGCGGGGCGGGAATCTGCGTAAGCGGGACGGACATGACGGGCTCCAACTGTACCGAACGGTATCGAATCGATTGTACCGTTACTGTGCAGGTCGTCGCCGGTACATTTGAGACAGAAGGCGGTCGGGCTGGCGGTAAGCGGCTGGCGGGCGGTGCGTGAGGCTGGGTGGCGATCAGCATACCGAAAGCGCCTGGCGGACCGTGCATCAGGTCGGCGATCCGCTCACCGGAACGTCATGGGCGCGAGTCAGCAACCAGCAGACAGTGCCGACGAGCGCGCAAGCAAACAACCGAGCCTGCACGCACCTCAAACCACCAAAGCCAGCGCGAAATTCACCCGCGCAACCCACGCAGCCCGCCCATCGCCCAATCCGCCGATGCGCCGCGCCCGCGAACGGTTATGCTTACGACCCCGGCGCCCGCGCAACCGGCACGCCGCAACCGGCACGCGGCGCAGGCCAGACCTACCGTAGAAACCCGTTTCCCGATCCGCAATGACCGCACATCCGCTACGTCTCGATCATCTCGTCGTTTCCGCCCGCACGCTCGACGAAGGCGTGCAGTACGTCGCCGACATCCTCGGGGTCGAACCGGCCGGCGGCGGCGCGCATCCGTTAATGCGCACGCACAACCGGCTGCTGAACCTGTGGGGCGGCGCGTACCTGGAAGTGATCGCCGCCGACCCGCATGCCGACGTCGCCCGCGAAGCCACGGAAACCGCCGCGCCCCGCCCGCGCCTCTTCGCGCTCGACGACCCCGCGACCCACGCTCGCCTGGAAAACGGCCCGTATCTGTCGCATTGGGTGGCCCGCGTCGACCGGCCGAAGCATCTGCCGACGTGGCAGGCGCAATATCCGCAGCGCATTCCGCCGATCGTGCCGCTCACGCGCGGCGACTTCGCGTGGGGCCTGTCGGTGCCGGAAGACGGCGCTTTCCCCGCCTGGCAAGGCGCCGGCGACGGCGTGCTGCCGTCGCTGATCCAGTGGGACACGGCGCAGCATCCGTCGACGGTATTGCCCGAGACCGGCATCGCGCTCAAAGCGCTCAAAGGCGTGCATCCGCAAGCCGATACGGTGGCGGCGCAATTGCAGTGGCTGGGCGCCGCGCATCTGATCGACGTGCAGGCCACCGACGGCCCCGCCGCGCTCGTCGCCGAATTCGAAACACCGAGCGGTCTACGGACCCTTAAATAAGCAGCGCGCGCGGGTCGCCGACTCGCGCGATAATCGAAGTTTTGACCGGTTCCAGAGACACCAGCAGAGGAGACCATGGACCAAAGCGACCTGAAAGCCCCCACGTGGCAATTGTCCGAACGCGCACGCAAGCTCACGAGCTCGGCGATCCGCGAGATTCTGAAGGTCACGGAACGGCCTGAAGTCATTTCGTTCGCGGGCGGCCTGCCCTCGCCGGCCACGTTCCCGGCTGAACGCATGCGCGAAGCGTCCGACCGCATTCTGCGCGACGCGCCCGCCGCGGCGCTCCAGTACAGCGCGACCGAAGGGTACGCGCCGCTGCGCGAATGGGTCGCGGCGCGCTATTCGGTGAACGGCGCACAGATCCGCGCCAGTCAGGTGCTGATCACGACCGGCTCGCAACAGGCGCTCGATCTGCTCGGCAAGGTGCTCGTGTGTCCGGAAAGCCCCGTGCTGGTCGAAACGCCTACGTATCTCGGCGCGCTGCAATCGTTCTCGATGTACGAGCCGCGCTACGTCCAGGTGCCGACCGACGAACACGGGCTGATCCCCGAAGCACTTACGCCGAAGCTCACCGCCGGCGCGCGCTTGTTGTACGCACAACCGAATTTTCAGAATCCGACGGGCCGCCGCCTGCCGGTCGAGCGCCGCCGCGCGCTCGCCGCGTTCGCGAAAACCGCGCCGTTCCCGGTGATCGAAGACGACCCCTACGGCGCGCTCGATTACGCGGGCGAACCGCTGCCGACCATGCTGTCGATGGCGCCCGATCACATCGTCCACCTCGGTTCGTTCTCGAAGGTGCTGGCGCCGGGTCTGCGGGTCGGCTACATCATCGCGCCCGAAGAGCTGATCTTCAAACTCGTGCAGGCGAAACAGGCCACCGATCTGCATACGCCGAGCTTCACGCAGCGCATCGTCCATGAAGTGATCAAGGACGGCTTTCTGGACACGCACGTGCCGACCATTCGCGAGCTGTATCGCGACCAGTGTGCGGCCATGCTGAACTCGCTCGAACGCTATATGCCCGAAGGCGTGACGTGGAATCGGCCGGAAGGCGGCATGTTCGTGTGGGTGAATCTGCCCGCGCAGATCGACAGCATGAAGCTGCTCGCGGAAGCCGTCGCGCAGAATGTCGCGTTCGTGCCGGGCGGTCCGTTCTTCGCGAACGAGGCGCAGCACAACACGCTGCGTCTGTCGTTCGTCACGGTGCCGCCGGCAAAGATCGACGAAGGCGTGGCGCGTCTCGCGGCGCTGATCCGCGCGAAGCTGTAAAGGCAAGCGGGCCATCGCCCGCTTTTGCGTTTTCGCCCGCTTCCGCTTCTTCCGTTTTTCACTACCGACCGAGGACAACATGGCTCAAACGAATGTGTACGACAAGCTCAAGGAACTGGGCATCGAACTGCCCAACGCCGGCGCGCCGGCCGCCGCTTATGTGATGAGCGCGCAAAGCGGCAATACGGTGTACCTGTCCGGCCACATCGCGAAGAAAGACGGCAAGGTGTGGGCGGGCAAGCTCGGCGCCGACATCGGCACTGAAGAAGGCAAAGTGGCCGCGCGCTCGATCGCCATCGACCTGCTTGCGACCCTGCACGCGCACGTGGGCGACCTGAACCGCGTCAAGCGCATCGTCAAGCTGATGAGTCTCGTCAACTCCACGCTCGACTTCACCGAGCAGCATCTGGTCACGAACGGCGCATCCGAACTGATCGCCGACGTGTTCGGCGAGCGCGGCAAGCATGCGCGCTCGGCGTTCGGCGTCGCGCAGATTCCGCTCGGCGCATGCGTCGAGATCGAGATGATCGCGGAAGTCGAGTAACGCGGCGTCGCATAAGTTCACGCAGCGTTACGAGCGCGAGGCGCGGTTCGGCCGGGCGCTCCACGGAACGCGTCGCGAGGTGCCAGGCACCCGCGGCGCGTTTTGCATTTGTGGCGAGGTGGATCGTTCCGGCGGCAGCAGATAGAATCCGCGAACCATACCAACCGCAGGATCGACGGACCACGCCCGATGCCCGCCAACACAGTTCGTTTCAAGCAGGTCGACGTATTCACGTCAGTGCCGTTCAAAGGCAATCCGCTCGCCGTCGTATTCGACGCCGACGCGCTCAGCGCCGCTCAGATGCAGGCGATCGCGCACTGGACCAATCTGTCCGAAACAACTTTCCTGTCGACGCCGACTGACCCGGCCGCCGACTATCGCGTGCGCATCTTCACGACGCACGGCGAATTGCCCTTTGCCGGTCATCCGACGCTCGGCACCGCGCACGCGCTGCTCGAAAGCGGCTATCAGCCGAAGCAGCCAGGCAAGCTCATCCAGCAATGCGGCGTTGGGCTCGTCGAGTTGCAATCCGACAGCGAAGGTCCGGGCGAGGCGCACGGCGCGTGGGCGTTCGCCGCGCCGCCCGCGCGCGTCGTGCCGTTGCCCGAACAGCAGTACGCCGCGCTTTCCGCGGCGATGCGCAGCAACGCGATTGATTTCAGCGCCGCGCCGTCTGCCGTCGATAACGGCGCGCCGTGGCTCATCGTGCGAATGAATTCGGCGCGCGATTGTCTGGCGCTCGAGCCCGACGCGGCCGCGCTCGCGCACACCGTCCGCGCGGTCGGCGCACACGGCGTCGCTGCGTACGGTCCGCACGATGCCGGTGGCCCCGCCACCTTCGAAGTGCGTTGCCTGATGGTGGGCGGCGCATTCGGCGTCGGCGAAGACCCTGTTACCGGCAGTGCCAATGCGGCGCTCGCGGGTCTGTTGAGCGCGCAGAATTTGCGGCCGGGCGCGAGTTATACCGCGCGCCAGGGCACCGCGCTCGCACGCGCCGGCCAGGTGTTCGTGCGCTACGACGACGCAAACGGCAAGACGTGGATCGGCGGATCGTCGGTGACGGTCGTCGACGGCACGTTCCGTATGCCGTGAGCGGCCCGTCGTTTGCTGGCTTCCCGCGAGCCCTGCTAAAGCAACGGCGATGCCGCTGCAAGTCGATGACGATAAGCCGTACGCGACTCACCTCTTTTAGCCACGCTTAAGCACGTTTAGCCACAAAAAGCCGTTTGCCGCGCTCGCGCGATGCGGCACGGATAACCAAACCGCCCAAAAGATCACGCAGGTACAAGCCGCCATGCCGGAGCGCCGAATCCCGATGGATCATCCGAATACAACGACCGCCAGCATCCGATCCCGCCCGTGCCCGGATTCGCGGGCCGCCCGGGCATGGAGCGGATTCGAAAGCGAACCTGAAAGCGAACCTAAAAGCAAACCGATAAGCGAAGCGCAAAACAGCCCGCAAAATAGCCCTTATACGGCCGCGGACCGCGCCCGCGTATACCCGATGCCGGGACCCTTCCTTAATCCAGTGGCATTAAGTAATATCGAAACGTACCCGGCCCGGTGCAGACGATCAGGCGCGAAACCACGCCGTTTCTTCTTGCGCAGCAGTTCCGGCAACTCCATGCAGCCACCCATGAAAACAGCGCAGTCCACGCTCGCGCGTTCGCAACCGGCCGGCAGCTGGGCACGGGCCGCCTGATGAGCAAACCCCGCTTCTCCGATCAGCGCGAAGCCCGAAGCCGCCGCGATCCCGCTGTATCGCGCCGTCGCGCGCTGCTCGCCATTCCCGCGCTCGGCGTGCTCGTCTTGATCCTGCTGTGGACTGTGATCTTCGCGCGTCTTTCGGTCGAAAAAGAAGCCACCAATCGCGAAGCGATGGCGTCTGCCGCAATTCTCTCAGCGGCGCTCGAACAGCATACGATCAAGGCGATTCACCAGGTCGATCAGATCACGCGCTTCGTCAAATACGAGTTCGAGAAAACGCCGGGGCGTTTCGACCTTGCCAGCACGGTGGAAAAAGGCGTCGTGCAAAGCGAGACGCTCGTGCAGGTGTCGTTGATCGACGAGCACGGCCAACTCATCGCCAACACCGCCGAACTCAATCCCAAGCGTATCGATCTGTCGGATCGCGAGCACTTCAAGGTTCACGAGCACGAAAACGACGACCAGTTGTATATCAGCAAGCCCGTGCTCGGCCGCGTATCCGGCCACTGGACTTTGCAGATGACGCGGCGTCTGAATCATCCGGACGGCTCGTTCGCGGGCGTCGTGGTCGTGTCGGAAGACCCGAGCTATTTCACGAGCGACTTCTACAACAACGCGGCAATCGGCCGTGAAGGCGTGATCGCGGTGATCTCCGACAACGGCACCGTGCTCGCGCGGCGCACCGGCAGCGTCGTGAACGCGAGCGGCACGTTTTCGGCAAGCGGCTCGTATCCGACTTCGGAACACGTGTCGGGCACCTACGTCGATTCGCTCGACAACGTCACGCGCATCGTGTCGTACCGGCATATCGACGGCTATCCCCTCGGCGTGCTCGTGGGCCTCTCGCAAGCCGAGGAATTCGCCGATTACAACCACACGCGCAACGTCTATCTGCTGATGGCGGGTTTCATCTCGCTCGCCATGCTGAGCTTCTTCGCGGTCGCAACCGGTCTGATCGGCAAACTGCTCGGCCGCGAGCGCGAGATGACGCATCTGGTCGAATACGACCTGCTGACCGGCCTGCGCAATCGCTATTCGACCTTGCGCACGCTACGGCAAGAAGTGGCGCAGCCGCACAACCTCGGCCACCTCGCGATTCTCTTTATCGACCTCGATAACTTCAAGACGGTCAACGACACGCTCGGCCACAACGCCGGCGACATCGTGCTGCAAATGACGGCCTCGCGTCTCGCCACGGCGGTCGCGGACGGCGGCACGTTGAGCCGCATCGGCGGCGACGAGTTCGTGGTCGTGATCAAGGGCGAGGACGTGGAAAAGCGCGCGGTGGCGCTTGCCGAAGCGGCCGCCGAGGCGTTCGCCAAACCGTTCGAAGTGCGCGGCAGTTCCTTCGTGCTGCATGCGAGCATCGGCATCGCGCTTTATTCGGTGGCCAACGAAAGCGAGATCGATCTGCTGAAAAAAGCCGACCTCGCGATGTACAGCGCGAAAGACGCGGGCAAGAACTGCTACCAGTTCTATTCGCCGCAACTGTCGCATCGCGCGGACCATCTGATGAAGTGGGAGCAGCAGTTGCGCGTGGCGCTCGCCGAAGGGCAACTCTTTCTCGCCTATCAGCCGAAGATCGATCTGACGCGCCGCTGCATCACCGGCTTCGAGGCGCTGGTGCGCTGGAATCATCCGCAGCACGGTCTGATTCCGGCCAACGAGTTCATTCCCGTCGCGGAGTCCACGGGACTGATCGTGCCGATCGGCGACTTCGTGATCGAGACCGCGTGCCGGCAACTCGCGGTCTGGCAGCAGCAAGGCTACGACACGCTGTCGCTCGCGGTGAACATTTCGGCGGTGCAGTTCTGGCGCGGCGATCTGTACGAGACGATCTCGCACGCCATCGAGGAAAGCGGCATTTCCGCGCGCCGTCTGGAACTCGAAATCACCGAGACGGCGATGATGGAGTATCCCGAACTGGTCTCCGAAAAAATCTTTGCGCTCAAGCGTCTCGGCGTGCGCATTGCACTCGATGACTTCGGCACCGGCTATTCGTCGCTCTCGTATCTGAACCGTTTTTCGGTGGACACGCTGAAGGTGGACCGCTCGTTCGTCCAGGCTATTCCGGGCGACCGCAGCGTCTGCGTGATGGTCACCGCAATCGTCAATCTGGCGCGCTCGCTCGGGCTCACGGTGGTGGTCGAAGGAACGGAAACCGAAGAGCAGATTGCGTGGCTCGCCGCGCTCGGCCATATCGAAGCACAAGGTTTTCTGTTTTCGCGCCCCGTTCCCGTCGACGCGATTCCCGCGCTGCTCGAACGTTTCGGCGTGTGCGGCATGGCCGGCCGGCGCCCGGTTCAGGAAGCAAACAGCACGAGCACCAGCACGAACGGTTAGACAGGGTGCTGAAGGCGCGCGCCGAGGGCTTCATCTAACGCTGCGGCTTTGCAAGCCCATCCATACCGCGGCCGCGCAAAACCGGCTACATTCTCGCTGTATTGCGTTCTCGCGCGATGCCGTCGGACCGGCCGGCCGCGCGCAACATCAAAGGATCACAGGACGGGCGCCCGCCTCGCGGACGCCCGTGGCGCCATGCACACGATAACAAGCCACGAAGCTGCAAGACGAGGGGAGCGGGAACCGCTATGGACGCTGTTCAAGGTCGTGCTCGGCCTGTCGGCGTTGTCATGGGGCGGCCTCGCGCTAATGGCGCAGCTCGAGAATCACTACGTCGAGCGCGAGGCCCGGCTCTCGCGCGTCGCGTTCTCCGATCTGATCGCGCTTGCGTGGATGGTGCCGGGGCCCGTGGGCTGCAACGTCGCCGTGCAGCTCGGACACGCGCTGCGCGGACGCGCCGGCGCATGGGTCGCGGGCATCGCGAGCGTGCTGCCCTTCTTCATGCTGATGACGCTGTTCGCGATCTTTTACCGCACGCCGCTCGTGCGCACCTTCGCGTCGCAGACCTTGCTGAATCACTTTAGCGTGGTGCTCGCCACGCTGATCGGCATCACCTGGTACAAGCAGACGCGCGCGCTCGTGCGCGGCAAACTCGAATGGACGGCGGCGGTGGTCGGCTGCTTCGCGCTTTTCTATGCACACAGCCCGGCGGCTTATGTGCTGATGCTGAGCGCGGCCTTCGGCGCCGGCTGGGTCGTAAGCCCCGTGCGCAGCACGCGCTTTGTCGTGTCGTTCTCGCGAGGCGACTGGCAGATACTCGCCATGCTGTGCGTATTCGTGCTGCTTTTCGCGCTGCCGCTGCCGCATCGCTACGATCTCGCGCTGCTATGGCCGCGGCTCGCCGGCGCCGGCATGACGCTCTTCGGCGGCGGCTTTTCCGCCTTGCCGGTGCTCAAGACGCTGTTCGTCACGCCGACCATCGGCGTCTCCGACAACGACTTCACGCTGGCTTTTTCGTTGTCGCCGATCTCGCCCGGACCGCTGCTGAACGTGGTGCCGTTCTTCGGCTATCTCGTCGACGGCTGGGCGGGCGCGCTGCTCGCCACGCTCGCGCTGTTCGTGCCGTCGGGATGCCTCGTCGTGCTGGCGCAGCGGCATCTGCATCAGTTGAAAATGAATCCGCGATTCGAGCATGGCATGCGGATTCTGCGCGCCGTCACCACGGCGTTCCTCGCGGTGGCCGTGCTGCGTATCGCCGGACATGTGCCGCTGCAACCGGTCTATCTGCTGACCGCCGTGTTCTCGGCGATGTGCTTCGCGAAGCTCAAGCTGCCCGTGTATGCGGTGTACGGCACCGTGGCGATTGCGTGCGGGCTGTGGCTTGCGTATGGCGCGTGGGCTTAGCGCGATCAGAATCCGCGTGACAGCACCGCGAAGCCGACCGTCACGACACCGAGCACGATGTTGATCAGCACGAGACGCCGGATCGTGCCGACCGCCTGCGCGCCGTCAGGCCACTTCTGCGCCTGCACTGCGCGGCGAATGCGCGGAAATACGGCGAACCGGATATGCCCGAAGATCAGCATCATGACGATGCCGAGGCCGGCCATTGCATGCAACGGCCAGGTGGCGTGACCGCCGCCGAATTGCATCAGCAGGAAACCGCCCGTCAGCAGAATGACGAGCACCGAAGCCGCCACCCAATTGAAGAAGCGGCCAAACACCGATTCCCACAACGGCAAGCGCAATTGCGGCGAGAGATCGGCTATGGCGGGGCGCAAGCAGAAGTGCGCGAAGATCATCCCGCCCACCCACACCGCGACTGCGAGCAGATGTAGAAAGAGCGCGAGTTCGATAGCCTTGTTCATGTTGTATTCCTCTCCGACGACGCCACACCGCTTATGCCGAATGATATGAGCAGCGGCTATTGAGCGCGTTCGACCGCACGCCCTGCGTGCAGTTCCAAAACGCCCGTGGCTTGCGTCGTTTTTCTTGTTGTTATTGCAGCGCGGCTGATGTCTCGACGAAGTACCGCGACCTGCTACTTCGCTGGTACTTCGACTCGATACCGCGACGCCGCCCCCGAATTTGCCGCGCGCTGTACTGCAATGCGCTGTACTGCAATGACTTGCACGGCCAGCGCCTCGCATGCTAGCAGACGCCGGCCGCTTTCAACATGAATCTTCGTCAGGCAACCGGCACCGGACGCATGCCTTCGAGCTTGAGCTTGCTCTCGGGCGCGCGGCCCTTGCGTGCCCGCTTGCCGACATGCGCGGCGAGCGCGGCGCCGCTCAGCTTTTCTTCGTCCAGACGACCGCCGCGGCGCGCGCCGATCAGCATCACGCCGGCCGCGTTGATGGCGAGCGCCTGCACCAGCGTTTCCTTGTCGTCGAGCGCCATTAGCGTGACGCCGCGGCCGCCGCCCGACAGCGTCTTCATTTCGTCGATGCCGAACACCAGCAGGCGACCCGCCGATGACAGACATGCAACCTGCGTCGCGTCCGGCAGCATCGGCATGGGCGCGAGCGGCGCGGCGCCTGCGTCGATCGTCATGAACGACTTGCCCGCCTTCACGCGGCTCACCATGTCGCCGACCTTCGCGATGAAGCCGAAGCCGTTGCTCGACGCGAGCAGCAACGCCTGATCCGCCGACGCCGCGTAGTAGTGCATCAGATGGCTGCCCGACTCCATTTCGATCAGCGACGTGACCGGCACGCCGTCGCCGCGGCCGCCCGGCAACGACGCCACCGCGACCGAATAGACGCGCCCGTTGCTGCCCCACGCGATGAGCGTGTCCGGCGTGCGGCACTGGAACGCCGCGTAGAGACTGTCGCCGGCCTTGAACGTGAAGCCCGCGGTGTCGAGCCCGTGCCCCTTCAGCGCGCGCACCCAGCCCTTTTGCGAGACCACGACCGTGACCGGTTCGTCGACCACGCGGGCTTCGTACGTCGCGCGCTTTTCCTGCTGGATCAGCGTGCGGCGCTCGTCGCCGTATTGCTTCGCGTCGGCTTCGATTTCCTTGATGAGCAGACGCTTCATCGCCGATTCGCTGCCGAGCAGTTCTTCGAGCTTCGCCTTCTCGTCGCGCAGTTCCGCGAGTTCCTTCTCGATCTTGATCTTCTCGAGCCGCGCCAACTGACGCAGCCGGATTTCGAGGATGTCTTCGGCCTGCCGGTCGGACAAGCCAAAGGCGGCCATCAACGCGACCTTCGGTTCGTCGGACTCTCGAATGATGCGGATCACTTCGTCGATATTCAGGAAGACGATCATCCGGCCTTCGAGGATGTGAATCCGGTCGTCCACCTTCGTCAAACGATGACGCGTGCGGCGCGTGACCGTCGCGAAACGGAACGCGATCCACTCGTGCAGGATTTCGCTCAAGCCCTTCTGACGCGGCCGGCCGTCGCCGCCCACCATCACCATATTCAGCGACGCGTTCGACTCGAGACTCGTATGCGCGAGCAGCGTGTTGACGAACTCCGTCTGATCGATGCGGCTCGACTTCGGCTCGAATACGAGGCGCACGGGCGCGTCCTTGCCCGACTCGTCGCGCACGGCGTCGAGCAGGCCGAGCATGGTCTGCTTGCCCTGCAACTGTTCGGGCGTGAGCGCTTTCTTGCCGAGCTTGATCTTCGGATTGGTCTGCTCCTCGATTTCCTCGAGCACCTTCTGCGCGGCCGTGTTCGGCGGCAATTCGGTGATGACCAGTTGCCACTGGCCGCGCGCGAGGTCCTCGATCTTCCAGCGGGCGCGCACCTTCAGACTGCCGCGGCCGGTTTCATAGGCCGCCGAGATTTCCGCTTCGCTCGAAATGATCTGGCCGCCGCCTGGGAAGTCCGGCCCCGGCACATGCTCCATCAACTCCGCGTGCGTGATCTTCGGATTGCGGATCATCGCGACCGTGGCAGCCGCGACTTCGCGCAGATTGTGCGACGGAATTTCAGTCGCGAGACCGACCGCGATGCCCGACGCGCCGTTCAGCAAAACGAACGGCAGACGCGCGGGCAAGAGCCGCGGCTCGTCGAACTCGCCGTCGTAGTTCTTCATGAAGTCGACGGTGCCCTGGTCGATTTCGGCGAGCAGCAGCTTCGCGATCGGCGTCAGGCGCGCTTCGGTGTACCGCATCGCCGCCGCGCCGTCGCCGTCGCGAGAGCCGAAGTTGCCCTGGCCGTCGATCAGCGGATAGCGCATCGAAAAATCCTGCGCGAGACGCACGAGCGCGTCGTACGCCGACTGGTCGCCGTGCGGGTGATACTTACCGAGCACGTCGCCGACCACGCGCGCCGACTTCACCGGCTTGGCGTTGTCGGACAGACCCATGTCGTTCATCGCGAACAGGATGCGGCGTTGCACCGGCTTCTGGCCGTCGCAGACATCCGGCAGCGCGCGGCCCTTGACCACGCTCACCGCATAGTCGAGATACGCGCGCTCCGCGTAGTTGCCGAGCGTCAGGAAGTCGCCTTCGGGCGGTGGCGGCTCGGTGAAAAGGTCGAGAGTGTTATCGTCGTCCATCTAGAATCCGTATCGTGTTTGGCGTGAGGTTTCGTGCGGGAGCGCTGGCTTGCACCGCTCAGATATCCGCTTCGACTTCATTGCCCTTTTCTTCGAGCCAGTTGCGGCGCGACGCCGCTTCGCCCTTGCCCATCAGCATGGTCATGCGCGCGACCGTGGCGTCGTAGTCGAGCTCGCCGAGCGCCACCGGCGTGAGACGCCGCGTGTCCGGGTTCATCGTCGTATCCCATAGTTGTTCGGCGCTCATTTCACCCAGCCCCTTGAAGCGGCTGATCGACCATTGCGTGTCGCGCACGCCGTCCTTGCGCAGCTTGTCGAGAATCGCCTCGAGCTCGCCTTGGTCGAGTGCGTACAGCTTCTGCGCGGGCTTCTTGCCGCGCGCGGGTGCGTCGACGCGAAAGAGCGGCGGACGCGCGATGCACACATGACCGCGTTCGATCAACTGCGGGAAGTGCTTGAAGAACAGCGTGAGCAGCAACACCTGGATGTGCGAGCCGTCCACGTCCGCGTCCGACAGAATGCAGATCTTGCCGTAGCGCAGATTCGACAGATCGATCTTGTCGTCCGGGCTGTGCGGATCGACGCCGATCGCCACCGAAATGTCGTGCACCTCGTTATTGGCAAAGAGACGGTCGCGCTCGGTTTCCCACGTGTTCAGCACCTTGCCGCGCAGCGGCAGGATCGCCTGGAATTCCTTGTCGCGGCCCATTTTCGCGGAGCCGCCCGCCGAATCGCCCTCGACGAGGAACAACTCGTTGCGGCCGATTTCCGTCGATTCGCAATCGGTCAGCTTGCCGGGCAGCACGGCCACGCCCGAACTCTTGCGCTTCTCGACCTTTTGCCCGGCACGCGTGCGCGCCTGCGCCTGCTTGATGACGAGGTCCGCGAGCTTCTTGCCGTGCTCGACGTGCTGGTTGAGCCACAATTCGAGCGCCGGACGCGCGAACGACGACACCAGCTTCACCGCGTCGCGGCTATTCAGACGCTCCTTGATTTGCCCCTGGAACTGCGGGTCCAACACTTTCGCCGACAGCACGAACGACACGCGCGCGAACACGTCTTCGGCGAGCAGCTTCACGCCCTTCGGCTGCAGGTTGTGCAACTCGACGAAACTCTTGACCGCCTGGAACAAGCCTTCGCGCAAGCCGGATTCGTGCGTGCCGCCCGCGGGCGTCGGAATCAGATTGACGTACGACTCACGCGTGAGCGG
Source organism: Paraburkholderia sp. RL17-368-BIF-A (assembly GCF_046054045.1). Taxonomy (NCBI): domain Bacteria; kingdom Pseudomonadati; phylum Pseudomonadota; class Betaproteobacteria; order Burkholderiales; family Burkholderiaceae; genus Paraburkholderia; species Paraburkholderia sp. RL17-368-BIF-A. The sequence goes on from NZ_JARESN010000008.1 coordinate 46,359, forward strand.
CCCTTCCTCGCTCCACGCGACGACCCACGCCGCGCCCTCGCCTTCGGCAAACGTCTCTTCGTTCGCGCGCGAGTTTTCGGCGTAACGCTCGCCTTCGAAAAGCGGAATCAGCAGGTCGCTGCCGCTCATGCCTTCGAGCAGATAGCCGCGCAAGCCGTCTTCGTATTTCCAGCTTTGCTGTTCGCCGGTTCGCTCATTGACGAGCGTGACTTCGACGCCCGGCAACAAGACCGCTTTCGAGCGCAGCAGACGCTGCAGTTCGCCGAGCGGCAGATTCGGCGAATCGAAGTACTTCGGATTCGCCCATGCGGTCACGCGCGTGCCCGACTTCTTTTCGCCCCTGGCTGCGGCGCGCACTTCGAGCGGCTTGGCGACGTCGCCGTTGGCGAAGCTGAGCGCGGCGACCTTACCGTCACGCCATACGGCGACGTCGAGGCGCGTGGACAGCGCGTTGGTGACCGACACGCCGACGCCGTGCAGGCCGCCCGAAAACGTGTACGCGCCGCCAGCGGCTTTATCGAATTTGCCGCCCGCGTGCAGGCGCGTGAACACGATTTCGACGACCGGCACGCCTTCTTCCGGATGCAGGCCGAAGGGGATGCCGCGGCCGTCGTCTTCGACCGACACCGAATGATCCGCGTGCAGCGTGACCGTGATTTGCCGGCCGTAGCCGCCGAGGGCTTCGTCCGACGCGTTGTCGATGACTTCCTGAATGATGTGCAGCGGATTCTCGGTGCGGGTATACATGCCGGGCCGTTGCTTGACCGGCTCGAGACCCTTCAACACCTTGATCGACGCTTCGCTATACGCGGCGTTTGGCTTTTTCGTGGACATGGTTGACTCGGGTGCGTCGGTTCATCGTTGTCCACAGGTCCGGTTGATAAGTCCGTGGACAATGCGTTGAGTTTTCAAAAAAAGCGAAACGAAACAACGTGGTTAGGTGGGATGCCCGCGATGCGGGCAAGCTGTTTGTCGCATGGGTTGCGCTCGTTCGCCGCGTGATGAGCGCGCGGCGTTCGTGCGCATTTACAGCATTCCCCTGATTGGGCGCTGCATCTCGCGGCCCAGCGCCACCGCTGCTGAAAACGCCGGGGATGCCTTGTTCGCGGGGTATTTTACTGATTTCGAACCTGGCGGCAATTCACGGCGCACACGATTGGCCATTCGGACAAGGCGCGGTCCACATGCAAGCGAAAGCGCCGACGACGAAAGACGCCGGCGCTTGCCGCCTCATTTGCGACGGTTTTCGAGTTCGTCCCAGCGCTCGAGCGCGGCCAGCAGTTCTTCGTCGATAGCGGCATAGCGTTCGGAAAGACGCGTGCCTTCCTGCGGGTCCTTCGCGAAGACCGAGCCTTCTTCAAGCTGGGCGCCGATGGTTTTCTGCTCGGCCTCCAGCGCGGCGATTTTCTGCGGCAATGCCTCGAGTTCGCGCTGCTCCTTGAACGACAGCTTGGCCGCGCGCTGCGGATTGCGGCCGGCTGTGTTGTCGTTGGCGGAGGCGTCTTTGGCTGTGTCTTTATTGGCGTCTTTCGCCGCGTCTTTCGTTGTGTCCTTAGTTGTGTCCTTAGCCGCGTCCCTGCTCGCCTCTTTCTGCGCTTCCTGCGCCAACTGCTGCGAGCGCTCGCTTTGCAACTGCCAGTCGGTGAAGCCGCCCACATACTCGCGCCACTTGCCGCCGCCCTCCGACGCGATCACCGACGTCGCGACGTTATCCAGAAACGCGCGGTCGTGGCTCACGAGCAGCACGGTGCCGTCATAGTCCGTGAGCAGTTCTTCAAGCAGTTCGAGCGTGGGAATATCGAGGTCGTTGGTCGGCTCGTCGAGCACCAGCACGTTGGCCGGCCGCGCGAAGAGACGCGCGAGCAGCAGCCGGTTGCGCTCGCCGCCCGACAGCGACTTGACCGGCGAACGCGCTCGCTCCGGCGCGAACAGAAAGTCGCCGAGATAGCTCATGACGTGCTTTTTCTGACCGTTGACCTCGACCCATTCGCTGCCTGGGCTGATGGTGTCGGCGAGACTTTTGTCCAGGTCCAGTTGCGCGCGCATCTGGTCGAAATACGCGACCTGCAGATTGGTGCCGACGCGCACCGTGCCCTCGTCCGGCTTCAATTCGCCGAGGATGATCTTCAGCAGCGTGGTCTTGCCCGCGCCGTTCGGACCGACAAAGCCGATCTTGTCGCCGCGCATGACGGTACCGGTGAAGCGGTCGATCACCGTGCGCGAGCCGTAGCGCTTCGTGACATCCGTCAGTTCCGCGACGATCTTGCCCGACTTCTCGCCCTGGCCGACGTCGAGCTTGACGTTGCCTTGCACGTTGCGGCGTTCCGCGCGCTGGTTGCGCATTTCGACGAGCCGCGCGATGCGGCCGACGCTGCGCGTACGCCGCGCCTCGACGCCCTTGCGAATCCAGACTTCTTCCTGTGCGAGTAGCTTGTCGGCCTTTTCGTTTTCGACGCGCTCGATTTCCAGTTGCTGCGCCTTGCGCGTCTGATAAGCCGAAAAGTTGCCCGGATACGACAGCAGACGCCCGCGATCCAGTTCGACGATGCGCGTGGCGACGCGGTCGAGAAACGCGCGGTCGTGGGTGATGAAGAGGAGCGCCGCGCGCTGCGACACCAGCAGATCTTCCAACCAGCGGATGCCGTCGAAATCCAGGTGGTTGGTCGGCTCGTCGAGCAGCAGAACGTCCGGCTGCACGACCAGCGCACGAGCCAGCGCGACGCGCTTTTGCATGCCGCCCGAGAGCGAACCCACGCGCGCCTCGCCGTTCAGGCCGATCTGCTGCAGCGTGGTGGCGACGCGCGTGCTCCAGTTCCAGGCGTTCGTGGTGTCCAGCGACGATTGCAGCGTGTTCATGCGCGCCATCAGCGCGTCGTGCTGCGCGCCTTCCGGTTCATCCGCGAGCTGGTTGGCGACCGCGTCGTATTCGTCGAGCAGCGCGCGGGCGTGCGTGAGGCCGGCCGCGACGGCTTCGAAGACGGTGTCGTCGGTATCGAACTCCGGCTCCTGCGGCACGTACACCGTGGTCAGACTCTGCTGGCGCGCGACGAGGCCGTCGTCGGGCTTCGCCAGATCGGCGACGATCTTCAGCAGCGACGACTTGCCCGCGCCGTTGCGGCCGATCAGACCGACCCGCTCGCCCGGTTCGAGAGAGAAGTCCGCGTGATCGAGCAACGCGACGTGACCGAACGCCAGTTGCGCTCCGGTAATGGTGTAAAGCGACATGGGAAATTGGAGAAGACAGCGAGGATTCGGAACTGCTCATTGTACCGGGCGCGCGAGCGGGTGCCTGTATGCAGGAAGATATAGGACGAACGCGCCGCGTCGCGATGCCTGGCGTCGACGGTCGGCTCGGGTGGCTTGCGTCGGCTCTTATCCCCTTGCGAGCGTGCGAACGCGAGCATGAAGCGGCTGCCGGGCGATGCCGATGCGCGCCCGGCCATTTGCGATCCGGCGGCGCGCGCTACTTCACATGCACGGTGATGGTCTTGCTGAGTCCGGGACCATAAGAGCGATGTGCGCCGTCGCCGAATTGCAGCGTCAGCGTATGGTCGCCCGGCGTCAGCGTCAGGTCCGTTTCCGTCTGACCCTTGCCGAAGTGCAGCGATTTGTCGTTGGCGGGAATCACCTCGCCTTTCGGCAGCGGCTTGCCGTCCACGAGCAGATGATGATGGCCCGTGCCGTCCGTCATCGTGCCGGCCGGGGCGATCTTCATGCCGTCGACGGCGAATACCACGTGGACGGGATTGCTGACGGTCGCGCCGTCCGTCGGCTGCACGAAGGACACGCTTGCCGCCTGCGCCGCGCCGGACGCCGCCAGCAATCCAGCCAGTGCCGCGCCGGTCAACCATCTGGTTTTGAACATCGTTTTCTCCTTGTTAGAAACGTGAGCCACGCACGATGCGCAGCGCCGCTGCGAGTCAGCAGCATACACGCGGTGCGTGACGGAGCTTGTGCGTGCCTGCGTCAAGTCCGATTGCCGATGCCGTTGACGAATTCCGGTAATATTGCGGCTCTCCGCGGATGCCCGAAAAAGGGGCAGACTGCGCGGGATCATTGCATTGAAGAGAGAAGAGTACGTCGTGAGCGAAGTAACGGAAGTGACTGAGTACAAGAGCTGGGTTTGCCTGATTTGCGGCTGGATCTATAACGAAGAAGAAGGTTTGCCCGAAGAAGGCATCGCGCCCGGCACCCGCTTTGCCGCGATTCCCGAGGACTGGCGCTGCCCGCTGTGCGACGTCGGCAAGGCGGAGTTCGCGGTGGTGGAGTTTTGAGGTTGGGCGTGACGTCGTTTCCGACGGTTTTGCTATACTCTTGCCCTCGCTTGCATGGCTGAAAACGCAAGCGCTTGCGGCGTCATTTCGGCGCGGCAATCACAGATCAGGGGTCCGGTCCGCCCCGTTGTAGCTATCCGCTCCCTGTAGTTCAATGGATAGAACAAGTGCCTCCTAAGCGCTAGATGCAGGTTCGATTCCTGCCAGGGGGACCATTTGGCGGCCCGAAAGCCTTATTCAGCAAGGAAATTGGGTTAATTTGGCGTAGCTTTGGCGTAGCCGCACAAACGCAAAATTGAAAAGATACTAACGCTCCGATGTCGCCGGGGAATCGTAATGAATTCGTGGAAAGAATTAAAAGATAGCCCACTTTGGATTTTGTCGAGCGTGATCGTGGCAACGGTTGTCATCACCGGCGGAGTCTATGAAAAATTGGTGTTACCCGAACGGGTGGCTCAAGAGGCGAAGGCCGGCGTAGCGAAGCAATTGCAGGTCATGGCAGACCAAGCGGCATCTGAAGTCCAAGCGGCATCAGATACGGCGGCCAGCGCGATTCGAGCGACTACGGAAAAATCTGCAAACGAGGTACGCGCCGCCCAAAAGGCGACTGACGATGCGAAGGCGAAGCTGCGGGATTACGAGCAAGCGCACCTCCTAACAGATCATTCACCATATCCGCTCGGACTCGGAAAAGTTAAGGTAGGCGATCCGATCGACTCACTAGGCGAGGCGTACCCAGCAGGCGCGCTCGACAAAACCCCCATTGAAGAGGGGAACGATTACGTCGTCCTGGCGAACCAAGATGCGATTTTTAGCCACATCGTCTACTACTTTGACGGCAACGACAAAAAGCGGCGGATAACGCACATCTTGTTTGACACTTCGTACCCTGTAAAAATCTCCGACTCGCTTCTGCGTGACCGCTTCACCGAGATGTTCGGGCAGCCATCGTCGAGTCCGAAAAAGGGACATCTTGCTTGGAGAGCCGGAAGCGTCAGCGTTTACATGATGGATCCGACGTCGTTCACCGTGATGCGTTCAGCATACGCCCCGGGATTGTGGTAACCGTGTAATGACAGGGCGGCGGCTGCTTCTGTCTATCAAAGCGCTGGCTAACGGGTTACCTCACAGCAACGCCTCGGGATTTCTGCTCGGGCTAGGGCTAGGCATTGGCGATGCGCACTCAGCGCATTGATCAATTCACGCGCAAACTCGACTTCCGTCTTGAGCGTGCTTTCGCCCCGTCGGGGTAGGCGCGGTTGCCAAAGTTTACTCTGCCAACGCAGAGTTCGGATCGACAATCTTGGCCACCTCCCGCGTCACCCTGATAGCAGTCAGCAGAGCGTGAGCCATCCTGTACACGGCCTCGTCGATTCTGGCGAGTTTCTCCTCCGGTGTCTCGGCGCCGTTGCCAGCATCGAAATTCAAGACCGTCCCAGAGGCGACACCTGCGACTGGATGCATACGGCGGCGACTAAAGGATGGTCAACGTCCATTGAAACGTCAACCGAGTTTTTCCGATCTACAAAAATATTAGGTCGACCTAAACAAGTGGCGAATCGCATAGCGATATAAGCCCTCAGGCCAATCGAGCGGCGTCGAATTCACTAAACCTTTTTGGTTTAGTTCACTAAACTTCGCCTCGCCAAGGGCACCCGCCACCTCATTGCAGCCGCCGCAAATTGATTCTCTCGATGACATGCGCGTCTATCGACATTCGATTTCATCACGCTGTGCCAACCAAAAAATATCCTAGTGCGGCCTCGAATGGTCGAGGCGCTCTCAGCGGAGGATCAAATGGTATCGGCGAAGAAGCAACTTCGGACCACACGTCAGGAGGTCATGGATCTAGTCAAAGCGCATCCAGGCATCACATCGATCGAGGTTGCGACAAAACTTGGACTGTCGAACTCGACTCGTGCATCGTCCGCACTATGGCCAGCGATCAAAAGCGGGCGCATAGTCGCCGAGCGAATAGTGCACAACGGGAAGACTATGAACGCCCACTATCACGCTGATCAGGTGCCGCCGGATGCAGTCGAGAGAATCCAGCAAAACCTGGTCGATGCCCGCGAGGTCATCCCAATGTCAAAGGACGCGGGGGTGCGGAGCAGCGTGTTCGACGTACCGGGACAGCCGCGCCGCGGCCGGCGACCGGCGGGAAGGAACAGTTCATCTGGCTCGACCGCAGTGCCCACGGTCCCGCGTCCGACGATAACCGCGCAGCGCGCGGAAAACGGATTCGCGTGTGCCGTCACGAACGACGGGACCCTCGTGCTGATGCGGGCGGGCGAGATTCAGTTTTCGCTGTCTGACGTCGAGGCAGCGACGTTGCAAAGGTATCTACTGAAGCGCGTCGCCGCCAATCTTTTCGCCAGTATGGCCTAAATCGGATCGTGCCGGAGGTTCGCCGGCACGATCCGGGGATGTTGCTCAGGCGCGCTGTTGGTTGCACAATTGCAGCCCACGGGGATGACGACAATGAAAACGAAGACAGCCTTGGCAGCGTTGACCATGCTTGCCGCGTGCACCACCATATCCGACGTTACGCCGGCCGGCGACGGCCTCTACATCGTCACGACGCAAGTCCGCGGCGGGATGACGCCATGGGGCGAAGTCAAAGCATCGACGCTGAAGCGCGCGGACGAATATTGCCGGCAGCACGGCAAGCAGATGCATCAGGTCGATATGCAGACGCATGGCGTACGGGGGTGGACGCCACAAGAGGCGGAATTGCTCTTTTCATGCGTTAGTTTATGAGGACACGATGTCACTAGAACGAACAATTCCGGAATTGCTCAAAGGCCTGGGCAGCGTGTTGACCTCGGGAGTAGGTGCTTATCTAGCCCTTCACCTAAAAGACCTGTTCGATAGGCGCGGGCAATCGCGAACAGCCGATCTCGACGAATACAAGAAAGTCAGTAGCTTGCTCACGGATAGGGTGATCGCGGCCTTAGATAGCTCCGACTTCCTGGCAGGAACACCGAGAGCTGAGTTTTGGCAGCAACTCAACGACCTGATAGTCGCCTACGAAGGTAACCGCGAGCTGATTTTCCACGACCAGCAGCTAAACGCGGACTTCCACGCTCTTCGTAAGATCACCACTGAATTCGTCACTGAGGTGTCGCGGCTCACAGTCACTGAGGGAAATCCTCCGCAGTTCACAACCCGACCTCGTGCGAATCGCGTCTATCCGACCGACGAAAGCCGGAGGCAAAACGCCGAAGAAGCAAACGTCCTCGATCAGGCAGCGAGACAGTTGGGATCCCGTTCGCGCAAATTCATCGATCAGGCAAAGAGGCGGTTAAGAACGTAGGGGAAAATTAACCGACGTCCTGACAAAGACGAAGCCCGCGCCGAACTGCGCTGCCATCGTGCGACCGTGGGCGCTGCACCTGCCATTTTCACGCCTCAGTTTCGATAGCTGAATGTGCGAAAGCCCGCTCGAAGCGGGCTTGTTGTTTGATCAACGGCTGGTCTAACGGGTCTTGCGATCGGGAACCGCCGAGAATTTTATCCCTAATGCATGCATGAGCTTGCTGACCGTCTCGAACTGTGGCTTGGCACCCGGCTTCAGCGCCTTATACAGGCTTTCTCTTCCGAGACCAGCATCTTTCGCCACTTGGGCCATGCCCCGCGACTTTGCCACGTCAGCAATGGCAAGAAGTAACACATCCTGGTCGTCGGCCTCCATTGCCGCGTTAATATAGGACGCAATTGCTTCTTCGCTATCGAGATAATCTGACGCATCGAAGGGCGAAATCTTGACCTTCTCTGCCGTACTCATGGTTGCCTCTCCTTCTTGAACTGTTCCCAAATTGCCTTCGCTCGCTTGATGTCTGCGTCCTGGCCCGACTTGTCGCCGCCGCAGATTAGCAGGTACACAGTCCCGCCTTCCCGACCGTAATACACGCGGTAGCCTGGGCCGACGTCGATTTTCATCTCGGAAACCCCGTCGCCTAAGTCTCTGTACGTGCCGAAATTCCCTAATCGCGCGCGCTGGATCCTTGAAACGATCGCACCCTTACCTGTCCCGTCCTTCAAATCGCGAAGCCATTCTGAGAACTCGTCGGTCTGATTGATCGTATTCATGGTCACACTGTATCCGGTCGGATACACCCTTGACAAATAGAAAAAATTAATGATCGTTACTTATCGAACATATAGCGAAAGTACCTATTAAGTGTCACAACCTCGCGTCATTTTGTCCAGACCAAAGCCAAGACGCCGCTCAAGCGCGGACGGCAACCGCCTTGGCGAGGTAGTCCCCCACCACTGCATCATCTTGTGCCTGTCCTTCAGATATTCGGCGTGGTTGTAGGCCGCCCGCACGCTATTGCGCTCCGTGTGCGCCAGTTGGCGCTCGATCCAGTCCCGGTTGAAACCGTGCTCGTTCAGGATGGTCGACGCGAGTCCGCGGAAACCGTACCCGTCATGCGCGAGTGGTAACCCATACGGTAGAGCGCGAAGATGACCGTGTTCTCGCTCATCGTCTTGTTCAGATTCGTCGAGCTGGAGAACAGGTAACGAGAGTTGCGCTTCAGTTCGACCAGTTCCCGGAGTACCGCGTGCGCCCAGTTCGGCAGTGGCACGATGTGCGCCGTTCTAAGGCAAAAAAACCCACACGCTGTTTTGGCAACGGAGCTTCTAGTCGATAACAGCGCTCTGTCCGAGAAATCGATGAATGGTTTCCCTATCTCCATCCTGCGGATGGCCGAACAATGCAGCGATCGGGTGCGCGGCGGCGATCTCCGGCGGCGGCTCGGCACTACGCCAACTTCAGCCGCCGCGTGCCGCTGGGCTATGCGGCAGCAGGTTGGCGTGCAGCACGATAACGGTTAGTCCACAGGCTACCAAGAAAAACAGGACTGCAAAAATCGCAGATAGAAGCGGCAGGACTTCAGAATGGGGCCGCCATGACAAGCCCAGTTCGCTCTGCAAGTTCGTCACCTTCTCTGACAGATCCCTCAGCTTGACAGCGCCTAACAAGCCGATTGCGCTCGCCCCAACACTCAGGAGGATAGGAACCGTCATTGCCGCAGCAAGTCGATAACGATCACGAATATCCGTCGCGATGACGTAAGAGACGATTGCGCCCACTAGTCCGAAGACGAAAGCGGCCGACTTGCTGATGTTTTCAAAATAGAATTTATGGAGCTCAATCAATTCCTTGAACTGCTCCCATTCCAAAGGCGATCTGTTCTCAAGAGGTTCAGGTGCCATATCGACCTCCGCTACTGCGGCCAGCATTGCAATTGACCGTTGAAGATTAACCAACGTCGAGCCACGTATCTACCGTGTAACGTCACGAGGTGCAACGCATTAAGCTGCCATTCTGTGCTCGTAGTCCTCTAGGATCGCGAGCGCCGTCGAGAGGCTTTCCGGTTTGGGATTTGGCCAAGCGTCGATAGCGTGTGGCTGGATCGGAACAATGCAACGGTCGTGGCCTGCCGCGGCGCCTTCGGGTGGCGGCTCGTCGGTGATCGCCGCGAACGACAGCAGCGGGGGCGCCGGCGCTTTCCACTGCGACCACAGGCACGCGACAAGCATCTGGCCAGCGACGTAAGGGCGGAACTCCAAAACCATGTTTTCGTCCTTTCCATGCGGGTTCCGTCGATCAGCTACGATCTGTTCCGAGTAGCTCATGACGCCCGTGCGTCTCGCAGATGACCCCATGATAATCCGCCGGCTCCCGGTTATGCCGTACATCCATACAGGGTGTACCCCATGCCTCATTTCATCCACGCCCCTGCGTCGGGTGCGAGCACTTTGCCGAGTTCCGCACCGGCGGCTCGATCGTTCTATGCATGTACGGCGATCGCGCACAGGTCAACGCTCAACCCCAGCAGGGCTGCGTTCATTGGGTCAGGTCAATCGGAGCGGACGACGATAAAAGTCATGTACGTCGCATCAATTTCGAAGCCGAGGGGCCATAGCGGCGCCGGTGCTGAGTAAAATCCTGAAGCCCCCGACGCAGACTCTAGGTCTAAAGATTTCGCTCGGAACGCCGACAACTATGTGGAAGCGAACGTAAACCTTCGGCACCCTCGGATATAACACAGATGCTATAATGTCCCAACTGATCGTTGAACCGAATGCCGAAAGTGACTTGGATGAACTGTTCGAAACCGATCCAGACGCAGCGGCCATCATCGATGTCTTGCTCGACGAAATTTACGGTGATGAAGAGTTGATCCAGCTGCTTTGCGCAAACAGGACTGCTCGCTTGGAAGATCCAGCGTTTAACAACGAGCGATTCATTGAGCTATGGGACGCCGGATACACTATCTACAGGCTCAAGATATGGGATATGGATGGCGGTCTACTGGACCAACGCGTGCTTCACGCATATGACGGGCGCAGCGCTTGCACACATATCCTCGGCATCTTACATAGAGACTACGCGTATGACACAGCCCATGAAAAAGTCAGAAGATGCGTTGAAGACTACGACGCCATTGGGATTTATAGAGCCAAGTAGCGCCACGTCTGGTGGAACGCTCCTGCAGTTTGTGGTGAAGTCATTCCCCGTTGTGTCGCACCGAGGCGCAGGGCGGTCCATTCGCGACGTTACCGCAAAATATGAAGCCGATCCTGTTAAGCGAGCCGCAATCGAGCGAGCCCGTGGAAAGCTCGCAGCTCGAATTTCGGAAGCAAACGGGGGCCGCCGGACTTTGGCGACTATGCGTCTCGGCGCAGGGCTATCGCAAACACAACTCGGTGAAAGGATAGGCGTGCCACAGTCCCAAATCGCTCGACTTGAAGCCGGCGGCATTGCGGTTGCAAACGCTAAGACAATTCGGAAGTTGCGCGAAGCGCTGGGCGTTTCCGCCGATGAGATCCTCGACTGCGTGTCTGAAGAATGACCCCATCTGTTCCCGCTCCCAACAAGGTAGAGCGCTTTCTGTCGGTCGTATACTGCGACGACGTCCGAAGCGAAATACACAACAAGTTTTCTTTCGTCGGCATCTATCAGCACAAGTTGTTAGTGCCTGCTTTCCCCGCGCGTATTTTGCGGCTGTGTATTGTCCTGCAGTTGTTCTGCCCGAAGAACCAACCATTCAAAACTGCCAAGTTTGCGGTCTATCGAGACGATGATCTATTCGCTGAAATAGAAGTCAGTCCGCCTCAAGAGCAATGGGATGGCCAAGAAGGATTCGTCGGAGCCGTTGTTCCGTTCATCTTCGAAAACGTTGAATTCACGGCGAACGCAAAGTTTCGAGTCAGAGCAATATTTGACGATGGGATGATCATCCCCGCCCCAAGCCTCCTCGTAGAAACCATGGGCGAGTCGAACACCAACTTGCCCACGCCAGCATAGGGTTCTGACGGGCACACCCGATGCTCCAGACGGCTCAGGAGGCCGTCATGCAAGAACCCACCTTTGACCCGTTTCAGCAGCCGCCGCTAGTTGAGGCGCTACTCGTCGCGCTGCACACTCTTGTCGTACACGACTGCATGGAAGTGACGAGCGAGGGTCAAACGTGGACGCTCGACTTCATACCTCAAATCAGACAGATCGAAGCGGCGCTGAAGACAGCGGGAATCGACGCGACGAAGCCAATGCTTGCGCCGGTGAGATGGGCCGACGAGACTTGAATGACGTCCGCTGAACGGCGATGCCCGATGGCTTGACGCCTGAATGCGCTGCCTCAACGCACGCATCCGACAACCGGCGCATAATGTTCGTCCCAAACGACCAGCAGTCTCCAAGAAGTGCTCCTGAAGTGCAAAATATGCGGCAATGGCTCCCTTATCCCGCTCTTGATCGGAGGGCGGCCGGGCGACAGGCCACAACGCGCCACGAAAGCTCAGTGCGATAAATGCGGCAGCGTGCTCAGCATGACTGCGCCGCCGCTCTCCACCGACAGCGACGTACCGCCGCACGAAGGCTTCGCGGAATAGGCCTGCATCTACTTCGCTGCAGATGGCCGCCAGCCGCACTTGGCCGCGCCCGCCTGGTCATGCGCCAGAATCGCCTTCGCCGTCTCGTCTGTCAGCACGTCACCCTTGCTCACGTAGATTGGCTTCGTCCAGTCGCACCCGGTGTCAACGAACCGGGTCTTGACCTGCACCAATGGCTCCGCGGCCGGCGTCTTCGCCTGGTCGACTCCATTCGTCGCGCAACCGCTGCTGAGCGACGCCACTAGGCAAAGCGGCAATGTCATTTTCCACATCGGTTCTCTCCTTGGATGCTCGTGCGCCAGCCTGAGCGGCCGCCGCGTTTGCTTGCGCTTCTGCGTCGCGCGTTTCCGCGACCTGTTGTTTCGCCGCCGCGGCGTCGGCTTTCGCGAGCGCCGCGGACTGCCCGGCCTGCGCCACCTTTGCATCAGCGCCCTTGCTCTTCACAAACCCGAAAAGAACGCCGCCGGCGGCGAGCACGGCGCCGATGATCACGCCGAAGTGCGCAGCAATGAAGCCGAATATCACTGTCATGGCAGTTTCACCTTCTGAAAGTAGTTCGCCCGGCAGCGCGGGCAGCTATAGACGAGCACGGCAGGGGCGCGCCCCGGGTCAACACCGTTGATGTCGAGAGGCGTGCGGCACTCCGGGCAGTCGGGCGGCTTCGCCGGCGGATCGCCTGTCATTGCAGAACTGCCTGGACCGCCGCGGCGGCCTGCGCATGCAGCGCGGGCCACGTGTCAGGCTTAGGCTTACCTGGCCGCCACACGCGCAGATAGAGCGCCCACGATCCGGCCACGTCGCCGACGGGCGGCAGCGCCTTTGGATCGGTGAAGAGCCCCAGCCGCGCGACGCCAGCAGCGAGCACGTCGTCCTTGTCGAGCGCGCCATAGATCGCGGCAGGATCGAATGCGACGTCGCGCGCGCGGCAAAGGATGCTCAGCCAGTAGCGGCTCGCTGGGTGCAGATAAAAGCCCCAGACGCCGCCGCGCGTCTTCGCCGTGCCCTGCTCGCATTGCCAGAATCCGCGCGCCGGGCCGCCGATCTGCTGACGTGCCGTGAAGCGCGATTCCTGCAGGCCGATCGACAGCATCATCACGCGCGCCTCAGGCGTATCCATCTGCGGAGGAAGGATCGCGAGCGCCGGCGCAATGGCGTGCTCGATCACGTCATTGAGTACCATCGCCGCCCTCCTTCGGCACGCGCCGCACCGCGGTGTAGCGCACTGCAACGATCGACGCGAAGAGGATCGCGTACGCGATGGCCTGCTGCGTGTGTGCCGGGATAATCGACTTGAGATCGTCCGGCAGGCTGTGCCAAGCGTCGCGAATAACCGGCCCGAAGGCAGAGATCGCTGCAAGCGCGCTCGAGAGAATCACTGTGCCGCGCTTGTGCAGTTGCTGCCAGCCATCGGCCAGCGTGAGTTTGAATTTCATTTTGTCCATCCTCGCGTTTCAGGCCGCACGCCAGCGCGGTCGTAGAGAAGCCGGTCCAGCTTCTCGTTGATCGCCTTGAGCTGCTCCTTGTTGTCGGACTTCTGCTCGCTCTGGTCTTTCTCGATGTGGTTCGTCCTGTCCTCGAGACTGCTGATGCGCCGGTCAAAGCTGAGATACAGGCCGAAGCCAGAACCCAAGCAGCCGGCCAGAAGCGCGACCAACGTCATGAGCGTCGGAATATTCACCGACCTGTCGAACGACCATTGCCGCCCGCCTGCTTGCAGCACCGCCCCCGGTTGCCGTTCTTGCGTCACGCGCCTCTCCTTTGAAAACTGCGCGGCCATAAAAAAACCGCCCGAAGGCGGCCAATAAAAAAGCCAGCTCGAAAGCTGGCTTGTTCGGTGTTGTACTGCTGATTAAGTCCCGGCAGCTGATGCGCCGCTCGCAGCGGTCGCCGTTCCGGCAGACTGCTTGTAAAGCGCGGCAATAGCGTCTGCGGCCGCCTGCGTTCGCGCGTCCAAGAGATATGCGTCAGGCGTCCGGCAATCAGCCCCCAAGTGCGCCAACTCCGGCGTCCGTATGACGTTACCAGAGCCGTCATAACCGATCGTCAGAGGCACTCCTCCGATCTCCTGAATAAGTGCCTTGCTTGATGCCTGTGTGATTGCGTATTGCAACCCGTACGCCGCAGAAAATCCCGGCGGCTGGTCACACGTCAGAATAGGCGCAATTGCGAGCACCAGTTTGCCGCTCACCGAAGCGCGTTGAGCAAACACCGTCAAATCTTGGATGAACTGATTGATCGCCGCGCCCTGAGTAGGGTCGTCAGTGCGACTGGCCATGTCATCGAGTTCGAAATTGACCACCAGATATTCGCTTGGGTCCGCTTTGAACTGATCCGGTGTAGGCGGCAAGCCGTTATTTTCGCCAACCACGATCTGATGGAGTGTCGTTCCGTCCATCACTTGCGCAGTCACATTGGCCGTAACACCGCGCGCCGCAAGCGCAGCCTGCAGTGCCTGCACTGACGCTGCCGCATCGCTGCTGGTGGCCGGCGCCGACGACGCGGCATTAGCGACGGCAAGCAGCTGCGCTTTCGATGACGCTTTGGACCCGATGACCAAGGGCTGGCCATACAAAGAGAGCTTCATCGTCTTTGCCGCCGGCGCGACGCTGCCGCCGTCCCCGCCACCACCGCAGCCCACGAGCGAAGCTGCCGCTAATACAATCCCCGCAATCATTCTCAACATCATCATCCCCCGTTGTCGCCTTTCAGATTGTTTCTGGCAAGAAAGTTTACAGGGAATTTACGAAAGCGCTAATCCACTATTTCGGCGCCAGCCAGCGCATAGCGATTCATGGATGTCGGCACGCTGCTTTCAGTAGGCGCGACGGCGGCCAATGCCGTTTCGGCAAAATCGCGAGCATCGACACCTTTGTCCGGAAGACCCGATACAGCGATCTGTTGCGCATACATGGGAAATTTTCCGCCGTCTTTTGCATCTTTTGAAAGGTAAGAGGCTACGGTAGCGACAGTGGCTACCATTTCGTAGTCAATGGCGACCTGAATCACCACGTGATAGCCGGCTTTAGCTCCCGTGGAGGGAGTAACGTATTCGATTTCAAGTGGCATGATTTCCTCAAATAATCCCGGTCATATCCATGACCATAAAATTCCAGGCACTCGCCTCGCGGAAGCCAATGTAGTGGCCGCCGCTGTTGTTGTAGTACGCGTGCCATTCCCACGTGACTGTGCCGCCGCTAACGCCCCATGCGGTCATCCATGCCCCGGCGGATCCGTCGCTGTTCAATAGGTGCCCGGCGTAGGCCCCGGCCACAGCAACATTCCGCCCATAGTTGACCGACTGCGTGCCCGGGCCGGGCATCGATGTGCCCGTTCCGTCGAAGCCGGTTCCAGGGATGACTTGCCCGGATTTGACGTCAATGATGCGGGCGAACGGATTTGCCGCGTCCGCAATGAGTACGCCATTCGAATCGAAGACCTGAAGACCGAAACGATTGGCGGAAGTCGGAACCTGATCGAAGATGAACAGGTTGATCGTCGTCGCGGCCGCGGCGACAAACTGAACGGTGAACGTATTGCCGCTTCGCGTGAACTTGTAGGGTGTCACCATCACGCCGCCGTCTGCCGTGAAAGCAAACAGCGGATACGCCGCATTGAAAGTGAATGTGGTCGACTGGAAATTGACGTAGAACTGAGTGCCAACGTTGTTGAAAACGGTAGGCACGCTGGTGACTGCGGTGGCTTGCCGCATTTGCGCCGTCATCTGGTAGTTCGGCGTCTGACCGTCGATCTGCACTATGCCAGTATCGGTGAACGCCTGAAACCCTGCCGTCATCAGAAAACCCCATAGAACAGCCAGCCCGACACCGGATAGAAGAAGCTGCCGGCGCTACCGCTGAACATCCAACTGACGCCGGTCGAACTAATGGAGATTTGAGGCGGAGGACTGTTGGCGTTGATGTGCATGAAGAGAAAATCAGGCTGGAACGAGAAGAACGGCGTTCCTCCGGAAAGGTCTGCGGCCTGAGAGCCGCTTAAACCGTTATTGGGTATGTAGACCGAGCCTTTGATGCGCCCCACCCTCTGCGTCGCGTCGAGCATCAACTGGCCGGCTGCATTCCATATCTGAAGTCCAGCCGTCATTACCAGAGCCCCAAGCGGACGCGCAGCGTCCCATTGTTATCGTAGACGAGCAGCGTCGAATCGCTCAACGTGAGATAGCCGCTGCCGCCATTCGCGCCGTTCATCGTCAGCGTGCCATTCTTATCAAGCTTCCAGCGAGGCTGCCCATTCGCTCCCAGCGCCGTCGACTGGATCACGTCCCCGATCATTGCGTTCTGGATCCAGCCTATGCCAATGAGCGCCTGGCTGATGAACGCCTGGCCGCCCTGAATCACAAACGGAGCTGTAACGGAGCTGCCGTTCGGGTCGAGCACTGCGAAGCGGCTCGCCGACACGAGCACCTGGGACTCGACCACGCCGCTCGTGTTGTCGACGCCAACGCCGATGCCGGCGATGTACGTGCGGCCGTTCGCCGTGATCTGCGTCTTGATCTGGTAGGAAGCGGCCACGCGTCCGTTCAGGTCCGCATAGGAAGTCGCGACCGTTTGCACAGCTGCTGTGTTCGCGTTTGCCTGCGCCTGCACTGTCGTGATTTGCGACGACATTGCACTGTCAGCGTCGACGCGCGCTTGGGTCTCGGTCTGCACTGCAGCGAGCAGTGTCGTCTTCGTCGAGGTGATTTGCGCAGTCGTCGTTTCAACGTTTTTCGCAATCGCCAAGTCCGCCTCGGCGCGCGCTGACTGCTCCGACCAGACGCCGGCGTAGACCTGAGTCGAGCCAGCATAGTCGCCTGTGCTGCCGGCCATCTCTGGAATGACGACTTGCGCCGACACCTGATCGATGCGGTTCGACAGCGCCGTGTCGCCGTCGACGCGCGCCTGTTGTTCGTTCGTGATGGCAGCGGCGTTCTGTTGGACGTCCTGCTGCAGATCCGGGATGAGCTCGATTGTCTCGAGCAGGTCGGCGCCGAGCGACGTCTGCGAAATGTGGCCGGCGAAATACGCTTCGTACTCCGTCTCGTCGCTGCTGCTCTGCCCATTAACGCCAGCGCCCGCCGGATACCACGGGCCAATGTTTCCGGACGTGTCGACCAGCCGCGCCCAGAAGAAAAACGACTGGCCCGCGGCGAGCCCTTGATAGGAAGTCGAGGCTTGCGGATAGGCGAAGTCGGAAAACTTGATCGCATCCGCCAGCACATTTGTCCGGCTGTACCAAATCTCTGTGCGCTGCGTGTCTCCGGCGGAGCCGTCCGCAGGGAACGTCCACTTCACGTTGATGCCGAACACGATCGACTCGGTAGTCAACGACGTTACCTGCGGTGGCGGACTGGTCTTCCCAGTGAGCGCCGTGTCAACGCTGTAAGCCGGAATCGACGTGACGCCCATCGCGTTGACGGCGCGCACGCGCGCGAGGTATGTGCCCTGATAGATGCCCACGACCTCCGCCTGAAGGCCGCCAACCGAGTTCATGGCTACCCACTCGCCGTTGTCCTTTCGCCACTCTGGCAGGTACGACACAGCCTTGTCAGCGGCATTCCAGGCGATCACCATCACCGTTTTGGAAATGCCCTGATCGATGACTGAATACGTCGTCAGCGCGACGTTCGTGGGCGGCGGCTGCACCGACGGCGGAATGACCGTTACGGGACGCACTTGAATGGCCGCGCCGTTGTCAATCGCCGCGTATTTGCCTGGCTCGTGCTGAGTGGCGTTGACCGTGTAGACGATCTGGCCATCGTCGTCGCTCTCTGCAACGCTGACGACGCGGAACAGCTGCGATGCAAGATCAGTGCTCTCGAGCATCCACACCGCGCCAGATACCGGCGTGCTGGTGTAAATGTCTGAGACGGTGATCGCATCGCCCGCGACTGATTGCACCGTTCGCTTCTCTGCAATGCCGGTCGGCAGGATGACGGTGAGTTCGTCGCCGGAGGCGACGGCCGGTGCCTTGTCAAGCGTGACCGTGCGGCCGTTGACGGCGCGAACGCGGCCACCGATGCGCCTGCCGGCCTTCTTCGGATCGGCCACCGCAATGATTTGACCGGGCGCACAGAGGGTGCCGTCGAGCCCTACCTGAAACGTGACCGTATTGGTCTCGTAACGGCTCGTGAGAAGCGTCCAAAGACCGACGCGGTGCGCCTGTCCTTGTGACGTAACACCGAACGCTGTGATCTGCGCCTTGACGACGCCATAACGCGCGATGCCGTCGTCATCCAGCACAGGCTCGACGGCCTGCTTGTACGCGTTCGCCGGATCGTTCCAGCTCACCAACGCCGTGGTGTATCGCGTCTTTCGCTCCGATCCGGCGTATTCGAACTTGCCGTCGACGACATTCGCCGCCGTGTAGACATAGACCGGATCGGAAGGCATGTCTGCGCTCGCGACGACTGCTCCCGGACCCCAATAGGCGATGCCGCGGAACGTCGTGGCGAGATCCTGCAGCACCTTGTATGCGTCGGCCTGCGACTGGATGACTGCGTTACACGTAAAGCGCGGCTCCTGTCCGCCCTTGCCGTCCGACACCATGACGTCGCAATACTGCGCGATGTTGTACAACCCCCACTTGTCGACCATCGACGCGTCGATGCGCGCGCCCAGTCCATACCGCGCATTCAAAACGAGGTCATAGAACACCCATGCCGGGTTGTTCGACCATGCCGTCTTGAATGTCCCGTCCCACGTGCCAGAGTAAGTCCGCGCCTCCGGGTCGTAGTTCGTTGGCACGCGGATCAACAGACCCTTGATGTCATAGGCGCGCGTCGGGACTGAGCTGAACGACTGTGCATCAAACGACAGGCCGACAAGCGCGCTCATCGGATAGCGGAGCTTCCGGTCGATGATCTCGGTAATCGCTTCGATGTTGATCGTATCGGCAATCAGCGAGCTATGTGCGTTCGGCGTGATGCGGCGCACGCGCACCAGCCAACCGGTCGCTGCCGCCGGCAGTTCGACTCGCACGCTGCGCTCGTACAGTGTCGTTGTCTTGCCGTCGAATGCTCCGGTGACAACCTGAGCATATGATCCGCCGTCTGTCGCCAGATCGATCGCGTACTCGACGCGGTATCCAGTGACGTTGCCCGTCGTCGAGTCCGACTTCTGCAGTGCCGGCACGCCGAAACGGATGCGCACCGCGGTCAGCTGCGTGTTCTCGACCTGATGAACCCACGGCGCTTCAGACGTCAGCGGTACACTGACAGGCTCTTCGCTCTCAACGGACGGAAAGCCAGACATGTATGTCTGGTCTTGCGTGCCGAGGCGATAGTCAACGCTGTAGTTCGCGAAGTTGACCGACCCGTCGCTGTTCTGAATCGGCGTGTCGTCGAGATAGACCGATTGCAGGCCGTTGACCAGCCCGAAGATCGGACCTTCCGACACCAGGTCGAGCACGCGCGCATAAGCGATTGAGTGCAGGCTATCCGGCGACTCCGTCGGCGTGCTGCCGGAGCCCCCTCCTTTCGAACCCTGAATGAGCATGCTTATGCCTGATCTTGCGCGTAGATTCCGGCGCTGATGACTTTCGAGCCAACGCGCATGCGGCCATAGACGAGCGGAACCGGCTCGCCCTGCGCCGCGCTGTTGACCGGCCCGTTGAAGTAATACGAGGTGCCGTTATCTGGCCCAGTACCGGCGAGGCCGGCCGTCTGCGGGCTGAGCATCTGCATAACGCCACCGAGCGCGAGCGATGCACCCAGCCCGATTAGTGAGCCGCCGCCGTATGCGCTCGTGAGCACGCCGACCACAATCAGCGCGGCGCCGAGGATCGTCTGGAACAAGCCCGCCTTTTTGCTGCCGACGAGCACAGGCGCGATGCGAATCTCGTCGTCGCCGACCGGGTGCGCCAGTTCCTTCTCGCCCAGGTTCTTGCGGCCCTTGAACACCGCGAACGTCAGGCCGTTATCCTTGGCGTTCATCATGAATTTCTCGAAACCGGCAACCTGCGTGCACAGGGCGCGCATGGCTTCCGCCGTCGACGAAACCGCAAAGCGGTGCACGCGCCCGAAGCGCGCCCCAGCGACGCCGTAAAGACGAATCGTCCGGACTTTCTCGCTCACGCCGATTCCCCCTTGTACCGAAGCACGGTGCGCAGGCTGTGCGCCCACATGCCACCCCATACCGTCCGACCAGATAGCTGACCGTACATGTGGTGCAGCATCACGTTGTCGCCGAGATAGACGCCGGCGTGGTTGGGTACGCCGTTCTTGCTGCGGATTTGCATCAGCAGCACATCGCCGACTTGGAGCGCGGCGTCTTGCCCTACATCAGCGAAACCAGCCTTTTCGAAGTTGTCGAGATAGAGATTGGAGGCGCCGTCCTCCCACCACTTGTCAGGTCGCTCGAAGTCCGGCAGCGTCACACCGCGCTCGAGCTGGTAATAGCTGCGGATGAGGTCGTAGCAGTCGTGCACGCCGTGCACGAACACGCGGCCGATGAGCGGCGCGATGTAGCCGCTCGATCCGAACTCGAACCAGTCGTCGAACGCTATTGATCCGTCGCCCTGCACGCCGAGCGACACGATTACCCATTTGTCAATTCCGCTCTGCTCGCACGTCTTGCGATCGGCGCAGCTCGGCCGTGCTGACGCGCCAGGGTGTGAATGCACCACCGCGACGATCGATCCCATGTCCTCGGCGCGCGCGTAGTCGTCGGGCGCCATGCTGAAATCGTCTGTCGGCTTCTCGGCGATGTTTCGGCACGGCACGTACACCTCGTTTCCGCTCACCAGCACCACCAGTCCGCAGCACTCGCGCGGGTATTCCGCGAGCGCGTGTGCCGCGATCGCGTTCTTGATCTGCTCGTTCATCAGGAAAGGGTGTCGCTAAGGAAGCCGCCCCAAGGGAGCGGATTATTGACGCCGAAGCGGCATTCGCAGCCGCTTGTTTTGAAGCTGCAACGGTCGAGCGCTGGGTCGCTCACGGGCTGGTCGTTTTTATCGAAATACGCGATGCCAACGTAGCCACACTCAGGACCTCGGTATTTGAAACCGCAAAGCCCGGCTATCTGCCGCGCAGGCACCTGCTGTCCGCCGAAATCAGTCGGCGAGGAAAGCGTGAATGACACTTGGAGGCCCGGCTGCTCGTTGCCCTTTTGCTCGATGTACCAGATCTCCGTCGCTATGTTCTCGTCAGGATCGGCGGTGGGATTGCCGTCCGGAAAGTTGACCGCATCAAGGTATTGCGCGAGCGTGCGACGACGCGTTACTTTTGCGCCAACCATATCGTCGAGGAACACGCAGAGTGCGGTAACGGTGCCATTGATGTCGCCGACGGTCAGCGTCGGGGAAGGCTGCTGCGCATCAGATGTGTGCTCGAAACCGGTTGCCTGAATAGACCACGGCTTGTATTCGTTGCCCTGCCACCAGATCGATGCGGACTGCAAGTGTCCGTGAAAGCGCAGCATGTCGCCGCCGATAGGCGTGCAATCGACTTCAAACAGTTCTATCACCGCGCCCGGCTCAAGCTGCTGGATGTCAGCAGAAATTGGCACAGTCAGCGCTCCAGATCAGCAATGCGCGCCATTGCCTGATCCAAGAGAGCTTTCATCTCTTGAACGGCAGCGAAAAGCGGCACGACCAGCTTCGAGTAATCTACCTGCTGCGGGACGATCGCCTCTGCGAGCCCGGCAACGTCCTCCGGCTTTACGTCTTGCGAGTCGTAGTCATCCCGAAACACCGGGTGTATGGACACCGCATCTTTCTCCCCGCTCACGACGGCCGGGAATTGCTCGGCGATCTCATGCGCCAATGCGATCTCGTGCTCCGACTCAGCGCCATCCGCCGTGTAGTAGCCACGATAGACAGGGACGGCGCACACACGATCAAGGACGGCGCTGGCAGGGCGTACGACAGTCTTGATGCGATAGTCGGAAGTCGTGTTGTACGAGATCGAAGAGCCGGCGGGCGTCGCGATGCTGCCGATCTGAGTGCCCTGGTTGTAAAACTGGATATACGCCGGGTCCCATGTGCCAGCAACGCTGCCGTTCTTCGACACCCATATGCCGGCTGCAGCTTTGCGCTGAATGTAAAAGCCATGGTCGACGCCGAAGCCCGCCCCGTCCCCCGATGCGGTTCCGTTGTACAAGCCTGCAATGTTGCTGACTGCGAACGACACATTCCCGTCCGCAGTAACCCGACAACCGCCCGCGGTACTGCCGGGAGGGCAAATGGACAAGTTGACTCCGCTATTCCCACCGTTGTTCGGCAGTAACAGAACATCGTTTGCGCCGACAATCGGATTGAAGTACGCGGCCCCCGTGTTCGGAACAACCCATAGCCGTGGGCCGGACGCAGTACCACTGCTAAAACTGGCCGCGGGCGTGCTGCCAACTGCCGCCTGGTTATTGGATGCGAAAAGCACGGCGCCGTCCACGGACGCGGCAGTGCCCACGCGAGCGAGTCCGAGCGATGCGATGCTCGCGAAGACAGTACCGTTTGCCGACACGTTGCCCGTGTATGTAGCGCTCGCGCCGGTGTATGCACCGGCGGCCGAAATGGTCGCCTGACCTCCGTTGCCAAATGATGCGCCTCCGGCAAGCGTAGCTAGACCGGTTAAACCGAGCGTGCCACCCACGGTCTCATTACCGGCTACCGTGCAGTTTCCGTTCACTATCTCGTTATCTGAGTTGCTGCGGCCCCTCATGAGGACAGTCCACGCGTGCACACCATCGGTGTCCAACAGCGCGGCCTCGCCGGGGTTCAGCTTCGAAAGCCCAATGGTGTCGCCCGACCCTGCAGTGATCGCGAGCGTGACAACGGTCGTGCCGATGTTGCGCAGATGCAGAACGTTATCCGCCGCACAGGTTGACGCCGCGGGCACGTTGATTACTCCTGCCTGGGCGAGCGCAATGTTGATGCGCTTGCCGATATGCGCCACAGTCAGCGCCTGCGCCGCCGTGATGCCCGCCGCACTGGTGAGCGCGGCCTGCGCGTTGAGCACATCGACGTTCGCGTTCGCCTTCGTGTTTGCGACGCGCACGGTGTCGCCGTCGACCGCGGTAGGTGGTGTACCGAGGACGACTTTCTGGAGAGAGGTCATAAACTTAGGAAGCGGATGTTGTGTCGAACGTCTGGTCGAACGTTGCGGTTATCGTGTAGATGTCGCCGTCTTTCGTCGGCTCCGAATACGTCTCGCAGGTGAAGAGGGATTGCGTGCGCAGTAGCGGCGTCCAATAGAACGCCTCTGCGCCGGCGCGCGCGTCGAGGAATGCCAAGATCGCGCCGATCTTCGACGCGTCGCCGATGAACGTCAGGTTGTATGACGAACGGCGATTATTGAGGCCGTCGGCTGCGCGCTGTTCGTATCCGTCACCGAACTGCGCCTTGCGGACCTTCAGCGTCGCCGTGCCGGATGGGCTCGACACTGCCGGCGCCCACGTGAATGTTTGCGTCGGCATATCAAACGGCTCCGTACTTCTGCTGCCACGCATAGCCGCCCTGCCCCTTCATCTTCGCGGCGATGCGCGCGTCGACCAAGGTCTTTAGCTGACCCTGCAACCATCGGGCGTCTGCGGCCGTGAGACCGCCGCTGCTATCGCTGGTCTGGACGGTAAGCGCAACCGTCGAGCCGGAGCCAGAAGTCGGCGCGACGCTTCCGCCCACGAGCCCACCAGATGCGAAGCGGGCCATGCTATGGACGTTGGCGCCATTGTTCATCGCATCGAGGTTGGCTGGGCCAATGCGCTTCACTGCATCAGCCGTCATAACGAATTCGCCATTGCTCAGCCTCGCCATGATGCTGTCGCTGGTGCCAGTCCCCGGACCAGTGATGTAGCCTCCCGTCGCATGCCCCGGCACAGATACCGACCCGCCAGTGGCGAAGCCGCTGATCCAGCTCGTCGCACTCAAGGCTGCCTTCGCAATCAACGCCTCTGCCTCAACCTTGATAAGACTGCCAACGATCGATTTCGCGAAGTCGGAAAAGTTTAGCTTGCCCGTCGTGGCGAAATTGGCGATCGCATCACCGAGGTTCGAGATTGCATTCTGCGCAGTGTTGTTCGCGGCGCTCGCCAGATCGTTTGTCTTGTCGATAATGTCCTGGATGCCGCTGGTGGCGCCCTTGACCCAATCGCCCTTAGCGACATCGGTCTGGCCGAAGTAACTGCTCAACTCGTCGCGGCGGGCATCGAATCGCTTGTTGATAGCGGCCCGCTCATCGGTATCTTGGTCGGACCCATCCAACTTCAAAGCAACCGCTTTCTTCTGCCACTCGTTCAGTTCTTTCTGCCGATCCGTCTCTATCCGGAGCAGTTCGATTTGTCGCTGCCGCTCCTGCGTCCCCATTCCCAAGGTCGAAAGCTCGATTTTGTGCTGCTCCGCGATGGCTTCGGTCTGGTCAAGAATCTTGATGTTGGTTTCGCGGGCTTCCGTATTCAGCTTGTCGCCACGCGTGCGCAGATCCAGTTGCTTCTCGAGCGACGCGTTTATGTCGTACTGCGCCAACAGTTCCTGCTGATGCGCAAGTACGCTTTGTTGTGCCTTGGTGAGGGTTTTGCCGGAAAATCCATCTATCTCGGCGCGCAACTCGACCTCCTTTGCTGCCCAGCCAGTCAACTTCTCCTGACCTGACAGTGACGCCTCAAGCGATGCCTGAGCCTGCCGCGCCTGATCCAGCAACGTATCGCCGCGGCTTTCCTGAAAGGGCTTCTCAGTGTTGTTTCCCTTCGAAAAGCTGATTTTTCCCGTCGGTGCTGCAGCGTGCACATTGCCGCCCGGGGTGGTTTCGCCCCACAGGCGCGACATGAAATCAGCGTAGCCTTGGCCCTGCTTCTTCAGGTTATCGTAGCCCACCTCCGCGGCCGCCGATGCCATTTTGAATTGACCGGTCAAGCCATAAGCGACCACAGTCGCCAGCGTGGCGACGACCTCCGCAGTCTGCTCAAAGCCGACGACCAACGTAGCGACGGCGCTGGCCGCTGTCTTCATGATGATGGCGACGCCGCTGTAGAAATCGTTCAACAGAGGCTTCAGTGCCACGTTATCGGCGAGCGCATTCGTCAGGTTGATGATGGTCGGCAACAGAGCGAGCTTCGCCGACAGGGTCAGCGCCTCCATCTTCGCGTGCGAGAGCTCCAGTTGCTCCTGAAGCGCGGACAACTGCGCGATGGTTTGCTCCGACAGCACTGCGCCCACCTGGTTAGCTGTTACGCCCAATTCCTTGAGGCGCGCCGATCCTTGGTCCAACAGTGGAATCAAATCTTTCCCGGCCGACCCGAGCAACTCGTTAGCGACAGCGGCCTTGCTGGCACCGTCCGCACTCTTTGCAAATGCGTCTGAGATCGTGTTGAGCAGTTGCTCCGGCGATGCGGTTTTAAGTGTCGCGAGCGAGATGCCGACAGCGGCGAACGCTGCCGCAGCATCTTTGTTCCCGTGCTGTGCCTCGTTCTGCGCCTTCGTCAGATCAGCGAGCGCGCCTGCCGCGTCCTTGGTTTCTACACCGACGGTCTTCGCTGCGAAGCCGAACTTCTGGACATCATCGGTCGAGAGACCCGTTTGCTTCGAGATCTTCTCAATCGTCTCGCCGTACGTGGCGAGTTGCTCGCCAGCGGCCAACGTAGCGTGCGCAGCAATCGCCAGAACCCCGACGAACGCGCCAGTGGCGAGCACGGCCGGCTGCAGCAACGCGGTGAACGCGCCTGTTCGCTCGGCCATCACCAGCAGTGATCCGCTGAAGCCTTTGAGGTTGCCCTGCGAAAGCTCGTGACCGAGCACGAGAAGTTCGCGCTTCGCCCCTGCCGACTCGAGGCTGAAACTGTGCGTGTGCTCCGATGCTTTGGCGATCTGGTCAATGTACGGCTTTACAGAATCGGTTAGCCCCAGATTAGCCGCTCGCATCGCGAGGATTTCCGCGCGCGACTTGCCAGCTGTCGAAGCATTCTTTAGCAGCGCGTCGGTGAAGCTCTTGACCGCCCGCGCACTCGCGTCAGACCCGTTGGCAGTGGCCTCAGCAATGGCGTCCTGCGCGAGTGCAGTACGCTTAGCCATCTCGGATTGCGTCGCGATGAAAGAGTTGGCTGACTTCCGGGCCTTTTCAAGCTCGGTCGTATAGCCAGACGCATCGGCGCCTACCTTGACGACGGTTTCATTTGCCACGCGCGGCCTCCTCAGCCTTTTGCTGTATCACTTGGATCATTGCCTCAGAGGCTGCCTGCTTCTTGGCCTCATATCCCGGTCTGAGGAACGGTTTTGCGGTGGAATGAGACGTACCAAATTCAACGAAGCGTCCATAAAACGCCTCTTTCGACCACGTCACCAGATACACGGCTACATGCCCGGCAACAGACGACTCTTGGTCGTACGCGATCAAAACAGACCGCTTGAGTGTGCCAGGCGCGTGCTGGGTTCCCTTGCGCTCATATCCTGCGCCGATCGGAGCGCGCAATTGAACTTCCGCATGAATTACGCGCGCTCCGGCGACAGCCGCCTGCCGCAAAACAGACTCGCTCCCGACGGTTTCCAACCGATCCAGGTAGTCCGTGAGGGCAGTCGGATTCTCAATCGTGAATTTGCTAGCCACCGCCACTCCGCCTTACCTTGAACTTCTTGCCTTTCGCTTTCGATATATCGATGCCGAAAACCGAAAGCGCGACGAATTTCGCCTGGTCCTTCGGGTCATCGAAAACGATGGGCTCGGTGTTGCGCCTGTTATTCGACCAAGGGATGAAATCAGCTGGCTCAAAGGCCGGGCGCTTCGGATCACGGTGAATATTCGCCATCGTGGAAGCGACCATACCCATGCGCACGTCAGCTATCGGGTCTCCGAACGGCTCGATGTTGTAGTACGCCATCCAGTGGGCGAACTCGACACTGCTGATGTCGCGCATCGCGTGCGCGACAGACCTATGCCCAAGGGCAAGCGTCAGTCTGTGCCAGAAGAGCCGCTCTGGATGGCTTCGGAGTTTTTTTCGGCTTCCTTCGTCTGAGCATCGCCGAGCGCATTCACCTTCGAGCAGGCCAAACCGATCTTGCGCACGACTTCGGCGCTCTTTGACCGGAGCGTATCGAGGTCGGCCGGCGTGAACATCGGCGCTCCCGATTCGTCGACAACTGTCGCGACGATCAGCGCGGAAAAATACACGCTGTCGCTGGTTCCCTGGTCTTGCAGCGTCTTCTGCAGCGCATCCCGCGCAAAGCCATCCATCACCTTGACGCGGATGTCGCCGACGCCAACGACGTTCACCACCTCCGTCGCCGGCTCCGCGGCAGCAAGAATTTCTTCTTTAGTCAGCATTTCGATAGCCCTTGTTAGGCGCCCGGCGTTACTTCGATGTCGCCAGTCACTTTGATAACTACGGTCCCCTTGACGACGTTATCGACGCCGGCAGTGATCGGGAAGCTCTTCACGTACGCGTCGAATTCGAGCGTCGTGCCGTCGCTAAGCGTCACCTGATACGGCGCGACTTCGCCACTCTTTTTGTCCGCAAGCAGCGCAGCGTGACTCGCCTCCTTCATGTTGACATTGATGTCAAAGGAGACGGTGTCCCAATCCTGCAGGCCGGGCCGGGATTCCTTCGCCGTGCTGTCGAAGTCCGTAACGTCGATGTCGTTCGCAGATCCGGCAAAGCCGTTGAAATTGGACACGTTCTTGATCGCCGTCCACACGGGCGCCTGGGCGGTGCCAGTGTTTTTTGCGATCTTGGTTCCCTGCGAGCCAATTGCGGTGCTGGTCATGGTTTCACTCCTGATACCAAATTGAGAAGTCCTGCCGGGTGCCGTACAGCTTCGTGTCGTCTTCGTAGTCGTCCACGGGCGCGCCGATCGGCACGCCAAGAACAGGCTCACCACTGAGCGCGGCACGTACCTGTTTGTTGATCAAATCAGCCTCGTCGGCAGTCGTCGACCACGCGACGACTTGGACGCGACGGTTTTGCAGTGAATCGGAGCCGTCGAACGTCGTCTCGTCCTGACCACCAACGCCCTGATACACGATGTACGGCCGCGCCACGCCAGCCGGGGCGACGCTTGGATAAACGCGGCCGCCGGCGAGCGCTTTCAAAGCCGCATAGACGATTGCTTTTGCGCTAGCCATTGTTCGCACCTGTCGTGCATGGCAGGTCGACGTATTGCCGCCCCGCCAGATCCGGCAGCGGCGCACCGATGTTGAACACGACCCCGTCGACGATGGCGCGCATACCGTTCGTGATGTCCGTCCGGTAACGGATGCGGATGCTCGCCGACGCGGTGCCGACGTCTGTATCCGACGTAAGCGTTTCCTTGCCAGTTAGCATGCGCACGTTGCACCAGACGGTCGCGACTTCGGTCCATGTGTCGATCGGCTGACCGAGGTCGTCTTGACCCTGGCCGCGCTGCTCGATGCGCACGCGCCGATTGAGATCGCCAGGTCGCATCAGACGCCCGGAATGATTCGATGCGGACGCAACAGCGTGCGCGCGTTGAACGGCAATTCAGATACGGTGCCCGGAGCCGAGTCGTCGCGATTTGTGTACATTTCGACGGTCAGTTTCACGATCGCCGCCTTGATCGCGCCGTTCAGGACCATCGGGTTATCGCCAGCCGTGCCGGCGGCAACAGCGGCCGCCATCGCATCATCGGTTTCGAACACCTGGCGATTCAGATAGTCCAGAGCAGACTGCGTCGCGCCGTCGAGAGACAACTGGATCATGTCGTCATCGACGCCGGGGTCCTGCTTGACGGCAGAGATCGCCAGACTGAGATCGACGAGCGCCATCGCTTATTTCGCAGAGGCGCCGTCGGTTGCCGCGTCAGCCCCGGACACGTCGCTCGGAGCGACATCGCCTGCAGACGCGCCCGCGTCGTCAGTCTTAGCCTTGTTGGCCGTTTTTTCGAGCGCCTTCAACGATCGCGCGCCGTCTTCCAGCTCAGCCGGACATTCCTCGCCAACCGAGTATTCCTTCGGGTAGATCTCACCCTTCGGAACGCCCCTGAAGGGCTTCGTGAACTTCGCCATGCTTTTCTCCAAAAAAATGGGGCGCCACTTGGACGCCCCAAACCCACACGCTACGGAGACTCTGTTGCGTCGCGCTTACGCGTTCGCCGCGACCTTCATCGCACGCATCGGCTCAGGATTCAACAGACCTCCGCCGACGCGCTTCGTCGTGTAGAACAGCACATACGGCTTCGCCGTGTACGGGTCGCGCAGCACGCGCACGCCCATGCGATCGAGGATCAGGTACGTCTGCGCGAAGTCGCCGAACAGGATCGGCGTCGCGTTCGCAGCAACGTCCGGCATGTCCGGGATTTCCGTGAGCGGGTAGCCGGCAAGCGTGGACGGCTGGCCAGCTACGAACGACGGCTGCCACAGGTAATTGCCCATACCGTCTTTCAGCTTGCGCACCGAGCGTTGCGTGTTGCGGTTCATGATGAAGCGCGCGTTGCCCGTGAACGTGCTCGGCAGGTCGTAAATCAAATCGATGATGCCGTCCGACGTGATGTCCGCCGCTGCACCGCTATTCACGACATCGATCGCGCCGAACGGATGCACGGCGGCATTGGCGCCTCCGGTGACATACGTCAGAATGCCGGTCGGCTTCTTGGTGCCGTCGCCCGAGACGAACGCAAGACCTTCCTGCTTGGCGAACTCGGTTTGCACCTCGCCAGCCAGCCACGATTCGAGGTCAATCTCGGAGTCGTCGAGAATGCCCTGCGTTGCGGCCGGGTTTGCGTAAATTTCACCTTGGCCGAACGCCAGCGAAGCGAACGAGGCCGTGTTCGTCTGAGGGCGATTGTCCGTTTCACCGACCCAGCCGCTCGAGGTACCGCGCATGTTGAACAGCTTCGAGAAGCCAGCCTTCGAAACCGCCTGCACGCGGCAGATCTGGCGCATCGGCGACACGAGCACGAGTTTGTCCGTGATGGTGCGGTCCCATTCGATCGGCGTCAGATAGCCGCCCTCGTCGGCCGCACCCTTGTTGAGCGACGCATTGATGTCGCCACGCTTCACGTGCGCCTTGAACGCATCGGAGTATTCGGCGTCGCGCAGCTTGGTACCACCACCACCACCACCCATTTCGAGCGCCGCCATCTTGACGCTGTGCTCGTCGAGCGCCTTCTGAAACGCGTCCAGATCGGCGCCGATCCTTTCGACCTTCGCAGTGATGTCAGCGGCCGGCAAGCCGGCCTTGACCGCGTCGAGCTGCTTTGTGTGCTCAGCCTTGAACTGTTCGAACGCACGATTGACGCCGTCGACGAGCGCTTTGACGTCGCCGGGGCCGCTATCCGCGCGCACCGAGACGATGCCGCGCGGCACCGATGCGAAGTTGCCAGCCAGCGCTGCGGTCAGCGCGGAAATCAGGAGTTTCTTGCTCATGGATTTATCCTTGAAGAGCGTTGATGAGGTTCTGCAGCGAAGCTGCAACGTCGTCGCCAGCGCCCGGCTTGGCGTTTTCAGCGGCAGCGCCCGGCGTGCCGTCGAATAGGGCTTTGAGAGCGTCGCGACGCGCGCCGCGCGAGTAGCCCGCGCGCGCCATCGACGCTTCAATGAGAGCGAGCGCCTTGCGGCTACCGCTCGCGTTTGTGTCTTTGGCGACCTGCGCGCTATCGAGCAGCCCGGTTGCGAAACCGTCCGTGACCGCCTGTTCCGCACCGATCCACGTCTCTTTGTCCATCAGGGCGGCGGCCTCAGCTTGGGAAATGCCCGCGCGCTGCGAATAGACCTTTGCCATTGCGGCGTCGAACGGCGCCAGCACCTCGGCGGCCTGCGCAATGTCGTGGCGATTGCCGATTGCGACCGTCCAGGCGTTATGGATCATCAGGAACGCGCCGTCTCCCATGAGGATCTCGTCGCCCGCCATCGCGATCACCGATGCTGCTGACGCGGCGATTCCCATCACGTTGACCGTGACCTTCGCCTGGTGCTCGCGCAGCAGGTTGTAGATCGCCACGCCTTCGAAAAAGTCGCCGCCTGGAGAATTGACGTTCACCGTCAGCGCGCGAGCGCCGATGTTGCGCAGTGCGGCGCTGATACGCTTCGCCGTGATACCAGTTCCCTCCCAGTTGTCGCCGATCGAGTCGTAAATCGAAATCGAAGCGGAGTCATCGGCGGCTGCCGCGCGAACGCCCGGTTCCCAACGCTCAAGCGCATCGGGCCGAACTTCGTATTGCGCTGTGTTGAGCCGATGGTCGGCGCGGATTTCAGGCAGTTTTAGGAGGCTCATTGCCGCTTCCCTTCGGTTGCTGGGTCATTGGATTGCGCAGCGCATCGGTCTGCGGATCGTCGGATTTCGGCAGGTCGGCGAGCTCGCGCACCTCGTTCTGCGACATCCACGGCGCCTGGCCGCCGGCGCCGAGCGCCTTCGAGAAGAACGACGCCTGATCATTTAGAGTGCCGCGCAGCAGCGCGCCCTCGTTGAACTTGAACTGCTGCTTGCCAAGCTGGCTGTCGGGGATAAAGCTGCGCGCCGCGGCCTGCTCCCAGGAAACGAACCAGTGCGCAAGACCGTACTGAATAAAAAAGATCGCGAGCTGCTCAATGCCGCTACCCCAACTCGTGTCGTCCATCATCAAAAGCGGCCGCGGCACGCCGTACATGCGCGCGACCTCTTCTATCTGGTGGTTGCGAGTCTCGATCTGCTGAGCGGACACCGCCGTCGCGGTGAACTGCTTCGCCGTGCCGCCTTCCTCGATCAGCATCCAACTGCCCGCGTTTTCTGCGCCGGAGTGATTGTCAGCGAGCGACTCCTTCATGCGCTTATAGGCATTGTCGGAAAGCTCTTTCGGGATCTCGATCGCACCACCAGCCATCACGCCAGTACGGAACGTGCGCGACGCGGCACGCTCTGCCTGCTCGGCAAGCTCGAGCGCCTCGTGCGACAACTTCACGCGAGAGATTCCATTGATGCCGTCGAGCGACAGGTCGCGCAGGTGAAAGACATCTCGCGCAGTCAGCGTGATCAGATCGCCGCTCGGCGCCGTGTAGTCGTACACCAATTGCCAGGCGCTTGTGAGGCGCGGCTTCGTCGAGCCGCGGTCCATCGGAATCAGCCGAATCGGTCGGTTTCCAGACCAGATGACACGCGCAAACGACTGGCCGTCTAGCAGCGCGCGCAACTGCATCAGGCTCTTGAATTCGATCGGTGTTTGCCAGTCGTTCGGCTTGTACTTCAACAGGCGATGCGCCGGATTGTCGACCTGCACCTGTTTTTTTTCGTCACTGCTCTGCAGGTTCAACGGCAGCATGCCGATCGCTTCGGAAATCAGTGTCACGCAGCGGAGCACAGCCATATTGCGCAGCGCGTGCGCGGCGCGCGGGTCGCGCCCGTCGAGTTCGCCACGCCGGATGTACTCGAGCAGGCGCGGATCGTCGAGGCCGGTGAACGTCTCGCCGCCGGGCGGCAATTCAGCGCGCGGCGCCGGCGGCTCTGGCAGCGGACGAGTTTGGGCCTCCGGCTGATACCCCCGCCGGAAGAAATCGAACAAACTCATTCACACCTCAAAGGAATCGGATGCCGCGCGACTCGTACACCGACGGCCCTTGAGCCGGCGGGTTGAGCGCCATCAGCGAAACCGCATCGAAAATCGCCATCAACGGGTCAATCTTCCCCGTCCCGCTGGCCTGTTTTGTGATGTTCACAGCGTTGCCGACCGGCACCACACGAGCATTGCCGACGCACCACGCCATCATTCGCTGACCACCGTGAGTCAGCGTGCCGTCAGGCTTCTCGCCGCCGTCTTCGAGCTTCCTACCGCTCGCCGCCGCGACGCGCCGCTCGGTGGTCTTGATCGCTCCCGAGAGCTTCCAGCCTTGCGATATACCGATGACCTTGTCTTCCGGCACCTTCGCCGCGCCAAGCGCATCGAGCACGCCACCGATCCCTGCCGGGTCGGCGCCGACCTTGTCGAGCAACCCCGCCTGATGGATCGTGGCAACGATCTCTGCGACATCCTCGACGTCGTCGCCGATCTGCTCGACCACTGTCAAATCGCCCTCTTTCTCGAAGTCGCGAAGCGTGTCCGCGATCTCTTTGCGGCGCTCGAACACCGACGGATGCGCCCATGCATGCGTCCAGACAAGCCAATTGCGTGTGCCTTTCTCCCGGCCAACCACCGCGAGCCCCAGCAAGTCATCAAGACCGCCGCCGTCGATACCAACGTCGATGACTTCGCAGCGATCAATCAGTTGCTCGAGCGTTAGGCGCGGCGCAAGCGCTGCGGCCTCCCAGAACTCGGCGCCGGCCCAGCGATCACTGCGCAGCGCGAGCCCGATCTCGACGTTTGCATGCTTCGCGAGGAAGCCGCGAAAAGACTCTTCGCCGGTTTCCTGCGCCTTGCGGAACTCGCGCTCGAGATACGCCTGATCAACAGAGAATCCGAAGTTCGGGTTCACCATCGCGAGGTTTTCGACCTTCAGGTGCTCCTTGCGCTTCACCATTTCAGGCGGGTGCTCGAAGATCACCGGCACGAAGCAGGGATCAACGATCTTGCCGTCGCGCACGTCGCGCGCGTAGCGCAGCTTCTGCAGGAACACGCCCGCCGGCGGATCGTTCGACTGCGTGGTCAGGTAGATGATGAAGCCTTCGGGCCGCGACGCGAGACCGCCCGTCGCTTCGCGCAACATATCTTCAGCGTTTGGCTGCTTCCCGAACAGCCAAAGCTCGTCGATCAACGTCCCAACGCTTTTCTTACCGCTGACCGTGTTCGCGTCTGCCGCGACGACCTTCAACGCTGCGCCACTGACGCGGTGCGTGATCGTCTTGATGTGCGTCTGCACCTGGAACAGTTCGTCGAGGTCTTCCTCGTGCTTCACCATGTCGCGGCTCGGCGCGAAACTGTTGTTCGCCACCTCGATCGTCGGCGCGAGGATCGCGTACTCGGCAGACTGGCGCCAGTTGAGAATCATCGCGGTCATCATGATTCCGGCAGCCAGCGTCGATTTGCTGTTCTTCTTCGGGATGCACACGAACCACTCGGTAATCAGACGCCGCCCGCTGTCCGGATCGTACGCGCCGAAAATCGATGCGACGAGATCGAACACCCACTGCGCGCAAGACTCGCCGAACGTCGGACTGCCTGGCGCATCGACGATCTTGAGTTGCTTGAAAACGTTCAGCGCTATCTCAGCCTGCTCCGGGAAAATCGGAGGCGGAATAATCGAGCGCCCAGACCTGAGCCGCTCGGGCCAGTCCAAGCATGCCGTTGACCATTCCACGCGTTACTTCCGGTTGTTGACGACGAGTTTCGGCGTCGCGAGCGCCGCAAACTTGTTCGCAGCCTTCTCGGCGGCCACGCCCTTCGCATCCTTCTTGCCCGTCTCGCCAATCTTGGCATGCACGAACGGCATCAGCGCTTTTGCAGCATCGACCCTTAGCTTCGGCTCGGTTCGGCCGTCGTTCATAGCCGCAATCAAGAACGCCTTCGGGTCGGTGAAGCTCGTCATCGCATCCAGATCGAAATCCGGCGGCGGAGCGCGGCCTGCCGCGGCTTTTGCCACCGGCTCGGGCTTCGATTCCTGCTGAATTCGTTGCGCGGCCAGGTAAAGGGCCACGTCTTTGTCTTTAACAAGGCGAGATCCTGCGGCGGATGCGGTTGCAGCGCTGTAGCCCGCCTCGATCGCCGCGTCCTTATTGGCTTTGCCGGCCAAAACAGCGTCGGCGAAACGCCTCTTTTTCGCTGTTAAAGCCATTAACAAAATCCTCAAAAGGGAAAAAATTCTGCGCGTGCGGGAACGGTCGGTCTAGGCCATTGATAGGCCCAGACTTTCGCCACCCCCGCCCTTTAGGTTCAGTCTATGTTGCAAAAACGCAACGTATGTTGTTTGTCTGTCGCATTTTTACAACGTTTGATGCGAGCCTCGCTCGGCGCGCGCTTTCTCGCCGTCGTGATGCGGCTTGCACAAGGTCTGCACGTTCGACGGATCGAGGCGGCGCCGCTCATCGCCTTCGTGCGCCACGATGTGATCGCCAATCGATCCAAGCGGCTCGGCCAAGCCGCGCGCGGCGCACGTAAGCACGACATCGGCCGGCGACATGCCGAGCATGCCAAGATCACGCAGGCAGTACACGCAATGCGGATGCGCGGCGAGGTGCTTGGCGCGCAGCTTCTGCCAGGCGTAGTCATAGCCTCGCGCTGTACTACTGGTCTTGCCAGTGCGCCACGAGACGGCCTCCGCAACGACGACACGGCTCGGCAGTGACTGCAAGCGGGTCGGCAACGTGCGAAGGCGCGGCATCAGGCAGCAGCAGCGGCCGGATATGCAGCAGCGAGTGCTGCATTGGTTGCGGCCTGCACTGCTTCGACCGACAGCGACGCGTCAATCGCCTTCAGCGCAAGCGCGATCTGCACTGCGGTGTTCACGTTGTTGCCGGTGGTTGCCGGCGTTGCTGCTGCAGGTGTACTCATGACTGCCTCGAATGAAGGATCGGTAAGTGAAAAACTGCTGCCTTTGGTTGCAAGCCAAGTGTCTAGATCGTCCGCGATGCCAACACCAATGCCAGCGACGTACGTCCGCCCGCCTTCGACAACAGTCTTAAGCGTGCCGACCTCAGCCTGCGCTTTCTCGATAACGGTTTGCTCGACGGTCTTTGCCTCGCTCCTCAACCACAAGGCGATCTTCTGAATGAAGGCTTTGGCGAAATTCATGGCTTCCCGCCGTGAGAGATACAATCGCGCGACCCATCCAAGCACTCATTCGACTCGGCTAGAGCCGCGCTAGTCTCGGCACCGAAGGAGGCCGGCGCGCAGTCGTAACGAAGGAGGCTGAGTCGTTCAACGATGGATGCGCCAAGCTCAGCCACTTTCATAACTCGGCGATCTGAGGTCGTGATCGTCACTATGCACATCCAACTAAAAATGCTTCCTGAATATCTCGTCCCTGACCGATCCTGCGGCGACTGCGTCGCCTGCTGCGAGATCCTTCGTATCGAAGAGCCCGAAGTCAGGAAAGAGCCCGGGGTTCGGTGCGAACACTGCACCGGTAACGGATGTAGCATTTACGCTACGAGGCCGGCAGTGTGTCGGGGGTGGTATTGCTTGTGGCGCATCATCGACTCACTTCCGGAAAGCCTGCGCCCCGATCGATGCGGCTTTGTCGCGTCACTTGAAGAACATCCAGAATCCGGCAACCCGTACGAACGCACCTGCATCGTTCTGCGATCAAGCACAGGACCAATGGATTTTGTCGACACGGAGGCCTACCTGAACATCATCCGCATGTTCTCCGAAGAAGGGTCTATTCCCGTTTGGCTTAGTAGTGGCGACAACAAAACGGTGGTCTATCCCGACCCGAAACTACAGGACGCCATCATGCGACCATACGGCACACCGCATAAGCACTTGATTCGAGAAGCGATGCGACTACGAGAGCTTTGGAAAATTTGATCCAAAACAAAAAAGCCCGCGAGGCTTTCACCTAGCGGGCTTCGACAACTGTTTTCCCAGCCTTATGCCAGCCGACTCGAAAGGCTGCCAGCCTATTCCTTCTCCGGATGCTTGAGCGACTGTGCCATGAAATCGCCCTGCTTCAGATCCTTCTGATCGAACCATTGGCAGCGGACATCGTGTCCGTTCACAAATGCGACTGTCAACAATGGGCTGCCGCTTTTCAGGACGACGACGTCGCCAGCTCTGATCTCACTCACATACACCTCCGTTTTTGTGGAGATGCAAGAATAATCGAAGTCAAGGAAACGAGAAAGCCCGCTCTGCTTTCGCTTTGCGGGCTTCGGAGACAGTTTCGGAGACTGCCTAATTACCTTCAATTTTACGACGAAGTGTTCAATCCACTAAAGCACTATTTTGTTCAGCGAAACTTGAACACTGCGCACTCATGGTCTCGTGTGCTTTCTTTAGCGCTTTACTCATAGAAATCGCGTCTTGCGCGAATCTTCGAGCTCGATTGTAGACAGTGCCTCGAGCGCATTTGAGTTCGGCCGCGACCTGCTTGATCTTCGCCTCAGACCAGTAGACTCCAAGGAAACACGCTGCCTCTTGCGCGCGCTCCTCGTCATCGAACAGACCGTGAAGCGCTGAATTGAAGTATGGCATCTCAGGATCGAGACGCGCGTCCGTCTCTCTGCCGCTGGATCGCCGCGGCTGCAGCCTGGCGAGAATGTTTAGCCTACCTGCCGGCACGTACAGCCGGCGTGTTTGGCACCACCATAGCCAACGGTCACAGTAAGCGTCAATCTGATGTTCTGTCATCGAACTACCTCTCAAGTTTTTCTGTAACTTGCCGTATAAGCGGGTTTTGGGGGAAATGTGCCCATGTCTTTTCTGATTGCTGCCTCTCTTGGCCTTGTGATGGGATGTCTCGTCTACTTCAGTCTGGATATGGACCGTGCGCTAAAGTGGATGCTCATTGCTGCTCTACTGCTGGCGTTCGTTCCCATTTGCAAGGACTTGTGGCTTCTCGCCAAGCTCCACTGGGTCGGTGACTTCAGGGTCTACGTCGACCTACAGGTCGCGCAAATGACGGAGGGGGACGTGTGGGCAAAGATTGGCCGGAACGTTGCGGCATATCTGGTCGCGCTCGTAGGCAGCGCGATCGCCCTAAAGCGGGCGCAAGCTTGATCATCCGGATATAGATCGCCACCGCTCTTGCTGACCCGCTCTTGCGACGTTTGGTCATCTCTGAACCTCCCTAAGCGGCGTCGCCGGGCGTCGGGTCTTCGCCCATCTGCCGGCGCACGCCCTGCTCCGCGACCGCAAAATCGCACTCCTGCCAGTCCCATTCCTTGTGTTGCGCCACATACATCGGGTTCGTCGAGTAGAACGGCTCCCGCAGCGTTTGTGAGCCGTCTTTCTTCTGCGTCGTGCCCCATCCAACGGTCAGAGCCTCTTGTTCGGTGCAATGCTGCATCGTTTCTCCGTTCGGTTTTCGTACTTGCCTTTCATGACTGGGTTTCTAGGGCCGTTGCCAGCCAGCGGACATCCAACCTGGGCTTCCACCTCTAAAGAACCACACCCGGGCGCACAAGAAGACAGTGCGGTAGCGTTGGGTTTATCTAACCTAAGCAGACTGTCGCGCCCGTGTGCGGTGACCTTTCCATCTGCTCCAACGGGCTCACATTCAAGCTCCCGAAGTTCGGTACGTTTATCGCGGCAGGCGCTACGCCGAACCTGTTTCCAGATCCTTTTTTCCGCTAGGGCTGGGTTATGGCCCCCCGTTCGGCTCTCTTCTATCCCGCTACACCTATTCGCGGTACTACCGGTACTGCATGACTGCGGGCTCTCCGCATAACGCCTGTCATGGCGTGGTGTAATTCGATTACACCCTTACCGCGAAACAACCAGCTTCGCGCCCTTCATGATCTGCATGCGCACACGCGCCGGGCCCGCGTCGCCCCATTCCTGTCGCGCGTCGGCCCAATCGGTACCGCGAATACCCTGCGGATAGGCGACGCCGCAGCGCATGATCTCGGCCGCTTTCGTGCCGTTTTCGACGCCCTTGTTGAAACCGCGGTCACGCTGTGTTTCCCAATCGTTATCAGCGCACACGACCACCATGCCGCGCGGCTTCGCGTCTTCAGCGACAGCGAGCAAATTGCCGGCGTCGAAGCACACGACGACGGTCGAATTGGGAACCGACTGAAACACCGCAAGGCCTGTTGCAAAGCCCTCGACGAACGCAGTCACAACGGCGCGCGCGCGGGCCATAACAAACGTCGCACCCTTGACCGGGCATCCTTTGCGATAAAACTTTTCGCCCTCCATCGAGATCGTCTGGATGTTCACCAGCGCGCCGCCGCAGTACATCGGAATCGCCAGGTCATCGCCTTGCAGCCGCAGTCCTTTGCAGCCCTGTATCGACAGCCCTTTGCGCTCGATATATGCATGCCAGTCGGTGAGGATCGGCAACGTATCCCAATGCTCGCGTGCAGCACGGATTGCCCGCGCACGTTCGCGCGCTTCGCGCTGTCGAAGTGCGCGGATCCGATCGTCGATTGCGCGCTGGTCACGCGGCGCCATCGGCGTGTCGTCGCGCCATTCGATCGCCTCGACATGCTCGGCGAAGTTCATGAAATAGCCGCGCCGACCGCCGACCCACAATTTGTAAGCGCCGTTTTTCCGGCGCGGCTTGTCCGCCGTCGCGCAGCGGTGCCATTTACCGTCGTCGATGATGTCCCGCGGGATGAGGCCGTGAGCCTGCAGAGCGTCTCGGAATCTCATGCGGCCTTCCTGCGCTTCGCACGTGTAGCCGCCCAGTACGCCTTATCCATGTTTTCGAGCTTCTTTCGGACTTCCGGCGTAACCGGTGCTGACTCGGTTTGATAGAAATCAGCCTTCGCCATCTGGCCGGTTAGCTGCTTGTACATTGCGTAAGCCCGGCTACGCGCACGCACAAAGTCGTCTGGACACGCATTGCGGGCATAGGCGCACACCTGCGGCCAAACGTCTGCATTCAGACGACGGTGGAGACCAGCGGCCAGCATTTCCTCTAGCGTTCCGGCAACGTGCTCCGTCGTCGCGCGACGCGGATACTCATGACCGCAGCTCGGGCACGTGGGGCGCGCCTTGTGCAATGCCTTGCAGTGCGGGCACTTCACCATCACATCTTCAGCTTCGGGCTTCTTTTTGACTTCCTTCGGCTTCTTGGTGCCGTCGTCCAGCGCAATGGCACCAGTCTCGAAGAACTCGTTCATCTCGGCCCAAAAACGCTCACAGTTCCCAGAGTGGTCGAGAACAATGCACTCGGTCTTTCCCGTTTCAGCACTGGTGCGCAAGCCCCGACCGAGCAGCTGAATGTGATCGGCAAGCGACTTGCGCAGGGGGCGACACATAATCACGCAGCCCACATCGGGCACGTCAAACCCTTTCGTTGCCTTGCTGACCGTGATTAAGCCGCGAATGTAGGAATCCGTCTTGCTGAATTCCTTGACGATCTCATCGCACTCGTCCTTCGTTTCGCGGCTGGTGTACACGACGCATTGAATACCGGCCGCGGTGAATTGCCGTTGGATCTCGCGGGCGTGGTCGACCGTGATTGCGCTGCAGATGAACTTCTGCGAATTGCCGTGCTTGATGTACTCAGCGACACAGTCGCCCACCACTTGAAGCGCACGCTTCGTTGCTTCCTTCTGCTCCCACTCACCAGCGTTGACCTTGACGCCCTCCATGTTCGGCTGCGAGGGCGAGAAGATGCGATACGGTACGAGAGCACCCTGCTCGATTAGGCGATTCGTTGTCTCCACGTTGATCAGCGCGTCATAAATCTGACCTAGACCTTTTGTGAACGGGGTCGCCGTCAATCCCAAGCCGCGCACATCGCCAGCCGCCAAACGACTCTTGGTGTCCTCGTGCACGGTGTGCGCTTCGTCCACGACCACGAAGTCGGGTTTTGGATCTGCGGGCCAGCCGCGACGCATTACAGTCTGGATAGACAGAATCTGCGCGCGCTCATATGGGCGATAGCGCCAGTGCTTTTGCTGCACAACGCCATGCGATACCTTGAATTGATCAAATGTGCGCATCGTCTGCTCGATGAGATTTTCACGATCGACGACGAAGTGAGATTGCTTACCGCGGCTCGACGCCAGGTACACCACGCACGCGGAAATGCGCGTCTTCCCAGCTGCTGTCGGCGCGCAGAGCAGCACGTTGCGTGCACCATTGCGATAAGCCTCGCGCACGCGCAATACGGCATCTATCTGATACTGGCGCAATCCGAAGTGGTCGAACGCTGATTGTTCTTCTGGAGTAATGGGCCTCATTGCTTGGCCTCCACCAACTTGCGAACGGCGCCCACCACTTCGCGGTTGCTCTTAACGTGAAGCAACTTCCGCAGCGCATCAAACTTAGCGCCGAAATCCTTGAGGTCTTTCATGCGCTCCTCGAACCGCGCAATCTTGTCATCGGCGTTCACGAGTAGCTGCGTCAGCTTGTGGATCTCGGCGCCGTGGTCGGTCGCGGTCAGCGAATCGATCTCGGCTGATAGCACGCTGACGCGATTTTGGAGTGCCTCCAATTCGATGATCAGATCGTCGTCACCGTC
The DNA here is from genome assembly GCF_046054045.1 of Paraburkholderia sp. RL17-368-BIF-A. Classification (NCBI taxonomy): domain Bacteria; kingdom Pseudomonadati; phylum Pseudomonadota; class Betaproteobacteria; order Burkholderiales; family Burkholderiaceae; genus Paraburkholderia; species Paraburkholderia sp. RL17-368-BIF-A. The sequence continues at coordinate 87,453 of NZ_JARESN010000008.1, forward strand.
TCGTGAGGAATCCTCAACGGCATCCACACGCGGAGACGGTTGAGCGACGGTTGCGTCAGTGCGCGCCGCCCATTCCGCCGCGGCTTCGTGCGCTGGGGCGACCTTCTGCTCACGAATGATTGGTGCGCGGGAGGCTTTGATCTGCGCGTCGGCCTCACGCAGGCTCAAGGCGCCGGATATAACCGCTTCGCCCAGACCTGCTTCGTGCGCCGCTTTCGCATGACTGATAGTGCGAGGACTAACGTCTGCCTCGCGCGCCAACTCGGCATTTGTCGGCAACCTCGCAACGGTTGCGAGGTTTGGATTTCCGGCGGGTGCCCACTGCGACAGCGCGACGATCGACGCAGCACGCTGCGACGCGGTCATATGCCGTCGATGGTAATTCTTCGACTTCACATAGGCGCGCGGGTCCATTCCAGGATACTCGTCTTCGAACTCGAGGTAGTTGAAGTCGACGCCCAAGCGCAGGCACGCTTGATAGCGGTTCCAACCGTCAAGAATCATCCCTTCTAGGGCCAGCCCTGATTCTCTCTGTCCAAACTGCCGGATGTCTTCGACCAGCGCGTCCAGGTCGTCTTCCGTGAAGGTCGGAAAAGCAGCTGAGAGGGGATGCCGCTGGAAGTCGATCATGCGCCCTCCTTTTCGGACGGCGCGAAGACTTCTGCGATCGTAATAACGATGCCTCGGGATGCGGCTAGCTCGACAATCTTCCGAGCGACCTTAACCGAGGGATCGCAGCCATCGTTTTCGTACTGCGAGACAGCGCTTTGCCCGACACCTAAGAGGACCGATAGGTCGTGTTGGGACAACTCCAAGCGCTTTCGAATGGTCGAGACACTGTTCATACCTAGCTCATCAGTGGATATTAGTTTTCATAATATTCACAAGCGAGGCACGCGTCAACAGTGATAGTAATTGCCTTCTACCAGTCCTACTGATACAGTGCCGGAATGAATGCAAAATCCGCCACTGGTGATCAAATGTCTGATGCTGGCCGACTGCAGGCCTTATTTCATGCTTGGCAAAGACGTCAAGCCGAGCAAGGCCTACCGTCATCGCAAGCAGAAGCAGCGAGTGCCTTGGGTATGGGTCAGAGTGCTGTAAGTCAATATCTCAAGGGAACGATTCCCCTGAACTTCCGAGCTGCCAGCAACTTTGCTCGGTTGTTGGGCTGCACGATCCGAGATATTAGCCCGCGGATTGCCGAGCAGGCCACACTGCTGACCGCGCGGGTTGCAGATTCCAGAGAGAATTATTCCGTCTGGAGAACCGATCGCCGGGAACCGGTGTATGGGCCTCCCGTGCCGCCATCCGGTGAACCACCGGACGACAGTAACAGGCATCCTGTCCTCCAGCCTTCGCAGATAGACCAGTGGTTGATGTCACGCGTCGACATAAGGGTCACCGAATCCTATCGCTCGCCCATTGATGTGTCGCCTCGCTCGTTCTTTATGCGCGTCCCAGGCGAAAGCATGTTCGATGCGAACTCGCGACTGTCTTTCCGAGAAGACGAATTGGTATTGATCGATGTCGACGTGAGACCTAAACATGGCTCAGTCCTGCTGATTCGTACTGCGTCCGGCGATTTCATCCTGCGTCAGCTCATCAGCGAGGGTGGTAAATCGTTTCTAAAGGCACTGAACCCGGTCTGGCCGGAGCGCATCACTCCCATCGACACGACTGCCCTTCCGTTCGGCACGGTGGTAGCGAAGCTGTCAATCTTGTAACTTATCAGTGGTAATTAGTTTTACTGTTGACATCCACAAGCAGTGCAACTAATATGTGCTTCAGGACACACAACTGAGCACTGAAATGAACCTGACCTGCCACCGATACGTTTTCCAGCGCGCCGCCGCACATACCGCAGCGCCGGTAATGCGCGCAACCGGCTGGCGCTTCTCCAAGGCGTCGCGCGACAGCCGTTTGATCAACGCTTTGATTTGCCGCGTTTCGGCGAATTTACTTGCCGACGGCCTCACGCCTGGCTGGATCAATGCCGGAGCGCTCTGAGTACAAAGTCACCTTTGTTTTCCTCCATTTCCTCCATTTTCTCGGTTTGCCGTGACTGTGAAGGACCCGCTATTCGGTTCAGGCGGCACGCTTTTCGACATGGTGAAGTACAACGACGACAACGACGTAACGTATTCGATGCACAGATGTCTTTGTTTTTAAATGACATTTTCATCAAGCAACGCCTACTGACCTCCGTTACTTGTCGAAACCGTACTTTTATGCTGTAGCATTTTTTGCATGGATGGGCACAGCGCGCTTCTTTTTCACGTGCTCGGGTCTCGCCATATGCTGTGATAGATTCGGAAAATGAAGTTGGTCGGGATCCCGACAGTCTTAGCACTTATCCTGATCGGACAGTTGTTATTTGGCGTTATTTTCTCCACCATAGATTCCCACAACGTAGCAAGACGAACCAAGGAGCAGTTCTAGCGAACAGAAGAACATTCGAAATCCTCGAACCGTAGCGTCACCGATTAACTTGGCAGTCCTGCCTAGTTGGGCGAGCTCATGCCTACGATTTGAAGCGGGTCAGAATTTTTGGGGTGGATGCCAGAAATGGCGTCTTGGAAGGTTGCGCGCCGAATGCCTAGGAACAGACGGCGCGCGTATAGCGCAGGGGTAAAACGAAATGAACAAGCTGAATTCTAGTGCAGAGCAGCAAGAAGTCAATACCTGTAACGCCGAACCGCGTAGGTTCGGTCCTTGCACGCCGATGTCCGTGCTCGACTTCTTCTGGAATCGCGAGGATACCTGGGCGAAGGACGAACTCGAATTCCTCGCTAAATCCAGCGAATGCGCCACCCACATGGCGCAGAACCTCGCCGACACGGTCAGTAATGTCGGCTGCGTCATCGCCGCTGATTACACGCCCGGCAAGCTGCGCGCCGGCAACTTCGAGATGGGCGACAACGTGTCGAGCCTGCTGTTTGTGATTGCCGACCAGATCCGCACTATCTCGGCGTTGACCAATATCGGATCGGAGGCGGAGTTCCTGTTGCGCAAGCGGGGAGCCCAACATGTCTGAAGCCAAAAAGGCACATCCGCTCGTCAGCGACTATTGGCAACACAGCGACGAACTGGAGCATGCGAAGGTTCACTCGTTCCGAATTGCCAATGTGAGCCGTGCATCTGATGGCATCAAGTCCATTGCACGGATCGTACACAACAGCCTCAGCGAACCGGAAATGACCGGCGCTCCGCCGCTCGGCCGCAGCACTGAACTCGCGCTCATGTATGCGCTGGAATGCCTGGGCGATTACATCTTCGATCAAATGGAAGGCATGCGTGATACCGCGGCGCAGCTTGCGGAGTTCGATCGTGCGAGGGAGGTGTCTCGTGCGTAACGTTCTGCCCACACCTGAGACTATCGCCGCAGTGGCTGGCCGCTGCGAGCTCACGTTCCACTCGGTGACTGCTTTGCATGACCTGTGTCTGCGCAGCATCGGCAATCCACCGGCTGAAGGTGATGTCACCGACTTCGTGATTCTCAGCGAGGCGCTGCGCGGAATCGCGCGAGACATGGAGAAGTGCACCGAAACCCTCGAGGGCCGGCCCGACAGTCTCGGCTACTTCGCCGCCCATTACGGGAGCATCTGAGATGGCATCCGATCCCCGTTATGCGGCCTTACGCATGCCGACGAACGACATGCGGCCACGAATCTGCGCCGGCGAGGCTGTGATCTACGACATCCAGTCGAAGGCCGAGCCGGGCGACGACGTGGTCATTCTGCTTGCCGACGGCGGCAGCATCGTGCGTGGCCTGCTTGGGTTCACCGCGGACGGTTACCGCCTGAAGTGCTACTCGCCGGCGGCCGTCGGTGCGCTGCCCGCAGCGCGCGTCAAGGCGATCTATCCGGTGGTGCTGCGCGGCCATTCCGACTTCGTCCAGGAGATCGATGATGCGAACGCTCATTAAGCGCGCCGCCATCGCGGCCTTCAATCGCGGCCTAGTAGGCAGCGCGACGACGGCCAGCATCTTCCGAATCTTCAAATTGAGAGATGCCTGAAATGAGCCAAGTTCATTTTGATGCGAATGTTCGCCCGCTTCCTATCAGACGGAAACCGGGGCGACGCCGCGCCAATGCAATCCACGGTGCACCGCTTGCGCCGATCCTCGCATTCCATTCTGTTGACGCGACCGACTCACCCGATCAGCGTCTGCGAAAAATTGACGAGATCACGAGCAGACTGGCTCGGGCCATGCTCGACGCGGTGCGAGCTACGCGGGAAATCAGCGAGTTGCTCGACGAGGTCCTCCATGGCAAGTAACCGGCGTTCAGCCATCGTGGACCTCCTCGCGTCGAAGGGTAAGCCACTGTCCACCAAGGCGATCGCGGACGCCCTCGGCGTCGATCTCGGCATCATGGGCACCCGGTGCCGCCAGCTCGAAGAATCGGGACGGCTACGCCCGGTCGGTACCGCGGCACGCACGCGTGACGTTCGGTGGGTTCCTGCGGCCCCGGCCGTGATCGGAAAGCGACCGAAGGTGGCCGTTAGCTTTCGCGCCGCCGAGAACATCGAAGCGATGCGCGCGGCCGCGCTCGAGCGGATGCTTGCGGGCAAGCCCGCGAATTGGGCGCAGGAAGCAGACCAGGTAATGGCATGAGCCACGTTATCGATTGGAGCAAATATGGCCGCGGCAAGAAACCCGAAAAGCCCGCGTATGAGATCACCTACCACGGCGACGGCGAGCGCACGTGGTGCACCGCTGTCTTCCCTATCGAGCGATTCGACGAAGTGAAGCATCGCATCGAGGCACAGATCGACTTTTGGAAGGACGAGCCGAAATGACGCCAATCCAGAAGCACTACCGGATACCCGAGGTAATGCAGTTGCTAGGTCTCTCGCAGTCGACCATCTATCGAATGGTCGCCGCTGGTCACTTGAAGCTCGTCAAAGTGGGCAAGCGCGCGAGCGCGGTGCCGGCGGATAGCCTGCGCGCCTTGATGCATGGAGGAAAGGAAAAATGATCGAAGATACCGCCGATCCAGTGATGGCACTCGTGACCCGCGTCGAGCGCTTGGTCGCAGCGCTAGAGAAGCCAAAGAAGCTCGACGAGACGCTGTGGAGCACCGAGCAGATCGCGCAATGGCTCGGTTTGTCAAAGCAGACCGTCGAGCTGCGCGTCGTCACCCGACCGGGATTCCCGGCACCGCTGCGGCCGGTCGATTCCAAAAAGGCGCAGCGCCGCTGGTTCGCGAGCGACGTGCTGGAATGGGCACGAAGCAACAAAGGCACTTTACCCGCGTCACGACCCGGTCGCCGCCGCAAAGGCGCGACAGGGTAACTTTCAGTGGCTCAGTCGAGGCGCGCCGCCAGCTCGGCGGCCGTCTCGTCGTAGTAGATCATCAACGACTGTACGTCCCGATGACCGATCATCTTTGCGAGCGCGAGGACGTTCAGCTTGCGAGATAGGCGCGTCGTCGCTTCGTGCCTTGAGTCGTGGAAATTCAGGTCCGCGAACTCGGGCTTATCTTTGGCCACCTTGGTCCGAATTTTTCTCCACAGCGCATCTACACTGGACTGAGCAACGGGAAAACACCGCGGCTCATCCTTCGTGCGCTTGAGCCGGCTGAGCAGCGCAACGGCTCTGGTTGACAGTGGCACGTCGCGAGCATCGCCGTTCTTGGACTTAGGAATGTGCAAGTACTTCTGCGACAAATGCACGTCCCGCCAAACTGTTCCGATTATTTCACCTTGGCGCATGCCGGTCTCGATCGCGAGCAGGAACGCGAGCGCAGTGTATTGCTGTGCTGTCTCGATCGGGCCATCTTCCGTCAGACCCAACGCCTTTGCCATCACAGCCGCTTCTTCGTCTGGCACGCGCCGCCGGCGCGGCGGCGGATCCTTTGGGCGCTTGACTTCGTGCACGGGGTTGGTGTGTATCCACTTCCACTCTTTGCATGCCACCTCGAAGACTGCAGAAAGGAGATTCAGATCGCGATTGACCGTCGACGTCTTGACGTCCTTCAGGCGCTTGTCGCGCCACTTTGCTATCTGCTCCGGCTTCACGTTGCGCACGAGCGTACCGACGAAATCCATCTCTGACTTGAAGAATTCGATGCGTGTCTTGTTCCACTCGTGCTTGCCCATGGACGTCGACACCTTTTCCAAGTACTCGTCCATAGCATCGCTTAGCGTCTTCTGCACCTTCGAATATGACCGTCGCTGGCCTGCATCGATCTCAGCCTCGAGCTTCGTTGCCCAGGTGACCGCTTCAGCCTTTGTGTCGAACGACTTGGATTCTCTGATTCCCGCTTTTGCGACTTCGGCTCGCCACGTGCCGCCGCGCTTTCGATATGTGGCCATGCTCCCCGCCTTGGCGTAAATTTGGCGTAAAGCATAACCGAAACTTGGACTTAGTTGGACGTTTTAGGAAACGAACCCGCACCCTCCTGACTGCGTGCAAGGCCGCGTCAGATAAGGAATTATGGAACTTGGTGGTGATGCACACGACTATGATGGAATGGCCGCAGGTTCCTGCCAGGGGGACCAAATAACCGAATCCTGACGTTGCCGTACGCTCCCGAAAGCCCGCCATTGCGGGCTTTTTGCATTTTTAATGGTATCTTTTAGTATCCCGAGAAACTCCGAGAGATACCCCCTCCTGGGGGTGTATTTCGGGGTCGTCGAAACGATCGAGAACAGATACCCCCATGCCCCTGACCGTCGTCGCAGTACGTGCTGCAAAGCCCAAAGAGAAAGCCTATCGCTTGGCGGACGAAAAAGGCATGTATCTCGAAGTCACCCCGGCCGGTGGCCGTTATTGGCGACTTAAATACCGGTTCGCCGGCAAAGAAAAGCTACTCGCACTTGGTGTCTATCCAGACGTCTCCCTGGCGGATGCTCGGGCGTCGCGCGATAGTGCCCGCGTACTGCTTGCCAAAGGCATCGACCCGTCGGAAGCGAGGAAAGCGGCGAAACGTGCCGAGACGGTCGCCGCCGCCAACAGCTTTGAAGCAATTGCGGTCGAGTGGCTCGAACGCAACAAACCGAAGTGGACGCCCTACTACGCCGAAAAGATCGAAAACCGATTGCGCAAGGATCTGTTCCCGACGATCGGCAAGCGGCCCATCTCGCAGATCACAGCACAGGAGCTTCTCGCGTGTATCAGAAAGATCGAAGCTCGGGGCGCATACGAAACGGCGCACCGCGCGCGGCAGGACTGCGGGCACGTGTTCAGATACGCGATAGCTAGCGGACGCGCCGAGCGCGATGTCGCCGCGGATATTCGAGGCGCCCTACACCCTGTCGTCACCAAGCACCACGCGTCGATCACCGACCCGCAGAAAGTCGGCGGCCTGATTCGCGCTATCGAAGGATACGACGGCTCATTTATCGTTCAGTGCGCGTTGCGGCTCGCGCCTCTTGTCTTCGTCCGGCCAGGCGAGTTGCGCACGGCAGAATGGACGGAGATCGATCTCGATGGCGCGGAGTGGCGCATCCCCGCGGCAAAAATGAAGATGCGAGATCCGCACATCGTCCCGCTGTCGACGCAGGCCGTAGCGATCCTTCGCGCCCTGCACCCTGTCACCGGGCCTAAAGGCTATGTGTTCCCTGGCGCGCGCGCGCGCGGCCGGCCGATGTCTGAGAACACAATTAATGCCGCGCTGCGTCGGCTTGGCTACACAAACGACGAGGCCACAGGGCACGGATTTCGTTCTATGGCGTCAACGTTGCTCAACGAACAACAGTGGAACCCCGACGCGATTGAGCGCCAGCTCGCCCACGTGGAGCGCAATGGCGTTCGCGCGGCGTACAACTACGCGGAGTTTCTTCCCGAGCGCCGCAAGATGATGCAGGCGTGGGCCACCTACCTCGACGGGCTCGTGCTGATGTAAGGCGATACCTAGCGTTCACATACTGAATGCGCGGTCCCTTAGGATTCGTTGGTACTTCAACGATTCCCAAAAGGACTGACATGAACGACTCCATTTTGCGCCCACGCGAAGCCGCCGCGCGGCTGGGCGTCCAGAAAGCTTGCCTCTACAAGTGGGTGCGCAAAGGCTTGATGCTTCCGCCTATTAAGATCGGTCCCCGCACTAGTGGGTGGCGTGCATCGTACATCGAGTCGTTTATCGCACAGCGTGAAGCGCAAGGCAGCGCAGCATGACGAAGCCCAAGACAACGGCCGACCTGGCGCGCGATTCCTTCGGCTTGCCCGACACGGAGCCGCCGACAGAATTCAGCGATCAGCCAGCGCCGGCGCCGCCAACTGAAGACATCGACCCCGAACTCACCGATTTTGCGCAATCCGTCGATAGCCAGGTGCGCGAGCACGATGCTGGCCACGCTACGGCAGACGCAATCAAGAAAGCAAAGGGGGCGAAATGAATAAGCCGAAAGTGAACCCTGTCGGGCCGCCGACGATCATCCCCGCGGCGCCGGGGACCATTGCCTACACGCGCATTGACGACTCTGAATACATTGAGCCAGTGATCGCGTTCTCCATCGAAGTATTCGAGAACGTGGCAACGGACGGCCACAGGTTTTATACGCACTTCACGACCGTGCTCAGCATCGACGGCGAGATTAGCGAATACACCGCTATCGCGTTGCCTGATGGCTCCATGGCTCTTGAGCATGCGGGGTTGCAAACGCTGCGGGACTACAGGCACGCGCGCAAGCTGGCCTTGGGCAGGAAATAAAAAGCCGCCTGGGCAGGCGGCTTCTGAATCTAACCCCTTGTTCTCGCAAGGGATTTTAGGACTACGAATCATGAACCATTGTAGCACCGAGGCTTGCGTTGTCAAGCAAGGCCATACGGAAATCGCTGTCGCCTTCGGGCAGCGAGATCTCGGCGCCGTCGCGCAGCAGGCTATGACGTGGGGTAGCCTAGTCGACGCTCTGACTGAGCCGACGGCCGCGGCAATCGATCACGCCGAATACCTCGCGCTGCCGAAAGACCAGCGCAACGCGCTGAAGAAGCGCGACCGTTTCATGCTGCCGGGCACGTGTCGGGACGGCAAGCGCGACGACGCACATCTCGAATCCCGATCGGCGGCGACGCTCGACGTGGACGAAGACGCGGACGCGCTATACGGAGCCCTGTGCCTTGGCTGCGTCGAAGTGCCGTTTGCGTACGCCTGGCACACCACGCGCAGCCACACGGAAGAAGCGCCGCGCCTGCGCATTGTGGTGCCGTTCAACCGGCCTGTGTCGGCGGCCGAATACCGGCGCATCGTGCCGGCGCTCGGCGCCGCGTTTGGCGTCAGTTACGATCCGGCGTCGATCAAGCCGTCGCAGATGATGTTCCTGCCAGTGCGCAATGCGAACGCGCCGTTTGAGAGCGGCAGCTCATCCGGATCGGGCTTCGTCGAGCCCGATACCCTGATCAGTTCAGTGGATGTCGTCGAGCGCGCGAGCGAGCCGCTTCTGCCGCACGACGACCTGGACGCGGATCCTGAATGGGTCAACCCACGTCCAGAAAAGATCGCCGAACTGCGTAGCGCTCTGCTCTACCTCGCCGCCCGGGAGACCGGATACGACAAGTGGCAAACGCGTGCACAAAATCTCAAACCGCTTGGCGAAGTCGGCTATGGGCTGTGGCTTGATTACTCGGTCAGCCAAGCCGATCACGATCCCGACGCCGATCTGCGCGGCAAATGGGACACCGACATCAAGGGCGATCGCTCCGACTACCGCGCGATTTTCAAGGCTGCGATTGCCGCAGGCTGGAGCAACTCCCCTGCTGCCGTCGCTGAGTTGCCTGAGACGGATGCCGACGGCAACCGCGTTAACTCGTTCCAGCTCGCGCTCAAGCGTGCGGAAGCGCCGATGCGTTCGGACCTAATCAAGGGCGTCATTCCAGACGCCGACTTCGGGATCATCTACGGCAAGTCGGGCAGCGGCAAGTCGTTCGCCGCGATCGATCTCGGATACCACCTGGCGCGTGGCGCCGCGTGGCGTGGACGCAAGGTCAAGCAGCGCAAGGTGTTCTATATCGCCGCGGAAGGCGCGCACGGTGTCCGACGTCGCGCCAAGGCATACGCCCTGCACCACAGCGTCGACGCGCTGACGCCCTTCTACACCCGCGAGCGGGCGATCAACATGCACGCGAAGAACGGCTGGGTTCCGGCTGCGGAAGACATCAACGAAATTGCGGCCGGCGAGCCGGGTGTCATATTCATCGACACGCTGTCGCGCTCGATCCCCGGCGTCGAAGAAAACTCGGCGAAGGATATGAGTCAGGTTATCGAGAATTGCCAGATGCTCGGCCGCGCGACTGGCTGCATGGTGATCGTGATCGCCCACGCCGGCAAGGAAGACGACAAGGGCGTGCGTGGGTCTTCCACGTTGCGCGCGGCGGCCGACTTTGAGCTGGCCGTGAGCCGCCATCTGGAAACGCAGTGGCGCTGCCTGAAGCTCACGAAATCAAAGGACGACGTCGATGGTGTCGAGTTTGGCTTCACGCTTACGTCGATCGAGGTCGGCGTAGACGAAGACGGCGACACAGTGTTCTCAGCCGTTGCTGTGCCGTCGGATGAAAGGCCGGCTGTTGTAAACAAGCCACAAAGCAAAGACGCCGCGCGGGCACTCGACGCAGTTATCGAGCTTGCCGACTTCTCTGTCGACGGGTGGGTCGATGTCGAGCAAGTGATCGATCGAGTGCTTGAGGTCTATCCGAACGAGGCAAAAAACGCACGCTCCAACATTCGACGTTGGATTAGCGGGAGCAGCAAACTTGAAATTTTCGACGTGTTCGACGGGAAAGTGCGTTCCTCAAGTCCTCAACTGTCCTCAGATGACATCTGAGGAACTGAGGAAAGAGCCGCGATTCTTCCTCAAATTCCTCAAATGCCTATAGGCATGAGGAATTGAGGAACGCGGATTCGTGTTTGAAGGAGGCGAACTTGAAATTTTTTACAGGTGCCGGCCGTACACCGTCACGCATCGCAGCGCACATGCACACGCGCGAGGGTTTCCGGACCAGTACGCGCGACATGTGCGCGCACGCGAGGGAATGCATGAAGACAGACGCATCGCGACGCGCATGCGCGCGCAAGAGGGAACCTATGAAACCAGACACCAAACGCAAACCATTCGCCGAACGGCTTGACCGCGCATGCAAGCGCGACCGTGCAATGAACGCGCTCGTATTCGGCGATGCGCTACCGACTACGGCTAACCGCCTGAAGCTGTTCGAGCGGTGCCGATATTGGTGCTTCGACGCCGCTGAGACTGCCGCGATTTTCGAAGCGCTCGAAGCGCGCGATCTGACTTGAAAACTCACACCTGAAAAAACAGGCGGACTTGTCACCATGATCCTGATTTTCATCGGCAGAACGCTAGTGCCGCGCACGGCGGCGAACCTGATTCTGCTGCAGCTCTACGTCGCGCCGTATCGCCCGCTGCCCGTCGCCGACATGCTCGGCGTGAAGCGCACGGCGGCGATCATGCGGATGCAGCGCGCGGCCGATGCCTTGGGCCGGTATTCGCCAAAGCTCGCCGTCGCTCTGCGGTTTCACGTGCATTGGGAAGGCGGCGTCGCCATCTACAAACCGAGGCACTGACCAGAATGTGACTAGCGTGGTAAACGCGGGCATGGGCGGATATCCTGGGCTCAATTAACTCAGGAGCGCTCCATGCGCAGGTCCATTGTTTTGAAATCCGCAATCGCCCAGGCGCAGCACGCGTACAACCTCGCGATCAATGCTCGCGGCGCGGCCGTCCAGGCGGTCAGTACCGATCCCACCAACGATAAGGCACACAAGGCACTCGACGACGCAGCGGCGGCTGTGCGCCCGCTGAGCGATCGCCTCGATCGCCTCAACGAAGCGATGCACGAAGCGATGCGGCTCGACGACATCGACGACAAGGCATCGCGGCGCGAAGGCTGGATCGCCGCCCGCAATCAGGCAGTGACCCTTTCCGCGGCGCGTGCGGAGGATGCCCGCGCAGTGCAAAAGGCACTCGACGCACTGGCCGCGGCGCTCAAAGGCTTTGAGGCTTCCAACGATGCTGTGCTGCAGGCCGTCTACGAGGCCGTCCAAGGTGCGGAACCTCGCGGACTACCCAACGACGGGCTGATGTTCGGACAGCGGGTCAGTGCGGCCGCGCAGACCGTTACTGCGGGCATTCGCGACGCGTTCGCGCTAAGCCTGCGCGATGCGGGCATTGCGGAAGTTTTCGACCTCGACGCCCTTCTCGAATTCAAGAATCCGGATTTCTTCGCCCACGGCAGTCGCGGTCTCGTCGCTGCGGTTGACCTATCCACAGACCAACTCGGCTACGCGCTCGACCATCTGCACAAGACGCTCGGCATCCTGCATGCCGATCCTGTAGCGGAAGCCGAGCCCGCAATCGCGCCACCGAGCGAAACGGACCTGCCAGATGGCTCCGTCTACACGATTGACGTTGTCTCGGTCGAATGGGGCGCGCCCAAATGAGCGACGAAACGGCGAGCCCCGCGCCGGCGGATTCCGGCCCTGACCTCTCTGCGATCGCGGACCGCCTCTATGGCAAGTCCAGCGTTCCTAGCACACCGGCCGAGCAGGCGACACCTGTTGAGGCCGCCAAGCCCGCCGAGGCCACGCAAACGCCGGCAGAAACCGAACCCGCAACCGAGAAGCCGGCCGCGCCGGGCGAATTGCCGGATGCGATTCGAGAATTGCGTGATGACCCGCTGCGCCGCATGTTTAGCCCGCAAGGAACCTATGCCGGCGTGCAGCTCGAAGCCGCAATGAAAGACGCGGCTGCCGCCCCCGAGATCAAGACCGCAGCCGCGACGGAGTTTCGCGAAATATTCGCCGACCTCGGAGCGAGTCCGCAGGACGCGCACGAACTCGTCGACGCCGCTTCTCGCTTCACGGCCGAGGCAATGACGTCCGAGCGCGACGCGTCGAACACAAACGCCGCTATCGAGTTGCTCAACCAGCACTTCGGCAACGACGCGGCCAGCGCACTGAAGGCAGCGCAACAGATGATCAAGCGCGACTCACGCCTCACACGGATGCTCGACGCGACACGCCTCGGCAACGATCCGCAGACGGTTCTAAAAATCGCACATCTCGCGCGTAGCGCGAAGATGCGCGGATAAGGATAACCATGACTGTCAACAACACGACACGCAGAGCGGGACCGTTTGCAGGCAACGGCGCAACGGTTTCCTTTCCGTTCTCCTTCAAGATTTTCAGCAAGACCGACGTGCAGGTTATTCTGACTGCGGCGAGCGGCGCGACGACCACGCTTACGCTGGACAGCGACTACTCAGTCAGCCTCAGCGCCGACCAGAACGGTTCGCCTGGCGGCTCGATCAACTACCCGCTTGTCGGCACGCCACTCCCGGCCGGCTCGAACATCGTTGTGCTGGGCGCGCTGCCGTACACACAGCCGACGGACATCACCAATCAGGGCGGCTTCTACCCCAAAGTTGTCGAAGACGCGCTCGACCGCACCGAAATCCAGATTCAGCAGCTTGCCGAGACCACTTCACGCAGCGTGAGTTTCCCCGTTTCCGAAGCGGTATCCGGCATTTTGCCGGCAGCACTACAGCGCGCGGGCACAGTGCTCGCCTTCGATAGCCTCGGCAATCTCACGTTCCTGCCGATGCCGTCGAGCGTCGGCGCGGGCGATCTGCGCGATGAGCTGGGCAGCGATGGCAAGCCCGGTCTTATCGTCGGCACCGACGTGGCCGTGGGCGCCACACAGATCCCCTTGTCGCGTTCGCCCGGCAGCAAAGCCAATCTATGGCTTTTCTTCGACACTGAGAACCAGGGCGGCGACCAGATTCAATCCGTCGCAAACTCGATTCTGACACTCACGTCGGGAGTGCCCGCCGGAATCTCGCGCGTGTATATCCGCACCGGCACGACGCTGTCGGTCTACACCCCGCCGCCGCAGAGCGTGACCGACGCCAGTGTCGCGCCGGGCACTGCGTTGTATGACCGGATCGCGAACAATTTCAGCCTGATGGACCCGCGGTTCACCGCGGGCGATGACGCCGCACGTGTGCAGAAGGCACTCGATTTTGTGGGTCAACGTGGTGGCGGCGTCGTGTACGTTGGCGACGGGGTAAGTATGACCTTGGCGCGTTCGGTCTATTTCAACTACCCGAACGTCTCGCTGTACGCGCGCAATCGCTACGCCAATACGTTTAAGGCCGCGGCGAGTGCCACCAGCATCGACGCCCAGGCGATGTTCAAGGTTCAGGCGGCGAACTGCTCGCTTGAAGGCATCGGCATCGACGGGAACATCGAAAGCAATGTCGCGAATGTATTTGGCGCAGTCTTCGCCCAGGAGCAAAGCGGCGTAATCGTTCGCAACTGCTACATCCGCAACGTGATCGGCGCGGGCGTGACGCTTTTCGCGATCACTGGCGCCAATTCAAACAGCAGTTTTGACATCACCGACAACCGCATCGAGAACGTAGGGGCCGAAGGTATCACCGTGCTATACGGCGTGAACGGCCGCATTGAGCGCAACGACATTTTCCGCACCGGGCTTGACGGAATTCGCACCGACGGTGTGTTCGGCAATCTGAACCTCGGTGTCTCGTTCAACTTGAACATCGTCGAGAACAGCGTCAATAAGAGCGTCCCGCCGTCACATATCCGCGGCGGAACTGCCGAAGGCGGCTTCATGATCGTCTACGGCGCGGGCGACAAATACGTCTTCGTGCAGGACAATTTCTGCTACGACAACCGGAATGCGGGTAACGACGGCATCGGCCTGGGTCAAGACGGCGCGCACACGAATCAGGGGTGCATCGTGCAGGGCAATGTCGTGGTGTATGCCGGCCTGTTCGGCATCGACGCCACGAATCAGAGCACGGTGCAGAACAACGTTATTCTGCTCTCGACACAGTGCGGCATCAAAGTCGGCACCGACCTCGGCGGCAACTGCACCAACTGCCTGATCGACGGCAATCTGATCATCCAGCCGAACAACCCGACCGCTCTGTACCCGTCGACGCAGAACATGGGTATTCAGGTGTTTAGCGGGCATCCGCCGGGCGTCTATTCGGGCATAAAAATCAGAAACAACACGGTACTCGATTCGCGTACTGGTGCCGCGCAATACACCAAATACGGCCTGAGCATCGTATTTGAAGCCGGGGTCACGATGAGCGACAACGAATTCAGCGGCAACGACTTTTCTCAGGTCGGAACCGCTGGCGTATTCGCGGACGGCACCGGGGCGGCGAACCCTTCGGGCTGGCGCTGGAAGAACAACACCTACCCGCTGCAGGTCGTCCCCGTCACCGGTGTGACGCCGAACGTGTTCGGTTGCGAGAACGTGACGCTTAGTCAATCGGGCGCGACTACCGTGACGAACCTCATTGGTGGCTACGAGGGCATGACACTCGACGTCCAGATGAACGACTCAAACACGACATTCAAATTCAATTCGAACGCCAACATGTACGGCAATGGCAACACGAACCTGACAGCCGGCGGCGGTAACTGGATGCAGTTCAAGTACCTAAACAACGTGTGGGCTGGCTACAGGACAGTGCAATGAAAAAACTTCTGCTCGCCGCGCTCATTGCGCTTTCCTCGACGGCCTTTGCCGCGACGCTATCGCCCGTCTCGTTGATCAACCCGGTAGGATCGAGCGCGGGCCAAGCGATCATTTCGACAGGAGCATCGAGCGCGCCCGCATGGGGGAATGTGCCGGTCGCGAAGGTCACAGGGGCCGCGCCGTCTGCATCGCCGAACCTGACCGGCATCGTGACGATCACGAACGCCGCGACGAGCGGCAACACGATCGTCGTCAACGCGACCGGCAATACCGGATCGGGCGCGCAGATCGTTCTGAATGGCAACGGCGCGACGACGCCGAGCAAGTTCCTCCGCGCGTTCAATGGCGCATTCCAGGTGGTCAACAGCGCAAACAGCGCGACGCCGATGTCGATGGACGACGCCGGCAACGTGGTGTTTTCGGGGACGCTGACGGCCGCTGGAATTACGGGAACGACTTCGGGCGCGGTGCCGGCGGCAGGTGATATCGGCTCAGTGAACCTTCAGACCTTTTCGTCTGTGAACATCACGGCTTCCAACGTCCCCCAAAATCTGACATCAATTCCGGTCGGCGCAGGGGTGTGGGACATCACTTGCAACGTCATTTACTCGGCCGCGGCCACAACGACGACTGCCGCGCTGGTGGCGGGCACGAGCACTACGTCGGGTTCATTGCCGTCACTTGGCAACTATTCGCAGATGACGGCCAACTTTCCCGTCAATGCGGCCAACTCGCTGATCTGCCCGGTTCAGCGCATCAACGTAAGTTCGAATCAGACCGTGTTTCTCGTCGGCCAGGCGATCTTCGGAACCAGCACGCTTAGCGCAACCGGATTCCTCCGTGCGCTTCGGGTGCACTGAACGAAGCAGTGGCGCCGCACACTCTCTCATTGAAGCGTAAATGAACGACGACACCAACGCATCTCCCACCACGCCGTCGCCTGCCGCGGCCTATCTACAAAGCACGGCGAGCGCCGCGCAGGGCAATGTCGCACTCGCGGTCGGGGCGAACCCCGACTACGAAGCGGAAATGCAGCGCCTCGCGAAGCAAACGGGGGTGCCCGTCGACAGCGTGAAGGCGTTCCCCGATCAGGTAAAGCAACGCGCGCGGATTCAGGACACCGACTGGCACGCGCTCGCGAAGCAGTTCCCGACGACCGCTGCGTTCTATCAATCGCAAAGCAATGCGCTGATTGCCCATGACGACGTGCACAGCCTTGCAAGCGTCGAAAGCGCCGCGGGCAACCTGGTGCCGCTTGCCCCTGGTACGTCCGGCTACTTCAAGCCCGACAACAGCCCGTTGCCGTTCCGCACTCGCATGGCGAGCTGGCTGAGTGGCGTCATTGGACCTGACGCGACAAGCCTGCTTGGGCTCGATCAGACCGGCAATGCGCAAAGCGCGGGCGCCGCGCAAGCATCGGCACAGGTCTACGCGAGCCAGACCGACACTCCGCTCGACGAGCAGCGCCAGGCGGTTGGCGGCATGAATCCCGCGCCAGTGTCGTTCGCGCGCGGCTTCTTCCATTCGTTCCTTGCCGGCGCGACGCCGGATGCAACCCCGAGCGGCAACACAGCCGCGGACGTAGCGGCCGGCGCGGGCAACCTTGCGGGTTTCGTCACCGGCGCGCCGCTGAAGCTGGCCACAGGTGCCGTCGAACGCGTTGGCGGCTCGCTGCTTGAGCATGCGGCCGGCGAGTCGTTCGCGAAGGCCGCGGCTAAAGACATCACCGGGCAAGCCGCTACGCTCGGCACCGCCAGTGCGCTTACCGCGACGGGCGACGCGCTCAATAAGAACAGCGCAGCCGACGCGTTTTCGTCGATTGGCCGCGCGGGCGCAAGCGGCGCCGCAATGGGTGCTGTGTTCGGCGTGGCCGGCCGCGTACTGCCCGACAACACGATCGTGCAGACGGCTGCGCGCATGCTGGGCGTGAACGCCGCAATGGACGTACTTCAAGGCTCGAATCCGTTCGACAGTCGGCCGACCGCGCAGAAGGCTTTCGACTACGCGCTCAACACGCTGTTCGCGCTCCACGGCCAAGGCCGTGCCGGTGGCGGCTGGTTGACCGACGCCGCGCGCGCCGAGATTGCCACGACGGACGCCGCAAACCTGACGGGCCTTGTCGGCGCTGCGGCGAACGCCAAGCTGCGCGAGCGCGACCCGAACGCGTTTAGCCAGTTCATTGCGCAAGCGAACGCCGACGGTCCGGTGCAGCATGTGTACGTCGACGGCGCCACGCTCGCGAACGCGCTCAACCAGTCGGGCATCGACGCGAACGCGCTCCAAGCCAAGCTGCCGGACGTCGCCGAGCAACTGAACATCGCGCTGCAGACAAACGGCCAGGTGAGCATTCCCGTCGCCGACTTCGCGACGCACTTCGCCGATCCGAAGCTCGCCGAAGCGCTGATCCCGAACCTGCGCACCGATCCGGAAGGCATGACGCAGAACGAGGCGCAGGCGTTCTACCAGTCGCACGCCGACGAGTTCAAGCGGCATGCGGAACAGATCTGGAACGAAGACGAGCTGCAGACCGCGCACGAACTGTCGGCGCAGCAGGTCGGCGACAACATGCTCGCCCAGATGAACGAGGCCAACCGCTTCCCGGCAGAGACGAACCAGGCGTATGCGAAGCTGGTTCAGTCGTTCTACGGCACAACGTCGGAACGGCTCGGCATGACGCCGGAACAGATGTTCGCGGCCTACCCCCTGCGCGTTACGGCCGAAGGCGTGCCGGGCGCCAATGCGCTCGACCAGGACGAACGCGGCAAGCTGTCGTTTGCTGACGACGTATCCAGTGCGCCGAGCACAATCACGCTACTTAAGAACGCGGACCTGTCGACGTTTTTGCATGAGAGCGGGCACCACTTCCTCAACGTGCTCGACCACGTGTCGCGCACCGGTCCCGAGCCGCTACAGTCCGACTTCAAGGCCGTCGCCGACTGGTTCGGCACGACGCCGGAAGCGTGGCGCGCTATGAGTCTCGAAGATAAGCGTCCGCTGCACGAGCAGTTCGCGCGCGGATTTGAGTCGTACCTGCGCGATGGCAAAGCACCATCGCTGGAAATGCAGACCGTATTTCAGCGCTTCCGCGCGTGGCTCGTGAACGTGTATAAGTCGGTGCGCGATCTCAACGTGCAGGTTTCGCCCGAGATGCGCGGCGTATTCGATCGCCTGCTCGCGACGAACGAGAACATCAAGGCCGCCGAAGCCGCGCGCGCCTATATGCCGCTGTTCCACACCGCCGAAGAAGCGGGCATGACGCCGGATGACTACGCGAAGTATCGCGCGCTGGGCAACGAAGCGACGCTCGACGCGGTGCAAAAACTGGGCGCACGCACGCTGCGCGATTTGCGCTGGCTGGAAAATCGCAAGGCCGATGCGTTGCGCAACGTGCAAAGTGACGTTGCCGCAAAGCGCGACGCCACCGAAGCAGAAGTCGAGCGTGAGATCGCGGCCGAGCCGACCTATCAGGCTGATCAATTCATCCGCAACGGTGCACTGCTCGAAGCCGATCGGACGAACAAGGAGCGCCGCGCGTTCGAAGACGCGAGCATGGGCAGCACGAAGCTGTCGCTGCCTGACTTGAAAGCGATGTATGGCGAAGGCGAGGCAGCGATCTGGCGTTATCTGCCGACGGGCAAGCACGGGCTCGCCGCGACGGAAGGCATTCACCCCGACACGCTGGCCGACCTGTTCGGCTTCGGATCTGGCGACGAGCTGGTGCGCTCGCTGCTCGCGGCCGAGCCGTTCCGCGACGTCGTGCAGGCGGTGACCGATCGCCGGATGCTGGAAAAGCACGGCGACATTACGTCGCCTGATGCCATGAGCCGCGCCGCGGATGCCGCGATCCATAACGAAGCCCGCGCCCGGTTCATCGCGACTGAGTTTCGCGCGCTAAACAAGGCGACCGGCCCGGTGCGCGAGATCACCCGCGCCGCGCACGACGCTGCTGAACGCACCATTGCCGCGTCGCGCGTGAAGAACCTACGCCCCGCACAGTACACCGCCGCCGAGACGCGCGCCGGCAAAGAAGCCGAACGCGCCCGTATGGCGGGCGACATTGCTGCCGCGGCAAAGGCGAAGCGCGATCAACTGCTAAACAACCAGCTCGCCAAAGTCGCGACCGAAGCCGCCGACGAAGTGCAGCGCAGTCTCGAATACCTGAAGCGATTCGGCAACAAGACGACCCGCGCAGCGATCGGCGCCGACTACATGGAGCAGATCGACGCACTGCTCGACCGCTACGATCTTCGCACCGGCATCACCGCGAAGGAGCGCGCGCGGCGCCTGTCGCTCATGGATTGGGTGCAAGAACAGGAAGCGCAAGGCCTGGAGCCCGCCATTCCGCAGGCGCTGCTCAACGAGTCAATGCGCGGCCACTACAAGGACATGACGCTCGAAGCGTTCCGCGGTTTCGTGGATTCGGTGCGCTCGATCGATCACCTGGGCCGGCTCAAGCAGACGCTGCTCGACAACAAGGACGCGCGCGAATTCGCCGCGATCCGCGACGAAGCTGTCGCGCAGATGCTCAAGCTGAAGCAGCACACGCCCGAAGACGTACTCAACCCCGGCGAAGGCGGCAAAGGTGTAGACGCGATCCGCGCGGCCAGCATGCGATTCAAAAGCGCGGTAAGGAGCGGCGACGCTTCGCTGCTGAAGATGGAACAGGTGATGGACTGGCTGGATAACCACGACGCGAACGGCGTGTTTAACCGGGTCGTGTTCCGGCGCATCGCTAACGCCGAGGCGCGCGAGAACGATCTGCGCAAGACCATCACGGCGAAGTTCAAGGAAGCATTCGACGCGGTGCCCGACGAGGTAACGAAGGACTTCAGCAACCGTTACACGATGCCCGAACTGCCGGACGACAAGACCGGCAAACCGACGTCGATGCTCAAAAGCGAAGTCATCGCGATGGCGCTCAACACCGGCAACGAATCCAATTACGCGAAGCTGCTGGAAGGCAAAGGCTGGCACGACCAGGCCGTGCAGCGCGTGCTCAATCGCCACATGACGAAGGGCGATTGGGATCTCGTGCAGCGTGTATGGGACACGATCGATACGCTGTGGCCGGAAATTGAGGCACTCGAAAAGCGCGTGTCTGGCGTGGCACCGCCGAAGGTGCAGGCACGTGAAGTTGTCACCCCGCACGGGCGCTATTCGGGCGGCTATTACCCTGTCGTCTATGACCCGCTGCGCAGCTTCACGGCAGACCGTCACAAGGGGCGCGAGACCGATCTGTTCGCGTCCAACTACACCAAGGCGACGACCCGCCACGGCTTCACCAACGAGCGTATCGAGCAGTACAAGGCGCCGCTCTATCTGAGCATGGATGTACTGCCGCGACACGTCGGCCAGGTGATCCACGACATCGCATACCGTGAGGCGATTATCGACGCGCACCGGTTCCTGTCCGATTCGAAGGTGCGCGAAGGCGTCGAGAACACGCTCGGCCGCGAGTACTACGCGCAGTTCACGCCGTGGCTGAAGGCGATCGCCAACGACCGCAACGTCGATAACCGCGAAGTGGCGTTTTGGGAAAAGCTGATCAAGACCGCGCGGACCAATGCGACGATGGTCGGGCTGGGCTACCGGCTGACGACCATCCTGAAGCACGGCGGTGCCGCGGCGCTGAACTCGGTCGGCGAGATCGGGCCCCGCTGGATGGCATCGGGCGTGAACGCGTTCCGGCAGGACATGGCCGGCACGCGCGAATTCGTGTTCGAACGCAGCGGCGAGATGCGTCACCGGATGGAACAGGTCGACCGCGACGTGCGCGACCTGATCCGCAACGTGCAGATCGAAAGCCAGTCAGGGCCGGTGAGCGCGGCGACGAAGACGCTCAACGGCGCGCGCCGGTACGGCTACTACGGCATCGCCATGATCGACATGGCGTCCGCTATGCCGACGTGGATGGGGGCCTATAACAAGGGGCTGCACGAAGGGCTGACCGAACACGAGGCGATCTACTACGCCGACAAGGCGGTGCGAAATGCGCACGGCGGCGGCGGTGTGAAGGATCAGGCGGCGATCCAGCGCGGTAGTGAGTTCCAGAAAGCCATCACGATGTTCTATTCCTTCTTCAATCACGTGTACAACCGCCAGCGCGACATCGGCCGCGCCGCGGCCAGCGGCTTCGGCAATCTGGCGCAGGGCGACGTGCGCGCAGCCGGGGGCGACTTCTCCCGCGTGCTCGCGAAGTCGTTCTGGTACTTCGCGATGGTCGCGGTGTGGGACACGCTGATCAAGGGCACGCCGCACAACGAGAGCTATGTCGGGCACTTCATGAAAGAGCTGGCCGGGCTTGGCCTGGCCGGCGTGCCGCTGGTGCGCGACATCGCCCCGACGCTCTTGCACGATCAGCAGTTCACGGCGACGCCGCTCGCGCAGGCCGCACAGGCGATCACGAACGTCGTTAAAGACGGCACGCACGCGGCGACGGGCGGCAAGGTCTCGCATCCTGTTGCCCATGCGGTGCAGGCAGCGGGCTATGCGTTCGGGTTGCCGGTGGGCCAGGCCACGACGACCGGGCGTTTTTTGTGGGATACGACCGACGGCGCGCAGAATCCGCAGAGCGTCGCGGACTGGTTTCACGGCTTGGTGTCAGGTCGCGCCGAGCCGCACTGAGCAATAAAAACTAAGGGGTAACACCATGCCAAGCAAAGCAATCCGCCACGCGCTGACGAAACTCGAAGCCGCCTGTCTCGACGCGGCGCTCGATGAAGGCCCCATCGAAGACGTGCTCGACACTCCCCGCATGTACCTCGTGCGCGCGGCGAAGGCCGTCGACGGTTTCCGCCTCGGCGGCCCGGCCCCGTTGGGTGGCGTGCAGTTGGTCAGCAAGCTGCAGAAAGAACTCGCCGGCCTGCTCGCGCAGTTGGACGGATGCCTGCCGCGCATGAGCGTCGAGAAGCAGCACGGCACCACATCGCGCGCAGTGCTCGCCAATATCGTGGCCGCGGTGCCGGGCATGCTCGACGACGCGAAGGCGCTCGACCCGTACATGTCGCCGCTGGCGATGTTCGATTAGTCGTACCGGATATCAACGTCGAACGTCACTAGTCGTAGCAGAGTTCGAGTTTTTTCGATTCGGGGCTGCCCGCGCGAATCAGGTTCCATTTGTTCAGCACGAGCGCGTCGAATGCCGAGCGCGTCACTATCACTTCGCCTCGGCGGTTGCACACGACCTCGATATCGAACTGATCCTTGAACCATCGGCGCTGTTTCGAATATCGCGTAGCGCCGGTTATTCGGATCAGGTCCGCGGGCGAAAGCAAGAAGTCGTTCATGTACGGCAACCCCCGACAATGTACGGCGACACCGTACACTAAGTTATTGATTACATTGGTTATTCTCCTTGCAGTATGCCCTAATTCCGCCTATGCTTGAAGACATCGACGATACAACGTCGATCGGGTTTGACAGCCCGAATGCATGTGGCGGATTACCGCCGCTGGCGGTATTTTTTCGTCTGTACCTCTGCGCCTTCAATGGGCGGCGGTGGTAGGGAGGCTTCGGCCTGCCGGGTTCCATATGCCCCGGTCTGTCAACCCTGTCACTGCTGCCCACCCCGTTTGACAGCGGGCGAAGGACAAACGCATATGGAGATTCAGATGAACACTTCGATCGCCTACTCGTCGCCTGGCGTCAACGCAAAATTTGTCCCCGTAACCACCGAAGTGCTTGAGCGTCTCGACGACGCAGAGCTGCGCACAAAGCTGCGCGTCGGCGATATTCTGACGTGCGCGGAAGATGGGCACGTTACGGGGTTCTGGCGGGAAATGTAGTCGGGGGTATATTCGGGGGTATATTTGTTGCCGACTGCCCTGCACGGCTTACTGAGAAAGGCTCCTTGACAGGAATTCCGTTCCTGCCAGGGGGACCAACGAGATCCACAGCCGCTACTACGTGTGCCGAAAGTTGCTAGTTGCGAAGCAACGCTGCGCCAAAACGCGAGAACAGATGCGCCTGCCAAGGGCGCATCAAAACGCAAAATCGGCGAAATCATCAACCTCCTGAAACCAACGTCGCTCCCAGATCGAGTGCCGCTCTTTCTTTAGATGACGCCGCGGGTTGCCGCACATCCAGCAACTGCAGGGCGTGGGTGTATCGATCAGGCGGCCAAGCTGGACCTCGGTCTTGTGCGGCGCTCCGGCCCACCAATCCCTTCGTTTACGTTTGAGTCGCGCCCGGTCAGCCCGGCGCCGCGCTGTATTTGCCATTTCACACCTCAATTTCGATAGCTGAATGTGCGAAAGCCCGCTCGCGGCGGGCTAGGGTGGCAGTAGTCGGCTCTCTCGCTCGGGACTCAGCTTATGCGAGCGGCGCGCGACGAGTGGGCTGCGGACAGGTTGATCGCAACCCGTCGATGTGCTCGTTCAGATTTGCGGGAATCTTTTGCCACATCGGGTCAAGCACGAAGTCGATTCCCTCTCGCCGGGCTTGCTTGGCAGCCGGCACGAAGTCGGCATCGCCCGCCATAAGCACAATCTGATCGACTTGCTTCTTGAAAGCAGGCGACGAGACGTCGACTCCGATTCGCATGTCGACGCCCTTCTGGCGGATATCGATTGTGACGTCGTCCTCCCGGAGGTCAGCCATCTGAATCTTGCCAGCGAGCAGTTCTATCACCTTGTGCGGTTTGATCGTCCATTGCGTGTGGGCCGATAGATGTCCCAGGCGAAGCGCGACCTTGCGTTTGGCGCGCAACTCCTCGTGTAGTGCCAGGCGAAACTGTGCCTCTGCGGACTTCCCGAAATCGACAGCCTTTTTGCTGACCGGGTTGTGCATCTTCTTGTCGAGCGGCGGACAGTCGTAAAAGAAGATGCGATACAACTCGCGCCGGTCTTCTCGATGCGATCGGCCTTGCGATCCGTTCGCGGGATTGGTCACCGCTTTGCGCGCCTACTTTGGTGTGAGATGGGCACAGGCCCATCGGTGTGCGCATTCGGCTGCACGGCCGGCATTGTGAGCGTTGTGCGGTTCAATCGCCCGAAAGCGTTTCACAAAATATGCGCCATCGATCAGAATCGCCGTTGGCATGTGTACCTTTTTATTGTCGGTGAAAAGCAAAAAGCCCGAGGGCTCGGCACGTTGCTGGATGGATGCAACGGCTTACTGCCAAGGGCTCAATGGACAAATAGTAGCAACCTTACTACCGACTGGCAACTACCACCCGCTTCCCATCACCCGCAAGTCCCCGTCGCCCCCTACCACCTCCCCCGCACATCATCCACCAGCGGCACAACCGCAAGCGTCAGCAGCACGATCGCAAGCGGCAGCGTCGACACAAAGCCCATGTGCTTGAACCCGACGGCCCCCGCCAACCCGCCCGCAACAAACGAAAGCAGCAGCGACCCCACCAGAATCAGCTTCTCGCGATCCGCCTGCACAGCAGGCTCCTGGCCCGCAGCCGGCGCCGCATTCCAGTAGATCATCTTGCCGAGTTCGATACCGATGTCCGTGACGAGACCGGTCACGTGCGTCGTGCGGATTTCCGCGCGCGAAATCTTCGTGATCATCGCGTTCTGCAAGCCCATGACGAAACACAGCATGCAGACGGTCGCCGGCACAAACAGCACGCGATGATGTTCGAGATTCGACCCGACGAACCCGAAACAAAGCAGCAGGACCGCTTCGATGGCGAGCGGCGTCGCATAGACACTGCGCAGGCGCCTCCGACGCCCCCAGTTGATCAGCACCGCCGAGGTCGCCGCGCCCATCAGAAAAGCAAGCAGCGAACTGAGCCCCGCGACGAAGAGGCTCGCGTCGCCGAGCGCGGCATTATCCGCGAGCGACGACACGATCCCGGACATGTGCGACGTATATTGGCCGACGGCGAGAAAACCCCCGGCATTGGCCGCGCCCGCGACGAATGCCAGCGATCGTCCCAGACGCCGGTTGGTTGCATCGGTCCGTTCGGGCGCCGTGAAGCCGCGCAAATAGTTGATGGGCATGCTGGAAACTCGCTTCGTGTCACATAGACGGAACGACCGGCGAGCGCCTCGTCGCGGAGAATCCTGGCATCGACCAAAAACCGCGGCCCGCAGCGCCTCGCCGCCCGCCCGCTCCCCGCTAACCCCGCTTCGGACTATCCAGCCCGCGAACCACCGCCGGCCGAGCGACGAACGCGGCCAGCGCGCGCTGAACGTTGGGAAAGTCCTGAATCGCGACGAGCTCGCCGGCTTCATAGAAACCGATCAGATTGCGCACCCACGGAAACGTCGCAATATCGGCAATCGAGTACTGATCGCCGAGAATCCACTCGCGTCCTTCCAGACGCTGCTCCAGCACGCCGAGCAGGCGCTTCGATTCGGCGACGTAGCGATCGCGCGGACGCTTGTCCTCGTACTCCTTGCCCGCGAATTTGTGGAAGAAGCCGAGCTGGCCGAACATCGGACCGATGCCGCCCATCTGGAACATGACCCACTGAATGGCCTCGTAACGGCCGGCGGCGTCCTGCGGAATCAACTGCCCGGTCTTGTCCGCGAGATAGATCAGGATCGCGCCCGATTCGAAGAGCGGCAGCGGCTTGCCGTCCGGCCCGTTCGGATCGATGATCGCCGGAATCTTGTTGTTCGGGTTGAGCGACATGAACTCGGGCGTCAACTGATCGTTGGTGTCGAAGCGCACCAGATGCGGCTCATACGGCAAGCCGGTTTCCTCGAGCATGATCGACACTTTCACGCCGTTGGGCGTCGGCAGCGAATAGAGCTGCAGGCGCTCGGGATGCGCGGCGGGCCATTTCTTCGTGATCGGGAATGCGGACAGATCTGTCATGTGATGGTGTAGCCCTGTGCGGGAATGGCGGATGAAAACGGTATCGGGACGATCGACAGAGCCAGTTCGGCGGCATGGCGGCACGGCCGGCGCTGATACGGCGCTCAGCACGCAATGCGCAATGCGTAATGCGCGGCCTCAATGCATCGTCCCGATCCGGCGACGGCCAAATATAAACCGAGTCGGCGCAACGTGTGCGGAAGCCGGCAGGCCCCCGACGTCAGCCGACGCTCACCACAAATCTTTCGTCGCGCTGCCCGCGCGCACGTTATAGCCCTCGCGCCACAACGCGGCGCCCACCGTCACCAGCAGCGACCTGTGCCCGGCGTCGAGCTGCTCCCACGTCGACGCGACCCAGGCCGCGAAATTCGCGCAGGTTTCCTCGAGGTCGACGGGCGCTTTGCCCTCCAGATACTGGCGTTCGAACATCGAAAGGACTTTTTCCGGTGTCATTGGCGCGGCCTCCGTGTTGGATGCATTCAGTCTAAAGGCGACGCAGCCTGCGCGGCGCGCTCGGCGCGCCAAAGCCGGGTTACTCCCAGGCCGGACCTGCGCTGCAACGAGAAAAGGCGCCGAGGCGCCCTTTCGTCAAACCGCATCACACGCGATTACGGGTTGTTGCGCTTGGCTTCGTCCCTGGCGTCCTTGGCGTCTTCCTTCGCGTCGCCGTAGCTCTGCTGAACCTTGCCCGCGCCCTGCTGGAGATCGCCCTTGAGTTCCTTGCCGGGGTTATCGGTTGCCTTGCCCACGGCTTCGTTGATCTTGCCCTTCACCTGTTCGCCTACCCCTTTTACCTGGTCCTTGTTCATCTTCGACTCCGGTTGAAAGCAATGCCGACGCGATATTGCGCCAGTAACCGGGTCGAGCAACGGCCATGCCCGCCGTTCTTCGGACCGAAACGGCCACGCATAAGCGGGCGGAATGCCCGCGCGCCGCGAACCGCAGGAATATTTTTCGCAGAAGCCCTAAAGTTTCCCTTCAGCCGGCCGTAATAGCGGCCATGGAGGAGCCATGGACCGCACACCCATCAACCTGTCGGCATCGTCGAAAGCCGCGCTGATCGACGGCGACATCACGCACATCGCGCGTGTCATGCGACTGTCGCTGCAAGGCGACCTTGCCGGACCGATCCTGGCGCCGGCGTACTGGCGCGAGCGCCTCTACAAGCTGCTCGACACGGGCAGCCTCACGCACCCGCAGCTCTGCGCAGTCGACAGCCTCCTGCTCCAACTCGACCAGTTCGAGGCCGAGCCGCCCGTCCCGTGGGACGAACTCGCGCCCGCGACCGCGGCGCTCTTTCCGCCGACGCACGAATCCGGCGCGGGGCACCCCGTCTAGCGCCGCTTCATCGCGCTTGCCTCACGCGGCCCGGCCCGACCCGGCCCGCCGCGCGAACGACGGCGATGCGCCGTCGCCGACGACCTTCTCGCCCTAAAAAAACGGCCGCGAACCATGCCGCGGCCTGAACACGTCGCAACGCAGGGACTTCGCGTCACGCTGCTAGCGTACACATCCAACCGTGACAAGCGCATTTCGCCGCCGACGTTCCGGCGCGCCACATCGCGCCCCAAAATTCCTGGACAGGCGGTTATCGAACGGTCAAAATGTCCGCCAAAATTCCCAGCGAAAAACACATGACACGCGACATGACCCTGGCGACGAGCCACGACCTGCTTACCCAAGCGTTGCAGGTCTATAGCCAGGCCGAAATCGCGGCACGCTGCGGAAAAAACGTTCGAACCATTCGCCGCTGGAAGACCGATCAGAGTTGCCCGCGGATTGCGCAAGCGGCGTTGCGTGAAATGCTGCGAACGAAATCACGCAGCGGGCTCGCGCAAGGCGCGCCGGCTTTTCGCTTCATCGATCTCTTTGCCGGCATCGGCGGGATTCGGCGCGGCTTTGAAGCACACGGAGGTCAATGCGTCTTCACGAGCGAGTGGAACGAGTTCTCGAAGAAGACGTATCAGCAGAATCATCGCGACGCCGACGACGCGCATCAGTTCGTCGGCGACATCGTTTCATTCGCGGAGGACGAGATTCCGCCGCACGACGTGCTGCTCGCCGGCTTTCCGTGCCAGCCGTTCAGCATCGCGGGCGTGAGCAAGAAGAATTCGCTCGGCCGCCCGCATGGTTTCGAATGCACGACGCAAGGCACGCTCTTCTATGACGTCGCACGCATTATCGATGCGAAACGTCCGGCCGCGTTCGTGCTCGAGAACGTCAAGAACCTCATGTCGCACGATAAGGGCAATACGTTTCGAACGATTCTCGAAGTATTGCGCGACGAGTTGAAATACGACGTGCACTATAAGGTCATCGACGGGCAGCATTTCACGCCGCAGCATCGCGAGCGAATCGTGATTGTCGGCTTTCGTTCGGATACCGAATTTTCTTTCGACGATCTGCGCTTGCCCGCAACCGGGCCGCGCCTCGCGTCGATCCTGCACAAGACCGACGGCAGCGAGCCGCTGCTGCCGCATGACGGCGAGCGTTTCTTCGATCAAGTTCAGCGCAAGGTTCAGCCGAAATACACGTTGACGCCGAATCTGTGGGCGTACTTGCAGGCT
Organism: Paraburkholderia sp. RL17-368-BIF-A; assembly: GCF_046054045.1. Classification (NCBI taxonomy): domain Bacteria; kingdom Pseudomonadati; phylum Pseudomonadota; class Betaproteobacteria; order Burkholderiales; family Burkholderiaceae; genus Paraburkholderia; species Paraburkholderia sp. RL17-368-BIF-A. The sequence continues at coordinate 116,270 of NZ_JARESN010000008.1, forward strand.
TACGCCGATAAACATCGCGCCGCTGGCAACGGCTTCGGCTTTGGGCTCGTGACACCCGCGAGCGTCACACGCACGTTGTCGGCCCGCTATCACAAGGACGGCTCCGAGATTCTTCTCGCGCAAGGCCACGACGAGCGGCCGCGTCGCTTGACGCCGCGCGAGTGCGCCCGTCTGATGGGCTTTCCCGACGACTTCGTGATTCCCGTGAGCGACACGCAGGCGTATCGCCAGTTCGGCAACAGCGTGGTGGTGCCGGTCATGCAGGAAGTGGCGCGCATCATGGCGCCGCATATCGGTGCGCTGCTCGGGCAAGACGTTCAAGCGAAGCGCGCAAAAGTAGCACTGCGCGCATAGTCGCTTGCACACACGCGGTCCTGTCGCGTAGTCGGCGTGGACAGAACCGCGTGGCCGCAAGACTCGTCCGTAAACTCAGCTTGTCGGCTGCGTCGCGGCCTCGTGAATCAGCGCCGCGACCTCCGTGGGCCGCGACGCGAGCGACGCGTGACTAGCCGCAAGCGTCACGATCTTTCTTGCGTTGAGCCGCGCGGACATCATCTTCTGGTTCTCCGGATGAATCATTCGGTCTTCGCTGGAAATCTGATACCACGATGGTTTCCGCGCCCATGCCGCCGAAGTGATTTGGTCTCCGAACGTTCCCGCTAATGGCGCCTTCTGCGTGACGGCCATGACAAGCGCCTCATCGGCGCTCAGGTCCTGACAGAAGCTTTGACGGAATTTCTCCGGCTTGATCCACAGGTAACCGTCGCTGTCCGGCTCGAGATTGGCGGCCGCCTCTGGCGGACGCTGCTGCGTGATGCCGCCCGGACTCTCCCCCGTATCCGGCGCGAACGCCGCGATATACACGAGCCCCGTCACGTTCGGATGATTGCCCGCCTGCGTGATGACCGCGCCTCCATACGAATGACCGACCAACAAGACCGGTCCGCCGATCTGGGCGATCATCTTGCTGGTTCGTTCGACGTCGTCAGCAAGCGAGGTCAGCGGCAATTCAACGGCGCGAATCGATTCGTGACCTTGACGCGCAAGCTCGACGATGACTTTGCTCCAATGGGCGGCTCCTCCCCAAAAACCGTGGACCAGCAAGATCGCAGGCTGATTGCTCATGACAGCACTCCTGTTGTTCGATTCATAATGGCTCTGCGCTCACCACGGCATTGATCGTCTCCGAAGTTTGCACGCGACGTGTCAACCGCTGTCGCAAAGACAGCGGTGAAAACATCATAGGTCCAATGAAACGGAACAACGAGAAAGTTTATCGGCGTGCGGAGACGTCGAGCGCGGACCCGGCGATCGTGTCCAGATGCGCCCGCAGAACATCGATGAAATGCCGGCTCAGCAACGATGGCGCAGTGTGCGCGGGCATCGCCATGCGCACCGGCACATCAATCGTCGGCTCCAAAGGTTTCACCAGTAACTGACCGGCATAGGTGCTCGCCACATACGGATTGACGATTGCCACGCCAATGCCCGCGCTCACGAGCGCGCAAATGGTGATGGACGACGTGGTCTGGATCGCAAAGTCCACCGGCATATCGTGCGCAGCCAGCACGGCCTTGATCGCGATGGTCAGATCGTCCATCTCTCCAAGCGAGAGCAAGGGCTCGCCGCGCAGCGCCTCCACATGAACCGTGGACTGATCTTTCAACCGATGGCCAGGCGGCAGCACGCATACGGCCGGCACCGTTTTGATGATCTCGGTCTCGAAGTCGAGTTCGTCGAGCTTGCCGGTTGTCAGTATCAGATCGAACAGATCCTGACGCAGCAGGTCGGTCAATTGCGGCGTAGCGGCCGTCTGCAAGTTCAGATACGTTTGCGGAAAACGCGAGCGGAACTCGCGGATGACCTGCGGCAAAAGGCCGCTGCCGAGCGTCGGCGTGCAGCCGATATGCAGTGCGCCCGTACCCGAATTGCGCAGAATCGAGACCACGGACTCGATGTTCTCCAGACCGTTGAAATGCTTCTGCACCGTCTTGTACAGCAGTTGTCCTTCGCTTGTCGGTCTCAACCTGCCGTGGTGCATCTCGAACAGTTTCAGGCCCGAAGAGCTTTGCAGTTCAGCGAGGCGGCGACTGACGGACGGCTGAGTCGTATTGAGCGCCGCAGCGGCGCCGGTCGTTGTACCCATCTGCATGACGGCGCGGAACGCCTGAATCTGCTGGAAGTTCAATGGCCGCGTCATGTAGAGGAAATCCAATCGACTAGGACGGCTGACTATACCAAACGCGAATAGCCGTACCGCAAAAATGAATTGTCCGGCGTCGCCGAGCGGCGATATTCTTCTGCCACTCTTCGCGCCGGCATGAACCGTCGGCGCTTTGCCTGCACTCTTTAGCCCTGGCCGCTCATGATCGCCTCGCCGCTTTGCATTGCCGACCGCCCTGGCCACCGCGCACGAACCCTTCGGCGCACCTGTCCTATCCAGCGGCTACGCGGCGGCGAGCAGCATCATTTCTTCGGCTATTACAACAAGAGCGCGTGGGATCGCACGGGCCGCTATCTGCTCGGCAATGAGGTCGCAATGATGGATGCGCCGCTTACGCCGGACTTGCGGGCCAACGTCGGGTACTTCGACCTTAAGGATGGCGAAATTTTTCATGCGATCGACACAACCACCGCCTGGAACTGGCAAATGGGCTGCCAGTTGCAGTGGCTCGACGGCGAGCCCGGCCGCAAATTAATTTACAACACACGTACCGACGATATGTCGGCGCGTTACCCAGGTTTCGGCGCGAATGTTTTCGACATCGACAGCGGGAAAAAGACGGCGCTTTCAATGCCCGTTTATGTATGCGCACCCGATAGCCGCTACGCGCTTTGCGTCGATTACCGGCGCCTCTATGTGACGCACGAAACGATAGGCTACGCGGAGCATGGCGGTCCATTCACGTTAGAGCTGGCGCCCGCAGACGACGGCATCCATCGCCTCGATCTCGCAACCGGCGAGACTGCATTGATTGTCAGCTATGACGACTTGCGCGAGTTCCACCCGGTTGCGTCGATGGAGCGCGCGATCCACTGGGTAAGCCACATCGAGATCAATCCTGCGTCGTCGCGCATGCTGTTTTTGCACCGCTGGACGGAGCGCACCGCCGACGAAACCTGCTTCCTGCACCGGCTGATTACGATGAACGCCGACGGCTCCGACATGCGTCTGCTCGAATGCTCGGACCATCCGCTGCCGCAACTGGCGGATGATTTCGATCCGTCCGCAGTCGGCACGTTCGACTACGAGAAGTCCGAATACCAGATCTCGCACCCGTTGTGGCAAGACGATGCGCACATCGTCGCATGGAGCCCGCACGCCGGCAGCATTCACTATCATCTGTATGAAGACGCCGACGACGGCCAGGTGGAAGCGATCGGCCGCGATCTGCTGACCGAGAACGGGCATATGAGCTTTTCGCCGGTCGACACGCGCTGGCTGTTATCCGACACCTACCCCGACTCGCGGACCAACACACGCATTCTGTTTATCTACGACATGCGTGAAGGCGTGCGCTATGAGATCGGCGAATTCCATGCACCGCCGGAGCTGAAAAAAGAAAACCGCTGCGACTTGCACCCGCGCTGGAATCGCGACGGTCTCGCCGTCTGCATCGATTCCGTTCACGAGGGTGAACGCCAGATGTATGTGATCGACGTTTCGCAGATTACCGGCGCACGTTGAAGCAAAATAATGAAGACCGTGGAGACAACGATGAAACGAGAGTACTTCGCCCGCGCCATCGTCACCGTTGCAATTGCAACATCGAGCGCGCTTCAGCTTCATGGCGTGAAGGCGGCGGAACCCGCGCTCACGGGCACGCTTCTGAAAGTAAGCGAAGACAAAGTGATTACCATTGGCTACCGCGATGCGTCGGTTCCGTTCTCCTACTACGACGCGAATCAAAAGCCGATCGGCTACTCGATCGACGTCGCGAATCTGGTTATCGAGCGCATCAGAAAAGATCTGAAACTTCCGGACCTGAAGGTCCGCACTATTCCGATCACTTCGCAGAACCGCATGTCGCTGCTTCAGAACGGCACGATCGACTTCGAATGCACGAGCACGACGAACAACGCCGAGCGCGCGCGGCAAGTGTCCTTTTCAAACAGCTTCTTCATTATCGGCACGCGTCTGCTCGTCAACACGAAGTCGGGCATCAAGGACTTCGACGATCTGAAAGGCAAAACCGTCGTGGTCGGCGCGGGTACTACTTCGGAAAAGATCCTGCGCAAGATGAATGTCGAGAAGTCGATGAACATGGACATCATCAGCGCGAAAGATCACGCCGAATCGTTTCTCATGCTGACCACGGGCCGCGCGAAAGCCATGATGATGGACGACGCGTTGCTCGCCGGCGAACGCGCGAAAACGCGCAATCCCAGCGACTATGAAATTGTCGGCACGCCGCAGAGCTACGAGGCGTACGGCTGCATGCTGCGCAAAAACGACGCGCCGATGAAAGCCATCATGGACGCCGCGATCGCCGACGCCCAGAAGTCCGGCCTGGCCGCGAAGATGTACACGCGCTGGTTCGAGCAGCCCATTCCGCCAAAGCAACTCAATCTCGGTGTACCGCTGTCGCCGCGAATGAAGACTCTGTTCGCCAACCCCGGCGACAAGCCGACATCGTGAGCCGCGTCGCAGGCTAGAGGTATTCAATGGATTACAGATGGCACTGGGGTGTGCTGCTGCAGCCGGTCGCGACCGGCGAGCCCGCCACTTATCTGGACTGGCTCTTCTCCGGACTCGTGAATACCGTCGAATTGACCTTGCTTGCCTTCTCGCTTGCACTTGCGATAGGCACCGTATTCGGCGTCATGCGCACCTTGCCGAACCGCGCGGCAAATGCGGCGAGTGCGGCCTATGTTTCAATCTTTCGCGGCGTACCGCTGATCGTGCAGTTCTTCATCTGGTTCTTCGTCGTGCCAGAAGTACTGCCCACCGCTGCCGGAGACTGGTTCAAGAGCCTGCCCTCTCATCCGCAGTTTCTGATTGCGTCGGTTGTATCGCTCGGCGTGTACACGGGTTCGCGAATCTGTGAGCAAGTGCGCGCGGGCATACAGGCGCGACCCGTGGGACAGTTCCATGCGGCGTTCGCACTCGGGCTCACGCGAGCCCAGGCCTATCGCCATGTTCTGTTGCCTGTCGCGTTTCGCACGATACTCGGCCCGCTGACATCCGAGTTCCTGATCATATCCAAGAACTCTGCTGTGGCTTCCACGATCGGTTTGCTCGAACTGTCGGGCCAGGCGCGGCAACTCGTGGACTACACCGCGCAGCCGTATGAATCGTTTATCTGCGTGACGCTTGCCTATATGGCACTCAACTTCGCGATTCTGCGCGGCATGCGCTGGATTCGCCGGCGCACTGCGCTGCACGGAATGATCGGGAGTTGATATGTTCGAGATGGACTGGCAAGCGCTCATCGACTCGAGAGACGTGTTGCTCTCAGGCATGCAGGTCACGTTGCAGATTACCGTTGTCGCGATTCTCGTCGGTCTCGCCTGGGGCACGGTACTCGCGATATTCAGTTTGTCGGCGAATCGCGCACTGCGGCTCTTTACGCAAACCTATGTAGCGCTATTCCGATCGATTCCGCTCGTCATGCTGTTGTTGTGGTTCTACCTGATCGTGCCGCAACTGCTGAAGGCGCTGTTCAATCTTCCGTCCACGGTCGACTTGCGGCTCGTTTCTGCACTGACTGCTTATTCGTTACTCGAGGCGGCGTTCTTCTGCGAAATCATTCGCGCGGGCATCGCCGGCTTGCCGAGCGGACAGCTTCAGGCGGGATACGCACTCGGCATGACATCCATGCAGACGCTGCGCTATGTGATTCTGCCGCAGGCGTTTCGCGCGATGGTGCCGCTTGCGCTTACACAATGCATCGTCATCTTTCAGGACACGTCGCTCGTCTATGTGATCGCGCTGGGCGATTTCTTCAGGCGCCTGACGGCAATCGGCGAACGCGACGGCACCATCGTCCCCGTGCTCATCGTTGCGGGCGTGGCTTACTGGGCGATCACCACGATGATGATCGCGATCACTCATTGCGTTCGCACGAGGCTCGCAAAATGATTGCACTGAAAGACGTTTCGAAACGGCATGGACACGCGCCATCACGATGAGTACCAGCCACGACACGCAATTGCGCATGTTCGTCGCCGTCGCGAAGTTCCATTCGCTGCGCGCGGCGGCTGAAGCGGTCGGCATCACGCAGCCGGCCTTGAGCCGGCATATTCAGTCGCTCGAATCGAAACTCGGCCACGCGCTATTCAGGCGGCATGGTCGCGGAATGCAACTGACGTCGGATGGCGAAGCGTTGTTTCGGGCGGTAGAGCCGCTTCTCGACGCGCTGGACCAGTCGGTTTCGCACGCCACCGCGCATGGGCCCGGCTGGGGACTGTCGCTGCGCATTGCCACAGTGGACACACTGGTTGGACACTTCGTACCGAGCCTCGGCCGCGAACTCTTGCGAATCTATCCGCAGACGCGTCTCTCTTTGCAATGCAGCACTTCCAGTAGCGTCGTTGAAATGGTTTTGCGCGGCACGGCCGATCTCGGCCTGGCTTATTCCACCGAGTTGAGCACGACCGACCTTCAAAGCGTCGAGCTTCACGAAGAACGCCTCGCGCTTTACCACAGCGCGCGGACTGATGTCAGCCGCGAAGCCATGTCGCGTTTGTCGGAGTTGAAGCTGGTGCTGCCGCCTCGTCACTTCGGCGTGCGGCGTTACGTGGAGCGCGTGCTCGGTTGTGCGATACAGCCGTCGATCGAATGCGACTCGCTCGAGTTGTCATTGCGAATGGCGTCGGTTAGCGGAGCGATTGCGCTATTGCCAGAACATGTCCCAGAGGACTTAATGGCATCCTGTGAGTTAAATCGCATAATTCTCGCGGACATTCCCGCTCGACGGCTGGTCGCTTTCTGGCGCGCTCAAACCAGAAGATGTGTGGTACTCGAGACGGCCATTGAAATCGCCAGGCGAACCCGAGCCAGCGAACGATAACTGCACGTTAATCCAGAATTATTTCTGGGACGATGGCGCCGTGCATTCGCCACGGTCATAATCGCAAAGGCGTTGCGCAGCATCAACGCAAACTTCAAATACCTCCTGACCCGTTACACAACAAAGGGCACTGCGAAAGGGCACTGCCAACAAATCGCCTGAATCGTCAAACAGTTTTGACAATTAGTCATGCATACCTTCAAACGGTGAGGACACGATGAAGAACCATCAACTTCGCGCGCTCGTCGCCATTGCAGACGCCGGCAGCGTTCGCGGCGCAGCCAGGGCATTGGGATTGTCGCCCTCCGCCATCACGCAGGCGCTGAAAGATCTCGAAGACCGCGTCAACGCGCCTTTGATCGTGCGCGCATCGTCAGGGGCGACGTTGACGGAATGCGGCAATACGCTGCTCCCTCATGCAAGACTTATCGTGTCGCAAGTAGAGCGCGCGCATGGCGCTTTGAATGAGATGCGCGGCGAGCCGTGCGGAAAACTGTCGCTCGCGATCACGCCGTGGATAGCTTTATGTTTTCTTCCCGAGATATTCATTCAGTTCCGCAAGCTAATGCCGAATGTGCAACTCGAGATGTTCGAAGGCCTCATGTCGATCGCCTATCCGCGTTTGCGCGATGGCAGCGTCGAAGTATTCGTGGGCCAGCAGGCTCCCGATACGGTCAACACGGAATTCAATTTCCGCCCGCTCTTGTCGTGCGGCCTGACCGTGGTCGCGCGGCGTGGACATCCACTCGCGCAGTCCCGCTCTCTTGCGGATCTGATGGATGCCGATTGGCTGGTGTGCCTCGACTCGGATATGGAGTGCCGGCTCTCGAAGAAAATGTTCTATCGCAATGGCTTGCCGGAACCGCGTAACGTTCACTACATGCATTCATTGATGGTGGCCGCATCGGTACTGCAAAGAACCGACGCAGTGAGTATTTTCCCGTGGCCACTCGCGGAACTGTGTGTGACGCGCTTCAAGTTCTGCGCGTTCCCGCTGAGAGAAGAACTCGAAGATACGTCCATTGGAATCGTTTCGCGCCTTGGCCATCCTCAAAGCGCGGCGGCAAATTGCCTTATCGACATACTTCTGGAGACCATCCGCGATAGCGACAACACAGGAAGCGTAGAAGCAAAGCGGGTTCTGCAATCGACTGAGCGGCTGTTCTAATTCGCGCCATTGTCCTGCAACGCCGGCGGCTGTACTCGGCTTTACACTTCACCGCCGGCTCATCATAACGATTAACGAATCGGCTTGCCGTCGCGTGTGATGAGAACCGCCGTCTCAGCGCTATATGTCGCGTGCACGCTGTCGCCTACCGCGATCTTGTCGAGCGGTACGTTCGGGGCAATTTGCAGCGGCATGCTGCGCGAGGGTCCGCGCAATACGACCTGGCGATTCTTGCGGTCGATGCTTTGCACGGTCGCGACCACGTCGACCTTGCGCAGCTTCACGGCCATGCTGTGCGATATGGGCCTCGCGGATTCTTCTTCGACTCGCGAGCGCACGCCCTTGGCCGCCACCTTTTCCGCCGACAACAACAGCGCGCTTTTGTATTGGACCTGTATCTCGTCGCCGACCTTGAGCAGCCTGATGTCGGCCACCTCGGGATCGACCTCCATCACTACTATCTCGCCGTGCGATCCCTGCACGGTGATACGGTTCATCTGCGCGTCGATATTGACGATACGGCTGGTGAGCCAGGCTACCATTTGCGCACCCGGTGCGCTTGCCGGTGCTGGTGTCCGATCGTCTTGCGCGCGACTTGCTGCCGGATAGCCCAGCAATAATGCCGCGGCAAAGGCGAGGTTTAACATACTCGACGATTGCGCTGTAAGTGCACGCATAACTTGCTCCGATTTCAATTTCATAGTGAGTAGGTGTGGTGGGCAGTCCTCGACAACATCAGCGCTTTAATTAACCGGTCGCCTGTTGACTGCCAGCAGCGAACGTATCGCGAGCCCATGCACGCTGTGAAGCAACATAATGCTGAACGCGTTAATCGCTTCCGAACAACACAGCAAGGAGCCGGGCGCTCCATTCCGCATACGCACGCGCGTCGCCGCAACAGATCCATATCGCTTTCAATGAACCGCGTTCGCTTTTGCTTTACGCGTACGCCATTCCGCTTCTTCCGCCGACGGTTCGCTTGCATTAACTTTCCAACACGTTGCAGCGAGTAACGAACCCCGAGCCGCCACTTACCAAGGTCTGAGTGGTGGACTTTCGCGGCCGCTAAGGCGGCCGCCTTTTTTTCAGCAGGAGCGCCCATGAAGAAAATCGTTTCCACTCTGTTGTTCTGCATGATTAGCGCGGCGTCGACATCCTGGGCACAAACGCCGGCGAATAAAACATCGCCCGGTACAAGCGATCAGATCGTGCAGATGCACGAGCGCATTTCCGCGGCTAATCACGTATATGACGGCAAAGTGGCCGCCGCCAAGCGCGTGTATATGCGGCAGAAAGCGGCCGCAGCGAAAGAGCGCGACGCCGCCGTCGCCGCTGCTCGCGACGGTGTTCCCGCGGACGCCGCTCAATAGGCGGTCTTATTGGCGCGGCCGGAGAACGCGCGTTCCGGCACGCGATGTAAAGACGATCCAGCACTGCTAACGCAGCAAGAAGAGAGGCGTCGACTATGAACCGGGATAACGAGGCAACAGATAGACACGCAAAGGACACACATGCAAAAGAGGAGGCAGCAAAACGCAGAAGACTGACTGCGTCGAGTCTCGACGCCATCATGACACCAGGCGTGCGCTATACCTGCGTTGCGCTCGCGAATCAGTTGAATAGCAGCACTCGGCAAATCAAGGCTTCGCTGAGTCAGCTCGTCGACGCCGGCACGGTCCGCCATATACAGGAGGCCCGCACCGGCATTTACTGGGTGCCGACAAGCGACGAGAGGAAGAGCTTCGAGCAAAGACGCATGGCGCGCAGAGTGCTCCTCGGCCATACGCTCGAAGGTTATGACGCGGGTCTGCACAGCTTGCAAAGCCTGTGCATGCTGGTACGTCGATCCTGACGACGCCACCGATCTTCTCCAATACGCGCGCGGTGCAAGCGATTTTGCGTAAACTGCCGGGTGCCGGCATACGCCGGCTTGCCTGCGCGCGGTTTCAATCGAATCCCGGCGTCGCCCGAAGTGGCGCGCATCGTGCTCTTGCGTAGGCAACGCTGCTTGTTGCACCGCTTATCCAGGAGCCATCGCATGAATCGACACAAGCGCCTTCCCTGCACGCCGACTTGTTCGGGCTGCGCAAACTCGCCGCGCTAGCATGGTCGATATCGTCGACAGCGCCACGCGCAGCCGCATGATGTCCGGCATTCGCGGCCGCAATACGAAGCCCGAGGTGCTGATTCGCAGCCTGCTGCATCGGCAGGGCTTTCGCTTTCGCCTGAATGCGCGCGACTTGCCGGGGCGCCCCGACATCGTGCTGCCTCGCTACCGCGCCGTCGTGCTCGTGCATGGCTGCTTCTGGCATGGTCACGACTGCCCTCTTTTCAAATGGCCGCAGACGCGCCCCGAGTTCTGGCGCGAGAAGATCGGCCGTAACCGCGCGAACGACGACAAGGTCCGCGCCGCGCTGCTCGCGGCCGGCTGGCGCGTCGGCGTCGTGTGGGAATGCGCGTTGCGCGGCGCGAATCGCGACATCGAAGGCGTGCTGACGCGTCTCGTCGAATGGCTGAAGAGCGACGCGCCGAGCTTCGAAGAACGCGCCTGAAAGCGCCCTTGCCCACCGCCTCCTACGCGCGGTTTGGCGAGCGAACCGAAAGCCCTCGGTGATACACTCGACTGGCTAACCCGAAGCGACTTAAGCCCGCCGACTTTCACGCCGGCACGGCACTCACGGTGCTCGCTTCGGCCATCAAACCCGCCAGCAAGGGAGGCACACAATGGCTGATTTCCGTCTGTGGTCCGACGATTTTCCCAATAGCGGCTTCATGCCGAAGGCGCACGAATACGACGACAAGGCATTCGGCGTCGACGGCGAAAACATCTCGCCCGCGCTGCAATGGGAAGGCGCGCCGGCCGACACGCAAAGCTTCGCGCTCACCGTGCACGATCCCGACGCGCCAACGGGCAGCGGCTTCTGGCACTGGGTCGTGGTCAACATTCCCGCGGACGCACGCTCGTTGCCGCGCAACGCCGGCAAGGCCGACGGCTCGCTGCTGCCGCAAGGCGCGCTGCAGGTGCGCAACGATTACGGCACGGTCGGCTTCGGCGGTGCCGCGCCGCCGCGCGGCGACAGAACGCATCGCTACATTTTCCGGCTGCATGCGCTGAAGGTGCCGCACCTGCCCATCACCGCCGAGACCACCAACGCGGTCGCGCGCTTCATGACTCATCTGAATGAGATCGACTCGACGACGCACACCGGGCTCTACGAGCTCAAATAGCGGCGAGCTGCGGACGATGCCGCAACGCACGCCATCATATTAAGCGGCGCGGCATCGACCCAGCGCGCGCGAACCTTTCGCGAAAGCAGCCATAAGTCGCGACCCGCCGCGCTTTCGTGCGGAACGCTGAAGGCAACTCGAACAACCGATGCACGCACAACCATCCCGCAACGGCGGGACCCTACCGCCGGATGCCGCGGACACGCTCGCTCCTGACAGCGCGCGGCCGTCCAATGCCGAACCCGGCCTGCCGACGCCGCAACGCTATTGGGCGATGCTCGTCATCGCTCTTGCGCTGACGCTTGCGGTGCTCGACAGCGCGATTGCCAATGTCGCGCTGCCCACCATCGCGCGGAACTTGCAGGCGAGCGCGGCCGGCTCCATCTGGATCGTCAACGCGTATCAACTCGCCATCACCATTTCGCTGCTGCCGCTCGCGTCGCTTGGCGATCGCATCGGCTATCGGCGCATCTATCTGGCCGGGCTGATTCTGTTTACGGTGGCGTCGTTCGGTTGCGCGCTCTCGACCTCGCTGCCGACGCTCGCGATCGCTCGCGTCGTGCAGGGCTTCGGCGCGGCGGGCGTCATGAGCGTGAACACGGCGCTCGTGCGCATGATCTATCCGCCGACGCAACTCGGACGCGGCGTCTCGATCAACGCGATGGTGGTTGCAGTGTCCTCCGCAGTCGGACCCACGGTCGCTTCCGGCGTGCTCGCGGTCGCTCCGTGGCCGTGGCTGTTTGCGATCAACGTGCCGATCGGCATTGCGGCAATTATCGGCGGCTTCAAGGCGCTGCCGATGAACCGCGGCCACGATTCCCCGTACGACCTGTTGAGCGCGGTGATGAACGCGTTCGTATTCGGCCTGCTGATTTTCGCCGTCGACGGACTCGGCCACGGCGAACGGCTCGGCTATGTCGTCGTGGAACTGATCGGCGCGGTGGTGATCGGCTACTTCTTCGTGCGCCGTCAGTTGAGCCGCCCCGCGCCGCTGCTGCCGATCGATTTGCTGAGGATTCCGATCTTCGCGCTGTCGATCGGCACGTCGGTGTGTTCGTTCTGCGCGCAGATGCTCGCGTTCGTGTCGCTGCCGTTCATGTTGCAGGACATGCTCGGTTTCTCGCAGGTCGACACCGGTCTGCTGATGACGCCGTGGCCCGCGATCATCATCGTCGCCGCGCCGATTGCCGGCGTGCTGTCGGACAAGGTCTCGTCGGGCTGGCTCGGCGGCGTGGGGCTCGCCGCGATGACGGTCGGCCTGCTCCTGCTCGCGACGCTCGGCCCGCATCCGGACGCCTGGCAGATCGCGTGGCGCATGGCGTTGTGCGGCGCGGGCTTCGGCATCTTCCAGTCGCCGAATAACCGCACGATGCTGTCGTCCGCGCCACGCGAACGCAGCGGCGGCGCAAGCGGCATGCTCGGTACTGCGCGCCTGACCGGTCAGACGCTCGGCGCGGCGCTCGTCGCGCTGATCTTCGGCGTCGCGCCGCACAGCGGGCCGGTCATCGCGCTTTATGTTGCCGCGGGTTTTTCGGCGGTGGCCGCCGTGGTCAGCACGATGCGCGTGATGCAGCGGGTCAATACGCGCGCCGCGTAACGACGCCACGCATCCGACAAACGACGCAGATGCAAAAAGGGCGCGCATCGCATGATGTGCGCCCTTTCCTTGCTCTGCTCCAACGCTTTCTTCCAGGCTCTCACTTCGACGTGATCAGCTTCGCGCGGCTTCTAACAAACGCAAAGAAACCGCGCAGCCGCCCACAACTCCTACGACGACGACGACGCCGTCACGTCAGCGAGCTTTACCGCTTTGGCCGTCACCGAAGACGCGGTCGCCACGTTACGCAGATCCGCCAGGAACGTATCGCGCCACACGGACAGGTTGTTCTCGCGCATCGGCGCCATCATGTCGGCGTGACGCGCCTGCCGCTCGGCAAGCGGCATCGACAGCGCGCGTTCGAGCGCCTCGGCCATCTGCGAGAGATCGAACGGATTGACGACGAGCGCGCCCGGCAATTGTTCGGCCGCGCCCGCGAACTGCGACAGCACGAGCACGCCAGGATCGGCCGGGTCCTGCGACGCGACGTATTCCTTCGCGACGAGATTCATGCCGTCGCGCAGCGGCGTCACATAGCCGACCTGCGATTGACGGAACAGCGCCATCAGAAGATTGCGCTCGTATTTGCGGTTCAGGTACTGGATCGGCGTCCAGTCGAGCTGCGCGAAGCGTCCGTTGATGCGGCCGGCCTCGCCTTCCAGCGTCTGACGAATCCGCTGATATGTTTGCACGTCGGAGCGCGTCGGCGGCGCGATCTGCACCAGCGACACGCGCCCGTGCCATCCCGGCGCATTCAGCAGCAGACGTTCGAACGCCTGAAAGCGCTCGACGAGCCCCTTCGAATAATCGAGGCGATCGACGCTCATGATCAGCTTGCGTCCGCGCATGCCGTCGCGCAGGCTGCGCACCGGCTTTCGGTCGGTGAACTGCTCGGCGGCCTTCGCGATCGCATCGGGATAGATGCCGATCGGATACGCAGCGACTTTCAGGAAGCGGTTATACGCGTGGACCATGCCGTCTTCGCTCGAGGTGCCGTGATGACCGCGCTCGATGAAATCGACAAACGACTGGCGATCCGCCTCCGTCTGAAAGCCGATCACGTCGTAGCTGCACATTGCCTTGACGAGTTCCTCGTGCGGCGGAATCGTGCGCAGCACCTCGGGAACCGGAAACGGAATATGCAGGAAGAAGCCGATCGGATTCTTCACGCCGAGATCGCGCAGGCAGCGCGCGAACGGCAGCAGATGATAGTCGTGAACCCAGATGATGTCGTCGGGCCGCAGCAGCTCTTTCAACTGCTTCGCGAGCGTCGCATTGACGCGCTGATAACCCGCGTATTCCTGCCGATCGTAGCGCGAGAGGTCGTTGCGATAGTGGAACGTGGGCCACAGCGTCGCATTCGAAAAACCGCGGTAGTACTGGTCGTAGTCGCGCTTGGTCAGGCCGACCGTCGCATACGTGACGTTGCCCTGCTTCTCGATTACCGGCGCCGACGGTTCGCTCACCGTCTCGCCGCTCCAGCCGAACCAGACTCCGCCGGTTTCCTTCAACGCGTCCAGCACGCCGATCGCCAGGCCACCCGCTGCGGGCCGGCCCTCCTGGGTCGGCGCGACACGATTCGATACCACGATCAGTCTGCTCATTGGTGCTCCACCTAGTTCAGTTGTTTCGTTGCATGCGGACATGTGCGGCAGGATTGCACGCAAGTCGCGTGCCGTTTCGGTGCAAATGGGAAATAAAAATGTGTGCAAATGTGACAAACGAGCACAAACCCGCGCCGCAATGATGCGGCGAAGGAGTTTCTTCCGTTTCGTCACATGAAAGTGGAAACGTCTTGCTCGGGCTGGAAGCTCGGCCTGCCCAGCAGTCTTATGCGTCCTGCTCAGAGCCCAAGTCGCGCTGGTAGTCGAGGCCTTCCTGGCGCACGCCGCCCTGGTTGTATTCCCCGTCAGGCGGCGCGTCGGGGGCGACGCGATTCTGCGCGGACGGATCGTGGTGCGGCGCGGACGAGGCCGCAGCGGCCGCGGCGGCCGAAGCGTCCGGAACGGGTCCGGACGAAGCCGGCGGTGGAGCGCTCTTGTCCGCAGAACGGCTGTCGCGCTTGGAATGGCGCGCGGAACGCCGCAGCGCTGGATGTCTCATGATCGATGCCTCCGGGCAAAGCCGCGCCGCCTGGCAGCGGCGGCATCAACACAGTCTAGGAGCGACGACATTGAATTGCCGGTAAATCATGCGCCGCATTTGTAACATGTACACAAATTTGCTGCGCCCGCCAAGGCGCGAGCGGCAAGGAATTCAGAGTTGCAGAGAGATTGGCGGACGCCGACTGGCCTGCGGAGTCTGCGTGGGCTGCGGAGGCGGGTCGCCAATCGGCGGCTCGACGGGTTCGATCGGTTCAGGATCCGGATTCGGCACCGTATCCGGCTCGCCTGGACTCGGCGGCTCGATCGGCTCCGGTCGATGCGCGTGCTGGCGAAGCGGCAGCGCGGGAGCGGCAGCGTAGTGCGGCATGTCAGTGGTCCTCGCTATGCGTTTGTGTTGAATGCAGCAAGGGCTGTGCCGTTCGACGCCGCGCTCCCGACGGGAAGCGGCGGGTGGACTTTGCACGCCGGACTTTAAGCGCAGGACGTTAAGCGTCCGCGCCGCCGAGCGCACGCGATTCGTCGGCGGCATCGCCGTCTTCGCGCGCGTCGTTGCCGTATTCCACGAGGCGGTTGTACAGCGTCTTCAGGCTGATGCCGAGAATTTCCGCGGCGCGCGTCTTCACGCCGCCGCATTGCTCGAGCGTGGCCAGAATCAACTGACGGTCGGCTTCGGCGAGCGACGTGCCGAACGGAATCGTGATCGCCGTGCCCGCAGCCGGCTTCGACAACGTGATCTGCAACGGCACGGTCGCGGTGCTGTCCGAGTCCGTGCCCGACATAATGTGCGCGCGCTGCACGTAGTTCTTCAGCTCGCGCACATTGCCCGGCCACGGATACGACAGCAGCATCTCCTTCACCGCGGGCGGGAAATGCTTCTTCGTGCCGTGCCGCTCGTTCAGTTCCTCGAGGAACGCTTGCGCGAGCAGTTCGACGTCCTTGCCGCGATCGCGCAGCGGCGGCAGGCTGATCGGAAACACGTTCAACCGATGGTAGAGGTCGAGCCGCAGCTTTCCTTCCAGCACCGCCTGCTCCGGATCGCGGTTGGTCGCGGCGATCAGCCGCACGTCGGTTTCGATTTCCTTCGTCGTGCCGACCCGCATGAACATGCCGGTTTCCAGCACGCGCAGCAGCTTGACCTGCAGCTCGATCGGCATTTCGGTGATTTCGTCGAGAAACAGCGTGCCGCCGTTCGCGCGCTCGAAATAACCCTTGTGCTGACGATCCGCGCCCGTGAACGAGCCGCGCTCGTGGCCGAACATTTCCGACTCGATCAGATTCGGCGAAATCGCGCCGCAGTTCACCGCCAGAAACGCATGCTTGCGACGCAGGCTGAGCTCGTGCAGCGTCTGCGCGGCGACTTCCTTGCCGGTGCCTGATTCGCCGACCAGCATGACCGAAGCCGCCGTCGGCGCGACACGGCCGATCTGGTCGTAGACCTCCTGCATGGCCGGCGAATTGCCGAGCATCAAACCGAAGCGGCCCATGCGGCGCAGTTCGCCGCGCAAGGTGCCGATTTCGGCCTTCAGGTCGCCGGCGCGCGGCAGGCGCGACAGAATCGCCTTCACGCGCTGCATGTTGATGGGCTTCACCAGGTAGTCGGTGGCGCCCATTTTCAGCGCGTTCACCGCCGACTCGACCGTGGCGTGGCCGGTAATCACGATCACTTCCACGCCGGAGCGTGGATCGAGATCTTCGAACAGTTCGACCCCGCTGCCGTCCGGCAGCTTGAGATCGGTAAAGACAACGTCCGGCATTTGCCGGACCAGTTGAATGCGCGCTTCGCGCAGATCGCCCGCGGTGGCGGTGGTCAGACCGTCTTCCCCGATGATGGCGGAAAGCGCCTCGCGGGTACTTGCGTCGTCATCGACAATCAGTACATGTGGCATCGCGTCTCGAAAGCCTGCAAGCGTGGGAGGAACAGCATGCGGCGAGCATGCTGAAAAAGCGCCGACGACCTCGCGCGGGTGGCGGGCATACCTGTCTCAAAGTGAGCGTACGCCAACTTCCGACAGCGCTTGGTCACCGATTCCATTCAATATTGCAACAATACACGCATAAATCGCGACGTGATCGGCACTATTGTTCTGTATTTACCTATTATACGGCTTTATAGAGACAATTTAACAGTCCCGGAGACGCGCCGCATGCCCAGCGGATCGGCGGCGGCGCGCGGCGGGAAAGCAGCCTAGCTGCTGTGCGGGAACGGCCAGGCGTCCGGGTGAGCGGAGCCGTTCGGCCCATGCGCGCCCGGACCGGCGGATGCCGGCGAGCCCGTGCCGGACTGCCCGGAAGAAGCGGACGATGACGCCGCCGACGGCGTGACGACCGCGCCGCCCTCGTCTTCCCAGCGGTTCAACTCGCGCCCGGTGGTGGATTGCGCGGCGCGGCTGCGCTGGACATAGCGCACCGCGAGGTAGCCGCCGAGCGCCATCAGCGCGCCGAAAATGCCAATTTTGGGTCGAGCCATCATGAACTCCTTGTGGTCGTTTTGTGATCGTTAGATGCAGAGATGCAGAGAGTGCAAACCGCCGCGCCGCGCAGCCGGCCGCAGCGGACGCCGCGGACGCCGAACCCGCGCCTAGCGCGCGCTCAGCACGCCCAAGACGAAGCCGACGCCAGCCGCAATGGCGACGGAACTCCACGGGTTCTGCCGCACGTAGCGTTCCGTGTTGACGGTTGCGAAGCGATAGCGCCGCTGCGCGTTTTCCTGCGCGTCGCCGAGCGCGGATTGCAGCGTCTCGACATGGGTGCCGAGCTTCTGGCGCAGCGCGCCGACGCCCTCGCCCGGCACATTGGCGGCAAGCCGCAGCATTTCTTCCGAATCCTTCAGCAGCACCCGCAGATCCTGGACGATCTTCTGGCCGCCGAGTGCGAGCTGTTGCGTCGTGTCAGTCATCTTTCACTCCTCGTCTGGTTCAGCGCCCGCGCGGACCGCGGCGTCCGCGGTGTCCGCGGCCTGAGCGCACGCGTGCCGGGGGCAAGCTGCAATGCATGTGCCCGGTAACTTTGCGGGTTCGCAGGCGCGGCCGGCGCGCGCCACGCGCAGTTTCGACCGACTCGCGGCGATGCGCGCCCGATCGCCTTCACATAGATTGCAGGAAGCGCTGTCAAAGTGGTTAAATCGACCTTTGTGAGATAGAACTTCGGTCGTCTCGTTCCCAGGCCTGCGCGCCGCACCAACGAACTCATTTGCACAGGACTTCCCCGTTTATGGCGTCAATCGATCTGGCCTCGCCCACTGTGTCCGCCGGCGGCAGCGCTTCCGCACAGGCAAAGCAGCGCGTCGCGGACGGCGTCGCGGGACTGAAATCGTACGGCCTGCTGTACGGTTCGTCCCCGGTGATGCTCGACCTGTACGAGCAGATCGAGCGCGTCGCGAGCACCGACGCGACCGCGCTGATCATCGGCGAATCGGGCACCGGCAAGGAGCTGATCGCCCGTACGATTCACGATCAAAGCAGCCGCAGGGAGGCGCCGTTTGTCGCCGTGAATTGCGGCGCAATTCCCGACGAGCTCATCGAGGCCGAACTGTTCGGCCACGAAAAAGGCAGCTTCACCGGCGCGGTCCAAGGACGCGTCGGCTACTTCGAGCATGCGAACGGCGGCACGCTGTTTCTCGACGAAGTCACCGAAATGGCGCCCGTGCGTCAGGTGAAACTTCTGCGCGCGCTCGAGACCGGCACGTTCTATCGCGTCGGCGGCAACGAGCTGATCAGCGGCAACGTGCGCGTGATCGCCGCGACCAATCGCGACCCGGCCGTCGCGGTCAAGGAAAACGGTCTGCGCGAGGATCTGATGTACCGGCTCGCGGTGTTTCCGTTGCGCGCGCCGCCGCTGCGCGAACGCGAGAACGACCGCGAACTGCTCGCGCAACACTTTCTTGCGCAGCTCAATCAGCAGGAAGGCACCAGCAAGAGCTTCAGCAAACGCTCGATCGAAACGCTGCGCACCTGGTCGTGGCCAGGCAACGTGCGCGAGCTGAAGAACGCGGTGTACCGCGCGTTCATTCTTGCGGAGAAAACGGTCGAGTTGCCGCACCCGCACCTCGCGTCGAAGGTGAAGCGGCCAGTGACGCAGGGCGACGCGATGAGCGTATGGATCGGCACGCCGCTCGCCGACGCGCAAAAGCAGATCATTCTCGGCACGCTGAAGTACTGCGGCGGCGACAAGCGGCGTGCGGCAAAAGCGCTCGGCGTGAGCCTCAAAACGCTCTACAACCGCTTGAGCGCATATGGCGACGAAAGTACCGACGAAGACACCGAACAGTAGACGCGCTTCAGCAGAAGTTTCCTCATCAAACAGTTCGCACCGCCAATCAAACCGGTCTGCAGTCTGAGCAGAAACCGGTTTGGTGCGCACCATGTTTTGCAATTGCTTGCACTTTCCCTCTGCCATTTACAAAACGCATCCTGCAAAATGCAGCAGCCCATTTTCGACGATGGGACGACATGCCGCCGGCTCGCCGTTGCCTTCGCACGCGAGCCGGAGCACTTGCAAGAGTAGAGACAGGGATGCAAAAGAAAATGCTGTGCGCCGGGTGCCTGGAACCAGGCTTGAAACCGCGCTTGAAAGTGCGCCGCCAACCAGAAGCGAGGCGCGGATGGGGTAACGCAACGGTCCTCGTTGCGTTGAGCCTGGCGCTCGCGTCGGCGCTCTCGGGCTGCAGTTCGTTCTACACAGAAGGCGCCACCGCCGGCGCGGGTATCGCCGGCGCCGCGCTCGCGGCGAAGGTCACGAGCAACGCCGCGGTCGCGACCGGCATCGGTCTCGGCGCAGTGGCCGCGGCGCGAGCGGGCGTGCAGTACTCCGAGCGCGTGGTCCACCGGAATACGCAGGACGGCATCGCGAAGATCGCCGGGCCGCTCGAAGTGGGCGCGATCGCACCGTGGAGCGTCACGCATTCCATGCCGATCGAAGACGACGAACACGGCCGCGTCACGGTCAGCCGCACGATTAGCGCGGGCGCGCTCGACTGCAAGGAAATCGTCTTCTCGGTCGACCACATCGCGACGAAAAACGTCCCGGCCAGCAGCGCGTTCTACGTGGCCTCCATCTGCCGCGACGGCGAAAACTGGAAATGGGCGTCGGCCGAACCCGCCACCGAACGCTGGGGCGCATTGCAATGACCGCGCGTGCGTTTCCGGCCGCTCAGCGGCTGCATCGCGCGAGTCTGACGGCGCTCGCCGGCGCGCTATGTCTCAGTGCGACGCTTCTTACGAGCGGTTGCTCGTCGATCGGCGCGGCGAGCGGCGCAGCGGCCGGCGTCGCGTCCGGCCTCGTCACGTCGAATCCGGCGGTGGGAATCGGCGTCGGTATCGCGGTGCAAGCCGCCACCGACGAAGCCATCGGCCGCTACATGCGCAGCATGCACAGCGACCAGCAGAATCTGATCGCGGCTTTGGCCGGCGCGATGCCCGTCGGCGAAACGCGTCCGTGGTCCGTCAAACATACGCTGCCCATCGAGAACGGCCACGGCCAGGTGCGCGTCACGCGCGCGTTCGGCTCGGCGCTCGCGCTATGCAAGGAGTTCGTGTTCTCGGTGCAGGACGGCGACGGACCGAACGCACGCGAAGACTGGTACACGGCAAGCGCGTGTCAGCAGGAGAAAGGCTGGAAATGGGCGTCCGCGGAACCGGCCGTGGAGCGCTGGGGCAATCTGCAATAAAACGAATCGCACCGCATAACGAAAAACGGCAGGGTCTCCCCTGCCGTTTTCATTGCACCGTACTCCACGTGAGCGCCGCGGTGGTCACGACTCCACGTCTTCCAGACTGAAGATTTCGGTCTGGTCGTTGTAGGAAAAAATCTCGCCATAGCGCCCCCAGTTGATGACCGCGTCGAGCGTTTCTTCGGCGGCGCTGTCGGACAGAAAATCCTCGAGTTCCTGCTCGAAGCGCACGCGCGGCGCACGATGGCCCGGCCGCTCGTTCAATACCTTCTTGATTCGCGCGGCGAGCGGCACATGCCGCAGTAGATGCTCGGCGAACATCATCTTGCGCTCCTGCGTGCCGAATTCGGCGAACACGCGCGCGGGCGGCGTCAGGAAAATATCGCCTTCGCGGACGTCGGCGAAACCGAGGTGCTGAAGCACTTCCGCAACCGGGAACAGGTCGTCCACTTCGAGATGCAGCGAACGCGCGATTTCCGGCATGTCCGCGCGGCCGTGATACGGCGCGGCGGCGAGCGTCTCGATCAGACCGGCCATCAGGTTGGTCGACACATGCGGCAACCAGCTATGCAGCTCGAGGCCCTTCCGCGTTTTCTCGTCGGTCTGACGCGCGGTCATCTTCGCGTAGATCTCATCCACCAGACGCCGGAACGCCGGATCGAGACGATTGCGCGGATGCTTGAACGGCACCTTGATCTCGGCGATCACCCGGCCAGGATTGGACGACAACACGAGAATCCGGTCGCACATGAACACCGCTTCCTCGATGTTGTGCGTGACGATCAGCACCGCCTTGATCGGCATGCGGCCTTGCGTCCACAAGTCGAGCAGGTCGGTACGCAGCGTCTCGGCGGTCAGCACGTCGAGCGCGGAAAACGGCTCGTCCATCAGAAGCAGTGTGGGGTCGACCACCAGCGCGCGCGCAAAGCCGACGCGCTGGCGCATGCCGCCCGACAACTCGCGCGGATACGCGTTCTCGAAACCGTCGAGGCCGATCAGGTCGATTGCGGCGAGCGCGCGTTCGCGCCGCTCGCGCGCGGCCACGCCTTGCGCCTCGAGCCCGGCTTCCACGTTTTGCAGCACGGTCAGCCACGGGAACAGCGCGAAGGTCTGGAACACCATCGCGACGCCCTTCGCGGGACCGTCGAGCGGCTTGCCCATGTACGTGACCTCGCCGTCGGTCGGCTCGATCAGACCGGCGATGATGCGCAGCAGCGTCGACTTGCCCGAGCCCGAACGCCCGAGCAGACCGACGATCTCGCCTTCGCGCAGCGACAGGTTGGCGTCGTCGAGAACCAGCAGTTCGCCTTGCGACTTGTTGAAACCGCGGCACACGTCCTTGACGCGCAGGATTTCTTCGCCGAGACGCGGCGGCTTCGGCGGCGTCTGGATCGGCGCGGCGGTCGTGGCAGCTTTAGGATTTTGCATCGCGTTATGCCTTCAATTCTCAGGAAAACACCGGGCCGCGCAGGTTTGTCGTGCACCGCGGCAGGCCAGGCGCGTAGCGTCAGGGCCTCAGGGCTTCACGGCCTCAGGGCCTCAGTCGAGCCGCAGCTTCGCTTCGGCGTAGGCGTACATCGGACGCCACAGCAGGCGGTTGAACAGCGTCACGAATAGCGACATCACGGCGATGCCGACGATGATCTTCGGATAATCGCCCGCCGCCGTGGACTGCGCGATATAGGCGCCGAGCCCGTGCGCGGCCACCTTCGTGTCGCCCCACTGCACGAATTCCGCGACGATGCTCGCGTTCCACGCGCCGCCCGACGCGGTGATCGCGCCCGTCACGTAGTACGGGAAGATGCCCGGCAAGATGGCCTGACGCCACCACTGCCAGCCGCGGATATGGAAATTCTTGGCCGCCTCGCGATAGTCGTTCGGATACGAAGTCGCGCCGGCAATCACGTTGAACAGGATATACCACTGCGTGCCGAGCACGATCAGCGGCGAGAGCCAGACATCCGGGTTCAGGTTGAAGCGCACGATCACGATCACGAAGACCGGAAACAGCAGATTCGCCGGGAACGCGGCCAGAAACTGCGCGAGCGGCTGAATCTTCTCGGCGAGCGCCGGCCGCAGGCCGATCAGCACGCCGACCGGCACCCAGACCACCGACGCCAGCGCGATCAGCACCACAACCCGCAGCAGCGTGATCAGCCCGAGCACGAACACGTGGCCGACTTCATCGAGCGATACGCCGGTGCGCACGTAGATGAACACGCGATACACCACATAAACAGTGGCGACCAGCACGAGCGCGCCCCACACGATGTCGCCGATGCGCGAGCTCTTCTGGATCTGCGGAATCGGAAAGCGCGGCGCTTGCAGCGCGGGCAAGCGGAACGGCACGCGCGCGGCCTTCGCGAACATCCAGCCGAGCGGCACCAGCAAGCGGTGAATCAGCCGCGTGCGGCGAATCAGATCGAGCAGCCACGATTCGGGCGCGTCGCCCGAACTGGTGGTTTCCATGCGGAACTTGTCGGCCCATGCCACCAGCGGACGGAACAGCAACTGGTCGTAGGCGAGAATCACGACCGTCATCGCGAGGATCACCCAGCCGATCGCATGCAGGTTCTTGACCACGATCGCCTGCGCGAGGTACGCGCCGATGCCGGGCAGCGTGATTGTGTTATTGCCGACCGTGATCGCCTCCGATGCGACCACGAAGAACCAGCCGCCGGACATCGACATCATCATGTTCCAGATGAGGCCGGGCATCGAGAACGGCACTTCGAGTTTCCAGAAGCGCTGCCATGACGTCAGATGAAAACCGCGCGAGACTTCATCGAGATCGCGCGGCACCGTGCGCAGCGACTGATAGAAGCTGAACGTCATGTTCCACGCCTGGCTCGTGAAGATCGCAAAGATCGCCGCGAGTTCGGCGCCGAGCACGCGGCCCGGAAAGAGCGCGAGAAAGAACGTGACCGTGAACGAGATATAGCCGAGCACCGGCACCGACTGCAGGATGTCGAGAATCGGCACCAGCACCAGTCCGGCGCGGCGGCTCTTCGCGGCCAGCGTGCCGTAGGCGAGCGTGAAGATCAGCGACGCGACCATCGCCGCGAGCATGCGCAATGTGGTGCGCATCGCGTACTCGGGCAGATTCGCCGGATCGAGCGAGATCGCCTGGGTCTTCAGCGTCGACATCGGCGCGAGCGTCTCGTGAAAGCCGATCGCCGCCATCGCGATGATGCAGATGATGAGCGGAAACGCGACGAAGTCCCAGCGGTTGGGCAGCACGCGCCATGCCGACGCGTTGGCGGTGCGCTTCAGGTTGAAGCTGAAATCCATCAGACCGGCTCCTCGTTAATACAGGCGTTCGAATGCGCGAAGGAGGCCGCGGCTGCCGCGCGGCGGTCTGAAGTTCGGTCCGGAAAGCGGAAATCAGGCATGGCAAAACGCGTGTGCGCGGTAAATCGTTAGCGTACGAGACAGGTGGACCGGCAACGGAAGCGCCGATGGGCAAGCCGCCCCCGAACCGCAACCGTCAAGCCTGAGTCCTGTCGCCGCAGGCGCCGCCCGTAGGCTGGCGAGCTTTCCTTTGTTTTGGACGGCACGACACTACACCATCCTATGTTTCAGGCACAACCTTTGAAGGCAAATCCGGCAACTTGCTGCGCCTCGCCTGACAACGGCCCGGCAATGGCCTGACAGTGGCCTTCCGCGAAGCTTCCGTGAAGACCGCGAGCCTCGTTGCGCGTGGCCTATTGCCGCTCCCGGCATCAAGAAAACGGCGCGGTTGCCGTTAAGAGCCTGATGGGTGCAGCCCATCTGGATTCATTGCCGCGATAAGGGTGCCGTCTGGCCCCATGACGGTTAGAATCCACTAAAGATGCGCCCGTATGGATGGTTTTATCCCGGCCCGCGCGGCGCAACCCCGAGCGAAACGCGAGGCGAAACGGCGCCGCGGCGCTGCCACGAATAAGCTAGTTGCATGTCTCAGCCAGACGGATCAGAGGGTCGATGAACAGGACAACCTTGCGCCAGGCAACCGGCCCGATCGGCTTCGTGCTGATCGTACTGGCTTGCTGGTTCGTGGCCGGCATGGTCGCGGACCGGATGGTACAGCAAGAGCTCAACGCGGCGTTGCACGCGCAGCGTCAGATGGCCGCCTCGATCGTCGACAACATGGCGGAGGTGATCGCAAGCGACCTCGCGATGTCGCGAGCCATTCCCGCAACCATGGCCGAAATGGACGTGGTCCAGAACGCGCTGGTGCAATCCCGGAATTATGCCGCGAACGGCGAGACGACGGAACCCGCGCTGCGCGCCGCGTTGCTAAAAGACCCGCATCTGGGCGCGGTCAGCACCTTCCTGCACCGGGCACAGGGCTTCTCCGGGCTCGATCAGGTGTGGCTCGTGAATGCCAACGGCATCTGCGTGGCCTCGAGCGATGTCTCCGGCGATCCGCAGAGGCGGCGGGCCTCGTTCGTCGGCGTCGACATGCGGGTGCGCGCGTATCTGACCAACGCGCTGCTCGGCGCGTTCTCCGAAACCTATGGCGTGGGCCGCACGAGCGGCGAACCCGGCATCTTCATCGCGGTGCCCGTCTATGCGGACGGCGAACTCGCGGGCGCGGTCGTCGCCAAGGTCGGCATCGCGCGGCTGCGCCACTGGGTCGCGCATGCCGGCACCTTCGTCGCCGACGATAACGGCGTCATCATCATGGCGCACGACAGCAAGCTCGAAGGCCACGCGTTGCCCGATTCGCGCGTGACGAAGATGAGCGTCGCCGAGCGCACCGTGACCTATCGCCGCGACGCGTTCCCGGACATCCAGATTCGCGTCGACAACGAAGTGCGCGAGCAGGCGCCGTGGGTCTCGGCGACCGTCGCCGGGCAACTGTTCGGCTCGGCCGGCCGCCTGGGGCCGTCGCTGTATCAGACTCGTGGCGGCCTGAACTCGGGGCTCTCCGCGCATCTGGTCGAGCCGCTCTCGGCCTGGCCGGAGCTGTTGCGCAACCATAAGCGCGATCATCTGCTGGTGTTTCTGACGCTGGCGGGCACCGTGGCGCTCGCGTGGGTGATCACCGTGTCGTACGTGCGCGAGCGGCGCCATCATCGGGCCACGCGCGATCTCGCCGAGCAGCTACAGTCGGCCAATACGCTGCTTTCGGCGGAGGCGCGTCACGACGCGTTGACGGGCGCGCTGTCGCGCCGCTACTTCCTCGATCTGCTGCGTCACGAGATCGATCGCGCGCACCTCGGCAACCAGCCGCTGTGCATGGCGATTGCCGACCTCGATCACTTCAAGCAGATCAACGACCGCTTCGGCCATGCCGCCGGCGACCGCGCGCTCGAGCATTTCGTCGAGACCTGCCGCGCCGAACTGCGCGGCGCCGATGCGATCGGCCGGCTCGGCGGCGAGGAGTTCGGTGTGCTGCTGCCCGGCACCGATCTCGCGGGCGGCCGCGAAGTGGTCGAGCGCCTGCGCTTGCGTCTGAAAGCCGTGCCGTCGGCGAAACTGCCTGCGTCCGTTACGCTCAGCGTGAGCATCGGCATCACGGAGTTGTCCGTCGACGACCTCCCGGAGCGGATCATGAGCCGCGCCGACATGGCGCTCTATGCGGCCAAGACCGGCGGGCGCGACCGCACCGAAGCGCTGCCGCCCGACGACACCGCCCCGCCCGCGCGCACGGTCGCAAGCGTCTGGTAACGGCGGCCGCGCTCCTTGACGCGACGCAAGCCGGAGCTTCGAGCCTTCCGCAAGCAAGCAGGTATGATCGACACTGACCTCGAGTTGTCGCTACCGCTTTAACGGGAGATTCGCATGAAGGGAAATCTGGTCATTGTTTGCCGCGATCAGGATGCTGACGCGTTCGACCATCTGCTGGCTGAGTACGGCGCGTTCCAGACGCGGCTGTCGTCGACCGCGTGGTATCTGAAGCTCGATGTCGCGCCGGAAGTCATTCAGGAAGAGATACTCGGCCGCCTCGGCAAGTACACGACCCACTATATTTTCGAAGCCGAAACCGTGACGTGGAATACGGTGGATAGCGAAGCCGCGAACGCGCTAAATACGTTGTTTTCGGATTAGCTCGCGAGCGGGAAGCAGTTGTGGTCGCGGTCGCAGTAATGACCTGGGATGACCTCGGCGGCGGACCACACCAGCCCACGACCAAACCAGGCCGACGGAACGCCGCGCCTGCAACTCAAATCACCAGACACTGCTCTCCGACGCCGCCCTCGCCTGAGGCACCGCCGAAAACGGGAAGCTCATCAAGACGCGCAAGCCGCGGCCGTCGTGGTTGCCGATCTGCCACTCGCCGCCCGCGCGCCGCACCAGCCGCTCGACAATCGCAAGCCCAAGACCGCTGTGGCCATTGCCGCCGCGCGCGGGGTCGAGCCGCACGAAAGGCCGGCTTGCGTTGACGAGGTCCTGCGCGGCGATGCCCTTGCCGTTATCGCTCACCGACAACGTGAAGCCTTCCGCCGTGCGCGCAGTGGCGACGACGATAGGCGGCGCTCCGTACGCATGCGCGTTGTCGAGCAGGTTCGACAGAATCCGGTCGAGCGTGGCGGCGGGCAGCAGGAAGCCCGGGCCGGCTCGCAGATCGGTCTGCACCGCGGGTGCGCCCGACGCCACCGCGCGATAGCTGCGCACGACGCGCTCGCATTGAGCATCCACCTCGACGGCTTCGCTGCGATCCGCGCCGTCGTGCGCGAACACCAGGAATTGTTCGACGATGTGCGTCATCGAATCGACGTCGCGCACGACGCCGTCGCGCATCTTCGCTTCGTCCATCATTTCGGCGCGCAGACGCAAGCGCGCAAGCGGCGTCTTCAGATCGTGCGCGACGCCCGCGAGCATCACCGCGCGGTCGTTCTCGGTGCGCGCGACTTCCTGCACCATCTGGTTAAAGCCATGCGTCAATTGCCTGAGCTCGCGCGGTCCGCGCTCGGGCACGGGCGGCACCGGCAGGCCACGGCCGAAGCGCGCCACCGCCTGGGCGAGCGAGCGCAACGGCTGCTGCAACGCCCATGCGGCGAACAGCGCCGCCATCACCGCGAACGAGAAGATGATGACGAGCCACAGCACCGTTCGGTCGAGCGAGCGCGGTGGCCGCAGCGGCTGCACCGGCACGACGATCCAGCTACGGTCCCTGGGCGCGCGCACCCACAGCGTGGGCGGCGCTCCCGGCAAGCCGACGCGCACCTGCGTGCCGGACGGCATGCGGTCGCGCGCGTCTTCGATAAACCGTTCGAGCGGCGGCGGCAGATTCGATGTCTCGGGCGGCACTTCGGGGCTCGCCGGATCGACGAGCTTTACGCGCGACGGCAGCGGCTGATCGGGATTGCGGGCCACGTGCTGACGCACCGCGTCGACGAGGAACGTGGCTTCTTCGACGGCGTAGCGGGTTTGCAACTGGCTGCGCTCGAGGCGCATGAGCGCATACCACGCGAAATGCGACAGCAGCAGCACCGCGACGACCAGCAAGGCCAGCCGTCCGAACAACGAATCAATGGGCCGGCGCATTCTGATCGCCGTCGGGCACGAACACGTAGCCGCGCCCGCGCACTGTCTGAATGAAGCGCGGCGTGGACGGGTCCGTTTCGAGAATGCGCCGCAGACGCCACACCTGCACGTCGATACCGCGGTCGGTGCCGTCGTATTCGGGACCGTGCAGCAGCTCGAGCAGACGCTCGCGCGTCAGCGTGCGCATGGGATGGTTCACGAAGATTTTCAGCAACGCGAACTCGCTGCCCGACAGCGTGAGCGGCTTGTCTTCCTGATGCAGCGTGCGCGACTGGAAGTCGAGCGTGAAGCGGCCGAAGCTGAACGGCTCGCGCTGTTCGGGCGCGGCCGCCGAAGGCAGCGTGCGCCGCCGGCGCAACACCGCCTGCACGCGCGCGAGCAGCTCGCGCGGATTGAACGGCTTGCCGAGATAGTCGTCCGCGCCGAGTTCCAGACCGACGATCCGGTCGACGTCGTCCGCACGCGCGGTCAGCATGATGACCGGGATATCGTCGCCCGACGCGCGCAGCTTGCGCAATGCAGTGAGCCCGTCGACGCCGGGCATCATCAGGTCGAGCACGATCAGATCGGGACGCTCGCGTTCGAGCCTGCGCTCGAGCGAGCCCGCGTCGTGCAGCACCGAGACTTCGATGCCCTGACGGGCCAGATAGTCGCGCAGCAGATCGCGCAGTTCGACGTCGTCGTCGACAACAAGTATTTGAGTAGCCATGGAATGAAGTTTAACGCGCGGCAGCAGCGGTTTTCGATTTCACAGAGGCCTCAAGGGTTACCGGGTGTTACGGTGAAAGCTGCACGTAATGGCCCGTAACAGCGGCGCGAAGGCGCGTAACACAGCGCCGGATGCAGTTCTCTACGCTGTGTCTTACCGAATGCAGGCCGTCAACTGGATCGGATGCATCGTCGGCTATTCCATTACAAGGAGCCTTACATGTCCACCAAAAAAATCTCGCGCGCCCTCGCCGTTGCCGCCACCGCTCTCGCCATCGGCGCGGGCGCTGCCTATGCCGCCCAACCCGCTCATGAGGCCCACGGCGGTCCCGGCGGATGGCACGGGCACTTCATGAAGGAACTCACGCAACTGCACGATCAGTTGAAGCTGAACGCGGATCAGGAAAAGCAGTGGCAAGCCGCACTCGACACGATGAAGCAAGGCCATGAAGCGATGCGCGCGAACCACGAGCAGATGAAGAACCAGTTCAAGGCCGCGCAGCAGCAGCCGATTCTGGATCTGAACGCGATGGCTTCCGCTCATCAGCAGATCGAGCAGAAGGACGCGCAGTTGCGCCAGCAAACCACGGACGCCTGGCTCAAGTTCTATAACGGCCTGAACGACCAGCAGAAGACGACTGTCAGCACGGCGCTGAAGCAGCGCTTTGCGAAGATGGAGTCGCGTCACGAGAAGATGCGCGAGCGTTGGCAGCAGCATCATGGCGCGGCGTCGGCGCCGGCTGCGAGCCAGTAAGCGGCGCGGCCGCCGCGCTGCAAAGCGCGGCGGCTTCGCAGAAACAGAAACGCCACGGAGCGCAGTTCAAAAACTCCGTGGCGTTTTCCATATATACATATAGCGGCGCGCGTGTGCATTCCCTCTGCAACTGAGCTTGCAGCACGCGCCCTTTGTGCCGTCTTCGTTGCGCCCTCAACCAACTCCGCGTTGAGCGGCGGGCAACAACTGCCCTCGCTTCAGCTATCGAGCCGCCCAAGGTCGAACAGCAGCACTTCGGCCTGATCGCCCTTTTCCAGCGTCACCGTGTCCGTATCGCTGAGCTTCGCGGCATCGCCCGCTTGCAGCGCCTCGCCGTTCACCGTCAGCGAGCCGCGCGCGACGTGCACGTACACGAGCCGTCCCGCGGGCACCGCGAAGCTGGCCGTTTCCGCGCCGTCGATCAAGCCCGCGTAAATCGACGCGTCCGCGTGGATCGTCACCGAGCCGTCGCGGCCGTCGGGCGATGCGACGACGCGCAGGCGGCCGCGCTTGTCGGCGGCGTCGAAGCGCTTTTCCTCGTAGCCCGGCTGATCGCCCGCGCGTTGCGGAATCACCCATATCTGCAGCAGATGCGCCTCTTCGTCCGGCGACGCGTTGAACTCGCTATGCATCACGCCCGTGCCCGCGCTCATGCGCTGCACGTCGCCGGGACGGATCGTCGAGCCGTTGCCCATGCTGTCGCGGTGCGCGAGCGCGCCTTCGAGCACGTACGTGACGATCTCCATGTCGCGGTGCCCGTGCGTGCCGAAGCCCTGGCCGCCCGCGATGCGGTCTTCGTTGATCACGCGCAGCGGCCCGAAGTGGACGTGCTCGGGATCGCGATAATCGGCAAACGAAAAGCTGTGATACGAGTCGAGCCAGCCGTGGTTGGCGTGGCCACGCTCGTCGGAGCGGCGAATCTCGATCATGACGTACTCCCGGTGAAATTGGCGATGGCGAGAATGTATGGGCTCGCCATCCGATCCACAATCGGGCGCGGGCGCACCGGATCGTTTCGCAAATCCGCTTAATCGAAGTTGGCGAAGCGGGCCGCGCCCATCGAACCGTCGTCTACCGCTTTCGCAACGCGCCGCGCGAATGCGTCGCGCATACGCAACGGCCTTGATGCAGCGTCGGCGCCGCGGGCAACGCGCACTGGCGCCGCGCCCCTGTTCGGGTAAAATACCGCGCTTTTCAACGCATAGGGTGGCCGAAGGCTCGCCTGCCAAAGCCTTGGCAAAGGCTCGCAATGGCCTGGCAAGGCCGGACACCACGCGGAAAACCGCGGCGGCGCGACAATTTTGACCGCCTAGAATAGCGACGGCCGGCCACGAGCCGAGGCGACGGCCGGCCACGAGCCGGCTTCGTCGGGATCGGACACCACGACGATCAGTTTGACCCAGGAGAAACATGAAGAAGCTCGCACTGTGCGTAGCGCTCGCCGTCATGGCCACCGGCGCCATGGCAAAAGAATGGAAAACCGTACGCATCGGGGTTGACGCCAGTTATCCGCCGTTCGAATCGAAGGCGGCCAGCGGCCAGGTCGTCGGGTTCGACGTCGACGTGACCAAGGCGCTGTGCGCGCGAATGAACGTCAAATGCGTGTGGGTGGAGCAGGATTTCGACGGCATCATCCCGGCATTGAAGGGCAAGAAGTTCGACGCGATCGTGTCGTCGCTGACCATCACGGACAAGCGCCGCGAGCAGATCGACTTCTCCGACAAGCTCTTCGACGCCCCCGCGCGCATGATCGCCAAAGCCGGCTCGCCGCTGCTGCCCACGGCTGAATCGCTGAAGGGCAAGCGCGTCGGCGTCGAGCAGGGCACGACCCAGGAAGCGTACGCCAAGGCGTATTGGGAGCCGAAGGGCGTGACCGTGGTGCCCTATCAGAACCAGGATCAGGTCTACGCCGATCTCACGTCCGGCCGGCTCGACGCCGCGCTGCAGGACGAAATCCAGGCCGACGCCGGTTTTCTGAAGACGCCGCGCGGCAAGGGCTTCGCGTGGGCGGGCCCGGAAGTGAAGGACCCGAAGACCATCGGCGAAGGCACGGCCATTGGTCTGCGCAAGGACGATGCCGAACTGAAGGCGATGTTCAACAAGGCGCTCGCGCAGATTCATCGGGACGGCACGTTCACGAAGCTCGAAAAGCAGTACTTCGACGTCGAGATCTATCCGGCACACTGAGCACGCACCGGGCACGGTGGGGGCGCTGCCTTTGGGCACCAGCGCCGCTCCCATCAGATGCAGTAATCGCAGCAATGAAAAGACTCGGGCTCGCCCGCATGGGCGCTCGCGAGGCTTCGTAATACAGTCGGTCTAGTTTCAAAGAGAGTCGAAAAGCGCGCTGCAGGACCGGCAACGGCCATGCAGTCATGATTTGCACAGCGGTGCGCTGTGCGCCGCGGATCACGGCGAGCCACGCTCGCGGTACATGCGGCGCCAGGCCGCCCGCGTCTTTCGCGGTGTGCCGCAAGCGCATCGTCAAGGACCCCCTATGTTCCTTCAAGGCTACGGCCCGCTGCTTCTCAACGGCACCTGGCAAACCGTCAAGCTGGCGGTGTTGTCACTGGCGCTCGCTTTCTTGCTGGGCCTTCTCGGCGCGGCGGCGAAACTGTCGAAGAACCGCTTCTCGCACGGCGCCGGCACCGTCTACACGACGCTCGTGCGCGGCGTGCCCGACCTTGTGCTGATGCTGCTGCTGTTCTACAGCATCCAGATCTGGCTCAACAATCTGACCGACCTGCTCGGCTGGGACCAGATCGACATCGACCCGTTCGTGGCCGGCGTCGCGGTGCTCGGCTTCATTTACGGCGCGTACTTCACCGAAACCTTCCGCGGCGCCTTTCTCGCGGTGCCGCGCGGTCAGCTCGAAGCCGGCGCGGCCTACGGCATGACGAGCTGGCAGGTGTTCGCGCGCATCATGTTCCCGCAGATGATGCGCTTCGCGCTGCCCGGCATCGGCAATAACTGGCAGGTGATGGTGAAGGCCACGGCGCTCGTGTCGATCATCGGACTCGCTGACGTAGTCAAGGCTTCGCAAGATGCGGGCAAGGGCACCCTGCGGTTCTTCTTCTTTACCCTGCTTGCGGGGGCGATCTATCTCGTCATCACCACAGTGTCGAACTTCGTGCTGATGTACCTCGAAAAGCGTTACTCGACCGGCGTGCGAAAGGCGGATCTATGATCGAGATCATTCAGGAATACTGGCGCAATTATCTCTACACGGACGGCTACCGCTTCACGGGTCTCGCGATCACGCTGTGGCTGCTGGTGGTGTCGATCGGACTCGGCTTCTGCCTGTCGATCCCGCTTGCGGTGGCGCGCGTCTCGAAGAGGAAATGGCTCGCCGGTCTCGTGTGGCTTTACACGTACATCTTTCGCGGCACGCCGCTTTATGTGCAGTTGCTGCTGTGCTACACGGGCTTGTACAGCCTCGAAGTCATCCGCAATCACGAGCTGACCAACGCGTTCTTCCGCGACGGCATGCATTGCACGCTGCTCGCCTTCACGCTGAACACCTGCGCGTACACCACGGAGATTTTCGCGGGCGCGATCAAGGCCACGCCGTACGGCGAAATCGAAGCGGCGCGCGCGTATGGCATGTCGTCGTTCACGCTGTACCGGCGCGTGATCCTGCCGTCGGCGCTGCGCCGCGCGTTGCCGTACTACAGCAACGAAGTCATTCTGATGCTGCACGCCACGACCGTCGCCTTCACCGCGACCGTGCCGGACATTCTGAAGATCGCGCGCGACGTGAACTCGGCGACGTATCAGTCATTCAACGCGTTCGGCATTGCCGCCCTGCTCTATCTGTGCATTTCTTTCGCGCTGGTGTGGCTGTTCCGCCGCGCCGAGCGCCGCTGGCTCGCTTACCTGCGGCCGCAAGGCAAATAAGCGGGCACACGCCCCGCGGTTAAGCACGCCCAAGGACCCCGATGA
The DNA here is from genome assembly GCF_046054045.1 of Paraburkholderia sp. RL17-368-BIF-A. Classification (NCBI taxonomy): domain Bacteria; kingdom Pseudomonadati; phylum Pseudomonadota; class Betaproteobacteria; order Burkholderiales; family Burkholderiaceae; genus Paraburkholderia; species Paraburkholderia sp. RL17-368-BIF-A. The sequence continues at coordinate 149,929 of NZ_JARESN010000008.1, forward strand.
ACAACACGAAGCAAAAGCTTTTCGTCGACGAACTTCATAAACAGTACGGCGATAACGAAGTCCTCAAAGGCGTTTCGCTGAAGGCGAACGCCGGCGACGTCATCAGCGTGATCGGCTCGTCCGGTTCGGGCAAGAGCACGATGCTCCGCTGCATCAACTTCCTCGAACAGCCGAACGCCGGCCGCATCTTCGTGGACGGCGAAGAAGTCCGCACGCAAGAGAACAACCAGGGCGCGCTGCGCGTGTCCGACCCGAAACAGTTGCAGCGCGTGCGCACCAAACTGTCGATGGTGTTTCAGCACTTCAACTTGTGGTCGCATATGAACGTGCTCGAGAACATCATCGAGGCGCCCGTGCATGTGCTCGGCCTAAAGCGCAAGGAAGCCGAAGACCGCGCGCGCGAATATCTCGAGAAAGTGGGCCTCGCGCCGCGTCTCGAGAAGCAGTATCCGTCGCATCTGTCGGGCGGTCAGCAGCAGCGCGTGGCGATCGCGCGCGCATTGGCGATGCATCCCGACGTGATGTTGTTCGACGAACCGACTTCCGCGCTCGATCCCGAACTCGTCGGCGAAGTGCTCAAGGTCATGCAGACGCTCGCCGAGGAAGGCCGCACGATGATCGTCGTCACGCACGAAATGGCGTTTGCGCGCAACGTGTCGAACCACGTGATGTTCCTGCACCAGGGGCGCGTCGAAGAAGAAGGCCGCCCCGACGAGGTGTTCAAAAACACGCGCAGTGAGCGCCTGAAGCAGTTCCTGTCCGGCAGTCTGAAATAGCAATGCGGTAGCAAAACATATCGCACAGCCTGGTATTTGAGATTTGGCGATGACTCATCGCAACGCCTCATGACCGGGCTGTAGTCGAAGTACTTTTTACAAGGCGCTTACGAGCGCCTTTTTTGTTTCGGTCACCTGTGTAATCCGCGCTTTTCGGCCGCGAAACCGTCGCGTACACGCCTCCCAACCCGTCTTTTCGCCCCTACCCTGCCGTATCCGAAGCGTCAATAGTGGCAATCCTTAATCTTGCCCCCGCCGATCCGTGATTCCCTTGTCGCATAAGGGCTTTAGCCGTTTTGACACAGGCGGCAATGGGTCTTTGCCCACATCGGTATTGCAATTTGGAGACACAGGTCAACGCCGGTACTAATTTCTTCTCACACTCAAGTGTATTTTTGATAAATTAGTAACCAAAGTAGCAAAACTAAGTTCATTAAAAGTAGTTTTACTTCAAAGCACAGAGGAGAACCGGTCGGCGAGGGATCGGCATGACGACCAGACAGCCCCAAGGCTGCACGTCAGGATAGGAGACCAATCCGCCCGCTAATCTCCCTGGTACCGATTTCTGTTCGGCGCAACTCGCGTCCGAACACCATTCGCAGTACTGGGTTTCACTTTTTGACAGGGTATGGAGGAGAAGATGAAGAAAGCTTTGCTCGCCGCTGCGCTGATGTCGGCCGGGGTTGTTGCACATGCCCAAAGCAGCGTAACGCTGTATGGCCGCCTGGACGCAGGTCTCGAATACATCAGCGGCCTGCCGAACGCCAACTATACCGGTTCAACCTCGCGCTTTCGCGCGGAAAGTGGTGACTGGGGCACGAGCCTGTGGGGCATGAAGGGCGTCGAGGATATCGGCGGCGGCAATAAGGTCCTGTTCCAGTTGGAAGGCTCGTTCAACACGATGAACGGTCAGGGTCCTGGCGGCGGCGGTCTCTTCAATCGCTGGGCAACGGTCGGTCTGTCGAACAGCGCATACGGTACGTTGACGATGGGCCGCATGCTCTTCATCTCGAACGGCGTGTGGGACTTCGACCCGTTCGGTCAGTCGAACTGGTCGTCGGCGTCGCTGGTGCGTGGCCGCAACTGGCCGCAATCGAGCAACAACATCGCTTACCAGTCGCCGAAGTTCTACGGCTTTGACGTGTACGGTCAGTACGCGCTGTCGAACGCGACGAACTGGAACGGTAACGGCACGACGCCGCAAGGCCGCGAAGCCGGTCTGCAAGTGACGTACACCTCGTCGCTGTTCCAGTTGCGCGGCATGTACGACGAAATCCGCAACAACACCAACGGCAACTTCACGGACCCGTTCACGGCATCGCGCGAGTACACGGCTGCGTTCAACGTGTTCCTCGGTCAGTTCAAGATCCAGGGCGCGTATCAGGCAGTGCGCACGTCCGCGGCTGCCAGCGCGGTAAACGCTGCGCCGACCTCGCTCGATCACGAATGGGGCGGTGTGACGTGGCAAGCCACGCCGGCTGCAGCACTGATCGCGGCTGTGTATCACGTGAACGCGAACAAGGGCGGCGGCAACGCAACGATCTACACGATCGGCGGTTCGTACAACCTGTCCAAGCGCACGCTGCTGGACATCCAGGTCGCGACCGTGCGTAACAGCAAGTCGGCTAACTTCGGTCTGGATGCGAACAACGCAGGCCGTGGCGGCAACATCACCGCTTCGGACGGCACGGTCTCGTACAACGAGAACCCGCTGCCGGGCCACAGCCAGACCGGCGTGTACGCAGGCATTCAACACTCGTTCTAATCGAACGGTGTTCCCCGAAGGCGGCGCCTTCGGGGCTTAGAAGTTCTTCAAGAGAATCTTTTTCACGCTGCTGCGAGAGGCGCGTATCGGTGCGATGTCCGAAAGGGTATCGCACCGTTTTTTATTGGCGCGAAGGCTTCGCGAGTTCTGTCGACGTTGCGCGAAGTTTCCTGCTCGCGCCGGCGCACCGCTTCGGTGCGCGAGCGGCTTAGACTGCCGCTTCGTTTTCTTCGCCGGTACGGATGCGAATCACGCGCTCCACGTCCGCGACGAAAATCTTGCCGTCGCCGATCTTGCCCGTGCGCGCCGCGCCGATGATCGCGTCGATCACCTGGTCGCACTGGTTATCCGCGACGACGACCTCGATCTTCACCTTCGGCAGAAAGTCGACCACATACTCTGCACCACGATAGAGCTCGGTATGGCCTTTCTGCCGGCCAAATCCTTTGACCTCGGTGACGGTCAGGCCCGTGAGGCCGACTTCAGCGAGCGCCTCGCGCACTTCGTCGAGTTTGAACGGTTTGATGACTGCGGTGATGCGCTTCATGGCGAACCTCGTCTCGTGACTGGAAGAGTGAAAGGGAAATGGATGATTTTTATTCTACGCCGCGCCGGATGCCTTGCGGCAGTCCGGCGTGCGTCGCAATGCCCGCGGCTCCGATTCATTCCACCGGTTCGGTGTAGCGCGACGTGATCGGATAGCGCCAGTCGCGGCCGAACGCGCGATGCGTGACGCGAATGCCGATCGGCGCCTGGCGGCGCTTGTACTCGTTGATCTTGATGAGCCGCGTGACACGCTTCACGTCGTCGGCCGCATAACCCGCGGCGATGATTTCGGCGAGCGAGCGGTCCTCTTCCATGTACATGCGCATGATCGCGTCGAGCACGTCATAGGGCGGCAAGCTGTCCTGGTCGGTCTGGTTCTCGCGCAATTCCGCGGACGGCGCGCGCGTCAGAATGCGCTCGGGAATCACGTTCTGCGTGCCGAAGGCCGTGGCCTGATTGCGGTAGTGGCACAGCCGATAAACGAGCGTCTTCGCGATGTCCTTGATCACCGCAAAGCCGCCGGCCATGTCGCCGTAAAGCGTGCAGTAGCCCACCGCCATCTCGCTCTTGTTGCCGGTCGTGAGGACGATCGAGCCGAACTTGTTCGACAGCGCCATCAAGAGCGTGCCGCGGATGCGGGCCTGGATGTTTTCCTCGGTGGCGTCTTCCGGGCGTCCTTCGAATTCCTGCGCGAGCGAACTGCGGAACGCATCGAACATCGGCGCGATCGCGATTTCGTCGTAGCGCACGCCGACGCGGCGGGCCATCTCGGCGGCGTCGGTGGTGGAGATGTCGGCCGTGTAGCGCGAGGGCATCATCACCGCGCGCACCCGATCCGCGCCGAGCGCGTCGCACGCGACCGCCAGCACGAGCGCCGAATCGACGCCGCCGGAGAGGCCGATCAGCGCGCCAGGGAAACCGTTCTTGTTGACGTAGTCGCGCACGCCGATGACGAGCGCCGCATAGACCTGTGCTTCGAGCGAAAGCTCGGGGGCGATGGCGGAGTTGGCGCGGGTTGCGCTGCCGACGAGCTGCGCGTCGCCATGACCGCGCAACGGCACCGCGTTTTCAAACTCCACAAAGGCCGTCGCTTCCTCGAACTGCGGCATCTTTGCGACCAGTTCGCCTTGCGCGTCGAGCACGAACGAGCCGCCGTCGAACACCAACTCGTCCTGCGCGCCGACCATGTTCACATAGACCATCGGCAACCCGGTCTCGCGAATCCGCGCACGCAGGATGTCGAAGCGCACCGCTTCCTTGTTCAGGTGAAACGGCGAGCCGTTCGGGATCAGCAGCACTTGCGCGCCCGCGGCTTTGGCCATTTGCGCGGCCGACGCATGCCACGCGTCTTCGCAGATCACCACGCCGTACTTCACGCCGTCGAGTTCGAAGACGAACGGCTGCGCGTCGGACGCGAAGTAGCGCTTCTCGTCGAACACTTCCGTATTGGGCAAATCCTGCTTGCGATACGTGCCGGCGATCCGGCCGTCCACCACCAGCGACGCCGCGTTGAACGTGTCGACCGGCGGCACGCCGCGCTGGATCGGCGCGTTTGCATTACCATGACCACTCGCCGCGCTGTTGGCAACACTGTCAGCAGCGTCGCGCAACGGATGACCGACGATCACATGCAAGCCGGCGAACTGCTTGAGTTGTTGCGCGAGGTCCGCCAACGCAGCAGCGCTTGCGGTATAAAACGCGGGGCGCAGCAGCAGATCTTCGGGCGGATAGCCGGACAGCGCGAGTTCGGGCGCGACCAGCAGCTTCGCGCCGGCGCTGTGCGCGTCACGCGCGGCGGCGACGATCTTCGCGACGTTGCCGGCGAAGTCGCCGACGGTGACATTGATTTGAGCAAGAGCGATTCGTGTCTTCATGGCAGGATCGACGGGCAAGCGAAAGGCTTGTGGAGGGCTTGCAAATAAAGCGGCTTGTTGTGGGCTCGACGGAACGGACAACTCGGATAAACGAACGACGCAGTACGTGCTTGACGCACCGCGTCGCTCATTGGGACAGTCACACAGATTGAATCAGGAACGCTTTGATTATCGCACGGGCATTCTGGCGTCGCCCTCCGAGGTGGACGCCGCCGAATGGAACGCCCTCCTCGCGCAGCAGACGCAACCCACGCCGTTTCTGCGGCATGAGTTCCTGAGCGCGCTGCACGCGACCCGTTGCGCGGTCGCGGACACCGGCTGGGCGCCGCAATTCGTCACGCTGACCGACCCGCTCACGGGCAAGCTCGCCGCGGCCGCGCCGGTTTATCTGAAGGGGCACTCATACGGCGAGTACGTGTTCGACTGGGCCTGGGCCGACGCCTATAAGCGCAACGGCTTGCCCTACTACCCGAAGCTGCTGTGCGCCGTGCCGTTCACGCCGGTGCAAGGCAACCGCCTGCTCGCCGCCGATTCGCACGCGTTGCGCCACCTTGCTGCGACGTTGATGGCGTTCGCCGAGCAGGCCGACGTGTCGTCGCTGCATGTGCTCTTTCCGACCGAAACCGAAGCCAACGCGCTCACCGAGATGGGCATGATGCAGCGCGAAGGCGTGCAGTTTCACTGGTTGAACGACGGCTATCGCGACTTCGACGATTTTCTTTCGACGCTCGAACAGAAGAAGCGCAAGAACATCCGCGCGGAACGCCGCAAAGTCCACGACGCCGGCATCACGATGCGCCGTATTCGCGGCGAAGACATTCAGGACGCGGACTGGCGCTTCTTCAGCAAGTGCTATCGGCAGACTTACCGCGAGCACTTTTCGACGCCGTATCTGAACCTCGATTTTTTCCGCATGATCGGCGCGTCGATGCCGGAGAATCTGCTGCTCGTGATCGCCGAGTACGAAGGCAAGCCGATCGCGAGTTCGCTCGTCGTGTATCAGCGCGATGCGAAAACCGGCGGCACGCTGTACGGCCGTTACTGGGGCGCGCTCGAACATGTGCCCTGTCTGCACTTCGAGACCGCGTACTATCAGCCGCTCGAGTTCTGCATCGAAGAAAAACTCGGCGCATTCGAAGGCGGCGCGCAAGGCGAACACAAGATGGCGCGCGGCTTCCTGCCCACAGTGACGCGCTCGGCGCACTGGCTCGCGCATCCCGCTTTCGCCGATGCGGTCGGCCACTTCCTCGACAACGAAAAGAACAGCATCCACGCTTATGTGGACGAGCTGCGCGAACACAATCCGTTCAAAGGCTGACGCGTCCGTGGCGTGGTTTCTCTATCTGCTCGAATGCTCGGACGGCAGCGTCTACACCGGCATTGCGACCGACGTCGACGCGCGTTTCGAAAAGCACGTCAGCGGCGCGGGCGCGCGCTATACGCGCTCGCGCAAGCCGGTGCGCGTGCTGGCATCGTTCGAACTGGCGGATCGTTCGAGCGCGTCGCGCGCCGAGTATTGGGTGAAGCGCTTGACGCCCGCGCAGAAGCGGACGCTGGCGGCGGGTGGGCGGACGCTGGAGTCGGTGATGCCGGAACCTGAGCCGGCTCTGGATGATGATGAAGTCGAAGGCGACGCGGCGTGAACGGGTGCGTTCGCTGAGCAGTTGGCGGTGACTGTGCCACCGTCAGCCACGCTTCATTAACGCCCAATCACCCCCGCGCTTCGCGCATCCGCTCCGTCAGCAAGCGCTGCATCAACGCAAGCTCGCCCACTGCATCCGCTTCGAGCGATGTCAAACGCTCGCGCGCCGGCAACTCATGCCGCAGCGGCACGATCGCGCGATTCAGCGACGCCTCGATGTCCGCGCTCACCGCCTCCACCCACGCGCGAAGTTCGGCGTGCACATCGTGAGCTTCGCGCCGGTTCGCGCTCAAGCGCAACTGCGTCGCCGTGCCCGCCATCTTGCGCAGCACGCTTAGCACCGTCAGCGTGACCGTGTCGACCATCGAGTGCTCCAGCTTTTCGAGGCGAATCCGCGCGATCGCCTCTTCGGCGTTATTGCTGCCGAGGCCCGCCGCCCTGCGCAGGCGCTCCATATCCTTTTCCGTTCGACGCGGCGATTCGAGCGCGGCAAGCAGATACGCCAGATTGGCGCGCACGGCGTCGCCGAGATACGCGCGGTAATCGGTTTTCTCGCGCGTCGGCCATAGATAGAACGTGGCGAACAGCGCGAGCACGCAGCCGAGCACATTGTTGCCGAGCCGCGTGAGCGCATACGCGATCTCGCTCGCGCCGGGCGTCGCGAAGTCGGCCACGAGCACGAACGTCGGCGTGAGGAACAACACGAACAAGCTGTAGCTGACGGGGCGCAAGGCCATCGTCGCCATCACGAGCGGAAAGACCGCGAGCGAAATGCCGAGCGGCGAATGAATCGCATAGCCGATGCCCGCCGCCAGCACGCCGCCGACAATGCTGCCCGCCGCGCGCTCGATGCTGCGCGGCCAGGTCGCGGCAATCGAAGGTTGCAAGATCAGCAGCGTCGCCATGGTCGCCCAATAGCCGAACGGCAAGCCGAGCACGCGGATCACGACAAAGCCCGCGGTCGTCGTGACGCCGACGCGCGCCGCATGGCGCAAGCCGACCGACTCCAGCGACAGGTTTGCCTTCAGCGTCGACCAGACTCGCGCCAACGTGATCGCGACACTCCCTAAGAAATGCGGCGGCGCCTGTACCGGCGTGAAGTCGACGAGTTCGAAGTCGGACTTCAGCTTGACCGGCTCCATCAGCGCGGTTTCAAGACGCCGCGCGAGCCGGCGCAAGCGCAACTGCAATTTCACGAGATGCGTCCAGCGCGCTTCGTTCGCATCGGCGCCGATGTTGCGCAGCGTCTCGCCCAGCGCCGTGAGCAAACGTGCCGCGCGTCTGATGTGGCGAGCGTGGTGTTCGTCGCCGGGCATTTTTTCGCACGCGCCCGAGACGGCGATCAGATACGCGAACAACGCCTCGCCTTCCGTCAGCAAGCCGAGCAGCGCGTCGTAGGTCTCGCGCGCGGCGGTTCGCGTCGGCGGCACGCGCGCCAGCGCCTTGCGCGAGCGCTCGAGCGCCGCGCGCGCATCGGCGCGAAACTGCGCGGCATGCGTCGCCCATTCGCGCGGCGTGCTGCGCTGCTGCAGCAGACGCGCGCTGTCGAACGCAATATCCGCGAGCCGCAGATACACCGTGCGCAACGAAGCGCGGCTTGCGCCAAACGGCTGAATGCGCCACACGGTCAGGCTCAACGCGACCGCGAACAGGCAGCCGATCAGATAGACGCCGAGAAACGCGAGCCCTTCGCGGACGTCGTGCATCGGCCGGTCGACCATGACGACGCAGGCGGTCGCGGCGAGAATCGTCACTTGCGAGGTCGCCGCGCCCCAGATGCGGCCGAACGCGCCAAGGCTCGTGAAGACGAGGACCGCGAGCGCGGCAACCACCGTGCCGCTCGCCGACGCGAAAGCGGTGAGCCCGCCGCATACGGTGGAGAGCAGCGCGAAGCCCATCATCGATGCAAAGCGGGCGCGGTTTGAACCGGCGGCATCGGCGAGACAGGTCCAGAACGCGCCGATCGCGGCCCATGCAAAGACCGGATCGTGCAGCAAGTTGCCGAGCGCGAGCATCGCCGTCGATGCGCACGCGGCGCGCAAGCCTTCGGAGAGACTGGCCTCGCTGGCGGAGAACGACACCATCCACACCGGCCGCTTGCGATAGATCGCCGTGGCGATCGCATACAGCCGGTTCGACCAGCGAGGCAAGGAACGCGGCGTAGTGGACTTGCGGTTCGTCATCCGGACAGTGGGCTCCTGAGGCGGCGTGTGGCTGGGCAATGGCAGATTGGGCCGCGGTCGGGACAATCCGACGCGGTCACAAATCATAAGGGTTTATACCTGGATATAAAAATGGCTTCGGTTCATCCGCGCGATGCAGTTGGGCTATACGAGCGCGCCGCGAGTGCAATTGCAATAAAAAACCGCGCGGCCCGTTCGGGCTCGCGCGGTTTTGCGCACCTGGCTGGCGTCTGGCGTCTTACTTGGCGGGCCGACGATTCGATTTCATCGGCGCGCCTTGTGCCATTTACTTCTTGTAGTTCGCCACGCCTTCGCTGATTTCCTTGTGCGCGGCTTCCATGTCGGCCCAGCCTTCGACCTTCACCCACTTGCCCTTCTCCAGCGCCTTGTATTGCTCGAAGAAGTGCTTGATCTGGTCCTTCAGGTAGGCCGGCACGTCGTCGATCGACTTCAGGCTTGCGGTCATCGGGCAGATCTTGTCGTGCGGCACGGCAATCAGCTTCGCGTCCACGCCCGATTCGTCGGTCATTTGCAGCATGCCGAGCGCGCGGGCGCGAACCACCGAGCCTGCCAGCAGCGGAAACGGCGTGATCACCAGCACGTCGACCGGGTCGCCGTCGCCCGACAGCGTTTGCGGAATGAAGCCGTAGTTAGCCGGATAGCGCATGCCGGTGCTGATGAAACGGTCGACGACGAGCAGGCCCAGGTCCTTGTCGGCTTCGTACTTCACCGGGTCGCTTTGCGCCGGGATTTCGATGATGACGTTGAAATCTTGCGGAAGGTCTTTCCCTGCGGGGACGTTATTGAAGCTCATGAGCGCTCTCTGGTCAGATGGAATTCGGAGCACGGCATGCGGCGCGTGGCCCGAGGCGATGCATGATGAAACTCGCCCCGAACGCGAGCGCTGCGGCCGGACAGTGCGGAATGCGCCATTATAGCCAATCGGCCGATGGCATCCGTCGGCGGATCAGCGCGATAATCATCAGGCGTCGCTCGATTGTGCCTCTCGTTTATGAACACCGCGTAACGGCGTTCGTTCAGCGTTCCGTCGAACTTCTGTGGAACGTGCGCCGGTTGCGGACATGTCAAGGAGTCTGCATGGAAGAAGCCCGACACTTCATCGGCGGCGAGTGGGCCGCTGCTTCAGGCGGCGAGACCATCGCCGTGCTCGATCCCTCGGACGGCCAGCCGTTCACGCAACTCGCGCGCGGCACCGCGGCGGACATCGACGCCGCCGTGCATGCTGCGCGCCGCGCGTTCGAAGGTGCATGGGGCGCGGCGAGCGCGGCCGAACGCGGACGCGTGCTGTACCGGCTGTCGATGCTCGTCGCCGCGCATCAGGAAGAACTGGCGCAGCTCGAAGCACGCGATACCGGCAAGCCGCTCAAGCAGGCGCGCGCCGATTCGGCGGCGCTCGTGCGCTACTTCGAGTTCTACGCGGGCGCGGCCGACAAGCTGCATGGCGAGACGCTGCCCTACCAGGCCGGCTACACGGTGATGACGATCCGCGAGCCGCACGGCGTGACCGGCCACATCGTGCCGTGGAATTATCCGATGCAGATTTTCGGGCGCAGCGTGGGCGCGGCGCTCGCGGCGGGCAATGCGTGCGTCGTCAAACCCGCCGAAGATGCGTGCCTTTCGGTGCTGCGCGTCGCCGAACTGGCGGCCGAAGCGGGCCTGCCCGCGGGCGCGCTCAATGTCGTCACCGGTTATGGACACGACGCGGGAGCGGCGCTCGCGCGTCATCCGGGTATCGATCATATTTCGTTCACCGGCTCGCCCGAGACCGGCAAGCTCGTCACGCAAATGGCCGCCGAGAACCACGTGCCCGTCACCCTCGAGTTGGGCGGCAAATCCCCGCAAATCGTTTTCGCCGACGCGGACCTCGACGCCGCGCTGCCCGTGCTCGTTTCCGCGATCGTGCAGAACGCCGGGCAAACCTGTTCGGCGGGCAGCCGCGTGCTGATCGACCGCGCGATTTACGAGCCGCTGCTCGACCGGCTGAGCGGCGCGTTCAACGCGCTGCGCGTCGGTCCGTCGCATGCGGATCTGGATTGCGGCCCGCTCATCAACGCGAAACAGCAGCAGCGCGTGTGGGACTTTCTGTCCGACGCGCAGCATGACGGCATCGCGATGGCCGCGCACGGCGAAGTGATTCCCGAGGCGCCGGAAAGCGGCTTCTATCAGGCGCCCACGTTGTTGCGCGACGTGCCCGCGAGCCACCGCCTTGCCCGCGACGAAGTGTTCGGCCCCGTGCTCGCCGCCATGTCCTTCAGCGACGAAGACGAAGCGCTCGCGCTCGCCAACGGCACGCAATACGGCCTGGTGGCCGGCATCTGGACACGCGACGGCGCGCGGCAGATGCGTCTCGCGCGACGTCTGCGCTCGGGCCAGGTGTTCATCAACAACTACGGCGCGGGCGGCGGCGTCGAATTGCCGTTTGGCGGCGTCAAACATTCGGGCCACGGACGCGAGAAAGGATTCGAGGCGCTGTATGGCTTTACGGTGCTGAAGACGATTGCGATCCGGCACGGCTAGCTCGTGCGCGGGTTGCCCCACAACATAAACAATGGAGACATCATGCGGTTGACAGGTAAAACGGCCATCGTCACGGGTGGCGGCTCGGGTTTCGGCGAAGGCATCGCGAAGACCTACGCACGCGAAGGCGCGAACGTCGTCGTCAACGATCTCAACGGCCCCGCCGCCGAGCGCGTCGCGAGCGAAATCGCGCTGGCGGGCGGCAAGGCGATTGCGGTGGCGGGCAACGTCGCGCAACGCGAGGACTGGCAAAAGCTGCGCGAGGCGGCGCTCGAAGACTTCGGCAGCGTGCAGATCGTCGTCAACAATGCGGGCACCACGCATCGCAACAAGCCGGTGCTCGAAGTGACCGAAGCCGAGTTCGACCGCGTGTACGCGGTGAACGTCAAGAGCATCTACTGGAGCGTGCAGGAGTTCGTGCCGTATTTCCGCGAGCAAGGCGGCGGCAGCTTCATCAATATCGCGTCGACGGCGGGCGTGCGGCCGCGCCCCGGACTCGTCTGGTACAACGGCAGCAAGGGCGCGGTGATCATCGCGAGCAAGTCGCTGGCGGTGGAACTCGGGCCGGACCGCATCCGCGTGAACTGCGTGAATCCGGTGATCGGCGAAACGGCTTTGCTGTCCGAATTCATGGGCGTCGAAGATACGCCTGAGAACCGCAAGCGCTTTCTCGCGGGCATTCCGCTGGGACGCTTTTCGACGCCGCAGGACATTGCGAACGCCGCGCTCTATCTGGCTTCGGACGAAGCGGAGTTCATCACCGGCGTGTGTCTGGAAGTGGATGGCGGGCGCTGCGTGTAGTCGCAGCTCTGGCGTTGGGTTTGGCGTTGGTGGCGTTGCCCTGAGCAAGCGCCGTTCACGTACGGCGCTTGCGGGGCTCAGTGTTTTCCCCCGGTATCTAATTGACGTGCGAGCCGCGCCGCACGGCTAGAATCGATCGACGCGGCACTTCAATTCCACAAGAAAAGAGGAGACACCATGGCTAGTCCCGCAGATCCGCTCCACCATCCCGGCGCGGGAGCGCCGCCTTCCACTTTCGAAGAGGCGACCTATCGCAAGGTCAACTGGCGGCTCGCGCCGCTCCTGATGCTCTGCTACGTGGTCGCGTATCTCGACCGCGTGAACGTCGGCTTCGCGAAGCTGCAAATGACGAGCGACCTCGGCCTGAGCGATGCGGTTTATGGCTTCGGCGCAGGCATTTTCTTTGTCGGCTACTTTTTCTTCGAGATCCCAAGCAATGTGATTTTGCACAAGGTGGGCGCGCGCGTGTGGATTGCGCGGATCATGGTGTCGTGGGGCGTGATCTCCGTGCTGACCATGTTCGTCACCACGCCGACCATGTTCTACGTGATGCGCTTTCTGCTCGGTATTGCCGAAGCCGGCTTCTTTCCCGGCATCATTCTGTATCTCACGTACTGGTATCCGTCGCATCGGCGTGGACGCATGACGACGTGGTTCATGACGGCGATTGCGCTCTCGGGAGTGATCGGCGGGCCGGTGTCGGGCTATATCCTGAAGACGTTCAATGGCGTGAACGGTTGGCACGGCTGGCAGTGGCTGTTTCTGCTCGAAGGGCTGCCGTCGGTGCTGGTGGGCATTCTGGTTTTCGTCGCACTCGATGATCGTATTTCGAAGGCCAAGTGGCTGACCGACGAAGAAAAGGAACTGCTGCAGCGCCACGTTTCCGCGGAAGAAGCGACCAAGCACGACATGCCGATTCGCCAGGTGCTGACGAGCGGCCGCGTGCTGATGCTTAGCCTCACTTACTTTTCGTTCGTGATGGGTTTGTATGGCGTGAGCTTCTGGCTGCCGACGATCATTAAGGCGACTGGCGTGACCGATGCGTTCGCGATCGGCCTGCTTTCCGCGATTCCGTTTGCGGCGGCGGTGGTGGCGATGGTGCTGGTTGCGCGCAGCGCGGACCGCATGCGGGAGCGTCGCTGGCATATTGCGTTGCCGGCGTTTGCGGGAGCCGTTGGACTGGTGCTTTCGGTGGTGTACACGCACAACACCGTGCTCGCGATGGCTTCTCTCACGCTTGCGACGATGGGCATTCTCACTACGTTGCCGCTGTTCTGGAGTTTGCCGACGGCGATTCTTGCGGGAACGGGTGCCGCGGCCGGGATTGCGATGATTAATTCGATTGGCAATCTTGCGGGGTTTTTGAGTCCGTATGCGGTCGGGTGGTTGAAGCAGGCGACTGCGGCTAATGATTCGGGGATGTATATGCTCGCGGCGTTTCTGGTTCTTGGGGGACTGCTGGCGATTAGTGTGCCGGCGAGGATGGTTAATCGGTGAGTGGGTTTGCTAACCATCGAGTTTGAGTGAGGCGCGGCTATTGCCATTGACGTGTAACGTTAGGCGATAGTCGCGCTCACAAGGAATGCGTGCACAAGCGAGAAAAAGCTCGAACAATCCGCATAGTTTCCTGCCATTGCCATTTCCTGAGACACAGTGATGAAGGTCACGATTGCGTACATCGAAGAACCGCCATTCGGTTGGACCGACGCGGATGGTAGCGCTACAGGCGCTGACATCGCCTTGGCCGATGCAGTCCTTCGGGCGATTGGTGTAGCGCGGATCGAATATCACCTGACCACGTTCAGTGAACTGCTGCCCGGCGTTCAAGCAGGCCGGTGGGACATGAATGTGCCGCTCTTCGTCACGGCTGAACGCGCGGAGATGGTCGCGTTCAGCGTACCTGTATGGGGAATCGGCGACGGCTTTCTCGTTCAGGCTGGAAATCCGAAAGCGCTCGACAGCTATGTATCACTCGCCGAACGCGCCGATGCCCGCCTTGGCATCATCGCGGGACAGGTTCAACACGATTCGGCCAGAGCATCAGGCGTATCGGAAGAGCAGATCGTCATCTTTCAACAACAGGCCGACGCTATTGACGCGGTCCTTTCGCGCGAGATCGATGCGTATGCGAGCACCGCGTTGGGCAATCGCATAGTTGCGAGTCGGGTCGGTGGCTCAACGCTCGAGGCGGTGGCGCACAAGCGGGCAACGGACGGTGCGCAGCACACGCCCCCGCTCGGAGCGTTCTCGTTTAATCGAAAGAACAGCGAGCTGATTAATGCGGTGAACCGGCAACTTCGTTTATATCTGGGCTCGGAAGATCATCGCGCCAGCATGGCAAGGTTTGGATTGACGGGTAATGAAATCGATCCAGCGCTCGCGCGCTGAGTTTGTTTGCGTTGGCGTAGGCATTAGCTGCCGCTCGATAAGGTCGCACTACTCGGCAACAATTCGCCGCGACGACTACTATCTCGTCCATCTACTGTTGGGCCAACTCGCGGCATTATGTGGACGCACGTTTGGAGAATGTACTTTGCCCCCGGCACTTGGCGTTAGCTTCAAGTTGAAGAACTACTGGACGAACACGCCGCGATGGGGATTGATCGTGGGAGGGGCAGCGATCATGTCGTTCGGGCAGATCGCGCTCATTGTCGTCGGATCGTGGTTTTTTGGCGCGCCGCCTGCGCACGAAATACCGTTCGCGAACCGCTCTATTGAGTTGCGACTGTTCGTTATCGTTGTCGCGATGCCATTCGTGGAGACAATAGTCGGGCAATGGCTGCCGATTCGATTGGTTAGGGGCGTTTTCCGTCAACCGTGGTGGGTTGCTGGACTTTGTTCAGCCATTGCATTCACTTGCCTGCATGGTTATACGGATCGTACTGTCGTGAGTATTGTCCTGGGCGCAGCGGTGCTTGCGGCGGTCTTCGTTGTGGAGGCCAGGAAGCAAGGGCGGCCGATTTTTAGCACGTACGTTACGCACGCTTTGGCTAATGGGCTTGTGTTGGCTGTGCGCTTTCTTTAGCCGGGGAAAGGTTGAGTAGGTGGGGTTGCGGTCGAACGGCCGTTGACTACAGCGTGGCTTGCGGTAGAGATCGGGCGAGAGCGGTCTGTCGACAGCAGAGCCTTGATCGTCGACAATGTCGTTGCATCAGTCTTTGGCCCGGGAAACCTGCCACTGTTGAGCGACGTTAATGGCTTCGCGAGTGCGGGAAGCTACGCGAGAAAACCATCTGGCTACGGCGACGCAATTAACGCGTGCTTCGAGGCCTAGTATGTCAGTTAGAGAAAAAACTACCACCACACCGGAATGACGTCGAGTTTCCCAAAACGATATACAACGATAAGAGTGATCGCTTTTGCGCTGATGTTGCAAAGCGTGTACTCGCTGCAGGTATTCGCCTACGTGGGATATGCGTGGTCAGGCTCATGGTCGACATTAAAGGCGACGCTGCCGTGGCAGCTCTTGTTGTGCGATGCCGTTTGGTTTGTCTCTACCCTAGGATGTCTGGCCGCGAGCCTCGCTTTATGCTATCGACGCGCTTGGGGCCGAGCGCTCTACATATGGACGACGGTCGCCAGTATCGCTGTGACAATATCGCTTCCGTTCCGGCTCAATGCGTTGATTTCGCTGCCTTTCGCCGGCCTGTTTATTGCCTTGGTGTATAGCAAAAGGAGTTACGACTTCTTTGCCGAGAGCCATCATATGCCGCCGGCACATACGGTCCGGGATCTGGTTCGAATTGGCGCTCTCGGTCTCTCGTGTCTGCTTCATTTTTTTGCAATGTCTTTCGCAGCAAGCCGCGCGGGCTGGTTACCGCTCCTAATGCCGCAGGGCCGCCCTTTGAGCCTTCTTATTGCGGCAACGATCGCGCTCTTCTTTGGAGTCGCGCTTTCGCCAAAGGGACAGCGCGCGTGGAACTGCGGCATGACCCTGATGATCTTCTCTGTTTCGATGACCTGCCAATTGCTCGCCCACGTAACGACGAGCACGCCACTCATCAAATACTTGCCGCCTCCTTTCAGGTTCACACCGTTTCCGTGGTCCGTGATGATTGCGTACACCGCCGTGGTCGGACTCACTGCTACAGCGTTGCTGCAATGGACCAGGCCCCCTCGTCACCGGCCGCCTCTGGAAATGCCTGACTTTTCGTGAAAGTAATTCCAACTCCCCACACGCCATCCACTCACCTCGCCCGCAACGCATCCACAACATTCATCCGCGACGCGCGCAACGCGGGCAAAAAGCCGCCGACCAGCCCCATCGTCACCGAGAACGCCAATGTCTTTCCGACAATCGCGGGCGTCAGGATGAAGCGGAACGACAGGTCCGCGAAGGTCTGGAAGTTGGTTGTCGAGAACGACGCGAACTGCATGAACGCTGCGCAGCCAAGCCCCGCGAGGCCGCCGACGAGCCCCAGCAGCATCGCTTCGATGAGGAACGCCGCGAGCACGTTCGCGCGCTTGAAGCCGAGCGCGCGCAACGTGCCGATCTCGGCCACGCGATTCGCCACGGACGCATACATCGTGATCATCGCGCCGATCATCGCGGCAATGGAAAAAATGGCCGACAGCGTGAAGCCGAGTATGTTGAGGAACGTCGACAGCGCCTTCGACTGGTCGCTGTAAAAAGTTCGCTCGCGTTTCGCGTCGTCGGCGAGGCGCGGGTCGACGTCGATATCGCTCCTGAAGCGCTCAAACTGATCGCTCTCTGAAAGCCGCACGACCATCGACGAATAACTCGTCCGGCGAAACGCCTGCATCAGCTGATCGGCATCGCCCCAGATCTCCGAATCGAAGCCGCTGCCGCCTGCGTCGAAGGTGCCGACCACGGTCCACTCGCGCTGCGCGAAACGCAAGTGCTCGCCGGGCTGCGTGCGCGCGAAGCCCTTCGCAATGCTGCTGCCGACCACAATCTCCGACGATCCCGGCGTGAAGAAGCGCCCCGATGCGAGCCGCACTTGGGGCCGCAAGCCGATGCCCGCTTGCGACACACCGCGTATCACCACGTTCGACGGCTTGCCCGAGCCGATTTTCGCTAGCGAGATCAGCACGACCGACTCTTTCGACGCGAGCCTTCGTCCGTCGCCGCCGATCGCGACGGCCGGATGCATCTCGATCACGTTGGCCTGATTGCGGTCGATCGCGCTCTGCACTTCCGTCTCCGCGCCCTTGCGGATCACGACGACGTTGTCCTCTTCGCCGGTCGAGACGAGCGTTTTCTTGAGGCCCGCGTCGAGCATCAGCACCGTCGAGAACACAAATACGACGAGCGCGAGTCCGCCCGCCGTGAGCGCCGTCGTCAGCCGGCGGGTCCACAGGTTGCGAGCGATATATGAAAGCGGAATGGCCACGATGCGCTACCCGATCGCCCGCAGGCCTTCGACGATCCGCACGCGCGCCGCCTGGATCGCCGGAATGATCGCCGCCGCCACGCCGACGACACCCGCACACGCCGCCTGCAACAGCACGGTGTCGCGCGACACGTGGAAGACGGGGAATACACCGCCCGTTGCCTGCCGGAAGATACTGGCGGCGGGCGGCGTCAGCAGCATGCCGAGCCCGCCGCCCGCGATGCACAGCGTCAACGACTCGCCGAACATCAGCAGCGCGAGAAAGCCCGGCCCGAAGCCGAGCGCCTTCAGCGTCGCGTATTCGACGGTGCGCTCGCGGGCGCTCATCGCCATCGCATTCGCCATCACGGCCATGATGATGACGATCACCACATACGACACGACGCGGATCGCCGCGATGATCTGATTCGACATCGCGACGAAGCCGAGCTGGAACGCCTGCTCCGTTTCGGTCAGCGTTTCGGCGAGGGAGTTTCTGAACACGTCGTCGACGTTGCGCGAGATCGCGGCGGCCTCCTCGGGAACAGCAATGCCCAGCACGTAGACACCGACCTGATCCGCGCGCCGCCCCGGCATTTTGCGCACCGATTCGTTCAGATAGTCCCAGTGAAAAATGAGTTGCCGCGTGATGGTGGATTCGTCGCGGCCGTCCATGATGCCGCGCACGACAAACTCCCAGGTGCCCGGATAGATCGTGCCTTTAATGGGGATGACGTCGCCGACCTTGAAGCCGAACTGCGTCGCGAGTTGCCGGCCGACGAGACAGCCCTTGCGGTCGCGTACGTAATCGCTGCGCTGTTGAGCGGGCACGATCAACTCGGGATAGAGGTCCAGATAGTTGTCCGACACGGCGAACTGCGCGAAGAAGTTCTTCGGCTCGCGATACACGCCGCCGAACCAGCTCGAGCGCGCAACCAGCGTCACGCCTTCCACGCCGCGAATGCGGTTCTCGTAGCTGAGCGGCAGCGAGAACGTCAGCGAAATGGCATTGCGCGTGACGAGGCGCGCGTTCGATGCGGCCGCGGCGCCCGCATACCATGCATCGACTACCGTATTGAGGAGCCCGTATGCGAGCACCGCGATGGTGAGCCCGAGCACCGTCAACGCAGTGCGCAGCTTGTGGCGCAGCGCGTTGCGCGTAATCAGCTTCAGCGCGTGCATGACAGGCTGCCGTCGCGCCGATCAGCGTGTGTCGCCATCGGTCAACTCCCCTTTGTCCAGATGCACGAGCGCATTCGCGGCGCCTGCGGCATGCGCGTCGTGCGTGACCATGATGATGGTCTTGCCCAGTTCGCGGTTCAGACGTTGCAGCATCGCGAGGACTTCTTCCGCCGATGTGCGATCGAGGTCGCCGGTTGGTTCGTCGGCGACGATCAGCGTCGGGTCGGTGATGACTGCGCGGGCAATCGCGACGCGCTGCTGCTGTCCGCCCGACAGCTCCGACGGATAGTGATGCGCACGGTTCGCGAGGTTGACCATCTCGAGCACCAGCTCGACGCGCTCGCGCCGCTCCTTGCGCGTGAGTCTCGTGAGCATCAGCGGCAACTCGATGTTCTCGAACGCCGTCAGCACCGGCATCAGGTTGTAGAACTGGAAGATAAAGCCGACGTTGGCCGCGCGCCAGTCGGCCAGCGCCGCTTCCGACAGTTGCGTGATGTCGAGCCCGCCCACGCGCAGCACGCCGCCATCGGGCCGGTCGATGCCCGCAATCAGGTTGAGCAGCGTGCTCTTGCCTGAGCCCGACGGCCCCATCAATGCGATGAAGTCGCCTTCTTCTATCGAAAGCGTGATGTTCGACAGCACCGGCACCGTCTGCACGCCGCGCCGGTACGACTTCACGAGCTGCGATATCTCGACGAGCGGCGCAGCGCCATTCGCGCGGTTCATAGCTTGCTGCCCGCTCATGTTATGGCTTCGCCACGTTGACTTTCGCGCCGTCCGTCAACTGCGCGTCGGGCGCACGCACCAGCACGTCTCCTGCACGCACGCCGTCGAGCGCGATCAGATCGCCGAGTTTCGCGCCCGTCGTGACGGGCACCTGATGCACGGTCTCGTCCTTGACGACGAAGACGACGCTGCGTCCGTCGCGCTGAACGACGGCAGCCGGCTGCGCCGCGACGACGGGCCGCCGGTCCTGCGGCGGCACCGGCTTTGACAGGAAAGCGATCTTTGCGCTCATGTCCGGCAGCACGCGTGGGTCGCGATCGACGAAGCGCACCTTGACGAGCACCGTCGCCTTCGAGCGGTCGACGGTCGGCACGATGCGCGATACGCGGCCCGCGAGACGCAGTTCGGGGAGCGCGTCGAGCTGGATCTCGCAAGGCGCGTCGACGGCGATCTTCGCGATGTTCGATTCCGCGACATCCGCCTCGACTTCGAGCGTGTCCATGTCGGCGATGGTGACGACGGCCCCTTTGCTGTCGGACGCCTGAGAAAACGGCGTGATGTTGTCGCCGACGTTCGCATGCTTCTCGATCACCACGCCGTTGAACGGCGCGCGAATCACCGTCTGATCGACAGCGACCTGTGCGGCCTGCGCGTTCGCCTGCGCCGACACGATGGCCGCGCGGCTGTTGTCGATCGACGCCTGCGCCTTGTCGTAGCGCGCGAGGTCGGCGTCGTACTGCGTCGCGGGCATCGCGCCGCTCGGCACCAGAATCTTGGAGCGGCGCAGGTTGAGTTCAGCGTTTTTCAGTTCGGCGACCTGCAGCGCGAGGTTCGCTTGTGCGACCTTCACCTGCGCCCTCGCCTGCGCCAGCGACGCCTCGACGTCCGCACTTTCCAGCCTGGCGATGACTTCGTCCTTTTTCACATGCGTGCCTTCGAGCACCCCGAGCCATTCGAGCCGCCCTTGTGCCTTCGACGCCAGGGCCGCCTTGCGTTGCGGCACGACGTAGCCCGTCGCGTTCAGCAAGGTGTAGCTCTGCGACGGATAAGCGGAGACGACCGACGTGGTTTGCACGGTGCGCGGGCTGGCGAAGCGCAAGCCCACGACGAGCGCGCCCACGACGATAAGCGCGGCCACCCCGTAGCCGGTCCAGTTGCGCCGACGGCGCGCAGTCACCGGCGCGCGGTCGATTTTGAGTCGTTTGAGATCGTGTTCAGCCAATTTTTTATCGGTTCGCCGGGCAGCGCTCGTGCTGCCCCGGCTACTCGCGCTATGGACGGGGAGTCAGTATAGCGCTGCGTCTGGCGTGGAAGCCTGCGGGTGGGGGACGGCGGCTCAAAACGACGATGCGCTGCGCGGCGGAGAAAGACTACGCGCCGCATTTCCCCTTCGGATGGCCGCTGCCTATCATTCTTTAGAAGGCCGAAGTGGCGGCATTGCCTCGCGGATAACGTCGGAAGAATCTGCGCCCGATGCAGGCTCTCACGCGCCGCATCCTGCGGCGCCTGCTGCGATGACGGCTTGCCACTGGCCGGCATCGTCGCGAGTCAAGTGGAGGTCCGCAATGAAATTCATTGTGCAGTGGAAGGGGCTACCGACGGCACAGCAATCGGCGATCGAACGTTTCATGAAGACGGGAGGCGCGCTGCCGCCCGATGGCATCACGATGCTCGGCCGTTGGCACGCAATCGGCGAGTTGAGCGGGTGCGCGATCGTCGAGGCCGACAGCACGGCCCCCCTGGCGGCGTGGGTGCTGCAGTTTGGCGATATCTTTACGTTCACCATTTCGCCCGCTGTCACCGACGAGGAACTCGGGAAGGCGTTGGCGGCGTTTCAGGCGGGGAGGTAAGGCCGGCAGACAGGGGCGTTAATCAGAATACCGATGCGCTTCTGTTTTTGTGTTCCAGGCTAGGGTCGGGCGCTGCCGATCGTCGTGCCCTCCACTCCACTCGGCCGTAGAATTGCTTAGCCCCTGCAGCGAGGGGTGCAAGGCGCTGATTTGGGCCGACTTGACCCAGTCACGCAAAGCCGCTGCTCATCCAGCACGCATCGACAGTGACCAGTCACCCTGTGCAATGTCTCCCCCAACCAAACTTCCACCGCTAACCGTCGGCTACCGAACGACACTTTCCCGCTCTCCGCACTGGCATACAACCCCACGCAGCCGCCGATAAAGGCACACCGTTCCATGGCACGGTCGATGCATAAACGACGCGGTCAAGAGTCGTCTATTGACCAACATCGGGCCGTACGAGGTGCGTCATGTCCAGTGCTCAGCAACAAGCCAGTCGCGGAACCCACCACGGCTTGCACGTCTTCTCCTGGCTGCGCGCCTTAAGGCTGATTTTCGGCGCGCCCAAAGCGTATTTGCCTTACGTGCTTCCGTGGCTGCTGGGAAGTCTCACTGTCGCGTTCTGCTATCTCGTCGTGCAAGGCGTGCTCAGGCAACAACTGCTGGTGCCGCCCGTGGCCACGCCGCCGTCTCTCGCCGAACGCGGCTACACATCCAGTTTCCTCGCCGAAAAGATCATGTCCGAGATGCGGGTGATCGGGCGCGATGCCGGTTCCATTCCCCACGACGCGCTGACCGCGAGCGAAGCGCAGCCCGACATCCAGATTCCCGGACAGGACCTGTCCTATGCGACGACCGTGCGCTTTCTAAAAGAGGTCGTCGACCGGAAGGATGTGGTCGTTCATATCGGCATCACAAAGCTCGGCGATGCCGCGGATTCCTACATGGCTCACGTGCAGATCGAAGGCGGCGTGTTTCAGTCGCGCCAGGCCGAGGTGCCGTTCGCGGGACGCGACATCGACAGATTCGTGCGCGACATTGCCTCGCAGGCGATGCGGCTTGCCGAGCCGAACATACTGGCCAGCCATCTGTTCACCGAAGTGCAGAAAACGAAATGCTCGCTTGCGCAATGCAATTACAGCGAGATCGTCGGCATCTACGATGAAGTGCTTGCGCTGCCCGCTTCGAAGCAGAGCGAATGGGCGGAGGCCGGCAAGGCGTGGCTGCTCGTGAGCCAGGGCCTCGCGAAAGACGCCGAAGCGCAGAGCCGCGAGGCGCTGCGCCGCTATGAAGGCTCGGCGATTCTGCGGGCCAGTCTTGGGATTGCGCTCGAGCAGCAGCACCGAATCGACGACGCGCTGGAACAACTCCAGGCCGGCGCAAAAAAATCATCGCGCACCGCCGAGAACCTGCGTCTCTTGGGCGACGTCATGTTGCACGCGCATCGTTATCCGGAAGCACTGAAGGCTTTCAGGGAAGCCGATCGTATGCAGCCGGACTCAGTCAACACGTTGCACGACTGGGGTGAGGCGCTTATCGCGGTCGGGCGTCACAACGATGCGATTGCGAAGTTCTCTCAGGCCGTATCGCTTCGCCCGGATCTCGCGCCGTCGTATGCGGGATGGGGCCGTGCGCTCGAACTAAGTGGCGAGATGAGCGAAGCGGCGCGCCGGTATGCGCAGGCATCGAAACTCGACAAGGATGTGCTCTCGCCGCACGAAGACCGTATCGCGCGGCTTAGCAAGGAGTATCAGGCGGTCACGCGTTCCGACACGCCGGCTCCGGATGCGACGAGCCGCCCACGTTTAAATCAGCCCGCGAGACGTCAGCTTGAGGCAACACAAAACCCGATCGCGATGCTGACGGCTTAGTGCAAAGGCATCCTCTTCAGCAGTATCACGTAGCAGGCACGGAGACAGTAGATGAACAGCTTCGACGATGCGTTCAGGGCTCTGATCGGAAGCGAAGGAGGATATTCCTTCCATCCCGCGGACCCCGGCGGCGAAACGATGTGGGGCGTGACGGCACGCGTGGCGCGTAGCTCCGGTTATGCCGGCGCGATGAAGGACCTGCCGCTTGAAACCGCCAGGCAGATCGCCAAGGAAAAATACTGGGACCCGCTGCATCTGGATGAACTCGATCCGCGGGTCGCCTTCCAGATATTCGATGCGAACTATAACGGCGGTCTCGTCGTGTTGTGGATGCAGAAGGCGTCCGGTGCCCTGGAAGACGGCAAGTTCGGCCCGGGCACACTGGACGCCGTCAAGAGCGCGGACCCGATGAGGTTTGTCCTGCGATTCGTGGCGTATCGGCTGCGGTATCTGCGAAACCTGCATACGTGGCCCACTTTCAGCCGCGGATGGACGGACCGTATGGCAACCAACCTTCTCCTTGGAGCGGCATGATGGACTGGTCAAAAGTAGCGTCGAGCATCGGCAGCACGGCCCCTTTGCTTGCGGGCCTGATAGGCGGCCCGAGAGGGTTGGGCGTGACTGCCGCCGCCGCCATCATCTCGCATACGCTTGGCACACCCAACGATCCGCACGCGATCGAAACCGCGCTAAACGACCCGACGGCACTCGACAAGCTCAGACAGGCCGAGGGCGCCAACGCGGTGCAGTTGCAGCAGTTGATGGTGACTGCGGCGCACGCCCATCTCGCGCATGAGACCGACATGGCACGCATCCAGGCTGGCGATCGAGCCGACGCGCGCGCGATGGGCATTGCCAACAAGGATTGGGTGCCCAAGGCGCTCGCGATGGTGGTGACCGGCGGCTTCTTCGGCATCCTGCTGCTGATGGCCTTGAGGGAATTGCCTCACGAAAACCGCGATCTGGTGAACGTGGTGATCGGCGCGCTCGGCACGGCGTGGATCAGCATCATCGGCTATTACTTCGGTACGTCGGCGGGTTCGATGAGAAAGACGGAACTGCTCGCCAAGCCGAGTGTGCCGATCACTGCGGATAGTGCTGTTATGTTGAGGGAACCGGCGGCGGCGCCTCATCCGCATGCTGGGGGGAGTGCGCCGCATGTCGAGATGTTGCCGGCGTTTGCGCCGGGGGGACAGGGGCCGGTTTTTACTGGTTGAGCGTGAGGCGAAGGTGCGATGGTTGGTATGTGCGGTTAGGAGTTGCGCTGGCGCGTGCGGTGAGACGGGAGCTGATATTCGCGGTTATCGCGATGTGCGAATGGCGGGCAAGCAATGTGTAGGTGGCTGGCTAACGACAATGCGCGAATGTCGGCAAAGGCAAAGATGGTGCCGGCCGCCGTGGGTTCACGGATGGATGGTAGTTGAAGTTTGGACGCCGCCGTTGAGGTGGTGCGGGTCGAACGGAGGTTGAGAGGTGCATGGAGCAGAGCGCGTCGGACGCAGTTCGGCCAGAAGCCGCCGTCCGCGTGCGTCATAGCGTGGACATTCAAGCGTCGGCTCCGTCCCGTATCCGGCCACGCGATCTAAACGGCGAATGCGCGCTCATCGTGGTCACAGACATATAGCATCGACATCCAGACGACCTCTTGGTGATCCAGACCGGCCAATCGTTGTAGCCACGCAAAGGAGTCGATTCGTTTATTGCCGCCGTTGCGTACCATCGGCGACTGTACCCACGCCCCATGTATGAGACGCGTTGCCTCGCCTTCGGTTTAAGGGCGGGGCGAATCGTGCAAGGCCTGCTGGTAGAATTTCGCAAATTTGTGCGACATGATGCGCTCGGTATCACGCATCTGTCGCGCCGTGCGACTAGGGAACAGAACTATGAGAAGCTCGTTTATAGAATCGCTTCATGTGCGGGATTTCCGACAATTCGATGATCTTAGTGTCGAATTCAATAGTGGCTTCAATTTTATTGCGGGGCCGAACGGCTCAGGCAAAACATCGATACTGGCATGCGTCGCACACGCCCTTACTCATCACTCGTTAGAGCACTCACGTGCCTCGGATACGAGCGAGGTTTTTATCGATGTAAGTCATAAGGGTGACCTACTGCGAGTAGGGCTTGGCAAAGGCTCTTTCACTGGCCATGGCTATCGAACGTCCAGTACGAAGTTGTGGGCGGCATTACCCGAGGCCGAGGGGCGAAAAAGCGTGCTTTCGATCGAAACAGACAAGCATGCGCCAGATTTTTCTCCTCTTTTACTCGGCGCCCAACGATCATTACGTTACATCCAAACTCAAGGCATGCAACGCGAACCGCTATTGGTCGAACGCAGGAAGCAATATCGTAACAACTCCGTTAAGCATATTTTTGAAGAATCCAGTTCAAACGTAAAACAATGGCTGATCAATCGTTACTTCATAGTTGATAAAGACTGGGCGACTACCGAAAAGAAGAATTGGCAGCATTTTTTAAGCGCCCTCCCTGCACTGGCCCCGTTCGACAGCAACTTCGAATTTGTGCGAATCAAGTCCGACATGGAACCCGTTTTCTCGATTTATGGGCGGGAATGTTACTTGGAAGAACTTTCTTCCGGATTTAAAGCCGTGTTAACGATCGTCGCGCGCATAATTGAATGGGCCGAAGGAACGGGCGAGGGCGAATTGGCCGAAATTGAGAAATCGGTGGGATCCGTTCTTATAGACGAAATCGATGTGCATCTTCACCCGGAGTGGCAATTCACATTGCGCGACGGTATGCGTCAAATGTTTCCCAACTTGCAGTTCATTGTCACGACGCACTCTCCTCATGTGCTTGCAAGCGCGCGCGCCGGCGAAGTCATTGCCATGCCCGCCAGCGTACGAGGGAAGTGTTCGATAGCGCCTCAGCCGCATAGCTACTCAGGTTGGACCACGGATCAAATTCTGACTGAGGTCATGGGGGTGAGGAGTCTTGAAAATAAACAATATGAACTCTTGGTTCATCAAGCTTTTGATTGCGTCGAGGAAAAGGATTCAGTCGGTTTGAAGTCGATCATCGGACGGTTACGCTCCATCGCTCACCCGGACGACGCGATTGTAAAAGTATTAGACGTACGATTGGCATCCATTATCTTGACTGAAAATGATTAAGTTGAATCGTCCAGCCGAACCCGCGATCTTATCGGCGAATAAATCGAAATGGCTTTCGGATTTACTGGCAGCCGCAGGAAAGTATGGATCATACAAGGCAATACCTGACGCCGAAAAGGAGAAGCTGGTTTGCTTCTATCGACACGACGATATTAAGCATGCTCTCGAGGAAAGTAGTCTAGGAAAATGCGCATTCTGCGAGGGAAAGCCAGCAGAGTCGGGAAATATTGAAGTCGAGCATTTCGCGCCAAAGTCGATCCACTATCAGCGTACTTTTGACTGGAGCAACTTCTTGCCGTGCTGTCGAAAGTGTAATGGATCGAAGGGGACGCACGATACGGTGGCATCTCCCATAGTGAACCCTTACGACCACGATCCGCGCGACTATTTTTATTTCCAGGACATCTCCCTGCGGCCGATCCGTGGCGCTCATTACGAAATTGCGGCAAAGACTATTGAGGTTTGTGGACTTGATGCAACTCGTTTGATGAGGCCTCGTGCCACATTGCTAATCTCAATACGGCAATTTCTAGCTGATTTAAATGAGGCGCTGACAAAGCTTAGCACCGCCGAATCGCCCCAGAGTCGGACCCGACGGATGCGCAAACTAGCCGAAGCCGTCGATCGCATAGAGAACGCGATGCTTCCGTCAGAAAGTCACTCCAGCTTCATTCGGTCAATTGTGGAGAAAGAAGACGCCTATGACGAAGCAAAGCGTTTGATCGCTGGCCAGGAGCTTTAACTACACGTGATCGATATGCCGGTCACCCTGGTCGAGACGCTGCCGCCCTTTGGAATTCTAGTTCTCTCAGATTCGGAACGCTCTAGGTAGGCGGTCGGCTTAGCTTCTCCAGCGGCTAGGCCGCAACTGATTCTCGATCAACACGGCGTTGTGCCCGCTGTACCTCGAAAGCTGCCGTTTGGCAACTGAGCTGACCAGCGACCGAAAAGGGTGGCGGCCCTTTCCGTTCACACACACATGGTTATTGACTGTCTTCGATCCAAGGGTACCCGCACATGCCTCCCGCCTGACAGCCCTGCCAGGCGCGTTTCGCCTTACCCTTAAGCCAACCCCACCTATTAATTCCGGATCCACTCTATAGTTCGCGAAGATCGACGCGAAACAGATCGTCCTTCGCCCTGACTACTTCCACCAAGTTGCAGCTTGGAAATTTCTTCACAAGCGCTGCGACGCGCTCGCGATCTGGTGTACTAGTGCGAAGGCCAAAGCAAATCTGCTTGAGCCAAGACGGGTCGAAGGCAACGTGGCCAGGCTGTGATGAAACCAACCGAGATTCTTGCTCGTACTTCCACTCCGGCGATTTGGTGACGAGGAAGGATGTAATGACTGGTTTCAGAAACGTATCGAAGAACTCGCCATCGGGTCCTTGCGGCTGGATCGGCTTAAGCTGCTGAAGCGCTTTAAAGAGTTCATCAGTCGAATATTCGACAGGTGCCATTCCGACCAGTTGTTCCGCGAACGCGTGGGGAATCTCGAAGGTCAAGCAGACCCCCGTATGGTTAGCCGCATAGTGCGCCCACATCAGCCGTCCTGCATCGCTGTTGATCGAGCCACTACAAAGGCTGAAAATCCCGCATGTTCGGGCGTGCTCCATAATTGCCTGCGCATGAATCCGGAACGCCTTTTCAGCATCGGCCTCGTCGTTGTTGGCAAGTCCAACTCGGGCGAGCCGAAAGGCAGACATCAAGTCAATTTGACAATCTGCCGGGTCGTTCAACTTCGCGCAGTCGGGAAAGTAGAGCGTACTGGTTTCCAGGATTTCCCAGCCGTACTTATCGAGCGGCTTGAACTTGTGGGCGACGAAGGATGTTGATTCTTGCATGGCTCGATACTTGGTGACTGGCGCAAAGTTGGGACGGCATGGCAACGCATGATGGTACTCCCGCTGGCCGGGCGTTCGGGGGAGCGTGAGGTAGTTACGCGCTAGCCTAGACGTAAAGCGGGCGGGTTATCCATATGAAAGCAAACGATCGCAAAACGTCACAAATTAACCGTGCAACAGCTTTCCTAAGGGCTGTTTCCTGGGTGAAACTGACGCACGAACGTCTGAGTAACTGATCCATCCGAACGACTCGTTATGGCTGCGAACTCAACCCATCGATGCAACACAATTGAAGCTGCGTGAGCAGCAGGAGTGTTGCATCGACCGGTTGAATCCGCCGTCAATCTCGGCCCCTCACTAACCGCCTCCCCCACCGCCCCCCATTTAACATTCCGAAGCATTCCCCCAACTCCCCCAAATTCAAGACAGTCCCACTCCCCTATAATCACCAAGTCGCCGGAAAACACCCTGCGACCAGGTTTGACAGCCTGAACGTTGAAACCCGCACGCCTGCCCAGGCAGGCCGTGCGTCTACTGCTGCACGTCTATAATTCAATGGGCGGGCCGTGGTGGGGGAGCCGCAAGGCTCGCCGGTTATGGTTTCAACGCCGGTCTGTCAACCCTACTTCGTGCCCGCTCACCCTTCCTCAAAAAAGCGCGTGTCCGGGCGATCCAAAGCAGCATCAGGGAGATCGCACCATGACCAAGCCCATCAAGAATCCCAAGCCTTCGCGCCCACCCGTCGACGCACTCCAGTACGAAAAACTCGCCCTCTCCGCGTTCGACCTCTGCGACCGGCAGGTAGCTCAACTGGACACCTTGATCACACTTGCGTCGTCGATAGTTAGAAATCCTGCCGTTTCGCGCGACGAAAGGCAGCGCCGTCAAAAACTCATCGAACTGTTGCTCGACACAGCAGAGCAGTATCAGCAGGAACTCGAATGCGACCGCGAGTTGTTCCAGGTGATCGCACTCGATGCGAAGGGCGTCCCGCGCAGCCGCATCACCGCGCAGCATGCGACGAAGCTGCTCGCCGAAGCATCGCAGAGAGCAAAAGCCTCTTCGACCGCCGCCGACGAAAGCACATCGCGCGGCAAAAACGCGTCCACGAAACGCGCCGCCTCCGTGACCGCAAACATCACGCAACCACCCGCAGCCGCACCGCACTAAGCAACGACCGCAACCCGCAAACCACAAACCACAAACCAACCGCACAAGCAACAAAAAGCAAAATGCCAAAAAAATGGCCGCAGCACCCGCTGCGGCCATCACCCTAAAACGCAAAACCCAACTCAAACAATATTCATAGCCAACGCACTTTCCCGATAATGCAGGCTCGCCTTCTCCGCATCGCCTAGCTGCTCATGCAAGCGAGCCAACGCGCGATGCGACCGGATCTTCAGCGTCTCGTTATCGGCCAGCTTCAGCGCGCGCTCCAGGAACGACTGCGCCTTGCCCCACAACTGCTGATGCAGACACAAGCGCCCCAACGCGAACAACAAGTCGGCATCGTCCGGACGATCCTTCTGCCAGCCCTCGGCCTTCTGAATTAGCGGCAACGCGTCGCCGCCCGCCGTATCCGGATAACGACGCAACAAGCGCGCGTCCCAGTTTTGCGCGAGCGCTTCCTCGACAATCTTGCGCGCTTCCTGCGGACGATTCAGCGCAACCAGCAATTCGGCGGCGAGATCGGCGAGACGCGGCGAATGGCGCTCGGTCGGCGTCAGCGAATTCCATAGTTCGAGCAGCGCATCGGCGTTATGCCGACGATCGCGCAGCAGATTCTCCGCCGCGAGTTGCCGCAAGCGCACGGCCACCGCCGGATGAATCGCCTCGCGCTTTTCCAGCGTCTTGACGAGCTTGAGCACTTCGCCCCAGTTCTTCAATTGCTGTTGCGCGCGCAACATGATCTGCTGCGCGTGAATGCGCCGCCCGCCCTGCGATTGCATTTCCTTGAGTGCGGCCAACGCGCCGTCGGCGTCGCGGCCGTCGGCGCGCATGTCGGCGGTGGCCATCAGACGCGCGTCCTGCCAGTCGGCCTCGTCGATCTGCGCGAGCCATTCGTCGCGCCGTGCATATTCATGCATGCGATGCGCCGCCGCCGCCGCGATCAGGCCGGCCGCGCCCTTGTTGTCGCCATTCGCGAGCGCGTCTTTCGCGGCCTTTTCCGCGCGCGAAAAACGCCCCGCGTACAGATTGCCGATCGCGTCACGCAGCGCGGCGTGCGCCTTCGCGACACGCGAGCGCGCACGATACGCGGCCACGCGCTGCGGCATGCGCCAGATATTGCGCACGATGCGCAGCAACGCATACAGCAGAATGAACAGCACCACGAGCCCGACCACGAACAGATTCAGCGACATGTCGACGCGGTACGGCGGATACACCAGCAGCACCTGTCCCATGTCGAAGCGTCCGACCACCGCCAGCACGACCGCGATGGTGAACAGCAACGCGAGCCATAGAAGTCCCCGGATCGCCATGATTAACCTCGGCTCCGGTATTGATTGACCGCCTGCAGACTCGTGTTCAGATTCGGCAATTCGACGGCGGCCGAACCGGCTTCCACCTGCTTGACGAGATCGGCCACGTTTTGCGTTTTCTTCGACGACGCATCGAAGTAGCGCGTCAGCGCCGTTTGCGCCGCCTGGAGGTCGGACTTGAGCGTGGTCTGGTTGCGCGACAGGAGCGCGAGCCGCGCGGACAACAGACGCAGCTTCACGTTCTCACGCACGAAGTAGCCCTGATCGGGCGCGACCATCATCGCGTCCGCGTTGTCGATGCGGCGCACC
This sequence comes from Paraburkholderia sp. RL17-368-BIF-A, assembly GCF_046054045.1. Taxonomy (NCBI): domain Bacteria; kingdom Pseudomonadati; phylum Pseudomonadota; class Betaproteobacteria; order Burkholderiales; family Burkholderiaceae; genus Paraburkholderia; species Paraburkholderia sp. RL17-368-BIF-A. The sequence goes on from NZ_JARESN010000008.1 coordinate 180,729, forward strand.
TGCACGAGACTCGTCAACTGCTGGCCGATGCCGGTCGTCACCTCGCGCCACCACACTTTCCAGCGCGGCTCGCCAGTGGCCGCCGCGACCTTGGCCGTGTCCGCCCACGTCGCCGCTTGCGGCGTCGCATGCGCGATCGGCGCCTCGCCCGAAAGCGGCAGACTGTCGATCTGATCGACCGCGTTGTCGAGCTTGATCGCGAGACCGGTGAGATCGGTGGAAGGCGCGGCCTTCAGCTTGTCGATGTCCTGCGCAATCGCCTTGCGCACGGCGACCGCCTGCGTGCTGTCCGACGCGGCGAGCCGCGTGTCGGCGCTTTGCAGCGCGAAAAGCGCAAGCTGCGTGTTGCCGGTCAACTGCAACTGCTGACTCGCGGCCGACAGCATCTGACCCACTTCGGCGAGCGTCCAGTCGTCGCGATTGCGCGCGAGATCCGCGTATTGCTGTTGCAGCGCCTGCTGCCCGGCCTGCGCGTCGGCGAGCTTGCCTTCCAGTTGCGCGACCTGCGAGTCCGACTGACGCACCGTGGCGAGCGCCTGCTCGGTCTTGATGCGCAACTCGTTGGCTTGCGTGTCGTTCGCCTGCTGACGTTGCGTAAGCTGCTGCTCGGTGCGCTCCAGCTTGCGGTTGAGCGCATAGCCGCCCACGCCCGCGGCGCAAGCCAGAACCACGACGACAAACCACAACAGCGGTCCGCTCGCGCTGCGGCGCTTTTGCGCTTCGTAGGGCGTGAAGGGTTGGTTCGGCGGCAAGCTTGCGGTCGCGGCCGGCTGGGGTGAAGCGTTCGTGGATGCGTTCGTTTCAGTCATGCGTGATTGAGCCGGTGAATGAGCCGGATTGGACGATACCGGTTGAACTACGGTCGGCAGGGCGGCGAGCAAGGCTTGGGCGATGCGCTCGTCGCCCGCGCCGGACACCGTAATCCTATCAAAACCCAATGCCCGCGCGGTCTGCGCGATACGGGGATGCGGCGCGACGATCGGCGCGCGCTTGAGCTGCGCGATTTCGTCGGCGGTGAGATGTTCTTGCGCGAGTTCGTGCAGATTGCGCACGCCTTCGGAACTCGTCAGAAGCCATGCGTGCGGTTCGCCCGCCAGCAGTCGATGCACGCGCGCCCACGCCGCGATAGACGGCTCGGGCACGAGGCGCCGATACGCGGCGACCGTTTCGACTTCGGCGCCGGCTTCGCGCAGGCGGTCGGCGAGCCACTCGCGGCCGCCGTCGCCGCGCACGATCAGCACGCGCTTGCCTTCGAGATTCGCCTCGCCGAGCGCTGCGTCGATCGCGGCGAAGAGGCCTTCGGAATCAAAGCGGCCGTTGTCTTCGTCGGCGTCCGACGCCGGGCTGATGACCTGGTGCGCCGGCGCATTCACGCCGTGACGCGCGAGCGCGCGCACACTGCCGGGCCCGACCACGCCGACCGGCAATGCATGCGGCCAGATCGCGCCGCTTCGGGCGAACGCGTGATCGATTGCGTTCGGCGACACGAATACGACAAGCGCATAACGTTCGAGCGAGCCGAGCGCGGCGCGCAACGGCGCGTCGTCTTCGACGGGGGCGATGTCGATCAGCGGAAAGTCGAGCGTGACGGCACCGGCCGCGGCAAGCCGCTCAATCAGTTCGTTCGACTGACCGGCCGGTCGCGTAATGACGACCGTGAACGCCGCCTTGCCGGCAGCCGGCGATAATGCCGACGCGTTGCCAGATGTGTCGGTATGGGCGGCCATCAGTCGCCGGATACCGCGCTGTTCGCCGCGCCGTTGCCGGACGATGCCGCGGCGCCATCCACGGCGCTCGCCGTGCTCAACGCACGGACGATGTCCATCGCGCCTTGCTGTTCGAGCGCGTTCGCCACTTCGCGGCCCAATGCGATGGCGCGCTCGGTGGTCGGCGCGGGTGCCGACGCCTGCGCGCTCAGCACACGTTGACCGTCGGGCGTGGCGACGATGCCGCGCAGATGCAGCGCGCCGTCATGCCATGTCGCGTACGCGGCGAGCGGCACTTCGCAACTGCCGCCGAGCACGCGCGACACCATGCGTTCCGCCTCGACGGCCGCAGCCGTGTGTTCGTGATGCAGCGGCGCGAGCCACGCCGTGAGTTCCGCGCGGTCGGCGCGAATCTCGATGCCGAGTGCGCCCTGCCCGGCGGCGGGCAAGCTGTCTTCCGGATCGAGCAGCGCGCGGATGCGGCCTTCGAGACCGAGGCGCTTCAACCCCGCCGCCGCGAGAATGATCGCCGCATAATCGCCGCGGTCGAGCTTGGCGAGACGCGTGTCCAGATTGCCACGCAGCGGCCGCACTTCGAGATGCGGATAGCGCATGCGCAGCATCGCTTCGCGGCGCAGGCTCGAGGTGCCGACCACGGCGCCGGCCGGCAGCGCGGCGAGCGAGTCGTAATCGTTCGAGACGAGCGCATCGCGCGGGTCTTCACGCTCCATGATCGTGGATAGTGCAAAGCCCGCGGGCAATTCCATCGGCACGTCTTTCAGCGAATGCACGGCGAGGTCGGCGCGGCCATCGGCGAGCGCCGCTTCCAGTTCCTTGACGAAGAGACCCTTACCACCCACCTTCGACAGCGTACGATCGAGAATCTGATCGCCGCGTGTCGTCATTCCGAGGATTTTTACGTCGCAAGATGGATATAATTTGTGCAGCGCACATCGCACATGCTCCGCCTGCCACATCGCAAGGCGGCTCTCTCGCGAAGCAATCACAAGCGTGTGGGGTGGCGCGGCAAACGTCTCGGTGTTCATTAGCTTGTCGATTGAATGACGGGATGGAATAACAAGGAATGTTAGCACGCGCTCTTGCGTTCTCCCCCTCGGCTCGCCCGCCTGCCGCCCTTACGGATCAAGGCTCGAGTAGAGGTCGAAGGGGCGCCGTGCCGACGCGGTATCGATGGAGGAGACGGGCGTCGCGCCATGCGCGGCTGTCCAGCGCGTTGTGCGTGCGAAATGCGTGGGACTTGCGGCTGTGGTGTATCAGACTTCGCCGCGGCCTCTTCACGCACGGTCGTTCGCGCATCGCGGCGCCGCATGCGCGATGATTCAATGCGGCGCAACATGCGCCGTATGCGGACCTCGTCACGCGCGGCCATCCTCTCCGGCGTATCGCCATCGGTGCATACCGCTTCATGCAGTTCACGTTGCCGTTTCAGTGCAGTTCGAGTTCCGCAGTAGCAGTTCATCACTTAACAGACCCTGGCTTCCCTGAGGAAACCCATCGTGACGTCTTCCGGATCGGCGCGCTCCGCCCGCCGCAACACTGCATCGCCCAACGCTTCCACTGCCGACGTCGACGCGTCGACTGCTTCCGCCTCGTCCGCCGCGGACGCACACGCCACGCAACCGGCCAAAGCCAAACGCGCGACGACTGGCGCTAAGCCTGCGAAAGCCACGAAGGCCGCCACCGCCGCGAACGCCGCCAAAGCCATCAAGGCCGAGAAAACCTCGGTGCCCGTCAAAGCGGAAAAGACCGTCAAGACATCGAAGGCTGGCAAAGCGAACGAGGCCGCCTCCGCGATGAAGAACGGCAAAGCGAACGCGAAGGCGAAGACGAAGAGCAAAGCCGAAGACAACGCGGCGAACCTGCAAGCCGTGTCCTCGGAAAGCATCGTCATCGCCGCGCCGAAAACCAACGGCCGCACGCGCGACGACAAGGATCATCCGCTCTTCCAGGACATCCGCTATCTCGGCCGCCTGCTCGGCGACGTGCTGCGCGAACAGGAAGGCGACGCGGTGTTCGACGTCGTCGAAACGATCCGGCAGACGGCCGTGCGTTTTCGTCGCGAGGACGACAACGCCGCCGCGCAAACGCTCGACAAGAAACTGCGCTCGCTGAGCCCCGAGCAAACGGTCAGCGTGGTGCGCGCGTTCAGCTACTTCTCGCACCTCGCGAATATCGCCGAGGACCGTCACCGCAATCGCCGCCATCGTATTCACGCGCTGGCGGGCTCGGCGCCGCAGCCGGGCAGCATCGCTTATGCGCTGGAGCGGCTCGTCGAAGCGGGCGCCGCGGCAACGCCGGTGTTGCAGCAGTTTTTCAACAACGCGCTGATCGTGCCCGTGCTCACCGCGCACCCGACTGAAGTGCAGCGCAAGAGCATTCTCGATGCGGAGCACGACGTCGCGCGCCTGCTCGCCGAACGCGACCAGCAGTTGACCGACCGCGAACGCGCGCACAACGAAACGATGCTGCGCGCACGCGTCACGTCGCTATGGCAAACGCGCATGCTGCGCGACTCGCGGCTGACCGTCGCCGACGAAATCGAAAATGCGCTGTCGTACTACCGCGCGACCTTCCTCGAGGAAATTCCCGCGCTCTACGCCGATGTCGAAGAAGCGCTGAAGGAGCACGGTCTCGAAGCGCGCCTGCCGCCGTTCTTCCAGATGGGTAGCTGGATCGGCGGCGACCGCGACGGCAATCCGAACGTCACGGCCGAAACGCTCGAGCACGCGATCTCGCGCCAGGCCGAGGTCATCTTCGAACACTATCTGGAGCAGGTGCACAAGCTCGGCGCGGAATTGTCGGTGTCGAATCTGCTCGCCGGCGCGAGCGACGAACTCAAAGCGCTTGCGGAAAGCTCGCCGGATCGTTCGCCGCATCGCACGGACGAGCCGTATCGGCGCGCGCTGATCGGCATGTACACGCGGCTCGCGGCAAGCGCGCGCGTGCGTCTCGGCGAAGGCAGCGTGCCGCTGCGCAGCGCGGGACGCGGCGCAGCGCCGATTCGCGCCACGCCTTATGACGACGCCGCCGAATTCGCGCGCGACCTGCATGTGCTGATCGATTCGCTCGCCGAGCATCACGGTGCGCCGCTCGCCGCGCCGCGTCTCGCGCCGCTGGCGCGCGCGGCCGAAGTGTTCGGCTTCCACCTTGCGAGCATCGACTTGCGTCAGAGTTCGGACATCCACGAAGCAGTGATTGCCGAGCTGTTCAAGCGCGCGGGCGTCCACGACGACTACGCGGCGCTCGAAGAAAGCGAGAAGCTCGACGTGCTGCTCACGGAACTCGCGCAGCCGCGTCCGTTGCGCCTGCCTTACGCCGACTACTCGGATCTCGTGAAAAGCGAACTCGGCGTGCTGGAGCAAGCCCGCGTCACGCGCGAGAAATTCGGCGCGCGCGCGGTGCGCAACTACATCATTTCGCACACGGAGACGGTCAGCGATCTCGTCGAAGTGATGCTGCTGCAAAAAGAAACCGGCCTGCTGCAAGGGCGGCTCGGTGACGCGAACGATCCGGCCAAAGCGGCGCTGATGGTGATTCCGCTCTTCGAGACGATTCCCGACTTGCGCAACGCGCCGCACATCATGCGCGATCTGCTCGCGCTGCCGGGCGTCGATTCGATCATCGAACATCAGGGCAACGAGCAGGAAGTGATGCTCGGCTATTCGGACAGCAACAAGGACGGCGGCTTCCTCACGTCGAACTGGGAGTTGTACCGCGCCGAACTCGCGCTCGTGTCGCTCTTCAACGAACGCGCCATCACGCTGCGCCTTTTCCACGGACGCGGCGGCACCGTCGGCCGTGGCGGCGGCCCGACCTATCAGGCGATTCTGTCGCAGCCGCCTGGCACCGTCGACGGCCAGATCCGTTTGACCGAGCAAGGCGAAGTGATCGCGAGCAAGTTCGGCAACCCGGACATCGGCCGGCGCAATCTGGAAACGGTGGTGGCGGCGACGCTCGAAGCGTCGCTGCTGCCGCACGGCAATGCGCCCGCCGAACTGCCTGCATTCGAGCAAACGATGCAGCAGTTGTCCGACGCGGCGATGGCGTCGTATCGCGCGCTCGTGTACGAAACGCCCGGCTTCAAGGAATATTTCTTCGAGTCGACGCCGATCTCGGAGATCGCGGAGCTGAACATCGGCAGCCGTCCGGCGTCGCGCAAATTGCAAGACCCGAAGCAACGCAAGATCGAAGATTTGCGCGCGATTCCGTGGGGCTTTTCGTGGGGCCAATGCCGGCTACTGCTGACGGGCTGGTACGGTTTCGGCAGCGCGGTCGCCGCGTTTCTCGACGGCGCGCCGAGCGACGCCGAACGTGGGCGCCGTCTTGCGCTGCTCAAGAAGATGCACAAGAGCTGGCCGTTCTTCTCGACGCTGCTGTCGAACATGGACATGGTGCTCGCCAAGACCGACCTCGCGGTGGCCTCGCGCTACGCGGCGCTGGTGTCCGACAAGAAGCTGCGCAAGCATGTGTTCGAGCGGATCGTCGCGGAATGGGAGCGCACCTCGAAGGTGTTGTCGGAGATCACCGGCAAGAGCGAGCGGCTCGCGGAAAATCCGCTGCTCGCGCGCTCGATCAAGAACCGTTTTCCGTATCTCGATCCGCTCAATCACTTGCAGGTGGAATTGCTCAAACGCCATCGCTCGGGCGATACCAACGCGCGCGTGCGGCGCGGGATTCATTTGACGATCAACGGGATTGCGGCGGGCCTGCGGAATACGGGCTGAAGGTGCGCGGCGACGTTTGAGAATTGAGAACGTTGCTGCCGTGCGGTTGAAATAAAGCCGGGCGTCGATCGATTGTGGTCGCGTCCGGCTTTAGTTTTTTCTGCAAGCGATCGTGCCGCGCTTAACTCGCGTCGATCATCAACGCATCGAGCTTGAACGAGCCATCTTCCTTTACGTCGAAGTACTGCCGCACCTCATCCGGCGAACCGCGCCACAGCGACTGAATCGCCACGACACGCGGCTCCGGCGTGCGCATGCGCGCGATCCACGAACTGAATTCGAGGTCGATACGCCAGCGCTCGCGAATCGACGCCTTGAAGCCCGCGGCTTCGAACATCGCGATCCATTCGTCGGCACGGTAATCGCGAATATGCGAACCGTCGCGCAACAGTTCGATTGCCTGAATGTGCGTATCGAGCAGCGGATGATCGATGCCCGCAATGTCGATGAACAGCACCCTGCCGCCCGGCTTCAGCACGCGCCGCACTTCGGCAAGCGCGGGCGCCACGTCGTGCCAGTGATGTGCGCTCATGCGGCTCACGACCCAGTCGAAGGTGTGATCGCCGAACGGCAGTTTTTCGGCGGCGCCTTGCTGCGTGCGGATATTCGCGAGGCCGCGCTCCTTCGCCGCGCTTTCGACGATCGCGAGCATCGGCGCGGCGATGTCGTAGGCGACCACCTCTTGCGCATGCGGCGCGACGGCGAAGCTCGCGTGGCCCGCGCCGCAACCCATGTCCAGCACCGTCGCGCCCGGCGTCGCGGCGACCGCTTCGGCCAGCGTGCGCAGATCGGCGCCGGTGGCATGCGTCGGACTCGTCAAATAAGCGGCGGCGGTCGAGCCAAAGGCGTCGGCGACCTGATCGTGATGCTTCATGGATAGCTCCGGTTGTCAGCGTGGGATGTCGTGTCGTGTGAATCCGCGTGTAGCGCGCGGGCAGCGCGGCCTGCCGTTCGAGTCGCTACGCCGCTACAATAGAGCCCGCCGTGTACCGGTACAAGTTAAGCAATTATTCTGGTATCTATAACACCACCCCGCCACCCTCCCCACGCTCAGCAAGAACCGAATGACCCCGCCCTCTTCCGCCGACCAGCCGCCGCCGCTCGACGCCACGCCCGCCCGCGCGCTCGGCGACTTTATCCGCGCGCATCGCGAACGGCTGTCGCCGCAAGCGGTCGGCCTGCCGCCCGGCCCGCGCCGCCGCACGCCGGGCTTGCGCCGCGAGGAAGTCGCGCAACTGTGCGGCGTGAGTCCGACCTGGTACACGTGGATCGAGCAAGGCCGTCCGGTTTCCGCTTCCGCCGATGCGCTCGCGCGCATCGCCGTCGCGTTGCAACTGTCGCGCGCCGAGCGCGCGTATCTGTTCGAGCTGGCGGCGCAGCGCGATCCGGCCGAACCCGATCCGGCCGCCGCCGACGCGCCCGCCACGCTGCTCGAAACCGTGCAACTGGTGAACGCGCCGGCCTACGTGCTGGACCGTCAATGGAATGCGCTGGCGTGGAACGAGCGCGCGGCGGAGCTTTTCGTCGGCTGGCTCGACGGCGCGCACGACCGCAATCTGCTGCGCTACACGTTCACGGAAGCGGCGGCGCGCGAACTGATCGTCGATTGGGAAACGCGCGCGCGCCGGCTCGCCGCGGAGTTTCGCGCGGATTCGATCCGTCATCTGAACGATGCGCCCACGCGCGCGCTGATCGATTCGCTGACCGCCGCGAGCGACGCGTTCGCGCGCTTCTGGGCGTCGCAGGACGTCGGCGGCCGCGAAGGTGGACGGCGCGAATTCAACCATCCGCGCGACGGGCGGCTCGTCTACGATCAGATCACGTTCAAGCCTGCGCATCGTGAGGATTTGAAGCTGGTGGTGCTGGTGCGGGAGTGAGCGGTTGTGGTTGCAGCGCGTTGCATGACGTTGCGTCGCCCGGCGGCTTCAGCTCCTATGAATGGCGAGCATCAGGCCGTTCAATCGTCGGCCACGCCTCGCGCCAGTGTTAAAATCGCCGTCTTTCTTCGCTTCGGCGACGCTGCGCGCGGTCATGCCGCGTGCACTGCGCCGTCAGCCTTATCGCCGCTCGCTCAACCGCCAGGTAAGCACCGACTAAGCGCCACTTTAACCGCCGCATAACTGCCCAACACCATGACGTCCCAACTGCACAAAAAAGGCGAAGCCTGGTCGGCTCGCTTCTCGGAGCCGATGTCGGAGCTCGTCAAACGCTACACGTCGTCGGTTTTCTTCGACAAGCGTCTGGCGCTCGTCGACATCGAAGGGTCGCTTGCGCACGCCTCGATGCTAGCCGCGCAAAAGATCATCGCCGCCGACGACCTCGCCGCGATCCAACGCGGCATGGCGCAGATCAAGGGTGAAATCGAGCGCGGCGAGTTCGAGTGGCAACTCGACCTGGAAGACGTCCACCTGAACATCGAGGCGCGTCTGACCGCTCTCATCGGCGACGCCGGCAAGCGCCTGCACACGGGCCGCTCGCGTAACGACCAGGTCGCGACCGACATCCGCCTGTGGCTGCGCGGCGAGATCGACCGCATCGGCGGATTGCTGACGGAACTGCGCACCGCGCTGCTCGACATGGCGGAGAAGAACGCGTCGACCATCATGCCCGGCTTCACGCACTTGCAGGTCGCGCAGCCGGTCACGTTCGGCCATCATCTGCTCGCCTACGTCGAAATGTTTTCGCGCGACGCCGAGCGCATGCTCGACTGCCGCAAACGCGTGAACCGCCTGCCGCTCGGCGCGGCGGCGCTCGCGGGCACGAGCTATCCGATCGACCGTCACGCGGTCGCGAAAACGCTCGGCTTCGACGGCATCTGCGCGAACTCGCTCGACGCCGTCTCCGACCGCGACTTCGCGATCGAATTCACAGCGGCGTCGGCGCTCGTGATGACGCACATCTCGCGCTTCTCCGAAGAACTCGTGCTGTGGATGAGCCCGCGCGTCGGCTTCATCGATCTGGCCGACCGCTTCTGCACCGGTTCGTCGATCATGCCGCAGAAGAAGAACCCGGACGTGCCCGAACTCGCGCGCGGCAAGACCGGCCGCGTGAACGGCCATCTGATGGCGCTGCTCACGCTGATGAAAGGCCAGCCGCTCGCGTACAACAAGGACAATCAGGAAGACAAGGAACCGCTGTTCGATACCGTCGATACGGTGGCGGACACGCTGCGCATCTTTGCTGAAATGGTCGCGGGCATTTCGGTGAAGCCGCAAGCGATGCGCGACGCCGCGTTGCAAGGCTTCTCGACGGCAACCGATCTGGCCGACTATCTGGTCAAGCGCGGCCTGGCGTTTCGCGACGCGCACGAAGCCGTTGCGCTCGCCGTGCGGATCTGCGCGGATCGCGGCATCGACCTCGCGGACCTCACGCTCGAGGAAATGCGCGCCGAGTTGCCGAACGTCGCGCATCTGATCGGCGACGACGTGTTCTCGTATCTCACGCTCGAAGGCTCGGTCGCGAGCCGCAATCATCCCGGCGGCACGGCGCCCGAGCAGGTGCTGGCGGCGGTTCAGGCGGCACGGCAAGCGTTGAAGTAAAACGCGGAGCGCGCCGTTCTCCGGCGCGCAAATGCATGGCAGATTGCGAAGGCGAACTCGTTAGCGAGTTCGCCTTTTTTATGCGCGCGTGCGTGCTCAGCAAGGGCGAACGCGGATTGAAACCGCGCGGTTTTTGACTACCATCGAAACAGGTTCCGCTCTCTTTCGTGGTTCATCATGCTTACCCGCACGCGCTTCCTTCATCTTCTGACTGAATGCGGCGCTAGCCGCGGTTCGTCATCATGGCCAACGCGGCGCGGCACGGCGCTCGCGGCGTTGCTCGCGCTCGCCGCCGCCGGCTGCACGATCACGCCGCCGCCCCGCGCGGTCGTCCCGACGCCGCCCGCCGCGGTCAACAGCGCGACGCTCGATCAATACCGCGAGGCCGTCGCGCGGCGCATCGTCGAGCGCAATCCTTCGTATGTGCTGCGCGGCAAGCCTCAGGCGATGCTGCGCTCGCTCGTCGTGGTGTCGTTCACGGTCGACCGCAATGGACATGTGGTGGACTCGTCGGTGTATCGCACGAATGGCGACGACGAAGCCGAAGGCACCGCGCTCGCCAGCTTGCGGCGCGCGTCGCCATTGCCGTTGCCGCCGGGCAAGCTGCTGAACGGCCGCGGCCAGCTCGAACTGTTCGAAGACTGGCTTTTCAACGACGACGGCAAGTTCCAGTTGCGCGAACTCGCGTCGCCACAGGCGCTGACCATCGACTGAACGCGGCCTGGCTGATCGGCCAGCCGCCTTGCTGCGCACGCGCCGCGCTCGCTATAATTTTCCGATTCCCTCGCCGGAGCACTCCGGCACGGCTCAGGCCGCCTGCTCATCCGCGGGCGTGCTAGCAGCCGATCCTGGCGGCGCCGCGCCATCCGCGCGCGCCGTGCAAGCGCTTTGTGCTTGATGCCGTGGCGTGCTGGCGTGTGTTGCACGCGGCGCGGCGCGAGCCTCTATCATCGACACGAGCGCGCCACCACCTCAACAAAGATGCCGACTGATCTTGCCGCTGTCCGCGACTGACCGCGGTCGACCGCGCCGCTACCAGGCGCAGGCAGCCGGCATCAAGAAACATGGAGACCCTGCATGTCCACATCGCCGATTTCCGCGGCCAAGCCCAATGCGGCCGGGCAGACCAACAGCGCGCGGATCATCTTCGCGAGCTTCATCGGCACCGCGATCGAGTTCTACGATTTCTATGTCTATGCGACCGCCGCGGCGCTCGTCATCGGCCCGGTGTTTTTCCCGCATGGCTCGGCGACGGCGCAGGCGTTGTCCGCCTTCGTCACGTTCGGCATTGCCTTCGTCGCGCGGCCAATCGGCTCGTTCCTGTTCGGGCATTTCGGCGACCGCATCGGCCGCAAGTCGACGCTCGTCGCCTCGCTGCTCGTGATGGGCGTGTCCACGACGCTGATCGGCTTCGTGCCGGGCTACGACTCGATCGGCAGCCTTGCGCCGATCCTGCTGTGCATCTTGCGCTTCGGCCAGGGCATCGGCCTCGGCGGAGAATGGGGCGGCGCGGCGCTGCTCGCCACCGAAAACGCGCCGGCCGGCAAGCGCGGCTGGTTCGGCATGTTCCCGCAACTCGGGCCGTCGATCGGCTTTCTCGCGTCCAATGGCCTCTTCTTCGCGCTCGCGATGTCGCTCACCGACGAGCAGTTCCGTAGCTGGGGCTGGCGCGTGCCGTTCCTCGTCAGCGCGGTGCTGGTCGCGCTCGGCCTTTACGTGCGCCTGAAGATCGCTGAGACGCCGGCCTTCCAGGCCGCCATCGAACGGCAGGAGCGCGTGAAGGTGCCGATCGCCACGCTGCTGTCGCGGCATTGGCTGCCCACCTTGCTCGGCGCGCTCGCGATGGTGGTCTGCTACACGCTGTTCTACAACGCGACGACGTTCTCGCTGTCGTATGGCGTGTCGGTGCTGCACATTCCGCGGCAGACGTTCCTCGGGCTGCTGTGCGTCGCCGTCGTGTTCATGGCGCTCGCCACGCCGCTGTCGGCATGGGCAAGCGACCGCTATGGCCGCAAGCCGGTGCTGATCGTCGGCATCGTCGCGGCTGTGCTGTCGGGCTTCACGATGGCGCCGCTTCTCGGCAGCGGGCAAACGTCGCTCGTGCTGCTGTTCCTCGTGATCGAACTGTTCCTGATGGGCGTGACCTTCGCGCCGATGGGCGCGCTCCTGCCCGAGCTTTTCCCGACCAACGTGCGTTATACCGGCGCGGGCGTGTCGTATAACCTTGGCGGGATTCTGGGCGCGTCGGTGGCGCCGTACATCGCGCAAATGCTGGCCGCGCGCGGCGGCTTGCCGTGGGTCGGCGCGTATGTGTCGATTGCCGCGGCCGTCAGCATGATCGGCGTGCTGTGCATGCGCGAAACGCGCGACTCGCGGATGATGTGACGCGAGCGGTCCGCGAAGCGGCGCGCTTGAGCGGCTGATCGCTCAGGCGGCTGCCTCGCGGCGCTTTGCTTTGCTTCGCTGGGTGAATCCTCTGTCTTGCGCGTCTTTTTGACTTGCCTATACTCGAATTCAAATAACCCCATCGCAAGCAGGGAGGCCCGCATGAATTTCCATCTTCACAATGCGGATGTCGTGATGATCATCGCGCTCGCGCTTCTGTGTTCGTTGCTGCTCGCGCTGCGCTTCAAGCCGGCCAGTTGGAAAGGCATTGTCGTCGAGGCGCTGGCGGCAAACGCGGCTGCCATTACGGCCGTGCTCGCGTTCGAAATGCTGATTGCCTGACGGTCCGCCGCGCTCTTGCCTGAGGGTGCTTCGCGACGGGCCGCCGGTTGAGTCGGCTCAACTGTCTTAGCGGTAGTAATAGCCGTGATGGTGGTAATAGCCGCCACCGCCACCACCACCGCCGTAGTAATAGCCCGGCGCAGGAGCGACGATGCAGCCGCCCAGCATGCTTGCGAGCACGGTGCCGGCGATCAGGGTGAGGATCAAGCGTTTCATGTCGTTCTCCGTCGAATCAGATTATTCGAGCTCAAGCCCCGAATGACTCGATTGAACACGACGCGCGCCTGCCTGAACGTTGCCAGTTGTAAGGGAAGATCACGCCGGTGTTACAGGTTCGCCGACGCCGGCGGGCTTTGCGAAGCGCTTTCCACCAAGCGCCGACATTCTCGAAACAACCGACGAAAACACCGCCTATACTGACTTGCATGTGCCAAGCGCCGACGCCGCCTTGCAGGCGTTGCGCCGCGGCGTGGCAAAGATGAGAGCGAGCCCGCCGCCACACGGCTCGCAACCGGCCCATGTGGGCGCATTGGTGGCACGAACCGGCACGAACCGGCGCGAGCCCCACGCGCAACCGGCGTGACGGCCAACGAAAAGCGACAGATTTAACAACCGTGTAATGCGGCAACACGGCGTGTAATCCGCATCCTCTTCGCCCGACGTTCCCCGACGCGGGCGTTTCAGGGCGTCACGTGACAGGGCCGGTTCGCATAGGCACTCTGCGCGTGACGCCCTTTTCTTTTGAGCAAACGATTGCGCGGCCAAAGCCAACCGCGCTCAAGCCGCGGCCGAGCCCTGCTGTGCGGCGAGAGTCTGCGTTGGCCGCGAATGGAATAGTCTTTGCTGAACCGGGCAAAGGCCGTCCAGCGGATTAACAACGGCGTCCTGCAGCGCTCGCCTTACAACATGCCTTTTCACTCTATTTCACCAGGCTTTCATACGTTTTAGAGCCATCCGCGGGCTTTATACTTTCCCCTTTGCTTCCCAGATACTCATGCCACGAGCGCAACCTTTTCTTTCTTCCGGGATTCTGCGTCGAGGCAAGCGCCTTTGGCGTCAATACGGCATTTTCTGGCTCGGCGCGATCGCGGTCGGACTCGTCGCGGTGCTTTACGCGCGGCTGATCGACTGGGGCTACGACGAATTCCGCGCGGTGCAGCGCGAGCATGTGTGGGCGCCGCTCATCATCACGCCCGCCGTGGCCGCGCTCGCCGTGTGGCTGACGCGCAAGTTTTTCCGCGGCGCCGAGGGCAGCGGCATCCCGCAAGTGATCGCCACGCTTCATGCGAAGCCCGGCGAATATGGCGCGCGGCTGCTGTCGTTTCGCATCCTGCTCGGCAAGATCGCCGTGTCGTTTCTGGCGATTCTCGGCGGCTTCACGATCGGCCGCGAAGGTCCGACGGTGCAAGTGGGCGCGGCGCTCATGTTCAATCTGCGCAGGCTTTATCCGCGCTCGAATGCGCTGATCGAGCGGCAACTGGTGCTGGCCGGCGCGGCAGCGGGTTTGTCGGCGGCTTTCAACACGCCGCTTGCGGGCATCGTGTTCGCCATCGAGGAACTGACGCGCAGTTTCGAAGCGCGCGCGAGCGGCGTGCTGATTACGGCGATCATCATCGCCGGCGTGATTGCGCTCGGCCTGAACGGCAACTACACGTACTTCGGCACGATTCAGATCGGCGCGCACTTTCCGAACCTGCTTGCGCTCGCGGTGCTGCTGACGGCCATCGTCACCGGCATTGCGGGCGGCGTGTTCGGCTGGCTGCTGCTGAACACCGCGCGCTGGATTCCCGCGCCGCTGCGCCGCTTGCACGGCGAGCGGCCCGTCGTGTTCGCGGCGTTGTGCGGCCTGGTGATAGCGGTGGTCGGCATCGTGTCGGGCGGCACCACGTTCGGCAGCGGCTACGCGGAAGCGCGCGGCCTGCTCGACGGACATGAACAGCTCTCCGTGTTCTATCCGTTTCTCAAGATGATCTCGATGGTCGGCTCGTACCTGCCCGGCATTCCGGGCGGCATCTTCGCGCCGTCGCTGTCGATCGGCGCGGGCTTCGGCAATCTGCTGCACATGGTGTTCGGCTCGATGCAACTGCCGATGCTGATCGCGCTCGCGATGGTCGGCTATCTCGCGGCCGTCACGCAATCGCCGATCACGTCGTTTGTCATCGTGATGGAGATGATCAACGGCCACGCGCTCGTGATTTCGCTGATGGCCACCGCGCTGATCGCGAGCCGCGTGTCGCGCATGTTCGCCCCGGCGCTTTACGAGGCGCTTTCCGAGCGCTATCTGGCGCCGCTGCCGCGTCCGGCACCCGCTCCGGTGCCGGAGGTGCCGGAAGTGGATGCGCCGGAGGCGGCGGCGGCGGCGAGCGGTGCTGAGGGTTCTGGTGAGGCGTCGGGCGATGCTTCGGCTGATGTGTCGATTAATGCGGCCGGTGAGGCGCCCGGCAAACACACCGACTAAAGACGGCCCGGCCTCGGGTTCCCGGTAAGCGGCGTTCGCGCGTCGCTTCATTCGCGACGCGCGTCGACATGCGCGCTGCCAGAAAATCCTGTCACGCCACGCAAAGACCGACGACCCGATCGCCCCCCCGCACCACGCGTCTGCCGCCAGGAATTCAGCGATCCCGAGATTGACGCCACCGCCGCGCCCTACCACCTTCGCGCAATCTTCATCTTGGTCTAGAGCAACCAAAGTCTGTCGCCAGCTAACAAGCTGACGTCGCGTCGTCACGTCCGCTCGTCAGAAACACGACCCCTTAGACGCCCGCTTGCAAGTTTGCAAACTATGCACTGACTTTTAGGACTGGTCCGATAAATCAGTCTACCTAATTACTTAATAATCTGTCCGCCCTTACGGGAAGCTTAGCGACTCAACCTCGGGATTCGGCAGCCAAGACCGAAAAATCGCCGGCGCCGGCGCGTGTTCCGGTTCGGTGCGCTATGTGTCGTTCATCAACCTACCTCGGTCAACACCCTGGAGTACATCTCAATGAAAAAAATCGCATTCCCCCTGATCGTCGCGGCAATGGGTCTCGTTGCTTCAGCAGCGCACGCTGCACCTGCCAGCAACGGCGGCGTCCTGACCATCACCGGCCAGTTGACGGCGAACACCTGCACGGTGAGCGGCAATGGTCAGGGCAACAACTTCGCGGTCACGCTGCCGACGCTGTCTGCCGCGACGCTGTCCGCCGCGGGTTCGACGGCAGGCTCGACGGGTTTTAACATCGCTCTGAGCGCCTGCACGCCGTCGACGGGCACCGTCCACACGTTCTGGGAATACGGCGCGAACACGCTGGCCGACGGCAACCTGCGCAACAACGGCACCGCCGCGAACGTGGAAGTGCAACTGGTCGACTACAACGGCACGCAAAAGGTCCTCGACGTCAGCAAGGCCGACGGCGCGCAGAACGCACAAACCGCCACGATCACGGGCGGCAGCGCAAACCTGCAATATGCGGCGCAATACGTGTCCCCGGCCGGCGGCGCCACCGCTGGCAGCGTGACGACCAATGTCACGTACTCGATGATCTATCAGTAATCAACATGCTCTGAACGACAACTTCGCGTTACGTCGTTTTTTAGTATGACTAAGCACATGCGGCGTTATCCGCGCCGCGTGTCGCTACAGCCGATGAGGCCTGTATGCGATTGCTTATCTGTCCTTTCAGGCATTGACTCGCTGTGGGAGCGCCGATGTCCTGGCGCGCGGCGCCGCGCAATCTTCGCGGCGCCATTTCACCGAAGTCCGTTTTTCAGGTTGAGCGTTATGAATATCCGCAAACTCCTTGGCAGCGCAATGACCGCTAGCGTGCTCGCACTGGGCGCACTGCTGCCCTTCTCGGCGCATGCTTCTGTCGTCATTGCCGGTACGCGTGTCGTCTATAACGCGACGGACAGCGAAGTCACGCTGAAGCTCTCGAATGTCGGTAAGTCCCCCGCCCTCGCGCAGGTGTGGCTTGACAAGGGCGACCCGAAAGTCGACCCGAGCAAGCTCGACCTCCCTTTCGTGCTGACGCCGCCGCTGGCTCGCATCGATCCGGACAAGTCGCAGACCATCCGCATTGCCTATACCGGTGAAGCGATGCCCAGCGACCGCGAAACCCTTCTGTGGTTCAACTTGCTGGAAGTCCCACCCAAGCCCGCAGCGGCAGAGGTTGGAGCGAACTATGTGCAGCTCGCGTTCCGCTCGCGCCTGAAATTCTTCTTCCGTCCGGCCGGCCTGCAAGGCAAGGCCGACGACGCACCGGCCAAGCTCGTATGGCGCCTCGGCACGCATGACGGCAAGCCGGCCCTGCTGGTCTCGAATCCCACGCCGTTTCACGTCACGATCATCGAGGCCCTCGTCGGCGAAGGCCCGAATCCGGCGAAGTTCGACGAAGGCGGCATGGTCGATCCTGGCGGCGAGCTTGCGCTGCCGCTGTCGGCCACGCCTGCTGCCGGCAAGGTCTCATTCACGACCCTCAACGACTACGGCGGTCCCATGAAACACGAGGCGACGCTGCAATAAAGCCGTGGCCTGCCAGAGCGCGGGTGAAACGGATCGACGCTGCGAAGGAATCCGAACTTTCGTCAGCCGGACGGGGTGCGTCGGGTCGAAATGACCCTGGCGCGCAAACAGGATCAATTGTCGCGGTCAGCGGGTGCGTGCCGATGTGTTGACAGTCGGCCGGGCGCCCTGTTGCCCGCGATTCCGGCACCACCATGAACAATAGCAATTCGAAATCCAGTTCCCGGCGCGCTCAGGCCGAGCCGTTATCCTTGAGCCGGGCTAGCATCGCCGTTCTGCTGGCATTCACCGCCGCACGCGCGCATGCCGATGGCCTGTCAATCGGAAAGACCCCTCCGTCGATGGCGTCCCTGCTTCCCGCGGAAGCCGGGCGCACGCCGCAATCGCTGCCCGACCCAACGATGACTCCCGCGCCGGACTCCGCGGATGCCGCCCCACGCGCCGTCGACGTGGCGCAAGCCGGGGCATCGTCGGACATGCAGGCGGGCCGTCACCCCGCTTCGCCCGATAGCCAGGCCGTCAACACCGCGCATCCGGCGATGGCCTCGCGGCTCCCGCCCAGCGAGATCACCGCTTCCACTTCCGCCGCCGCGCCCCAGACCGTCGAGTTCAACTCGCAGTTCCTGACCGGCAGCGGCGCGGCCAACGTCGATATTTCGCGGTTCGACCAGGGCAACGTCGCCTTGCCGGGACACTACCGGGCGGCGCTCTATGTGAACGGCGTCTGGATTGGCGTAGCGGATGTTAACCTGCGTGAACTGAACGGCCAGAAGCGCAACGTCCAGCCGACGTTCGACCGCGACCTGCTTACGCGCGCGGGCGTGGACCTCACGCGTCTCACCGACGCTGCACGCGCCAAGCTCGACAGCGCAGCGAATCAAGGCGCCGCGGCGCTGCTGCCGGACCTCATCCCGCAAGCGACGGCGAGTTTCGACGCGGGCGAGCAGCGCCTCGACGTGACCATTCCGCAGGCCATGATGAGCCGCAACGCACGCGGCTGGGTCGACCCCAAGTTCTGGGACGACGGCGTGCCGGCCGCGACGCTTCAGTACAACGCCAACCTGTATCACACGAACGGCAGCGGCCTGTCGACCACGCAGGGCTATCTCGGCATCAACGCGGGCGTGAACGTCGGCGCGTGGCGCTTCCGCTATAACGGCAACGTCACGAGCGGCAACATGTCGGGCACGCATCTGCAAAGCATGCAGACGTACCTGCAACGCTCGTTCGAACCCATCAAGAGCCAGTTGACGATCGGCGATTCGTACACCGACGGTACGATCTTCGACAGCTTCGGTGTGCGCGGCGTCCAGCTCACCACCGACGACCGCATGTATCCCGAGTCGCAGCGCGGCTATGCGCCGACTGTGCGCGGCATCGCGAACAGCAATGCGAAGGTCGAGGTCAAGCAGAACGGCAACATCATCTACACGACCACGGTCGCGCCGGGGCCGTTCGAGATCAACGATCTTTATCCCACTGGCTATGGCGGCGACCTCCAGGTCGTCGTGACGGAAGCCGATGGCAGCCAGCATGCGTCGGCAGTTCCGTATGCGGCGCCAGTGAACGCGCTGCGCGAGGGTCGCTGGCGCTATAGCACGGCGCTCGGACAGTACCGCAACACGAGTCTGCGGAACCATCCGGTTGTGTTCGAGGCCGGTGTGCAGCATGGCCTGAACAATTTCGTCACGTTGTATGGCGGGACGATCGTCGCGGAGAATTACGTCTCCGGCGCGATTGGTGCGGCACTGGATACGCCGATCGGCGCGTTCGCGGCCGACCTGACGCAGGCCAACTCGAACTTCAGGAACATTCCGGGCCGCAACGGACAAAGTTTGCGGATTTCGTATTCGCGCGTCATCGCGCCTACGGACACGAGCGTCACGCTCGCCGCTTATCGCTACTCGACCAGCGGCTTCCTGAGCGTGCAGGACGCGATGAATCTGCGCGACCTGGCGCTGCGCGGCATCCCCAATACGAACGGCGGCATCCAGAAAGGACGGCTTCAGCTCACGCTGAACCAGAACCTGAAGTCCTGGGGCTCCATCTACGCTTCCGGCTTCACGCAGAACTACTGGAACAAGCCGAATCGCGATACGTCGTTCCAGGTTGGCTACAACACGAACGTCGGGCGGGTGGGCGTGGGCGTGTCGGCGTCGCGGGAACTCGACATCAACACCACGCGCTGGAACAACCGCGTGATGCTGAACCTCAACATTCCGCTCGACATCGGTTCGAAAGTCGCCAACACGACGACGAGCTTCGCCCACGACTCGCGCGACAACAGCAATCAGATTCAGGAAGCGTTCACGGGCGCAGCCGGCGTCGACAACGAGTTCAATTATGGCGTCTCGACGGGCTACGACTCGGCGAGCGGCAACGGCGGCAGCATCAACGCGAATGCGGGCTATCTGAGCCGGTACACGCAGGTGCGCGGCAACGCCGGCTATTCAGGCGGCTACACCCAGGCCGGCGCAGGACTCTCCGGCACGATCGTCGCCTATCCGGGCGGCGTGGTGCTCTCGCCGCAGACGGGCGACACACTCGCGGTCATCGAAGCGAAGGACGCCGTGGGCGCGCGCGTCGCCACCGCGCCAGGCGTACGTGTCGATGACAACGGACTCGCTGTCGTGGCCGGCATGCAGCCGTACTCGCTGAACACGGTCGAGATCGACACCAAGGGCCTGCCGATGGGCGTCGATCTGAAGAGCACCGAACAGCACTTCGCGCCGACAGCGGGTGCCGTCGTGCGCGTGAAGTTCGACACCGAGAATCGCGGCCAGGCGACGTTGCTGCGCCTGAGCCGCCCGAATGGCGATCCGGTGCCGTTCGGCGCCGACGTGCTCGACGACAAGGGCAACAACGTCGGCATGGTCACGCAGGGTAGCCGCGCGATGTTCTACACCAAGGCAGTGACAGGCGAGTTGCTCGTCAAGTGGGGCCAGGGCGTTGGGCAGTCGTGCAAGATCAGCTACGGACTGCCCGTCGCGCAGAAAGACAAGCCGGCGGCAACGGTGTTCTCGGACGCGAGCTGCAATTGAACGAACGCGAACAATCGACGGCCTGGCGAAAGCCCGCTCGGAGCGATGACAGTGTCATCGCGACCGACGCGGCTTGCCATTGAGCGACCATAGACAAGGTATTGTATGAACGCTTTTAAGAGATTCCTTTCCCGATCCAGACGCTTGCATCTGACGATGTCGTGTCTGATGGGACTTCTGTGCGGCGCAGTAAGCCCGCTCGCCCACGCCGATAGTTGCACGAATGGCGGGCAGACCGTCACGTTGCCGTTTCCGTCTACCCTGACCGCACCCAGGGATGCCGTGGTCGGCGCCGTCATCTCGCAGTGGGTATCCACGCCGTGGCAAAGCTTCTCGTGCAGTTCGACCAAGCCCCAGGCCGGTGCCGTGATTACGGCGTCATTGCTGATGTCGTCCAACACCGGCTATACGGTGTCGTACTCCGGTTTTACATTTCCGGTGTACGCAACCAACTATCCGGGCATTGGCATTGCGGTCGGTTGGCAGGACATGGAGGGGTCCAATATATTCAACAATGGGCCTTTGGCGACAGCAACTCCGGGCTATGGCTACAACGGCAATACAACGCCGCGAGGCATGATCTACGCTGCGTTCGTTAAGACTGGCCCGATCAGCGGCGGAACGCTCGCGGGGCAATCGGTCGGACAACTGACACCGGGTACGATTTCCTACACGACGACGCCTCCGAATAATGCGACGTGGTTTTACTCGCAGTCTGACACAACCGTATTCCCGACGCTTAACGTGGTGAACGCCTCGTGCACCACCCCGGACGTCTCCATACCGCTCGGCACGTTTCCTACGACAGGCTTCACTGCGATCGGCCGAACGACCACTACCGCCAACTTCAGCATCAGTCTGAACAACTGCCCCGCCGGCATGAATTCGATCAAATACCGGATCGATCCGACGACGACCGTGCTGAACAGTTCGCAGTCGGTGGTGGCGCTCGACAGCACTTCGTCGGCCACAGGCGTCGGCGTGCAACTGCTCAACAGCGCCGGCTCGGCCGCGTTCCCGCTCAGCAGTCTGCAGACGTTCAGCGGCTATAGCTCGAGCACGAGCGGCAGCTATACGATTCCGCTGGCCGCACGTTACTACCAGACGAGCGCCACGGTTACGCCTGGTCCGGCCAATACGTCAATGACCGTGACCATGCAATATCAGTGATTCCGCAGGCAGACAGGCGCGGCAACGCCGACGCAACGAACCGGACCTATGCAACGGTCCGGCTCATTGCACGTTTTGCAGCGACTCGACGCCCCGCAGGGCCGCATTTGCCAAACGACGCAGCGGCCCCTTCCACCCTCAAATTGAACAACCCGACCATGCGAAAGATTTTGATGCTCCTGGCCGCTTCCGCCGTGATCGCCGCGATGGGCGCGGGGTCCGCCGGGTCCGCCCTCGCGGCGGACGCGAACCTGAACTTCACCGGTCTGATCACGCAGCCGTCCTGCACCGTGGATAGCTCGACGGCCAATCAGACCATCAGTCTGGGCAGCGCGCCGATCATGAATTTTCCGGCGATCGGAAGCACCGGCAACCCGACCGCATTCAGTCTGAACCTGCTGAATTGCTCGCCGGGCACGGCGGTGACGATGTCGGTGGCGGGAACGATAGATACGGTTGCGAGCGTGTTGCAGAACACCGGTACTGCCACGCAGGTGGGCGTGCAGATTCTGAAGGCGGCCACTGTGGGCGCGACGACGGGCACGCCCGTCACGCTCAACAGTACGAGTTCGCTCGGCACGGTCGACAACACCAATACGATGACCGTTCCGTTCGTCGCGCAGTTCTACCGGCTCGGTACTTTGACGGCCGGCTCGGTGACGACAACCGCAACGGTCAACTTCACGTACAACTGATCGGCTGGGGTCAGTCGATCAGGTCGATCAGATGGATCAGCAGACGCCGCATCGACCGGCGCCGCTCTGCCTTGTGAATATCGGCCGGATGGCGCGCGAGCCGCGCGCCAGTTCCTGCGAGCCCGTCAGGTCTGCGGGATCTCGATCTTGACCTCGAGCACCTCGAGGTCGTCCTGACGCTCGAGGCTCACGCGGATGTCGTCATCCGAGATCCTCACGTACTTCGAAATCACGGCCACCAGTTCGCGTTGCAACGCAGGCAGATAATCGGCGGGAGCATGACCGCCGGCGCGCTCGTGCGCGATGATCAACTGCAGGCGTTCCTTCGCTACCGACGCGGATTTCTTCTTCTCGCCCAGCAAAAACGAAAGAATCGACATAACGTGCGCTCCCCTTACTTGGTGCCGAAGAGGCGCTGCAGCAGCCCGGGCTTCTGGTAATCGGTAAAGCGAAGCGATTTCTGCTCGCCGAGAAAACGCGATACGACGTCTTTGTAGGCTTCCGCCACGTCGGTGCCGTCGAGGTGCACGGCCGGCAGGCCCTGGTTCGACGCGTGCAGCACCGCTTCCGATTCCGGAATCACGCCGATCAGGTCAATACGCAAGATTTCCTGGATGTCCGTCAACGACAGCATCTCGCCTTCGCTCACACGCTTCGGGTTGTAGCGCGTGATGAGGAGATGCTCCTTGATCGGCTCCTTGCCTTCAATTGCCCGCTTGGTCTTCGACGACAGAATGCCGAGGATGCGGTCCGAGTCGCGCACCGACGACACTTCCGGGTTCGTCACGATCAGCGCTTCGTCGGCGAAATGCATCGCGAGCAGCGCGCCCGATTCGATACCGGCCGGCGAGTCGCACACGATGAACTCGAAGTCCATCGCGATCAGATCGTTGATGACCTTCTCGACGCCTTCCATGGTCAGCGCGTCTTTGTCACGCGTCTGCGAAGCCGGCAGGATGAACAGGTTCTCGCACTTCTTGTCCTTGATCAGCGCCTGGTTCAGATTCGCTTCGCCCTGAATCACGTTGATCAGGTCGTACACGACGCGGCGCTCGCAGCCCATGATGAGATCGAGATTGCGCAGGCCGACGTCGAAGTCGATCACGGCGGTCTTGCTGCCCCGCAACGCGAGGGCCGATGCAAAACTCGCGCTCGTGGTCGTCTTGCCCACGCCACCCTTGCCCGATGTCACCACAATGATTTTTGCCATTACCCTTACCTTGTGTTCGTCAAATTCGTCAATTATGTGCGGCCATATTTCGAGCAGAACGCCGCGCGCCGCAAAGCTCCAGGACGGCGCGATTCACAGCGTGCTTTCCGCGTTCAAGTGAGCCGCAATGGTTCGATCATCAACTTTTCTTCTTCGAGCCAGATCTGCACCGGTTTGCCGAGTACATCGGCCGGCAGCGGGTTCTCGGTCGTTCGATAGATGCCCGCGATCGAGATCAGTTCCGGTTCGAGACACGTACAGAAAATGCGCGCGTCGTGGTTGCCCTGCACGCCGGCGAGCGCGCGGCCGCGCAACGGCGCATAGATATGGATATTGCCTTCCGCGATGACTTCCGCGCCGTAGCTGACCAGCCCGAGCACGACGAGATCGCCCTTTGCGTAGATGCGCTGGCCGGAACGCAGCGGCTTTTCGACCACCATCGTTTGCGAAGACGTGGCAAGACGCACCGGCTCGGCGGCGGGCGCAGGTTCGAGCGATGCGCTTGCCGTCGCGCCCGATGCTGCGTTCGTGGCTGCCGTGCTTGCTGCGCTTGCTGCGTTTACCGTGCTTGCTGCGCCGTTAGCGGCTTCGCCCGAATCCGCCGTGGACGTGCTCGCCGATTCTTCGTCAGCCGGTTTCGCGGCCGCGCCGCGGCGGTCACGCGCTTCGAGAAGCGGCAACGCCGATTCCGTCGCCCACGACTGCTGCGTGTCAGCGACCACACCGACCGGACGCATGCGCACGCTGTCGAGCAGTTGCGCGATCTCGGCGAGCGGCACGCGCTCGTTTTCCGCGAGACGGCGCACGTCGATCGCGACGACGTCGTTAGCGAAAAATTCGGGGGTCGCCTCGAAGCGCCGGGTCAGCTCGGCACGCATGGCATCGAGGTCGGTTGTCTTGACCACAAAGAGGAGCGTGTCGACGGAACCGCTGCGAAGTTCGAAAAAGGGCGATTTCTTGGGCGACATAGCGTTCGGCAAAAAATTTTGCGTATTTTACAGGCGTCCACGCGTGCGGCGAGATTTTTTGCCCGCGCGCGCGGCGATATGCGCGTGTTGTGCATGTTGCGCGAGCAGGAACGATCACGCCGCGCCGCGCAAGAACGGGCGAGGCAGGACATCTGTGGGGATACGGCTGCGGATGCGAGCACGGAAGCAACAGAAGCGCGCAACGGAAACGCACAACAGAAGCGCGCAAGAGATCCGGAACGGGCGGCAAACTGCTGCGCCGCTCGGCGGATCACGAGTCAACTGCGGGTGACGTGGACGGCACGTGGCGAACCAGCAGGCTTTCGACCTGTTCCGGCGCGCGCGTGACGCGCCGATGTTCGCCGGTCGGTCCGAAACCGAGCGCTTCGTAAAAGCGCATGGCGGTGCGATTCGAGTCGGCGACCCATGCGTAAATTTCGGCGGCGCCTTCGTTGGCGAGCCAGCCGCTAGCGGTGTCGACCAGCAACTCTCCGCCACGCAGATGACGAACCGCCGGCGCCACCCACAACTCGCAAACGAATGCGCGGCGCTCGGGAGTCTCTTCGAAATGCGCCTCGATGAGTCCCGCCGGATGACCCTCGGTATAGAGAATAAAAGTGCTGACGGTAAGAGAAACCGCGTGCTTCGCGGCGATGACGTCAAAGCTCGCGGCGTCCGCGGACAAGGCGTCCTCTAGCGTCGCGCCGAAGGCATAAGGCGCCTCTCGCAGCGACGC
Source organism: Paraburkholderia sp. RL17-368-BIF-A (assembly GCF_046054045.1). NCBI lineage: Bacteria > Pseudomonadati > Pseudomonadota > Betaproteobacteria > Burkholderiales > Burkholderiaceae > Paraburkholderia > Paraburkholderia sp. RL17-368-BIF-A. The sequence goes on from NZ_JARESN010000008.1 coordinate 205,770, forward strand.
AGTACGGAGTTCGCGAAAAACAGCGCCCTGATCAGCGGCGATACGGCGAACGGTCAATGACGGACTCATGCAGACGAAAACCCCTTGAAGCCTTAAGGCGTAGCTTTAACCGAACCGGCGCGCGAGTCAAATCATTCTTTGCCGGGGGATCTTATCGCGTGAGCCGGTTCTGGCAAAGCGCGCATCGAGTTCTCAGCATTTGCCGCGCCCGGTGTCTCTGAGCTCGGCCCACTCGCGATGGAAGCGTTTCGGGCTAAGGCGCCTCGTAGCTGCCGGTGCCGTCCGGCCAGGGTGTGAGGAGTTCGTAGCCGTCGTCGGTGACGGCGATCATGTGTTCCCATTGCGCCGACAGCGAGCGGTCTTTCGTGACCACGGTCCAGCCATCGCGCAAGACGGTGGTGCCGGCGCGGCCTGCGTTGATCATCGGCTCGATCGTGAAGACCATGCCGGGCTTCAGACGCACGCCCTGCCCCGGCTGACCGTAATGCAGAACCTGCGGGTCCTCGTGATAGACCTTGCCGATGCCGTGGCCGCAATAGTCGCGCACGATCGAAAAGCCGTCGCGCTGCGCGACCTTCTGAATCGCATGGCCGATGTCGCCGAGCGTCGCGCCCGGCTTCACTTCGCGGATGCCCGCGAGCATCGCTTCATACGTCGTGTCGATCAGTTGACGCGCGACCGTGCTCGGCTCGCCGACGCAATACATGCGGCTCGTGTCGCCGAAGTAGCCGTCCTTGATGATCGCGACGTCGATGTTGATGATGTCGCCGTCCTTGAGCACTTCGTTGCGGCTCGGAATGCCGTGGCAGACAACCTGATTGACCGATGTGCACACCGTCTTCGGAAAACCCAGATAGCCGACGTTCGCCGGAATCGACTTTTGCGTATTGACGATGTAGTCGTTGCACAGTGCGTCCAGCTCGTCGGTGGAAACACCGGCCTTCACGTGCTCGCCGATCATGGCCAGCACGTCGGCCGCGAGGCGGCCTGAAATACGCAGCCTGGCGATGTCTTCGGGAGTCTTGTAGGTAATGGCCATGAATTCGGTCGATGGGTTCGAAGGTAGGTCGATATTCAATCGAACGGCCAATTGTACAGAGGATCGCGGAGGGGTCGGGGGAATGGGGGGTGCTGGCGTTTGTATCGCGAGCGTGGGGGATTAAATGGGCAACGCCTGGTGAGCACTCGAAGATTGCCGAGAAACTCTTCGCTCGCTTGTTGCGTAGAGCGCGGACGTGATCGCCGCGCTATCGTTCGATGTACTCAGAAGAAGGATGGGACAGACTCCACACTGTGCTTAGATACGAAGCGAAGATTTCGTAGTCAATGGTGTCCTCTGCGATTGCGACCATGGCTTCTTCGAGGTCCGGCGTTCGAGGAATCTCAAAGCCTTCACGCTCCAGATACGTCAAACAGCAGGTAAGCCCCGTACGTTTATTCGCGTCGTTGAATACATGCCCTTTAGCGATAGCGACGGCGTACATGGCCGCGATGCCGAACACGTCGTCGAGACCATTGTAGTGCGCGTGGTTCTCGATGCGTTGCAGCGCTGCCTCCACTCCGCCTCGACCTCCTGCAGCGAAGCCAGCCAAGCCCCCGAGCTCGGCCAGAATTTCATCATGAATGGTGATGACGTAGTCGAGGTCGAGCACTCACCGATCCTTTAGCGCTATCAAGACCTCGCGGTGCTCGGAGATTACCCGGCGTGCGGAACGCAGGACGTCCGATTTTTCCTTTTCTGTGGCCACGCTCACCGAAGCCTTCGGACGCACCATCACTCGCGGCGCCAACTGAACGCCATACAGCTCTGTAATACGTTTTTTCTGGGCCATGAGATGCACCTCCAAAAACCAATTGATCGCCGCAGAGAATGTGGCGACCGCTAGCCGATATTAGTATCCGGCTAAAACCCCCGCTCGATGAGGAAGCTTAGCACTTGGGCAATACAAACGAAAACAGGCCCCGAAGGGCCTGTTTTCTAAATCTGGCGGAAAGGGTGAGATTCGAACTCACGGTACCCCTAAAGGTACACCGGATTTCGAGTCCGGCGCATTCGACCACTCTGCCACCTTTCCGGGTTTTCTAACTAGCCGCTGCCGTATGACGCTGGCGCGGTTTTGTCAGATCCAAGCGGGTCGCTGCTTGGGAGAGAAAGATTATAGAACAGTGAATCTGGATTTCCAAGTCCCTCGCCGAAAAAATTTCAGAGGGACGTACGCGAATCGTACAACACGACTCAAGCGGCCGGCACTTCCAGCCGCTCCACGCCGCCCAGGTACGGCCGCAGTGCAGCCGGCACCGTCACCGAGCCGTCGGCGTTCTGGAAATTCTCCAGCACCGCCACGAGCGTGCGGCCGACCGCGAGCCCCGAGCCGTTCAACGTATGCACGAGTTCCGGCTTGCCCTGCGCGTTCCGATAACGCGCCTGCATCCGGCGAGCCTGGAACGACTCGGTGTTCGAGCAGCTCGAGATCTCGCGATAGGTGTTTTGCGCCGGCAGCCACACCTCGAGGTCGTAAGTCTTGGTGGCCGAGAAGCCCATGTCGCCGGTGCACAACGTGATCACGCGATACGGCAGCTCGAGCTTCTGCAGAATCGTCTCCGCGTGGCCGACCATCTGTTCCAGCGCGTCATAAGACGTTTCCGGCGCCACGATCTGCACCATCTCCACCTTGTCGAACTGATGCTGACGGATCATGCCGCGCGTATCGCGCCCATACGAGCCCGCTTCCGAACGGAAGCACGGCGAATGCGCAGTCAGCTTGATCGGCAGCGCATTACCTTCGACGATGCTGTCGCGCACTGTGTTCGTCAGCGAAATTTCCGACGTCGAAATCAGATATTGCGTGACCGTGTTTTCGCCGCCGCCCTTCTCGACGCGGAACATGTCGTCCGCGAATTTGGGCAATTGGCCGGTGCCGTACAGAATCTCCGGATTCACGATGTACGGCGTGTAAATCTCCGTATAACCATGCTGCTGCGTATGCGTGTCGATCATGAACTGCGCAAGCGCGCGATGCAGCCGCGCTATCTGCCCACGCAGCATCGTGAAGCGCGCGCCCGAAAGCTTCGCGCCGGTCTCGAAATCGAGGCCGAGCGGCGCGCCCACATCCACGTGATCCTTCACTTCGAAATCGAACTGACGCGGCGTGCCCCAGCGGCGCACTTCGACGTTCTCCGCCTCGTCGCGGCCAACGGGCACGCTCTCATGCGGAAGATTCGGCACGCCGAGCAGAAGATCCGACAGGCGCTTCTGAATATCGTCCAGCTTTGCCGCCGACGCCTTCATCTCGTCGCCGATGCCGCCGACTTCCGCCATCACCGCCGACGTGTCCTCGCCCCGCCCTTTCATCGCGCCGATCTGCTTGGACAGGCTGTTGCGGCGCGCCTGCATTTCTTCGGTGCGGGTCTGGGTATCGCGGCGTTCCGCTTCGAGCGCGGTGAACGCCGCGACGTCGAGGCTATAGCCGCGGTCGGCGAGGCGTTTCGCGACGCCGTCGAGGTCTTTGCGCAGCAACTGGATGTCGAGCATGGGATGGGGCGGGTATTCGTTGTATGAAGGTGGGATTTTAGCGCACCGGCGCGCCGCGCCGGAGACTCTCAGCCCTTCTTCGGCTTGTTCTCGCTGCGCCATTGCGCGTCGAGTTCGGCAAGACGCGCCATCTTGTCGCCGATCTTGCCTTCCAGACCGCGCGGCGTCGGCGTGTACCAGTGCGGATCGCGCATGTTCTCGGGCAGATAGGTCTCTCCGGCCGCATAGGCATCCGGCTCGTCGTGCGCGTAGCGATACTCGTGGCCGTAGCCGAGTTCCTTCATCAGCTTGGTCGGCGCATTGCGCAGATGCACGGGCACGCCGCGCGACTTGTCCTTGCTGACGAAGCGCCGCGCCTCGTTATACGCGTTGTAGCCCGCATTCGACTTCGGCGCGACCGCCAGATAGATGATGGCCTGCGCAAGCGCAAGCTCGCCCTCGGGCGTGCCCAGGCGCTCGTAGGTTTCGGCGGCGTCGAGCGCGATGCGCGCGGCGCGCGGGTCGGCCAGACCGATGTCCTCCCACGCCATGCGCACGATGCGCCGCGCCAGATAACGCGGGTCCGCGCCGCCGTCGAGCATCCGGCAGAACCAGTAGAGCGCGCCGTCCGGACTGCTGCCGCGCACCGACTTATGCAGCGCGCTGATCTGGTCGTAAAACGCATCGCCGCCCTTGTCGAAGCGGCGCAAATTTTCGGCGAGCGCGCTGCCGAGCAACGCGCCGTCAATCTCCGTCGTCTTCTGCTGCGCAGCGGCGCGCGCGACGATTTCCAGGTTGTTCAACAGCTTGCGGCCGTCGCCGTCGGCGGAACCGATCAGCGCGTCGCGGGCTTCGTCGGTGAACGTGAGGCCGCCGAGTTCGCGCTGCGCCCGCTCGAGCAGTTCGCGCAACTCGTCCTCGTCGAGACTCTTGAGCACATAGACCGCGGCGCGTGACAGCAACGCGCTGTTCACCTCGAACGAGGGATTCTCCGTCGTCGCGCCGACAAACACGAACAGCCCCGACTCGACATGCGGCAAGAACGCGTCTTGCTGACTCTTGTTAAAGCGATGCACCTCGTCGACGAACACCAGCGTCTGATGCCCGTTCGCGCGATGAATCTGCGCCGTCTCGACCGCCTCGCGAATGTCCTTCACGCCCGAAAGCACCGCCGACAGCGCGATGAACTGCGCGTGGAACGCGTCCGCCATGAGCCGCGCAAGCGTGGTCTTGCCGACGCCCGGCGGGCCCCAGAGGATCATCGAATGCGCCTCGCCGGATTCGAATGCGACCCGCAGCGGCTTGTTCGGACCGAGCAGATGCTTCTGACCGATCACTTCGTCGATATTGCGAGGCCGCAGGCGTTCGGCGAGCGGAACATTGGCACGGGTTTCTTCGAACATGACGTTTTGGGGATAATCTCGGCTTTTCCGGACGCGGTTCGCGCGACGGTATCTGCGATGGTCGGAAGGCGGCGTGCTGCCGGACAAGCGCAAAGCCTGCACGAGAAACGCGCGGGCAACGTCCTGCATTATGACAGTGACGGCGCGTCGGCGAGCGCGGCGTGTCGTCTACCGAATGCGAACACGAGCGCGAACGCGCAGGCAAACCAAAGCAACAGACACACACTCACGGACAACACCCAATGGCACAAGACCCGCTCACCGGCGACGCCGGTTCCACCTACGCACCGCTCACGCCGGTGCCCGACGCGCGCCGCGCATTCCGCACCGGCGACGCCTTCGCGCTCTGGTTCTCGCTCGGCATCGGCCTGCTGGTCGCGCAAGCCGGCGCGCTGCTCGTGCCGGGCTTGTCGCTGCCGCACGCGCTCCTGGCGATTGTGATCGGCAGCGCGATCGGCGTGGTGCTCCTCGCGCTCGCAGGCGTGATCGGCACCGACACGGGGCTCGCCGCGATGTCGTCGCTGCGTCCGACGCTCGGTGTGCGCGGCGCGTCGGTGCCCGCAGTGCTGAACGCGGTGCAACTGGTCGGCTGGGGCGCGTTCGAAGTGATCGTGATGCGCGATTCCGCCGACGCCCTCGCGAAGCAGGCGTTCGGCTTCTCGATGCCGCTCGTCTGGACCGTCGTGTTCGGCTTGCTCGCGACGCTGCTTGCGATCAGCGGGCCGCTGTCGTTCGTGCGGCGCTTTTTGCGCACGTGGGGCATCTGGCTGCTGCTCGCGGGCGCGGCGTGGCTCACGTGGAATCTGCTCGCGCAGCACGACTTGAGCGCGATGATGCGCCGCCCCGGCACGGGCGAAATGCCGTTCGGTGGCGCCATCGATCTGGTGGTCGCGATGCCGCTCTCATGGCTGCCGCTGATCGCCGATTACACGCGCTTTGGCCGCCGCGCCGGCGACACGTTCCGCGGCACGCTGCTCGGCTACGGCATCGCGAACATATGGTTCTATGCGCTGGGCGCGATCTACGGTCTCGCCGCGGGCGGCGGCGACGCGCTGCTCACGAGCGCACTCGCGCAAGCCGGCGGCGGCCTCGCGCTCTTGCTGATCCTGATCGACGAAGTGGACAACGCATTCGCCGACATTCATTCGGCCGCCGTGTCGACCGGTACGTTCTGGGCGCGCGGCAGCGTGCCGATGCTCTCGGCTGCATTCGGCGCGCTCTGCACGTTGATCGCGCTGCTCGTGCCGATGGCGAAATACCAGAACTTCCTGTTGCTGATCGGCTCGGTGTTCGCGCCGCTCTTCGGCGTGGTGCTGGTCGATCACTTCATCGTGCGCAAGCGCCGCATCGAAGCCGCCGTGCTCGCCGACGTGCGCGGCCGCTACGGCTTTTCGGGCGGCTGGCATCTGAGCGCGTTCATCGCGTGGGCGATCGGCATTGCCTCCTATCAGGCGATCAACCAGTGGCTGCCGAACCTCGGCGCGACGTTGCCCTCGCTGGCGATCGGCGCGGTGTGTTATCTCGCGTTCGTGTCGACGCGCAAGACTGCTTACGCGTAAGCGCTCGCTGCACTTCTAAATGCAGAAAAGGCCCGCAAATGCAGGCCTTTTTCGTTGCTGACGGCGCGCCGCAAGAGCTACGTGGCGAACGGATTCACCGAGCCGCGGCAGTCCGGTATTCGACGCCCGGCAGCACGCACAGCAACTCGAACGCGAGGTTCGCCCCGAGCAGCGCCGTGGTGCCGAACGGATCATACGGCGGCGCCACCTCGACCAGATCGCAACCGACGATATTCAAGCCGTGTGCGCCGCGAATGATTTCGAGCGCCTGCGGCACCGTCAGCCCCGCGATTTCAGGCGTGCCGGTGCCGGGTGCAAAGGCCGGATCGATCCCGTCGATGTCGAACGTGATGTACACCGGACCGTCGCCCATGCGCTCGCGCACACGCGCCATCAGCGGCGCAAGCGACTGGTTCCAGCACGCTTCCGCCTGCACGACCTCGAAGCCCTGATCGCGGCACCAGTCGAAATCTTCCGCCGCGTAACCGGTGCCGCGCAGACCGATCTGCACGACGCGCTCGCAATCGAGCAGGCCCTCTTCCACCGCGCGGCGAAACGGCGTGCCGTGCGCGATTTTCTCGCCCATCATCGTGTCGTTGACGTCGGCGTGAGCATCGACGTGAATCAGCCCCACCTTGCCGTGCTTGCGATGGATCGCGCGCAGGATCGGCAACGCGATCGTGTGATCGCCGCCGAGCGTGATCGGCTTGCAATCGTGCTGAAGGATCTCGTCGTAAGCGGTTTCGATCCGCGCGATCGAGTCGTGCAGGTTGTACGGATTGATCGCGACGTCGCCGAGATCGGCGACTCGCAGCGAATCGAACGGCGCGGCGCGCGTCGCCATGTTGTACGGGCGCAGCAGCACGGATTCGCTGCGGATCTGGCGCGGCCCGAAACGCGCGCCCGTGCGGTTGGACGTGCCGAGATCGAACGGCACGCCGACGAAGCAGGCGTCGAATCCCGCCGCCGAGCCGACGTTCGGCAGGCGCATCATCGTCGCGATTCCGCCGCAGCGCGGCATCGCATTGCCGGACAGCGGCTGCGGCCGCTCGCCGGCTTCGGGAGAAATGAAGGAGGAAGTATTCATCGTGGCTCGGCAATGAAAAGTCCCGGCGGGCGGGAATCGGCGAAACCGGCGCGGAACAGGTGTCTGGCAAGCGGCCAGAAGCTATTCAAGCCGGGCGAACTTACATTCTTGAGCAGTTCGGGTGAACGTCCAATAGCTGCTCAAAAACCTTCGCATTGATCCCGAGCGATGTATCCTGACGCATGTTCTCCCAACTCACCGACCTCGACCTGCGGCTCATCCGCGTCTTTCTCGCGATCGTCGATGCGGGCGGCGTCTCGCCGGCGCAAGCCACGCTCAACGTCGGCCAGTCGACTATCAGCACGCAACTGGCCACGCTCGAAACGCGCCTCGGCTACCGGCTATGCGAACGCGGCCGCAGCGGCTTTCGCCTGAGCGCGCGCGGCGCGCAATTCGTCGACGCCGCTCGCGCGCTGCTCGATGCCGTCGACAGCTTCGGCATGCAGGCGCGCAACGTCGGCCGCAAGCTGGTCGGCACGCTCGACATCGGCATGATCGGGCACACGCCGGTATCGGCCAGCGCGCGCATCAGCGAGGCGATTGGGCGTTTTCGCTCGCGCGATCAGTCGGTGCGGTTTTCGATTCTCGTGCGCTCGCCTGGCGAGCTCGAAGAGTTGCTGCTCAATGGACGGATTCAGATCGGCATCGGCTATTTCTGGCATCGCGTGCCGTCGCTCGAATACACCGAAGTGTTCGCTGAAGACCAGTTCGCCTACTGCGCGAAAGGGCATCCGCTGTTTGCTCGCGCCGGTGAAGTCACGCCCGCGCAGGCCGCCGCGCATGAATGGGCGTGGCGCAGCTATCCGTTGCCGGAGGCCGAAAGTTCGACGGCCGGGCGCAACGTCACCGCCGTCGCCGACAACATGGAAGCGGTCGCGATGCTCGTGCTTTCAGGGCATCACCTCGGCTATTTACCGGGACATTTCGCGGCGCCGTTCGTCGAGCAAGGACTGCTCGCCGCGCTGAATCCGGCCGTCATGCGCTATCGCGTCGCGTTTCATATGGTCACGCGCGCACGGCAGCATCGAACGGATATTGTCGAAGCGTTTCTCGAGGACATGAAGGCCGCGCATGCAATCGAAGCCGGCAAATAGCGCGGCCCGTTTTGCATCGGCGATAAAAAAACCGCGCATTCAGCGCGGCTTTCTTCGTCAACATTGAACGTGCAGCTTGAACGTGCAGCGGCAATTTAGCCGTTGATCACGTCCGCGCCCTTCGGCACGGTGAACTTGAACGCGTCGGCAGGCAGCGGCGGATTCTTCTGGATGTTCGAGAACGTCAGCAAGGTCACGTTGCCGAACACGTCGTGCAATTCCATAGCTTGCAGATTGCCGTCCTTGAAGCCGATGCCCACGCGCTGGAATTGGGTGTCCTTCGCTTTCGGCGTGAGTTCAAGCCAGTCGATGCCGGCCTTCACGCCCGCATCGCGCAGCGTGAAGTTCTTGTCGAGATCGTTGCTGCCGAACAGGATCGCCGCCGGGCTCGCGCCAAGCGCGCCGCCCAGGCTTCGCACCGTCACCTGGTTCAGGTCTTTGTCGTAGACGTAAAGCTTGTCGCCGTCCGCTTGCAGCAGTTGTGCGTAGGGCTTTTCGTATTGCCAGATGAACTTGCCCGGACGCGCGAACGTGAATGTTCCACTCGACGTGCTGTTCTTGCTGCCGCCCGTGGTGGAGAGCACGCCGCTAGCACCGCTCCCGCCGCTCGCCCCTTGCGCCTTGCCCGGCGCGCGCACTTCCTGCTGGACGAAGGTGCCGCGCGCCGAGTGAACCTGCGAGACGAACGCCTTCAACTGCTCGGTGCCGCTCGCGAACGCCTGCGAAGCGACCAGCACGGATGCGCCGATCGCCACCGTGCCCGCAGTGCGCGCAAGCGCGCGAGCCAAATGCGCAAAGCGGCCGACGCGGCCGGATTGTGCATGCTGCTGTGCGAATAGCTGCATATGTTTTTCTCCCTTGATCTGAATTCGTTGAGCGGCCGCGATGTTGGCGGCGCATCGTCATGAGCGGTGTTGCCGCGCAAGACTGCGGTTTTGCGCGAAGCTTAGGCAGGCAGCCTTAAGCGAGTCTTAGGAGCGAACCTTTGGAAACGAACGTTACAAGCGGTGAACAAGCGGTGAAGAAAGCGAAAAAGACAGAGCGGTAAAGGCAGCCGACAAAAACCCAACGCCTCACCGCAGCATGCCTTAATCAACCTCACTCCGCCTCGCGCGCCGGCGCGAGAATCTCGCGATTGCCGTTCGACGACATCGCCGACACCACGCCGGAGTTTTCCATTTGCTCCAGCAGGCGCGCCGCCCGGTTATAGCCGATGCGCAAATGCCGCTGCACCAGCGAGATCGACGCGCGCTTGTTCTTCAGCACGACGTCCACCGCCTGATCGTAAAGCGGGTCCGACTCGCCGTCGCCCGATCCGCTTCCTCCGGCGCCCGCCGAGCCTTCGTCGCCCTCGCCCGTCACGCCGCCTTCGAGAATGCCCTCGATATAGTTCGGCTCGCCCTGCTCCTTGAGCTTGTCGACAACGCGATGCACTTCCTCGTCCGACACAAACGCGCCGTGCACCCGCACCGGCAAGCCGCTGCCGGGCGGCAGATAAAGCATGTCGCCCATGCCGAGCAGCGATTCCGCGCCCTGCTGGTCGAGAATCGTGCGCGAGTCGATTTTCGACGACACCTGGAACGCCATGCGCGTCGGCACGTTAGCCTTGATGAGGCCGGTGATCACGTCGACCGACGGACGCTGCGTGGCGAGAATCAGATGGATGCCGGCCGCGCGCGCCTTCTGCGCGATTCGCGCGATCAGCTCCTCGACCTTCTTGCCGACCACCATCATCAGGTCCGCGAGTTCGTCGATCACGACGACGATGTTGGGCAGACGCGTGAGCGGTTCCGGCTCGTCCGGCGTGAGGCTGAACGGGTTCGGCAGCTTCTCGTCACGCTTCGCCGCTTCGTCGATCTTGTTGTTGTAGCCGGCGAGGTTACGCACGCCGAGCTTGCTCATCAGCTTGTAGCGCCGCTCCATTTCGGCGACCGCCCAGTTGAGCGCGTGGCCGGCCTGGCGCATGTCCGTCACGACCGGACACAGCAGATGCGGAATGCCTTCGTAGACGCTCATTTCGAGCATCTTCGGATCGATCAGGATCATGCGGACCTGGTCGGCGCTCGCCTTGTAGAGCAGCGACAAAATCATCGCGTTGATACCGACCGACTTGCCCGAACCGGTCGTACCGGCCACCAGCAAGTGCGGCATTTTCGCGAGGTCCGCGCAAACGGGCTTGCCGCCGATGTCTTTGCCGAGGCCCATGGTGAGCGGCGACGCGGCATCCGCATAAACCGCCGAGCCGAGAATCTCGGACAGGCTCACGGTCTGCCGGCGCTGATTCGGCAACTCGAGCGCCATGAAATTCTTGCCCGGAATCGTTTCGACGACGCGGATCGACACGAGCGACAGCGAACGCGCGAGGTCTTTCGCCAGATTCACGATCTGGCTGCCCTTCACGCCGGTGGCCGGCTCGATCTCGTAACGCGTGACGACCGGGCCCGGATAGGCGGCGACCACGCTCACTTCAACGCCGAAGTCCTTGAGCTTTTTCTCGATCAGACGCGAGGTGAATTCGAGCGTATCGGCCGAAATGGTTTCCTGCGCGGCGGGCGCGGGATCGAGCAGCGAAATGGGCGGCAACGTGGAATCGCCCGGCAGATCGGTGAAAAGCGGCACCTGCCGTTCCTTCTCGACGCGCTCGGATTTGGCCGGCGTGACGACCGGCGGCACGATCACGACCGGCTCATGTTCCTCGATGCGCACTCGCCCCTTCTCGACCTTGCCCTCGCGCTTGACCGCGGCAGCTTCGCCGAGCTTGCGGTCGCGCCCGGCCTCGCGGCGCAGCTTCGCAAAAGTCACGGCGGAGATGATCGACTCGCCGACTTTCTCCGACACCGAGAGCCACGAGAAACGGAAATACAGCGACAAGCCGATGCCCAGCACGATCAGCAGCGCGAGCGTGCCGCCCGTGAAGCCGAGCGCATGCGACACGCCGCGCGCGACCGCCTCGCCGATCACGCCGCCCGGCGCGCGCGGGAGTTGAACCTTGAGCGACCACATGCGCAGCGCCTCGATGCCGTCGCAGGCGAGCAGCACGAGCATGAACGCGAAGGCGTCCGCGAGCCAGGTCGTATCGCGCGGCGCGTCTTCGTCCGGTTCGTCCTGACGGGTAATGCGCTTGTAGTTCGCGGAAATGTGCCGGCCGAGCAGCACGATCCACCAGTACGCGGAGAGGCCGAACAGCAGCAGCAGAATGTCCGAAGTCCACGCGCCCACGCGGCCCGCCCAGTTGGCGATGTGATCGACCTGCGCGGCGTGCGTCCAGCTCGGATCGCGGCGGCTGTAGCTGACGAGCGCCATCAGCAGGAACACGCCGAGCGCGACCTGCAGAATCCAGCGGATTTCGGTGAAGAGGCGCGACATGCGGTGCGGTAATGCCTGCGCGCTCGCGGAATAAGGAGCTTTTGCCATTGATCCTGTTGCTTGTGTGGCCGATGCATATTGCCGGGCCTCGGGTCGAAGCCGTTCGGCGCGGCAGAGAGCCCGGCGCCGTCGACCCGAAAGACCCGAAACTTCGATCCGGCCTATTGTAAACGCAGTGCCCCGCATGAGGCTGTAAATGACGGTAACCTGGCCGATCGGCCACGCGCGCTGATCGCTTAGGCCCCGCGCCGGGCTATCGCCGCGATCGGAAAGCTTCATGGAGCAGCCCGCGGCCCCGCCCTTTATAATGCCCGACTGATACCCATCTACAGTTTCAGCCAAGTCGCGTTGCCCGCATGGGCGGGCAGCGCGCCGTAAAAGGATTCGATCATGCCCGCAACTTCCACGAAACACGCCAAGGTTCTGATTCTCGGTTCCGGCCCTGCCGGCTACACGGCAGCGGTCTATGCGGCGCGCGCCAACCTCGCGCCGGTGCTCGTCACGGGCCTCGCGCAAGGCGGCCAGCTGATGACCACGACCGACGTCGAAAACTGGCCCGCCGACGCCAACGGCGTGCAAGGCCCGGAACTGATGGCGCGCTTCCTGGAGCACGCTGAGCGCTTCAACACCGAAATCATCTTCGACCACATTCACACGGCGAAGCTCGACGAAAAGCCGATCCGCCTGATCGGCGATTCGGGCGAATACACGTGCGATTCGCTGATCATCTCGACGGGCGCGTCGGCGCAATATCTCGGCCTGCCGTCGGAAGAAGCGTTCATGGGCAAGGGCGTGTCGGCCTGCGCAACCTGCGACGGCTTCTTCTACAAGCAGCAGCATGTGGCCGTGGTCGGCGGCGGCAATACCGCGGTCGAAGAAGCGCTCTATCTGTCGGGCATCGCGAAGAAGGTCACGGTGATCCATCGCCGCGACAAGTTCCGCGCCGAGCCGATCCTGATCGACCGCCTGCTCGCGAAAGAGAAGGAAGGCGTGGTCGAGATCAAGTGGAACCATACGCTCGACGAAGTGACGGGCGACCAGTCCGGCGTGACCGGCGTGCGCATCAAGCACACGCAAACCGGCGAGACGACCGACATCGCGCTGCAGGGCCTGTTCGTCGCGATCGGCCACAAGCCGAACACGGACATCTTCGAAGGCCAACTGGAGATGAAGAACGGCTACATCATCACGAAGGGCGGCCTGAACGGCTTTGCCACCGCGACCAGCGTGCCGGGCGTGTTCGCGGCCGGCGACGTGCAGGACCACGTGTACCGTCAGGCGATCACGAGCGCAGGCACCGGCTGTATGGCCGCGCTCGACGCGCAGCGCTATCTGGAAACCATCAACGAGATGGCCGGCGAGCACGCGATGAGCCAGGAAGCCGAGCGTTGATCGGCAGCGCTTTCGTGCGAACGCAACGGTAAAATAGCGGCTGGGCGTTGCCCGGCCGCTCGTTGGATCAAAGGCCGCGGCTCATGAGCCGGCGGCCTTTTTTATTCGAAGCCGCACCAGGATCACGCGAGGCGCCGCGCGACCGAATCGTTATCCGCGTCTACTACCGCCATGCCGAAGAACCACCCTCATCCGAACGAGCCGAAGCGCGTCCGCGCCGCGGCAACGCCCGCGCGCGAACCGGCTGCGCCCGCCGCGACGCCGAAGATCGAGCCGGCCGCGGGCTTAGCCGGCCTCGGCGCACTGCGCGACGCGTTGAAGGTCGACGCGCAAAAGCGCGAGCGCGAACGCGCCGCCGCGACGGCTGCACGGCACGAAGCCGCGGCGGACGCCGATCTGTTTCGCCGCGAAATCGGCGAAGTCGCGCCGCTCGCCGTGCCGCCGCGCGCATCGTTGCCGCGCAATCCTCCGCCGCCGCTGCCCGTGCAAACCCTGCTCGATGAAGAAGCCGTGCTGCACGAAGCAATCTCCGACGAATTCGATCCCGAGGTGCTGCTCGAAACCGACGAGACGCTCTCCTATTGCCGCCCCGGCGTGAGCCAGGAAGTCGTGCGAAAACTGCGGCGCGGCGACTGGATCGTGCAGGCGCAAATCGATCTGCACGGCATGCGGCGCGAGGAAGCCCGCGAGGCGCTGGCGGAATTCATCCGCGAGTCGGTCAAGCGCGGCTTGCGCTGCCTGCGCGTGATTCACGGCAAAGGCCTGGGATCGATCGGCAAGGAACCGGTGCTCAAGGGCAAAGTGCGCGCGTGGCTCGTGCAGAAGAACGAAGTGATCGCGTTCTGCCAGGCGCGGCCGCACGACGGCGGCGCGGGCGCGGTCGTCGTGCTGCTTCAGCCGGGCGCCGCGCCGGCTCACGCCAGGCCGCTGACGGAGCCGCAGTGATCCATCCAAGACTCACACTCGCGCTCTCCCTCATGGAGGCGCTGGCCATCTTTGCGTACGCGATTTCCGGTTTCATCGAAGCGAGGACGCGCCGCCTCGACGCGGTCGGCACGTTCCTCGTCGCCATCGCCACGGCCTTCGGCGGCGGCACGTTGCGCGACGTGCTGCTCGAGCGCCGGCCGTTCTACTGGGTCGAGCATCAGGGCTATCTGATCGCGATCTTCGTGATGTCGCTGTTCGCGCCGACCTTGCTGAAAATGACCTCGCGCCTGCTGTCCGAGCGCGTGCTGCTGGTCGCCGATGCGATCGGCCTCGGCCTCTTCAGCATCGCGGGGACCTCGATTGCGCACGACGCGCAAATGCCCTGGTTCACGTCCGTGATGATGGGCGTGGCGACGGGCGTGTTCGGCGGCGTGATCCGCGACGTGCTGTGCAACGAGGTGCCGCTGATCCTGCGCGATTCGCGGCCTTACGCGACGTGCGCTTTCGTCGGCTGCTGGCTGTATGTGCTGCTGGACTACGTGAATTTCGACACCGTGTATAGCGTGCTGTTCGCCACGGGGTTCATTCTGCTGGCGCGGCTCGCGACGTTCCGCTTCAACGTGCGCCTGCCGCATTAGCGGTTTCTGGCGCGGCGTCGGCACGACTGGAACGGGGGCCGTTTGTCGATTTGCGCCGCGCTCGCTCGTCGTGATGTGAACGGCCTTGCCCGGCCGCGGCAGCCGTCCAACCGTCGAAGGCGATCACGATGAAGCTCAAGCTCTACGCACACCCTTTCTCCTCGTACTGCCAGAAGGCGCTCATCGCGCTGTACGAGAACAGCACGCCGTTCGAATTCCGCCTGCTCGCGCACGACGACCCGCAAATCATGGCCGAATTCGCCGAACTGTGGCCGATCAGGCGATTTCCCGTGCTGGTCGACGGCGAGCGCACGGTGACGGAGGCGAGCATCATCATCGAATATCTCGGCCTGCACTATCCGGGGCCGGTGGCGCTCGTGCCCGCCGACGCCCGCGCGGCGCTCGACGTGCGCAGCATGGACCGCTTCTTCGACAACTATATTTCGACGCCGCAACAGAAGATCGTGTTCGACAGCCTGCGTCCTGACGCCGAGCGCGACGTGCGCGGCGTGACGGAAGCGCGCGCGATGCTCGATACGGCCTACGCGTGGCTCGACAAAACAATGGCGGCGCGCGAATGGGCCGCGGGCGACACCTTCAGCCTCGCCGATTGCGCGGCGGCGCCGGCGCTCTTTTACGCCGACTGGAGCCACGCGATCGACCCGGCGTTCGCCCATGTGCGCGCCTATCGCGAGCGCTTGCTGGCGCGTCCGTCTTTCGCTCGCGCAGTCGACGAAGCCCGGCCCTACCGCCCGCTGTTCCCGCTCGGCGCACCGGATCGGGACTGAGCGGCGACGAGCGTGGAACGAGCGGAGACTGAGCCGGATCAGCGGAGTCGCGCGCCAACCCCTTGCGACAACATTATTCCGAGCCTATACACTTCACGTCGAAACCAATTTCCGCTCATTACACATAAGAAGGCCAAACATGGACCGTTTTGAAGCGATGGAGATCTTTACGCGTGTGGTCGAGGCGAACAGCTTCACGAAAGTATCCGAATCGCTCGACCTGCCGCGCGCGAAAGTGAGCCGCACGATTCAGGCGCTGGAAGAGCATGTCGGCGTGCGCCTCCTGAACCGCTCGACGCGCCAGGTCAGCGTCACCGAAGACGGCGCGCTCTTTTACGATCGCTGCGTGCGCATCCTCGCGGAAGTCGCCGACGCCGAATCGTCGCTGTCGAACAAGCGTGAGAATCCGGTCGGTACGATCCGCGTCGACACGTCGGGCACGCTCGCTCGCGCGCTGCTGCTGCCCGCGCTCGACGACTTCTACCGGCGCTACCCTGAAATCGACGTGCGCCTCGGCCTCGCCGACCGCAACATCGACCTGATTCAGGACGCCGTGGATTGCGTGATCCGCATGGGCACGCCGGAAGAATCGAGCCTCGTCGCAAGGCGCATTGGTCATGCGCGTATCGTCACCTGCGCTTCGCCCGCGTATCTGGAGAAGTACGGCACGCCGACCACGCTCGATCAATTGAGCGAGCACCGCGCGGTCAACTACGTGTCGGCGCGTACGGGCAAGACCTTTCCGTTCGAATACGAAGTCAACGGCGAGACCGTGAAAGTCGCGATGAAAAGCGTGCTCGCGGTCAACGACGGCTCGGTCTACATTCGCGCGGGCGAACTCGGCCACGGCATCATTCAGCCGTCGCGCTTCATGGTCGCGCATCTGATCGAGCGCGGCGTGCTGAAGGAAATTCTCACTGACTACACGAGCCCCGGCACGCCGCTGTCGATCCTGTACGCGCATCGCCGCAATCTGAGCTCGCGGCTGCGCGCGTTCACCGAGTGGGTAACGGAAGTCGTACGCAACAATCCGGACCTGCGTATTCCGGAAGCCTGACTGGCGCCGCCGGCCCAAGCGAAGAAAAGAAAAGCCCCTTGCGTCGCGAGACGCAAGGGGCTTTCTCAATGAGGCAAGGCCAAGCGATCAGACCAAAAAATCAGGCGATGCGCTCTTCATTCGACGGATCGAACAACACCGCTTTCGACGTATCGAACAGCAGCGTCGTGTTGGTCAACGGCTGCGGATTCGACGCCGGGTGCACGCGGCTCACCACGCGCTTGCCGTTGACCTGCGCGAACACCAAAGTGTCCGGCCCGGTCGGCTCGATCACGTCGACCTTCACTTCGATCTGTTGCAGCTTCGCGTGATCGCCATGCGCGCCGCGAGCATCGGTAATGCGCTCGGGACGCAAGCCGAGAATCACTTCACGGCCCACGTGCGACTTGACCTTCGCCGAGTCGAACGGCAGATTCAGCGCCGTGCGCGCAATGCCCGTATCGAGTTCGAGACCCACGCCCGCGCCCTGCTCGACGAGCTTGCCCTGGATGAAGTTCATCGGCGGTGCGCCGATAAAGCCGGCCACGAACAGGTTCGACGGCGAGTCGTAAATCTCCTGCGGCGCGCCGAACTGCTGGACGATGCCGTCTTTCATCACGGCGATGCGGTCGCCGAGCGTCATCGCTTCGATCTGATCGTGCGTCACGTAGACGATCGTCGTGCCGAGGCGTTGATGCAGCAGCTTGATTTCCGAACGCATCTCGATACGCAGCTTGGCGTCGAGGTTCGACAGCGGCTCGTCGAACAGGAACATCACCGGGTCGCGCGCCAATGCGCGGCCCATTGCCACGCGCTGACGCTGGCCGCCGGACAACTGACCCGGCTTGCGATCCAGCAGATGCGTGATCTGCAGCGTGTTCGACACGCGGTCGACAATCTGCGTCTGTTCCTGCTTCGGCACCTTGCGGATATTCAGACCGAACGAGATGTTCTCGCGCACCGTCATCGACGGATACAGCGCGTACGACTGGAACACCATCGCGATATCGCGATCTTTCGGCGACAGGTTGTTCACCGTCTTGCCGTCGATCTGGATCTCGCCCTTGGTCACCGTTTCGAGGCCGGCGATCATATTGAGCAGCGTCGACTTACCGCAGCCCGAGCCGCCGACCAGAATCAGGAACTGACCGTCTTCGATGTCGATGTTGACACCCTTCAGAACCGGCACCCCGTTCGGGTAGGTCTTGTACACGTCACGGATGGAAAGGCTTGCCATGCTGTGAATCCTCTAGTCTCTGGTACTGCTTGAAAACGTCTTGTTTATGCGCCGGGACACGCCGCCGCGCTCGGATGGTTTGCGAGGCGTTAGCCCTTCACCGCGCCGGCCGTCAGCCCGCGCACGAAATAGCGTCCGGCGATGATGTAGACGAGCAAGGTCGGCAATGCGGCGATGATCGCGCCGGCCATGTCGACGTTGTATTCCTTCACGCCCGTCGACGTATTCACGAGGTTGTTCAGCGCCACCGTGATCGGCATCGAATCGACGCCGGAGAACACGATACCGAACAGGAAGTCATTCCAGATCTGCGTGAATTGCCAGATGAGGCAGACCATGAAAATCGGCAGCGACACGGGCAGCAGAATCTTCGTGAAGATCGTGAAGAAACCCGCGCCGTCGATACGCGCCGCCTTCACGAGTTCAGCCGGAATGCTCACGTAGAAGTTGCGGAAGAACATCGTCGTGAACGCGATACCGTAGATCACGTGCACCACCACCAGGCCGGTCGTGGTGTTCGACAGGCCGAGAAAGCCTTCGAAGCGCGCCATCGGCAGCAGGATCGCCTGGAACGGAATGAAGCAGCCGACCAGCAGCATCGTGAAGATCGGATCGGCGCCGCGAAAACGCCAGTGCGTGAGCACATAACCGTTGAACGCGCCGATGATCGACGAGATCAGCACCGCCGGAATTACCATCCGCACCGAGTTCATGAAGAACGGCTGCATGCCGTCGCAACGCACACCCGTACACGCGCCGCTCCATGCCTTGATCCACGGATCGACGGTCCAGTGCGTAGGCGGCGTCAGCAGATTGCCGGTGCGCAACTGGTCGATGTCCTTGAACGACGTGGACAGCATCACGTACAGCGGAAACAGGAAGTACAGGGCAAACAGGACCAAGGCCGCGTAAATGACGGCACGGCTGATCGTCATCTTAGGCTGCATTGCGGGTGCTCCTCGATTCCAGATACATGAGCGGCACGAGCACGGCCACGACGGTTGCGAGCATCATCATCGACGATGCCGCGCCGACGCCGAGTTGCCCGCGATTGAACGAAAACGTGTACATGAAGATAGCCGGCAGCGACGACGACGTGCCCGGACCGCCCGCCGTCAACGCGACGACGAGGTCGAAGGTCTTGATCGTGATGTGGCAAAGAATCAGCAGCACCGAGAAGAACACCGGACGCATGCTCGGAATCACGATCTTGCGATAGATGGTGGGCAGGTTCGCGCCGTCCATCTGCGCGGCCTTGAAGATTTCGCCGTCCACGCCGCGCAGGCCCGCAAGAAAGAGGGCCATCACGAAGCCGGTGGATTGCCATACCGCCGCGATCACCACGCAAAAAATGGCCTTGTCCGGGTCGCCGAGCCAGCTAAACGAAAAGCTCGTCCAGCCCCAGTCGTGGAAAACTTTTTCGAGGCCGATGCTCGGCGTCATGATCCATTGCCACGCCGTGCCGGTCACGATGAACGACAGCGCCATCGGATACAGAAACACCGCGCGCAATGCGCCTTCGTTGCGGATCTGCTGATCGAGCAGGATCGCGAGAAAGAGACCGAGGCCGATGCAAATGCCGATAAACGGAATGCCGA
The DNA here is from genome assembly GCF_046054045.1 of Paraburkholderia sp. RL17-368-BIF-A. Lineage (NCBI taxonomy): Bacteria > Pseudomonadati > Pseudomonadota > Betaproteobacteria > Burkholderiales > Burkholderiaceae > Paraburkholderia > Paraburkholderia sp. RL17-368-BIF-A. Next base: position 225,406 of record NZ_JARESN010000008.1, read on the forward strand.
ACCAGCCGAGGTTCGCAGCCGAGGTCCAGAACACGTCGTTATCGAACAGTTCGCGATAACGGTCCAGACCGACGAAATCATAACGAGGCATCAGTCGCGAATTGGACAGCGACAGATAGCCGGTGATGGCGATGAAGCCATAGACGAAGATCAGGCTGATCACGACGCTGGGTGCGAGCACCAGCTTCGGAATCCAGCGATCGGCAAGGGCCGCCATGGGCGACGTGCGGCGGGCGACGCTAGCCGTTTTCCCGTTTCCGCTGATAGAAGCAGTCACTACTCGACTCCTGCTGAAACTGTCAGGTGAAGCCGCGTGCATGCGAGGCGCAGTGCAAACAGCGCACACCGCATTGCGCGAATTCACGCGATCAACGGCGCGAAGGGCGCGCCCGCTTAATACATTCGACGGACGCGCCCTTCGCTACTTCACTTACTTGGTCTTCGCTGCCTTCGCGAGCGCGGTCACTGCGCTCTTCGAATCCTGCTGCGAGTTCATGAACTTCGTGACGACGTCGGAGATCGCGCCGGCTGCCGCATCCGGCTGAGCCATGCCGTGAGCGAGCGACGGCACATAGCCGCCCGACTTGATCGCCGTTTGTTCATCCGCGTACGACTTCTTCGCGCAGTCGTCGAACTTCGCCATCGAGACGCCCAGACGAACCGGAATCGAGCCCTTGTTCAGGCTGAACTGCTCCTGGAACTCCGGCGTCATGATCGTCTTCGCGAGCGCGAGCTGACCCGGCGTTGCCGCCTTCTGGCCTTTCTGCTGGAAGAACACGAACGAGTCGACGTTGAACGTGTACGACTTTTCGGTGCCCGGCACGGCGGCGCAAACGTAGTCCGCGCCCGACTTCTTGCCGGCGTTGGCGAATTCGCCCTTCGCCCAGTCGCCCATGAACTGCATGCCGGCCTTGCCGTTGATGACCATCGCCGTTGCCAGGTTCCAGTCACGGCCCGTGCGGCCCGCGTCGAAGTAACCCTGGATCTTGCGGACCGTGTCGAACACGCCGACCATCTTGTCCGACGTCAGCGTCTTTTCGTCGAGGTCGACCAGCGCCTTCTTGTAGAAGTCCGCGCCTTGCGACAGCACGACGTCTTCCCACAGCGTCAGGTCTTGCCACGGCTGGCCGCCCATCGCGATCGGCTGAATGCCCGCGGCCTTCATCTTGTCGGCCACCGCGAAGAATTCAGGCCACGTGGTCGGCACCTTGCCGCCTGCCTTGTCGAGCGCCGCCTTATTGATGTACAGCCAGTTCACGCGATGCACCGAGAACGGCGCCGCGACATAGTGGCCGTCCGCGTGCATGATCTTGTCGATTTCCGGCGGCAGGTTCTTCTTCCAGTCGCCCGCGACGGAGTCGATCGGCACCAGCACGCCTTGCGAAGCCCAGTCCTGAATCAGCGGGCCCTTGATCTGCGCGGCGCTCGGTGCATTGCCCGAGATCACCTGCGTCTTCAGTGCCGTCATGGCAGCCGCGCCCGCGCCACCCGCAACCGCAAAGTCCTTCCACGTGTAACCCTGCTTCGTCATGTCGTCCTTGAGGACGCCGACGGCTTTCGATTCACCGCCCGAAGTCCACCAGTGCAACACTTCGACGGACTCGGCAGCCTGCACGGCCGAGACGCCACACATCAGACCCGCGGCGCACAGAGCGCCCATGATCGCGCGAAATTTCATTGCTTATCTCCTCCAGACACCTGAACAAAAAACAAATGGCCCCTGATGTCGCCAGGGTGCTGTGGTTGGTTCAAACAGGCAAAACACTGGGCGATCGAGCACGGTCGGGCGCATGCGTTAAGGCATGTGCCGGCGGACCGATGTCCGGCCGCTGGAAGCTCAAGAGATGAGTGATTCGGGATGCAACTGACTGTCTCCTCTTTTGATTTTTGCCCGCCCGCGTCGCGCGGCAGACTCGAGGCTGGCCCATGCCGGCAATGCAATGTCCGTTTGCAATGTCCGTTAACATGCAGGGGACGTTGGCCGATTCGCGAAACGTGCAACTGACATGCAGCGCACGCTTTTTTCATCGAATTAGCGCTACCTCTTGATTTGGATTGTAGTTAAACTACAATTCAGTGTCAAAAAATATTTTATCGGACTACGGTCGCCTGTTCGCGAGGAGCGAGCGGTTGGCGCGGCGGCCCCAGGACATCGACGGAGACTCATGCAAACCGATTCAAGTTTCACCTTCGTTCTCTTCGGCGGAACCGGCGATCTGTCGATGCGCAAGATTCTCCCCGCACTGTTTGAAGCACACCGTGCGGGCGGCATGCTGGCCGACAGCGGCAAGATCGTCGCGGTCGCGCGCCACGCAGCGGATCGCGGCGAATATCTTCAGTGGGTCAACGAGCACGTCAAGCCGCATGTATCGAAGAACGGTGTCGACGAAACGGCATGGGCGAGTTTTCTCGAACGCATCGAGTTCGTGAAGATCGACCTGGGCAATCCCGAAGACTTCACGTTGCTGCGCGATGCGGTGAAGGACTTGCCCGGCATCCGCGTGTTTTATCTCGCTACGGGTCCGTCGCTGTTCGTGCCGATCTGCCGCGCGCTCGCGTCGGTGGGGCTCAATGAAAACGCGCGCATCGTGCTCGAAAAGCCGCTCGGCTACGACCTGAAGTCGTCGAATGCAATCAACGACGCGGTCGGCGAAATCTTCGCGGAAGAACAGATCTACCGCATCGACCACTACCTCGGCAAAGAGCCCGTGCAGAACCTGCTCGCGCTGCGCTTCGGCAATGCTTTGTTCGAGCCGCTGTGGCGCCGCGAGTGGGTCGAAAGCATCCAGATCACGATCGCGGAAGAACTCGGTGTCGAAGCGCGCGGCGATTTCTACGACAATACCGGCGCGCTGCGCGACATGGTGCAGAACCATTTGCTGCAACTGCTTTCGATCGTCGCAATGGAGCCGCCGCATTCGATGGACTCCGACTCGGTGCGCGACGAAAAGCTGCGCGTGCTGCGCGCGCTCAAGCCCATCAATCAGCTCGACATCGGCAAGGTTGCGGTGCGCGGCCAGTATCATTCGGGCGTGATTCGCGGCAACGCCGTGCCCGCCTACGCGACCGAACCCGGCGTGAAGCAGAACAGCACGACCGAAACCTTCGTCGCGCTGAAGGTCGAGATAGAAAACTGGCGCTGGGCGGGCGTGCCGTTTTTCCTGCGCACCGGCAAACGGCTTGCCGATCGCGTCGCGGAAATCGTCGTGAATTTCCGCTCGGTGCCGCATTCGGCATTGGGCGCATCGGCGTTGCGCGCGGGCGCGAATCGTCTGGTGATCCGCTTGCAGCCGAACGAGACCATCCGTCTTTACTGTCTCGCGAAGCAGCCGGGCGAAGGCATGAACCTCGCCAGCGTTCACCTCGATCTCGCGTTCGACCAGTTCTTCCGCGAAGGGCAGATGGAAGCGTATCAACGTCTTCTGCTCGATGTGATCAACGGGCGTCTCGCCCTCTTCGTGCGGCGCGACGAACAGGAAGCCGCGTGGCGCTGGGTCGAACCGATTCTGAACGAATGGAAGGCTTCGAACAAACCGCCGAAGCCGTATGCGTCGGGCACATGGGGTCCTGCCGCGGCGAGCGCGATGCTCGCGCAGCACGGCACCTGCTGGCTCGAAGAAGAGAATTGATTCGCGGCGGCTGGTCGCCGCGCTAACAAAAAAGCAGCACGGAGGAGAAGTGATCGAGCTTCACGCTTTCGACGATCAACGCGCGCAATCCGACGCGTTGGCGAAGGCAGTCGGCGACGCGCTACATGCATCGCTGGCCGCCCAGGCGGCAACGTCGGACGCCGGTATTGCCGGCGCGTCCACGGCCGGTACGTCCACCACGACATCTGCGGCCCGCCCGGCGCTGCTCGCCGTTTCGGGCGGCAGCAGTCCGCGCCCGTTCCTGCAGACGTTATCCACGCAAAGCTTCGACTGGGCGCGCATCGCCGTGACCCTCGTCGACGACCGCTGGGTGCCCGAGACGGACAGCGCGAGCAACGCGCAGCTCGCGCACGCGACGCTGCTGCAGAACGCCGCGCAGAACGCGACCTTCTGGCCGCTCGCCGACACATCGCAGGACCTGCATTCGCACGTCGCCGCGCTGAACGCCGACGCGCGTTTTGCCAATGCGCCCGACGTCGCGATTCTCGGCATGGGCGAAGACGGCCACACCGCGTCGATCTTCGCCGACGCACCCGAGTGGGATCACGCGATCACCACGCGCGAGCGCTTCGTCGCCGTGCATCCCGGCAGCGCGCCGCATGCGCGCGTGAGCTGGTCGCTTTCCGCGTTGAAGGAAGTGAAGCACCTGTATTTGCTGATCGCAGGACCGCGCAAGATGGATGTGCTGAACGCCGCCGCCTCTTCGCTACAAAAAAATGCCATCTCGCAGTTGGCGAACGACAAGGGAGTGAGACTCGATGTCTACTGGTGTGCAAACTAAGGCTGCTCCGGGCGCGGGCCAGCACGCCGATGGACCGAGGCTTCTCGCCGACATCGGCGGCACGAACGCGCGCTTCGCGCTCGAAACCGGACCGGGCGAGATCGGCTCGGTGCAGGTCTATCCGTGCGCGGAGTATCCCGGTGTTGCCGAGGTCATCAAGAAGTATCTGAAGGACATGAAGATCGGCCGCGTGAATCATGCGGCCATTGCAATTGCGAACCCGGTCGACGGCGATCAGGTCAGCATGACGAATCACGACTGGACCTTCTCGATCGAAGCGACGCGCCGCGCGCTCGGCTTCGACACGCTGCTGGTCGTGAACGACTTCACCGCGCTGGCGATGGCCTTGCCGGGCCTCACCGACGCGCAGCGCGTGCAGGTCGGCGGCGGCACGCGCCGCCCGAATAGCGTGATCGGCCTGCTCGGTCCGGGCACCGGCATGGGCGTCTCGGGTCTGATTCCCGCCGACGACCGCTGGATCGCGCTCGGCAGCGAAGGCGGCCACGCCACCTTCGCGCCCGCCGACGAGCGCGAGGACATCGTGCTGCACTACGCGCGCAAGAAGTGGTCGCATGTGTCGTTCGAGCGCGTGGCCGCGGGCCCCGGCATGGAAGTGATTTATCGTGCGCTCGCGGGCCGCGACAAGAAGCGCGTGGCGGCCAACGTCGACACGCGCGAGATCGTCAAGCGCGCGCTCGAAGGCGAGCCGCTCGCCGCCGAATCCGCCGATGTGTTCTGCGGGATTCTCGGCACGTTCGCAGGCAATATCGCGGTGACGCTGGGCGCGCTCGGCGGCATTTACATCGGCGGCGGCGTGGTGCCGCGGCTCGGCGACTTCTTCGCGCGCTCGTCGTTTCGCAAGCGCTTTGAGGCGAAGGGCCGCTTCGAGGCGTACTTGCAGAACGTGCCGACCTATGTGATCACCGCGGAATATCCGGCCTTTCTCGGCGTGTCCGCGATTCTCGCCGAACAGTTGTCGAATCGCGCGGGCGGCAGTTCGTCGGCGGTATTCGAGCGGATTCGCCAGATGCGCGACGCGTTGACGCCGGCCGAGCGCCGCGTCGCCGATCTCGCGTTGAACCACCCGCGCTCGATCATCAACGATCCGATCGTCGACATCGCGCGCAAGGCCGACGTGAGTCAGCCGACCGTGATCCGCTTCTGCCGTTCGCTCGGCTGCCAGGGACTGTCGGATTTCAAGCTGAAGCTCGCCACCGGCTTGACCGGCACAATTCCGGTGAGCCATAGCCAGGTGCATCTCGGCGATACCGCGACCGACTTCGGCGCGAAGGTGCTCGACAACACCGTGTCGGCGATTCTGCAATTGCGCGAGCATCTGAACTTCGAGCAGGTGGAACGCGCAATCGATCTGTTGAACGGCGCGCGTCGTATCGAGTTCTATGGCCTCGGCAATTCGAACATCGTCGCGCAGGACGCGCACTACAAGTTCTTCCGCTTCGGCATTCCGACCATTGCTTACGGCGATCTGTACATGCAGGCGGCTTCCGCTGCGTTGCTCGGCAAGGGCGACGTGATCGTCGCGGTGTCGAAGTCGGGCCGCGCGCCCGAGTTGCTGCGCGTGCTCGATGTCGCGATGCAGGCCGGCGCGAAAGTGATCGCGATCACGTCGAGCAACACGCCGTTGGCCAAGCGCGCGACGGTCGCGCTCGAAACCGATCACATCGAGATTCGCGAGTCGCAACTCTCGATGATCTCGCGCATCCTGCATCTGGTGATGATCGATATTCTCGCGGTCGGCGTGGCGATTCGCCGGGCCGTGCCGAGCGCGGACGTCGCGGAAACGGTGGCGAAAGCGCGTCAAGGCGCGGACGACGACGCAACCGCCGTACTCGACTGGCTCAGTCACGGCGCGGCTTCATCGGCGCGCGATTGACGTTTGCAGATTGAGGCTTGCATGAAGGCCACGCTACGGCGTGGCCTTCATGCTTTCTGCTGAAGCATTGCCCGTGCGAGCCTGCGCTTCAATCGCGCGACTCGCACAACAAGCGATAATAGAAACTCCATCGCTCATGGCACAGCACACCGATGATCATCCGTCCGCATCTCCATTGGTTCCGCATGCTGCTTGCGTGGCGCGGCTCGGTGCTTCCGCAGTTGCTTCCCCGGCTGTTCCTCATTTTCGCGATCTCGATCGTTGCGGTCGCAGCGCACGATCATCTGCTGCCCATCTCGCTGAACCTCAACACGACTGCGCCGTTCTCGCTCGTCGGCATCGCTCTCGCAGTGTTTCTCGGCTTTCGCAACAACGCCAGTTATGACCGCTGGTGGGAAGCGCGCAAGCTGTGGGGTCAACTGCTGAACGACGCGCGTTCGCTCATTCGTCAGGCGCTGACCTTGCGAACGACGCCGTTGCCCAAAGAAGACGCGGCCGAATTTTGCGCCGCATTGGGCGCGTTGCCGCATGCGCTGCGGCATCAGCTTCGCAAAAGCGATCCGCGCGAAGACCTCGCCGCGCGCCTGCCGCCCGCGCTGTTCGAACGCGTGATGGCGTCGCGCTACCAACCGGCGACATTGATGCTGGTTCTCGGCGAATGGGTGCAGCGCCAGGCGCAAAAAGGCTCAATCGATCCGATGGCCGTACTCGCGTTCGACCGGAATCTGAATGGCTTGTCGGATGTGATCGGCGGATGCGAGCGCATTGCCTCCACGCCGCTGCCGTTTGCCTACTCGGTGATGATTCACCGCACGGTCTACTTCTTCTGCGCGTCGCTGCCGTTCGGACTCGTCGACAGCATCGGCATTTTTACGCCGGTGTTCGCGGTGTTCGTCGCGTACACGTTCATGGCGCACGAAGCGATCGCGTCGCAAATCGAAGAGCCGTTCGGCACCGACGACAACGACCTCGCGCTGCACACCATGTCGCTCACCATTGAAGACGCACTGCGCGATCTGCGCGGCGAACCCGCGGTCGCGCTGCCCGATCTGCAAGCCGACAGCTACGCGTTGACCTGAAGCTCTCGTCTCGATGAGGCGGCTTCTGCGCGCGCAGAAGCCTAGTCGTTGCCGACCGTTTCCGACAAGCGCTTGAGCGTCGCCACACGCGCACCGATGATGTCGATGCGGCCCCGCTCGTCGACCAAAGGCGTGCTTGCGTTCAGATAAGCGGTCCACGCCTTTTGCGCGCGCGTCAGCGTGGAACGCGAACGCGCCGGCATTTTCGCTTGCAGACGACGGTAGTAGCGGTTCATGTCGAACATCGCGTGTTCGCAGCGCGCGTCGGCGGCACAGGCGCGCACACGGCCGCTCCGCGAACGACCGGCCTTAGGTTGCCCACCTGCGCTCGCATCTGCCGCCGCGCTGCGCAGCACGAGCGCGCGGTCGCGCACCGGCTGCAATTGCATATCGGCGGCGGCAAGCACATACATCGTGCCGCGCGTGGTGGCGAACACCGCCGCGAGCAGTTGCGTGTCGGCATCGCGCCAGGCCTGCCAGCTCGCCTGACTCTTCTGCCACTGCTTGCGGCGCGTCTGCGGCGACTCGCCCTGCAACTGCTGCCATGCGTTATCCAGCGCGCTCTTCCAGCCGATGCGCGCCGTCTCCATGCACTGCACCTGCCCGGCCGTCGACGACATATCGCTGCGCGCAAGACAGGTGCGCATGGCCGCGTCGATCGGATCGGCGGCGGCGACTTCGGCGCGCGCCGCGAGCGGCGCGACGCCAAGCAGCAGCGCACAGATGACAGCCCGCGCGAGCAACGTCGATCGCATCGTCAGACGCGCACGCAATCGACGAAATATTCGATGCGCCCGTTGATCATTTCGCCGACGAGTCCGTGGATGTCCGTGTGGAAACCCGGGAACCGCTCGTTGAATTCGCGCGCGAAGCGCAGATAGTTGACGATGGTCTTATTGAAGCGCTCGCCCGGAATCAGCAGCGGAATGCCCGGCGGGTACGGCGTCAACAGAATGGACGTGACGCGGCCTTCGAGTTCGTCGATAGGCACACGGTCGATCTCGCGATGCGCGAGCTTCGCGAATGCGTCCGACGGCTTCATCGCCGGCTCCATGCTCGACAGGTACATCTCGGTGGTCAGGCGCGCAATGTCGTTCGCACGATAGACGCTGTGAATCTGCTGGCACAAGTCGCGCAACCCGACGCGCTCATACGTCGGATGCAATGCGACGAAGTCCGGCAGCACGCGCCACAACGGCTGGTTGTTGTCGTAGTCGTCCTTGAACTGCTGAAGCTCGGTCACCATCGAGTTCCAGCGGCCCTTCGTGATGCCGATCGTGAACATGATGAAGAACGAGTACAAGCCGGTCTTCTCGACGATGATGCCGTGCTCGGCCAGATACTTCGTGACGATCGCAGCCGGAATGCCGGTCTCGCCGAAATCGCCGTTCATGTCGAGACCCGGCGTGACGATGGTCGCCTTGATCGGGTCGAGCATGTTGAAGCCTTCGGCGAGCGGGCCGAAGCCGTGCCACGAATCGTCGGGGCGCAGCATCCAGTCCTCGCGCGAGCCGATGCCCTCTTCCGCGAACTGGTCGGGGCCCCACACCTTGAAGAACCAGTCGTCGCCGTATTCGGCGTCGACCTTGCTCATCGCGCGGCGGAAGTCGAGCGCCTCGGCAATCGACTCTTCCACGAGCGCCGTGCCGCCTGGCGCTTCCATCATCGCCGCGGCCACGTCGCACGACGCGATGATCGCGTACTGCGGGCTCGTCGACGTGTGCATCAGATACGCTTCATTGAAGCGATGCTTGTCGAAGCGGCTGTTCTTCGAATCCTGCACGACGATTTGCGAAGCCTGCGAAATGCCGGCCAGCAGCTTGTGCGTGGAATGCGTCGCGTAGATCATCGCGCCGATGCGCGGACGGCCCGCGCCGATCGCATGCATGTCCTGATAGAACTCGTGGAACTCGGCGTGCGGCAGCCAGGCTTCGTCGAAATGCAGCGTGTCGAGCCATTCGCCCAACATCTCCTTGATCATCTCGACGTTGTAGATCACGCCGTCGTACGTGCTTTGCGTGATGGTCAGAATGCGCGGCTTCAGGTTCGGATTATTCGCGAGCGCTTCGCGCGCGAACGGATTCGCCGCGATCTTCTTGCGGATGTTTTCCGGCTCGAATTCGCTGCGCGGAATCGGACCGATGATGCCGAAGTTGTTGCGCGTCGGCGTGAGGAACACCGGAATCGCGCCGGTCATCGTGATCGCGTGCAGGATCGACTTGTGGCAGTTGCGGTCCACCAGCACGATGTCGCCCGGCGCGACCGTGCCGTGCCAGACGATCTTGTTCGACGTCGACGTGCCGTTGGTCACGAAGAACACGTGATCCGCGCTGAAGATGCGCGCGGCGTTGCGCTCCGATGCCGCAACCGGGCCCGTGTGATCGAGCAATTGACCGAGTTCGTCGACCGCATTGCAGACGTCGGCGCGCAGCATGTTCTCGCCGAAGAACTGATGGAACATCTGCCCAAGCGGGCTCTTCAGAAACGCGACGCCGCCCGAATGGCCCGGACAGTGCCACGAGTACGAGCCTTCTTCCGCGTAGTGCACCAGTTCCTTGAAAAACGGCGGCGCGAGCGAATCGAGGTACACCTTGGCTTCGCGGATGATGTGGCGCGCGACGAACTCCGGCGTGTCCTCGAACATGTGGATGAAGCCGTGCAGTTCGCGCAGGATGTCGTTCGGCAAATGGCGCGACGTGCGCGTCTCGCCGTACAGGAAAATCGGAATGTCCGCGTTGCGGCGGCGCACTTCGGTCACGAACGCGCGCAGCGCGACGATGGCCGCCGCGAGTTCCGGCGTCTCGCCTTCGACCACGACGTTTTCGACGTACGGCAGCAGCTCGTCGTCGTCGATGGAAAGGATGAAGCACGACGCGCGGCTCGACTGCTGCGCGAACGAAGTCAGATCGCCGTAGCTCGTCAACCCGAGCACTTCCGCGCCTTCTTTCTCGATTGCTTCGGCCAAAGCCCGGATGCCGGAACCCGAGATGTTCTCGGAGCGGAAATCTTCGTCGATGATGACGACGGGAAAACGGAACTTCATGGGCGATTCTCCAAAAAGAACGACCGCTGCATTCGATAAATTGCAGCGGTCACCCTGTGTACCTGGTGGGTCGATGCGCTGCCGGCGTCAGGTCTTCGGCAACGTGACGCCGTGCTGACCTTGATATTTGCCGCCGCGATCCGCGTACGACGTTTCACAAATCTCGTCGCTTTCGAAAAACAGCACTTGGGCGACGCCTTCGTTCGCGTAGATTTTCGCAGGCAAAGGTGTCGTATTCGAGAATTCGAGCGTGACGTGGCCTTCCCATTCCGGCTCGAACGGCGTGACGTTCACGATGATCCCGCAGCGCGCGTACGTCGACTTGCCGAGGCACACGGTCAGCACCGAGCGCGGAATGCGGAAATACTCGACCGTGCGCGCGAGCGCGAACGAATTCGGCGGAATGATGCAGACGTCGCCCTTGAAGTCCACGAACGATTTCTCGTCGAAATTCTTCGGATCGACAATGGTCGAGTTGATGTTCGTGAAGATCTTGAATTCGTCGGCGCAGCGAATGTCGTAGCCGTAGCTCGAGGTGCCGTAGCTGACAATCTTCCGGCCGTCTTCGGAGACGCGAACCTGATCGGGCACGAACGGCTCGATCATTTTGTGCGACTCGGCCATGCGCCGGATCCACTTGTCGGATTTGATGGTCATAGGTGAACGCTGCTCGACGTGAATAACAGAGGTGTGACGGATAACCGCCCGGTGTGCGCCGGCCGCCTTGCGGCCGGTTTCGCGCATTGCCGTGACGGCGGGAAGGCTGCTAGCGCGCCCGGACGAAGCCGCCCGCGAGTCCTGTTGACGATAACGCCAGCCGGACGCCGCGACGAAAGGCGCTTATTTTACGCGATCACGAAGATGCTGCCGCGGATGCGGGCCACGAATGCGGACCACGAAGGCGCCGCGAATGGACAAGCGCGCGGCCCGTCATGCGATCGTTCATTGCCGGATCGCGCCGCACGCGAGCGCCGGACCGGCGCCATGCTGCGGATACGCGTAAGGATCGGTGGGATCGCGATGCAGCAGAACCGCGCGTTGCAGGACCGAACGGATACCGTCGAGCGACACGTCCGGCGCGACGATGAAGCCGGTTGCCACGCCGTTCGCATCCGCATGAATGTTGCCGAGATCGCCTTCCACGCGCGCGCCTGCTTTCAGACGCTCGGCGGCCGGCGAGAATATCTGGCCGGCGCTCGAGCCGTCGGTCGCATTGCAGTCGCCGCACTCGTGGACTTGCAGCGCGTGATCGCTATTGGGCGGCAAGCCCGAGAGGTTGTAGGTCACCTGCACGCCGTCTGAGCGCTCGATGAACGTCACGAGGCCGCGCGCCTGATTGCCCACGGTGGGCAGCAACTGCGCGTCGGCGCGCTTTTCCTGTGGTCTCAGGAACGCGCTGCAGCCGCATAACAGCACACTGCAGGCAGTCAGGACGATGAACGCATGCACCGCCTGCCCGTCGATTCGTTTTCCCATGCGATCCTCTTGCCGGCCTGGTGGCCGCCCCTGCGGCCGCCGAGCCGAACTTGTGAAGTCGACATGATACCGCGAGAGAAGGCGCAAATAGAGCGTTGCGCCCGCCGCCGCTCGGGCGCCTCAGGTGTTCTGGACCACGATGTTCGGAAACTTCGAGGTCATGTCGCGCGCCCGTTCCGCGATGTGCACTGCCATCTTCCGCGCAATCGTGCGATAGATGTCCGCGATGCGCCCTTGCGGATCGGCCACGACCGTCGGCCGGCCGGAGTCGGTCTGCTCGCGGATCGCAATGTCGAGCGGCAGGCTGCCGAGCACGTCGACGCCGTATTCCTTGCCCATGCGCTCGCCGCCTCCGGCGCCGAAGATATGTTCTTCGTGGCCGCAATTCGAGCAGATATGCATGGCCATGTTCTCGACGATGCCGAGAATCGGAATGCCCACTTTTTCGAACATTTTCAGGCCCTTGCGCGCGTCGAGCAGCGCGATGTCCTGTGGCGTCGTGACGATCACGGCGCCGGTCACGGGCACGCGCTGCGAGAGCGTCAACTGGATGTCGCCGGTGCCCGGCGGCATGTCGACGATCAGATAGTCGAGATCGCGCCAATTGGTCTGCCGCAGCAACTGTTCGAGCGCGGAGGTGGCCATCGGGCCGCGCCAGACCATCGGATTGTCCTGTTCGATCAGGAAGCCGATAGAGTTGGCCTGCAGGCCGTGACCCGTCATCGGATTCATGGTCTTCTCGTCCGGCGATTCCGGGCGCCCCTCGATGCCGAGCATCAACGGCAGCGACGGCCCGTAGATGTCCGCGTCGAGTATGCCCACCGAAGCGCCTTCGCTTGCCAGCGCGAGCGCCAGGTTGACCGCGGTCGTGCTCTTGCCGACGCCGCCCTTGCCCGACGCCACCGCCACGATGTTTTTAACGTTCGGCAAGAGTTTCACGCCGCGCTGCACCGTATGCGCGGCGATTTCCTGCGATACCTCGACGCGCGTCCCGGCCACGCCCGGCACGGCCTTGAGCGCGTCGTCGAACTGCTTGCGGATCGCGTCGAATTGGCGCATGGCCGGATAGCCGAGTACCACCGCGACGCTAACCGTGTCACCCTCCACGGTTACGTTTTTGATGTTCCTGGCAGCGGCATACGGCCGGCCGGTGTTAGGGTCAGCGACGGCTGCGAGCGCAGCGTCGACCAAAGCCCGATCGATACTCATTGACACTCCGAGGGAACACTCGCGGCGCGGCGGAATCGAAGTCCCGTCCACGCGCCGGAATTTGCAAGAAATTGTTAGGCAGCATTGCGAAAACCGGGCCTGCCGGGCACCCTTCGGGCAGGCGGACGGCCGTGGGGCCGCATCGCTGCGCGCCAGGCTTTATTGTAGTGGCTCGCGTCGTGCGCTGCCGGAAGACCCTTCTTCACTGTCGGACCGGGACTGAAGAGCGGCCCTGGGTTGACGCCCGGGTTCCGTCTCGATGAGCAGTCTGCTTGGCTCCCGCCGCGTTCGCCGTCCAGGCTTGATCCAGACGCAACGCTGCGGAGTGCTTTACCTGCGCGCTTCATGCGCGTCATTCGCTTCACTCAAGAGGACTTAAAAATGAATGCAAAAATCATGACTCGCCTGGCTGTTTTCGCGGTTGCCGGCTCCTTGCTGGCAGGCTGCGCTAGCCAGCAAGGCACCAACACGGCCGTCGGCACGGGCGTGGGCGCCGGCACCGGCGCGGCGCTGGGCGCGATTTTCGGCGGCGGCAAGGGCGCGGCAATCGGCGCCGGCGTCGGCGCTGCGGTGGGCGGCATTACCGGCTACAACTGGCAATCCATTCACAACAAGCTGTCGGGCGCCACCAAGGGCACCGGCACGCAGATCACCGAGCAGCCGGACGGCTCGCTCAAGCTGAACATTCCGAGCTCGGTCACGTTCGACACGAACAGCTACGCGATCAAGCCGTCGTTCGCGCCGGTTCTGGATCAGCTCACGCAAACGCTGCAGCAGAATCCTGAAGTGATCGCGCAAGTGGTCGGCCACACGGACAGCACCGGCCAGCCGGCGTACAACCAGACGCTGTCGGTCAACCGCGCGCAAAGCGTGACGGGCTATCTGGCGCAACGCGGCGTCGCGCCGCAACGCCTGTCGGCAGAAGGCATGGGCCAGAACCAGCCGATCGCCGACAACAACACCGAAGCCGGCCGTGCCGCTAACCGTCGCGTGGAAATCTATCTGCGCGCCACGGCTCAGCACACGACGCAATAAGGACAGCGCGCGAAAGCGCAGGAGAAATGGGGCCGCAGGCGGGCCCCGCGCGCCTGGCGTCGACGTGCGCCGGGCCATGATCCAGCCGTAAAAGATGCATCGCGGGAAATCTCGCACGAGGACGAAAAAAATTTCGAACTCTCGCGAAAATCCGCTGTCTGTCTTTACGGTACGTGGCTGGCGAAGCCGCCGCGTCACCATTCTCCTCTTGTCGTTGTTGCTCCGGGGTTAATCGCCCCGGTTTTTTTTTGGGCGCTCGCTTTTCGCATCGCCCGGTGCAGCGCGGCATGACTCCGGCTTCGCATCCCGCTCCGCGTCCGGCTCCGCGCGAGCCCGCGCCCGGTGGGCGTCCGCCTGCTAGAATCGACCTTTCGTCCCACCGCAGGCTCCCACCATCCTTATGTCAGCACCCGCTACCGATCTCATCGCAGGCGCGCCGTCGGGCCGCCGCCAGATTCTCGTCACGTCGGCCCTTCCTTACGCGAACGGGCAAATCCATATTGGCCATCTGGTCGAATATATCCAGACGGACATCTGGGTCCGCGCGCTGCGAATGCACGGTCACGAGGTCTACTACGTGGGCGCCGACGACACGCACGGCACGCCGGTCATGCTGCGCGCGGAAAAAGAAGGCATAACGCCGAAGCAACTGATCGACCGCGTGTGGCAGGAGCACAAGCGCGACTTCGACAGCTTCGGCATTTCGTTCGACAACTACTATTCGACCGATTCCGAAGAGACCCGCGTCCTGAGCGAGAACATCTACCTCGCGCTGAAGGAGGCGGGCCTGATCGACGCGCGCGACATCGAACAGGCGTACGACCCGGTCAAGGAAATGTTCCTGCCCGACCGCTTCATCAAGGGCGAGTGCCCGAAATGCGGCGCGAAAGACCAGTACGGCGACAGTTGCGAAGTCTGCGGCTCGACTTATCAGCCGACCGAGCTCGTCAATCCGTATTCGGTCGTGTCGGGCGCCACGCCGATCCGCAAGACGTCGACGCACTACTTCTTCCGCCTGTCCGACCCGCGCTGCGAGAATTTCCTGCGCGCGTGGGTGGGCGGCCTTGCGCAACCCGAAGCGACCAACAAGATGCGCGAATGGCTCGGCGACGCCGGCGAAGCCAAGCTCGCCGACTGGGACATCTCGCGCGACGCACCCTATTTCGGCTTCGAAATTCCGGGCGCGCCGGGCAAGTATTTCTACGTGTGGCTCGATGCGCCGGTCGGCTACTACGCGAGCTTCAAGAATCTCGCGCAAAAGCGCGGGCTCGACTTCGACGCGTGGGTCCGCAAGGGTTCGACGGCCGAGCAGTATCACTTCATCGGCAAAGACATTCTGTATTTCCACACGCTGTTCTGGCCGGCCATGCTCGAATTTTCGGGCCACCGCACGCCGACCAACGTGTTCGCGCACGGCTTTCTGACCGTCGACGGCGCGAAGATGTCGAAGTCGCGCGGCACCTTCATCACCGCGCAAAGCGTGATCGACACGGGGCTGAATCCAGAATGGCTGCGCTACTACTTCGCCGCCAAGCTGAACAGCACGATGGAAGACCTCGACCTGAACCTCGACGACTTCCAGGCGCGCGTGAACAGCGATCTGGTCGGCAAGTACGTGAACATCGCGAGCCGCGCCGCGGGCTTCCTGATCAAGCGCTTCGACGGCCGTGTGCAGGACAGCGCGATGCAGCATCCGCTGCTCGCTTCGCTGCGCGCCGCGGTCCCGCAAATCGCCGCGCATTACGAGGCGCGCGAGTACAGCCGCGCGCTGCGTCAGACCATGGAACTGGCCGACGCGGTGAACGCCTACGTCGATACCGCCAAGCCGTGGGACCAGGCGAAAGACCCGGCCAACGCCGTCGCGCTGCACGAAACATGCAGCGTGAGCATCGAGGCGTTCCGCCTGTTGTCGCTTGCGCTCAAGCCGGTGCTGCCGAAGCTCGCCGAAGCCGTCGAAGGCTTTCTCGGTATCGAGCCGCTGGTGTGGGCCGACGCCAACGTGCCGCTCAGCTCCGCGCGCCCGATCAACGCGTACAAACATCTGATGACGCGCGTCGATCCGAAGCAGATCGAAGCGCTGATCGCGGCCAATCGCGACTCGCTGCAGGCCACGCCGGAAACGGCTGGGTCCGCCGCGGACGCGAAGGCAAAGTCGAAGGCTGCCAAAGCACTCACAGCAGCCGCTGGCGCGCACGACGAAACGCCGGACGTCATCTCAATCGACGACTTCGCGAAGATCGACCTGCGCGTCGCGAAGATCGTCGACTGCAAGGCGGTGGAAGGCTCGGACAAACTGCTGCAACTCACGCTGGATGTCGGCGAAGAGAAAACGCGCAACGTGTTCTCCGGCATCAAGTCCGCGTATCAGCCGGAGCAGTTGATCGGCAAGCTGACGGTGATGGTCGCGAACCTCGCGCCGCGCAAGATGAAGTTCGGTTTGTCCGAAGGCATGGTGCTGGCGGCATCGGCGGCGGACGAGAAAGCCGAACCGGGCCTTTACGTGCTCGAGCCGCACAGCGGCGCGAAGCCGGGCATGCGGGTGAAGTAAAACCGGCAGCGGGCTTTTCCGCACCACGCTCTCGCCCGGCAAACAAAAACGGCACGTCCTCAAAAGACGTGCCGTTTTTTACGCCTGCGAAAAAGTCACCACTTGATCCGGTCGTAGCGCCGCGTGTAGAGCAACGTGAGTCCGTCGAACGTGCCGCCATAAGCCGCGACCGACCAGTAGCGCGTCAGATTGACCGTCGCCTTGATCGCGTTGCTCGCCGACTGCAAGCCCTGCTCATAGCCGATCACGAGCCATTCGTTGATCGCCTTCGACACCATCACCACCTGCGGATCGGTGAGCCCGACTTCGCTGTGTCCAATCGAAAACTCGTCGAGCCCGAAGGTCTGCGCAATCCGCTTGCCGCTCGCGCTGCCGAGCAACGCGAGCGCCGTCGTCATCGTGCTCTGCTGGCCGAGGTTATTGCCCTGGTCCGTACCGTGGCCGAACAGCAGCCATGAGAGCTTCTCGTTGTCCGGCACGTTCGGCTCGGACACGAGCTTCGCGACCGGGAACTGAACCGTGCCCGTCACCTGCACGCCCGCCTCGACCTGCTGATTGCGGCGCATGGCCAGAATGTTGAGGCCCGGATTCGCCACCGGTCCGTTGAACGTGAAGAAGCCGTTTTCGATGTTGAGCTTGCGGCCGAACGCGGTATACGTCGAGCCCGGCGTCACGCGGACGTTGCCGACCGCGCGCAGCGGCAGATTCGGCGCGCTCATCGCGGTGATGGTGCCGGTCAGGCCAAGATCCGCGCCTTGCCCGCGAAAGCGGAAGCTGTTGCCGAGACTGATGTCGATGTTCGCGCGCGGCGCGAACGGCCCGATCGGCTTGTTGCTGCCGGGTACCGGCCGCGGCCGCTCGCCGGCCACGGTGCCGTCCGGGCGCACCACGACCACGTCGTCGCCGAGCTTGGGCGCCGACTGCTCCGGCATGTCGAACAGCGCGTGATCGACGACAAACTTGCCGTTGATCGCCATGCCGCCCTGCGCACCCGCGTTCGCGACGGTCGCGCTGCCCGTCAGCGACAGATTGCGGTCCGGCGCGGCAAACAACTCCAGTTTGTCGGCGACGATGCTCGCCGTCAGATCCGGCTCCGCGCCGTCGAGGCGCACGCGGCCCGTGGCCCGCAAGGTGCCGCTCGCGCCGTGGAACTCGACCTGCTGGAAGTCCACGAGATTGTGCGACAGCGCGATCCGCACGATGCCGTCCTTCAACTGCACGCCCTGATCGACGAGCGTGGCCGACAGCTCGTCGCCGAGCAGCGAGCCGGTCAGATTGGGCTTGGCCACCGTGCCGCCGAGCGCGAGCTTCAGCGCGAGATGGCCGTCGAGCAGATAACTCGGGCCGAACAGCCCGCCGGTGGTTTTCAGCGACGGCACGTTGGCGCTCACATTGCCGCTGAGCGCACTCTCTTCGTCGACGGTCAAGAAGCCGTCGCGCGCGACGAGCGTGGTGTGCGCATCCGCGTCGATCACGCCGATGCGGCTCGCCTGCGCGTGCAGCGTCGCATTCAGACGATTGCCGCCGCTGAACTCGGCGCGCGCGGCCATATCGGTAATGCCGAGCGATGCCAGCCCGCGGCCGATTTCAACCGTGACGTCGCCGCTGCGCCGCTTCAGTTGGATATGGCCGCTTGCGGTGCTGCCGAGCGCGAAGTCCCAGTCGCCGTCGAAGATCAGATCGGTCCTCACCGCCGGCGGCGCGCCGGTGATCTCGCGCCGCAAGTCCTGCAGACGCGCGAGCGAAATGCCGGTCAGCGTGCCCGCCGATTGCGCGCGGCCGTGATCGAACGCGAACGACTTCAGGCTCAGCACCGCGCCTTCGAGCGTGAGCCGCGTCGCGCCGAGCGTGAGGTGGCGCGGCCCGGCGCTCACGGCAAGCGGCGACTCGAGATTCAACGCGGGCGTGCCGCGGTTTTGCAGACGCGTCACGGTGCCGTCCCAGCGCGTGCCGTCGCGTGCTTCGGTGAGCTTGCCGTTGGCCGCGAGCGTCAGATCGAGCGGCCGATCCTGCAGCTTGCCGGTCGCGGCTGCTTCGAGCGAATGATTGGCGCGCGTGCCGGTCAGGCGCGCGGTGAGCGTGGCGAGATCGACGCCGCCGGCGCTCACGTTGCGCGCATCCGTCGTGAAGACGAGCGCGCCGTTCGCGCCGTCGCGCACTTCGGCGTGGCCTTCCGCGTGGCCGATGCGGTTGCTGCTCAACACGACGCTGTCGGCCTTGTAGTTCAGCACGACGTTTGGATGGTCGAACGAGCCGGTGAGATCGCCGTCGGCGGCAATCATTCCGGCGAGGCCGAAGCCGAGGCGCTCGAGCGCGGGCGCGTCGATATGAAAACGCAAGCGGTCGCCGCGCGCGCCGAAGCTGCCTTGCAAGTCCACCTGATTGCCCGCCACCGACAGGTTCGCGCGGCTCGGCAGGATTCGCGAGCCGGCCAGTTGGATCGTGCCGCCGCCCGTCAGCGGCAGGCCGTCGTAGACGCTCGGGCCCAGTTTGAATTCGGCCTTGGTGGTGAAGCCCGGAGCCAGGACGCCGGTCGCGGACAAGGTGCCGTTGACCTTCGCCTCGATCTTGCGCGCGGGCGGCGCGGCGCGTTTCGGCGCGGGAGTCTTGCGCTGCATGACCTCGCTTTTGACGACGGCCTTGCCGGTGTTCTTCACGGCGGCAGCCGCCTTGTCGGCCGGAGCCGCGCTTTTTGCGCCCGCGGTGCTGCCGGCTTGTGCGGCAGCTTCGGTGGACACTTCGGCGGCCTGCTTGCCTTTGGCCGCGCGCTGCGGTCCAGAGGACGCGGCGACCGGCGTGCGCGACGGCATCTGCGAGGTCAGCGTCAACGGGTCGAAGTCGGTCAGTTGCGCTTTCAGGTTGTAGCTGGAATTGGCGTCGTGCTTGAGCGCGCCGGACAGTTCGATGCGGCCCTTGCCCGAGGTGATGCGCACGTCGTTGAAGCTGAGCCGCGCCGGGTCCATCGTGAGCTTGCCTTGCGCGCGCAACGCCGCTTTCGGGTCGGCGAGATCGAGCGTCACGCTCTGAATGTCGTCATTCAGACGGATGGCGATGGGCCCGGAAAGCTGCGTCGGCCGCACGGTCGCCTGGAGTGCGTTGAGGTCGAGGCCGGCGACCTGCAGGTCGAACTGCCCGCGCTTGCCGGTGAGCGCGCCGCCGCCTGTGAGCGTCGCGTTCTTCACGAGGCGGACGGCGAGGTTCGAGATGCGCTGCGCGTCGGCGTCGAGGCGCACGTCGGCGTTGGCGTCGATGAGCGGCAGCAGGTTCTGATCGATCGCGCCGGGACGCGCGTTGACGATCGAGATATGGCCTGCGACGGCGAACGGGCTGGTTTTTTTGCTGGCGTTGGGGCGATGGGGGGAGCCTGGGGCATGCACGGCGCCGTCACGGCCCGCTCCGCTGTTTGCGCTGTTTGCGCTGTTTGCGCTGTTTGCGCTGTTTGCGCTGGTTGCGCCGTTCGCGCTGGTCGCGCCGTTTCCGCTGCTCGCGCCGTTCACACTGCTCGCACCCGCCCCCGCCCCCACCGGCTGCAACTCCGCCCTCACGGCGAGATCCGCGAGCGGCGCGCCCGGCGCGAACGCCTGCGGATTGACGTGATCGAACGTCAGCGTCGCGCGCTTGAGCGGCACCTCGGCGAACGGCGTGGCTTCGATTTGCGCGTGCCCGGCGAGCTTCATCCCGCTTGCGTCGAGTTCGGCGAGCACATTCTCCAGCGACCCGCTCAGATGCCCGCCCACCTGCACCGCCTCGTCGTTGACCTTGCCCGAGTAACCGACATCGCCCGTCAGCGGAAACGGTTTGACGCCGTCCAGTCTCGCCGACGCCGTCACCCCGCCGAACGGCGTATCCAGGCGCTCGACCGCGGCCTCGTGATGACGTCCGTCGCTGCGGCCATGAAAAGCGAAGTGCGAAAACTCGCTCGTCGACGTGCCCTGGCGCAGCAGCAGGCTGTCGACTTGCACATCGCGGATCTCGAGCTGCATCGGCAAGCGCAGGTCCTGCGGCAGCTTCAGCGGTTCATTGCTGCTCGGCGACGATGCGCCGATGCGCGCGTCGATGGTGCCGACATGCAGATAGTCGATCGTGAAGCGCCACGGTTCGCGCGTGAGTCCCCAGCGGCCAGACACGCGGTCGATCTGAATGTCGGTGCCGCTGCCGTCCAGCGCGCGCCAGCGCACTGCGCGCAGCCGCACGCCGTTGGCCAGCGCGCCGCCTTCGAGCGTGCCGCTCAGCTTGCCGCCCAGCAGCCGCACCGCCGCCTGCCAGGCGTACGCGGTGCCGCGCTCGGTGGTAAGCGCGCCGTACACGAGACCCAGCGCCAGAACGAGCAGCAACACCAGCACCACGACCATCCAGCCGAGCGTCTTCAGCAGCAGACGGCCGGCGCCGCGGCGCTTCCCAGGCGGCTGCGGCGCGCCGGGTTGTCCGGCGGCGCCGGGCGGCTCGTTGCCGGGCGGCGGCGCGGGAGGTTGGGCGGAAACGTCCGTGGTCATGCGCGGTTCGGGTAAAAGGAGGTTTCCATCAGAAGGCGATCCCAAGCGTCAGATAAGGCCGCACGCTTCGGTTGCGGATGCCGTAGGCCACGTCGACGTTGACGGGACCGACCGGGCTGCGCCAGCGCGCGCCGACGCCCACGCCCGGATAAAACACTCTTTCGCCCCAGGTGTCGGTGGCGGTGCCGACGTCGAAGAACGCGGCCGCGCCCCAGTCGTGCGTGAACCAGTGCTGATATTCCGCCGACCCCGTCAGCAGATATTTGGTCGGCAGCACGGAACCCTGAACGTTGTTACCGATGCTCTGGTAACTATAGCCACGCACCGAATTCGAGCCGCCCGCGCGAAACAGCAGCGAGGCCGGAATGCCGCTCGAACTGCCGCTCGTGAACACGCCGCCCAGTTCCGCGCGAAATACCACGAGGTCCTGCTTGCCGATCGGCAGGTACTGCTGGCCGCGCGCGTAGCCGCGGATAAACGTCTGGTCGGTCAGCACGCCCTTCACCGCGAAACCGGCCTCGACGTGGATCAGATTGCCTTTGCGCGGAAACAGCGGGTCGTCGGTATTGCGCCGGGTCCACGACCAGGTCGGCACCAGCGCGCGGCTCGTGGTCGGCGGGCCGACGTTCTGATCGAGCCGATCCTGGTAGAACAGAAGCGCGTAGTTGTAGTCGATGAATTGCGACGTGCGCGTGCGCTGCACACCGCCGCGGATACTGTAGATGCGCGTGTCGGAAACATCTGTCGTCGTGTAGGAAGCGAGCACGCTATTGGTCCATGCGCGCGGGCCCGGCGGCATCGCAAGCTGGATCTGGCCGTATTGCTGCACCTGATCGACCCGGCCGTCGATGGTGAACGGCCACGCCTTGCCGAACGTATTCAGATACGAGTACGCGCCCTGCACGAGCGCGCCGTTATCGGTCGAATAGCCGACGCCGCCGCGAATACTGTTGTACGGATATTCCGACACCTTCACATGCAGCGGCGTTTCGGCCGGCTTGGCCGGGTCGCTGTCCACGTCGATCGCGACGCTCGCGTAGTACGGCGTGTTCTGCAACTGCCGCTGCAATTCGGTGATGCGTTGGACGTCGTAAATATCGCCGACCGAAATCGGATTGACGTTGTCGACGATCTGCTCCGGATAGCGCCGCGTGCCCGACACGTCGAGCTTACCCATCGTGAAGGTCGGCCCGCTTTCATAGGCGACGGAGAGCTTCGCCTCGTGCGTGCGCGGATCGACGCGCGCCTCCGAGTGGTAAATCTTCGCGCCGAGATAGCGGCGCGCCTGCAACGCCTTCAGCGATGCGTTCTTCGCGTCGTCCCAGTCGCCTTGGGAAAACGGATCGCCTTCGTGCAGCGAAAATGCGAAGCGCGCGGTGTTTTCCTGCTCCGGGTCCTCGGTCAGCACCGGGCCGCGAAACGACAGCGAGATCGAACTGATGGTGGTTTGCGGGCCTGGATCGACGCTCACGGTGACGCGCTTCGCGTTGTCGACGGTGCGCACGTCGGTGCGCACGACCGGCGTGAAGTAGCCCTGCGTCGCGGCGAGATCGCGCACCTGCTGCGGCGTCGCGGTGATCAGAAACTCGAACTGATCCTCGCTGATGTCGGGACGCTTCGCGAAGCGCGCAATATCCAGATGCTCTTCGAGGAGTTTGCGCAGCGAGCGCGGCGAGGCTTCCACGTCGACCTTGTAGCTCGCCGCCGCGCGCGCCGCGTAAGCGGGCCCGCCGGCGAGCGTCAGCAGCAGCACGGCGGCGGCAAGCCACGCGCGCAGCCAGCGCCGCAGCGCCGCGTTGCCGGCCGACGCGCGCCGCTGCGCTGCACCCCGCGCGCCGCGTTCACCGCGCCGCTCCAGCGGCTTTTCGATCGCACACCCCGCCAAGCAGGACCTCCGGCCATGGTTGATGAATTTTTCGTTCGGGCGCGCAGTGCCGCCGAAGCTCGCTATTTGACCACATCGGCGGAAGCGCGCTATCTCTAAACGCACGCCCGAACACAAGCTTGAACGCGCTGCCGATTCCCGCCGCAGACGCATCCCGCGAGGCGGACGCGCCCGCCTTTGACGCGCCATACGGCGCGCGGTTCCAGCCACGCATGCAACGCGCAACATCGGCCACGATGCGTGCGCCGTCGACGGGGTTTTTCGACCGCGCGCGGCGCATGCGCTAAAATTGCGAAATAGATGCGGCATCCGCACGAAGACCAGCGAAGCCGCCGTTTCCCCAACCACGGACGTCGAGCCATGTATCAGTCGGACATCACCCAGTTCCTCAATCAGCTCAAGGAGCAGAAGCCCACGCTGGAAGCCGAGCAGCGCCGCGGCCGGGCGCTCTTGTGGGACAAGCAGCCGATCGACCTGGAAGAGCGCGCCGAGCAGAAGGCTTCGCGCGTCGAACAGACGCCTTACCAGTACTATCAGAACTTCTAAGCGCCCGGCGCAACCGATGAGTCACGCCGACGAGGCACACGGCGCGCCGCCGGATTCGTCCGACGCCGCGCTTGCCGCGCCCGCCACCGATTCGACGCCGGACACCGTCGACGGCATTGCTTTCGCGCGCCTGTATGGCGAGCCGCTCTTCAAGCTGCCCACCGACCTGTACATCCCGCCGGACGCGCTCGAGGTGTTTCTCGAAACGTTCGAGGGACCGCTGGATCTGTTGCTCTACCTGATCCGCAAGCAGAACTTCAACGTGCTCGACATTCCGATGGCGGATGTCACGGTGCAATACCTCGGCTACGTCGACCAGTTGCGCCAGACCAATCTCGAACTGGCATCCGAATATCTGCTGATGGCGGCCATGCTGATCGAGATCAAGTCGCGCATGCTGCTGCCCGTCAAGAAAGTGGACAGCGGCGAGGAAGCCGAAGACCCGCGCGCCGAACTCGTGCGGCGCCTGCTCGAATACGAGCAGATGAAGCTCGCCGCGCAGCGCATCGACCAGTTGCCGCAACTCGGGCGCGACTTCCTGCGCGCCGAGGTCTATATCGAGCAAAGCATCACGCCGCGCTTTCCCGACGTGAACAGCGAAGACCTGCGCGCCGCGTGGGCCGACGTCATCAAGCGCGCGAAGCTCGTCCAGCATCACAAGATTTCGCGCGAGGAACTGTCCGTGCGCGAGCACATGAGCTCGATCCTGCGGCAATTGCAAAGCGCACGCTTCATGGAGTTCGCCGAGCTGTTCGATACCGGCAAGGGCGTGCCTGTGGTGGTGGTGAACTTCATCGCGGTGCTCGAGCTGTGCCGGGAATCGCTCGTCGAAATTACGCAGGCGGAGCCGTTCGCACCGATCTATGTGCGCCTCGCCTATTTGCCGGCCTGAGCGTCGCTTTCGGGCGGAAGCGCGGCCGTTGGGCCGGCCATTCGCCAGGCCGTTAGCGAAGCCATTCGCCAGCGGGGCCAGCATGGAAACCGCGGCGCCGCACCTCCCCATTTCGAGTGGCCGATCAGGCCTCATTTCGGTGCGTCGCGCCGGCAAATCCACTACAATCCCGCGCTTCGAACCTGTCATTACCAGTGAGGCCGCGGGCCGCGCAACCGGCCAGGCCGTTGCGTCAACCCAGTCTCGCGCCGCGCGAGGAATCCCTGTCCGATCATGAAAGTCATCAGCTCGATCCATGAATTGCGCGACCAGTTGCGCGGCCAGAATCGCACGGCCTTCGTGCCCACCATGGGCAATCTGCACGAGGGCCATCTGTCGCTGATGCGCCTCGCGCGCCAGCACGG
Source organism: Paraburkholderia sp. RL17-368-BIF-A (assembly GCF_046054045.1). Taxonomy (NCBI): domain Bacteria; kingdom Pseudomonadati; phylum Pseudomonadota; class Betaproteobacteria; order Burkholderiales; family Burkholderiaceae; genus Paraburkholderia; species Paraburkholderia sp. RL17-368-BIF-A. Next base: position 250,341 of record NZ_JARESN010000008.1, read on the forward strand.
CGATCCGGTGGTGGCGAGCATCTTCGTCAATCGTCTGCAGTTCGGGCCGAACGAGGATTTCGACAAATATCCGCGCACGCTCGAAGCCGACATCGAGAAGCTGCAGAAGGAAAACGTCTACGTGCTGTTCGCGCCGACCGAGCGCGATCTGTATCCGGAGCCGCAGGAGTATCGCGTGCATCCGCCGCACGATCTGGGCGACATCCTCGAGGGCGAATTCCGGCCGGGCTTTTTCCAGGGCGTGTGCACCGTCGTGATGAAGCTGATGTCGTGCGTGCAGCCGCGCGTCGCGGTGTTCGGCAAGAAGGATTACCAGCAGTTGATGATCGTGCGCCGCATGTGCCACCAGTTCGCGCTGCCGACCGACATCATCGCCGCCGAAACCGTGCGCGATGCCGACGGCCTCGCGCTCAGTTCGCGCAACCGCTTTTTGCAGGCGGCCGAGCGCGCCGAGGCGCCGATGCTGGCCGCCGAGCTCAATCGCGTGCGCGACGCGGTGCTCGCCGGCGAACACGACTTCGCGGCGCTCGAGCGCGCGGCGATGGCCGCGCTGAGCGCGCGCGGCTGGCAACCGGATTACGTCGCGGTGCGCAAGCGCTCGAATCTGCTGCCGCCGGGTCCGCAAGACGCGAACGCCGAACTTGTCGTGCTGGCGGCCGCCAAGCTTGGGTCGACCCGTCTTATCGACAACCTCGAAATCTGAAATTGCCTTAGGCGATTGGACTGCGCCTACGAGTCACAAGGGATTGACTAGCCATGCAACGCAACATGCTGAAGTCGAAGATTCACCGCGTCGCGGTCACGCATTGCGAGCTGCATTACGAAGGTTCGTGTGCGATCGACGAAGATCTGCTCGAAGCGGCGAATATTGTCGAAAACGAGCGGATCGACATCTGGAACATCAATAACGGCGAGCGTTTCTCGACGTACGCGATCAAGGGCGAGCGCGGCAGCGGCATGATTTCGCTGAACGGCTCGGCGGCGCGGCGCGCGCAACTGGGCGACCTCGTGATCATCGCGGCCTTCGCCGTGGTCGACGAAGCGGAACTGAAGGCGGGCTGGAAGCCGGACCTGGTTTTCGTCGACGAAAACAACAAGGTCAAGGGTAGCCGCGACCACGTGCCTACGCAGAACTGGACCTGAGAAAGCCGCGGGCGGCGTCGCCCGGCCTAAGATTGCCACGCCGCCCAGCCCCGCAATCGCTCAACCCTTCCTCGCGGCGCCGTTCGTCCATTCGATGATCGGCTGCCACTGCTCCAGATCCTTCTCCACGCGGCTTTTCGCGACGTCCCACAGCGTCAGGCCGTGCGCCGCGAGCTGCACGTAATTCTGCGTGTCGCGCAAATAGCCGAGCACCGGCAGCTTCAATCCCTCGACGAAACGGTGCAATTGCTCCGCGGAGCGCGTGCGCGCGTCGACCCGCATGCCGACCACGCCGATCTCGATCGCGCCTTTCCTGACGGCCTTCTCCTTGGCCAAGCGCTCCAGAAAATCCTGCGTGGCGAGGATGTCGAACATGGATGGCTGCAGCGGCACGATCACCTTGTCCGCCAGTTCCAGCGCGACGTTCATGCGATTGCCGTGCAGGCCGGCGGGCGTGTCGACGATCGCGTGCTCGAGCCCCTTCGGCGGCCTGGCAGGCGTCTCCGGGTTGACTTCCCACGTTTCGATGGCGGGCAACGTGTCGGGCCGCAACGACAGCCACGCATGCGCCGACTGCTGCTTGTCCAGATCCGCGAGCGCCACCCACTCGCCGTTTGCGGCGAAATAGCCGGCCAGATTCGTCGACAGCGTGCTTTTGCCCACGCCGCCCTTCGGATTCGCCACCACGATTACCGTCATGAATACTCCCGGAAAGAAGGCTGGGCGCTGCCAGCCGGTTTGCCGCTGTGTGTCTTCAACTGTATGCGTCGGATTTTGCCCTGCTGCCCTGCTGCCCTGCTGTCCTGCTGCCGCGCCGATGTGCCGATTTGCCTGGGCTTCAGTCCGCGCGCCGATCCAGCCGTTGATAATATCGACAAATGCAGCGAGGCCGAAGCCCCCGAATGGCTAATCGGCGTCGTCCGTCAGCGAATCCATCCTTCGAGGAAGCCACCGCCATGAGCAAGCTCCGTCCGGAATACACCGTCGAACGCCTGCACGAACGCCAGAAGGGCAAGCTGCCCGGCTTGCTGGGCGTGCGTGTGCTGTCGCTGGATCAAGGCATGTTGAGCGCGGAGTTGACCGTGCGCGAGGAACTGCTCGCGCCGAACGGCTTTCTGCACGCGGCCACGGTGATCGGGCTCGCGGACACCGCCTGCGGCTACGCGTGCCTCGCGCATCTGCCGGAGACGGCGCGCAATTTCACGACGGTCGAGCTGAAAAGCAACTTCCTCGGCACGGCCACAGAGGGCATCATCCGCGCGGTGGCGAAAGGCGCGCACCTCGGCCGCAGTACGCAGGTTTGGGACGCGACGGTGAGCGATGCGAACGGCAAGACGATTGCGTTGTTTCGCTGCACGCAGATCGTGTTGTATTGAGGGGTTGGAGAAGGAGCAGGCACGCGACTGTCGCGCTTGCGATGCAAAAAAGCACGCGACCTGACGGTGCGTGCTTTTTGAAATGCTGCCTGGATGGGCTCAAGGGGCGCCGGCTAAAGGCGGCGGCGCCCACGCCCCGCCGCACCTCAGGCAACCACCGCCCGCGGCGCCTTCACGCCGCCCAGCGCGAACGCGCCACTGCCGAGCAACGACTGCACGACGAGCGTCACCGCCCAGAACGCCGGATATTCCCAGCCGCCGTGCGGCGAGCCGAATCCCCAGCCGTTGTGCCAATGCGCGGAGACTGCGCCGAGCATAAACGGCAGCAGCACGAGCGCTACCCAGCGCACCTGCACGCCGAGCAACAGCGCAATCCCGCCGATCAGTTCGACGAACGTCGTCACATAAGCCAGCCATCCCGGCAAGCCGAGCGAGACGAAGAACTGCGCGGTGCCGGGTAGCGTGAACACAAAAATCTTTTGCAGGCTGTGCGCGAGGTACAGCACGCCGAGGGCGACGCGCAAGATCAAAGCCGCCAGATCGGCGGAGCGGTTCGGGTTCATGACGGGATCCTTGGTGAGAGGTGGGAGACGGCTTGGACGAAGCCGGTCGATGTCCGCCACTCTATTCGAACCACCACGCACGAAAAACCGTCGATTTCGCTTTGATTATTTCCTGCCGCGATGCAGTCGGCGGCCGCGTCCTTTCAAGCGCAACCGCCGTCAAGCCATCGCCGCCATCAATTTCCCGAGATCCAAGTGCTCCGCCAGCGTATCGGCCAGCCGATCCAGCGACGCTTCGCGCAGCGCCGGATAATCGATCGCCGCGGCATCGCTCAGCCCGGCCCACGCCAGGAGCGCCGCGCACGCGGCCGGCGTGTCGAACAGGCCGTGCACGTAGGTCGCGAGAATCTGGCCATCCACGGACAGCGCGCCGTCGGGACGCGACTCGTCCGCTTGCCCGAGGCGCAGCGCCGGCGAGTCGAGCGCAGGACCGTGCGTCTCGCCCATATGAATTTCATAGCCCGCGACTTCGGGCGAACCAGGCAGCGCCAGGCGGCCGCTAACATTCTTGAGCGTCTTCTCGCACGTCAGCACCGTCGAGTAATCGAGCCAGCCCAGCCCCGCCGACGTCCCCGGCGCGCCTTCCACGCCATGCGGGTCCGCCACCTCGCGCCCCAACATCTGCATGCCGCCGCAGATGCCGATCACCCGGCCGCCGTAGCGCAAATGCCGCTCGAGCACCGCGTCCCAGCCTTGCTCGCGCAGGAACGCGAGATCGCCGGGCACGTTCTTCGAACCCGGCAGAATGATCAGATCGGCGGGCGGCGGCGCCATGCCGCTTCGCACGTAATGAAAATCGACCTGCGGATGCGCGCGCAGCGCGTCGAAATCCGTGTGATTGCTGATATGCGGCAGCACCGGCACGACGACCCGCAACGTGCGCGTGGCGTCGCCGCGCTGCGCCGCGCGCAACTCGGGCGGCAGCATGTCCTCGGCGTCGAGCGTGAGGCCGTGCAGATACGGGAGCACGCCGAGCACCGGCTTGCCGGTCTTTGCTTCGAGCCAGTCGAGCCCCGGCTGCAGCAGTCCGATATCGCCGCGAAAACGGTTGATGATGAAACCGCGCACGCGCGCCTGCTCGCTCGCCGACAGGCACGCGAGCGTCCCGGTGAGATGCGCGAAGACCCCGCCCCGGTCGATGTCCGCCACCAGCACGACCGGACAGTCGACCGCTTCGGCAAAACCCATGTTGGCGATGTCGCGATCGCGCAGATTGATCTCGGCCGGACTGCCCGCCCCTTCCACAAAGATCGTGTCGTAGGCCGCTTGCAGCCGCGCATATGACTCGAGCACCGCCTCGAACGCGACCGGCTTGTAGTCGTGATACGCGCGGGCGTCGAGATTCATGCGCGCCTTGCCGTGGATGATCACCTGCGCGCCGCGATCGCTCGTCGGCTTGAGCAGCACGGGGTTCAGATCGGTGTGCGCGGCGATGCCGGCGGCCACCGCCTGCAGCGCCTGCGCGCGCCCGATCTCGCCGCCGTCGACGGTGACCGCACTGTTGAGCGCCATGTTCTGCGGCTTGAACGGCGCGACGCGCACGCCCGCGCGCCGCGCGAGCCGGCACAGGCCGGCGACGAGCGTGCTCTTGCCCGCATCGGACGTGGTGCCCTGGATCATCAGCGTGCCGCGCGGCATGAAGACGGCGTCATGCGGGATCGAATGAATGCTCACGGGAAGGTTGGATTCGGTGGGGAAACGCATTATCCCATCGCGCCGACCCGCGCTGCACGCCGGTACAATCACGCGATGATTTCCCGCGACCTCACCTTCGTCATCGGCGGCGCGCGCTCCGGCAAGAGCGTGCACGCGGAACAGCTCGCCAGTCAAAGCGCGCTGCCCGTCACCTACATCGCGACGGCACGCGTCACCGGCGACGCCGAATTCAGCGCGCGCATCGCGCATCATCGCGCGCGGCGTCCCGCGCACTGGCGCCTGCTCGAAGCGGACGTCGACCTCGCGGGCGCGGTGTCGAAGGCGGACGCGCCCGGGCATTGCACGCTGATCGACTGCCTGACGCTGTGGCTCGCCAACCTGCTATGTCCCGCCGACGGCGACGCGCTCCCGCCCGCTCAAACTCAGGCCCACATCGAAGCGCTCGAGGCCGCGCTCGCCAACGCTCGCGGCAAGGTCATCGCGGTCAGCAACGAAATTGGTCTCGGCGTCGTGCCGCTCGGCGCGGCCACGCGTCTATACGTCGATGAACTCGGGCGGCTCAATCAACGTATCGCGGCCCTCTCCACGCAGGCCACGATGATGGTCGCCGGCCTGCCGCTGTCGCTCAAAACCGCGGGCGGCGCGTGATGCTGTCGCTTCCTCTCATCGTGACGCTCGCCACCGCGGGCGTGGCCGTCGACCGTTGGATCGGCGAGCCGAGCGGCGCGCATCCGCTGGTCGGCTTCGGCAAATGGGCGGCGCGCCTCGAAACGCACTACAACCGTGGCCGGCGCTTGCGGCTCAAGGGCTTGCTCGCGTGGTCGCTGGCTGTGTTGCCGCCGGTGCTGGTCGCCTGGTGGCTCGTCGCCGTGCTGCCGTTTTTTGCGGCGTGCGCCGTGCACGTCGCACTGCTGTGGTTCGCGCTCGGCGCGCGCAGCCTGCACGATCACATCGAACCGATCGCGCGAGCGCTCGCGCAGCGCGACCTCGGCGAGGCGCGCTTGCTGACGGCGCGGATCGTCTCGCGCGAAACCGCCAATGCCGACGAAGCCGCGCTGTCGCGTGCCGCCGTCGAATCGGCGCTGGAAAACGGCAACGACGCGATTTTCGGCGCGCTCTTCTGGTTCGCGATCGCGGGCGGCCCCGGCGCGCTCGGCTTTCGCCTCGCCAACACGCTCGACGCCATGTGGGGTTATCGCACGCCGCGCTATTTGCGCTTCGGCTGGGCCGCCGCGCGCCTCGACGACGTGCTCAACTGGATTCCCGCGCGCCTCACCGCCGCGAGCTACGCGCTGCTCGGCGACACGCGCACCGCGTGGCGCTGCTGGCGCGAGCAGGCGCCGCGCTGGGACAGTCCGAACGCCGGCCCGGTGATGGCCTCGGGCGCGGGCAGTCTGAACGTGCTGATCGGCGGGCCCGCGGTTTATAACGGCATGCTCGAACATCGGCCGACGCTCGGCTTCGGTCATCCCGCGAAGGCCGCTCACATCACGGCCGCGCTGATGCTGGTCGAGCGCACGGTGATCCTGTGGCTCGCGGTGCTGATCGTGCTGGCCTTGCTGAGCGTGCCCCTGCATGTCTGAGCGCATCGCCGAATCCCGCATGCGTCATGACGCGTCGCCCGACACGGCTTCTCATGCGTCGGCTGGCGCGCTCATCACGCATGGCGGCAATCTGCACGAAGCGGCCGAGCGCTATCGCATTCCGTACGATCAGTGGCTGGATTTGTCGACGGGCATCAATCCGCACGGCTATCCGGTGCCGCCCGTTCCCGCCGACGCATGGCGCCGCCTGCCCGACGATGGCGACGATCTCGCCGCCTGCGCCGCGCGCTACTACGGCGCGCCCGACGCGGCGCACGTGTTGCCGGTGGCGGGAAGCCAGGCGGCAATTCGCGCGCTGCCGGCGTTACTGCCGCGCGCGCAGGCCGGCGTCGCGGCGCTCACGTACAGCGAATACGCACCCGCGTTCGAGCGGGCCGGGCATCGCGTCATGTCGCTCGATATTTCCTGCGACGTGCTGCCCGAGACGCTCACGCATGCAATCGTTGTGAATCCGAACAATCCGACGGCCGAGCATTTGAGCGCCGCGAGGCTGCTCGCCTGGCATGCTCAACTGAGCGCGCGCGGCGGCACACTGCTCGTCGACGAAGCCTTCGCCGATACGATGCCCGCCGCTTCGCTCGCAGCGCACGCGAATCGCGAAGGGTTGATCGTGTTGCGCTCGCCTGGCAAGTTCTTCGGCCTCGCGGGTGTGCGCGCCGGTTTCGTGCTCGCCGCGCCCGCCGTGCTCGACAGCTTGCGCCGCGCGCTCGGCGCGTGGACGGTCAGCGGCCCCGCGCGTCATGCCGTGAAAGCGGCGTTCGCGGACCGCGCGTGGCAACAGCAGATGCGCTCACGGCTCGTCGCGGACAGCGCACGTCTCGTCGACATGTTGCAAGCCCACGGCATTCGCACGCGCGCCACGCCGCTCTTCGCCTGGACCGACGACGCACGCGCCGCGGCCTTGCATCAGGCATTGGCCACGCGCGGCGTGTGGACGCGGCTCTTTGCATCGTCAGGTAGCGTGCGGTTCGGCTTGCCTGCAACCGAAGCGGAATGGGCGCGGCTGCAAGAGAGCCTGCGCGCCGCGATCGATATGATCGGCGCTGCGGGCGCCGCCTGATTCTTCGACCGTTGCCATGCCGACGCGCCACCGAACACGATCTCCCAACCGATGACTCAATCAGTGCGCCGTGCCCGCCTCACCTTCGCCGCCATGTTGATCACCGCGGCACTGCCGGCGCGAGCCGGCATCACCGTGACCGACGATACCGGCGCGGTCGTCACCCTGCCCGCCGCAGCGCAACGCGTGATCAGCGTCGCGCCGCACGTCACCGAGCTTTTATATGCGGCCGGCGGCGGCTCGAAAATCGTCGGCGCCGTGTCGTACAGCGACTATCCGCCCGAGGCAAAGCAACTGCCGCGCGTCGGCGATAACAAGTCGCTCGATCTCGAACGCATTGTCGCGTTGAAGCCCGATCTGATCGTGGTGTGGCGGCACGGCAATGCGCAACGTCAGCTCGACCGTTTGCGCGAATTGCACATACCGTTGTTCTTCAGCGAGCCGCATCGCCTGGACGATATTGCCGTTTCGCTGACGAAGCTCGGCCAGTTGCTCGGCACCTCGTCCACTGCGGATGCAGCCGCGGCCGCATATCGGCGCGACATCGCGAACCTGCGCGCGCAGTACGCGAAACGGCCGGCTGTGAGTGTGTTCTATCAGGTGTGGGATCAACCGTTGATGACGCTCAACGGCGAACACATGGTCAGCGACGTGATCGCGCTATGCGGCGGGCGCAACGTGTTCGCGGCGCTTCAACCGCTCGTGCCCACGGTGTCGACGGAAGCCGTGCTCGCCGCCAATCCCGAAGCGATCGTCACGGCCGCGCCCGGCGCGACGAAACCGGATACCACGTTGCCGCAATTGAGCGCATGGCGCGCGTGGCCGCGTCTATCGGCGGTGGCGCACGACAACCTGTTCGCCATCGACGGGGATGTGATCAATCGGCCCACGCCGCGCATCGTGCAGGGCGCGACGCGGCTGTGCGAGGACCTTGAACTCGCGCGCTCGCGCAGAAAGCAGAACGCGCAGTAACGCTCGATGCGGGAAGCGCGGCAAAGCGTGAACAAAGCATCAGCAAGCAAACATCGCCAAGCGCTCACGCATTCCACTTCACGAGCGACCACGGCTCGCCGTCACCGCCGCGGCGCAGCCAGACGATGGCGCCGGTTTCAAGCGACCATCGCAAGCAGCGTTCGAGCGGCAGGTCGAGCGCCAGCGACGCAATCGCGCGCATGACGCCGGCATGCGTGACCACATACGCAGGCGAGAGCTCGCGCGTTTGCGCGTACGCGTCGAACCATGCACGCACTCGAACGACGAATTGCGCGACGCTTTCGCCGCCATGCGCTCGCGCGTGCTCGAAGTTCGAAGCCCAGTCGTCGAGCAATTCGCGATCGATCGAGTCCCAGCGGCGCTCTTCCCACGCGCCGAAATTCATTTCCTTCAGCCGGTCGTCGTGGCTCAGCACGCAGCCGAAATCGTTGGCCATTTCGACGGCGAGCGCCGAGCAGCGCGTCAACGGACTCGACATCACGACGCGCGGCGCGGGCACCTGCAAACCGGCAAGCCTGAGCGCAAGCGCGGCCGACGACACATCAGCCGCCTCGGCGAGCGCCACATCGCTGTGGCCGTAGCACACGCCCGCGTCGAGCGCGACTGCGGGGTGACGGATCAGAACGAGGTCCATGCGAGCCCCACCAGATAGATGCTCAGTTCAAAGATCTGCTGCGCGAAGCCGAGGCAATCGCCGGTATAGCCGCCGATGCGCCGCACGAAGTAGCGGCCCATCGCAAAGCGCAGCACCAGCAGCACGGCAAGCGTCGCGCAGGCGAAGCGCCAATCGGGCATGAGCAGTCCGTGCGGACCATCGGGCCACAGCAGCCACGGCAATCCGAACACCGCCGCGCACAGCAGCGCGATGCCGCTCAGGCGTTGCGCGACCGGTTTTGCCTTGCCCTCCGCGCGCACGTAGTCGAGCGTCGCCAGATAGCTGATCGCGCATGCACGGCTCGCCGCATGGGCCGCAATCATCAGACTGGCGGCGCGCATCGGCGGCAACGCGGCGAGCGTCTGCCACTTGAGCGCGAGCGCGATCACCAGCGCGATTGCGCCAAATGCGCCGATGCGCGAGTCATGCATGATGCGCAAAACATCGTCGCGCGCATAGGCGCCACCGAACGCATCGACGCAATCGGCGAGACCGTCCTCGTGAAATGCGCCGGTAACCAGCAACGTCGACGCCATCGACAGCAACACCGCGACGCCCGCCGGAAACACACGCAGCGCAGCGAGATAGACGAGCGCGCCGACGCCGCCGATCAGCGCGCCGACGAGCGGAAAGTAACGCGCCGCCGCATTCAGATAATGCGGTTCATAGCCGACCCATCGCGGCACGGGCACGCGCGTGAAATAGCCGAGCGCGGTGAAGAAGTAGCGCAATTCCGCCAGCGGGTTCATGGGTGCGTCGTCGCGTGCATGGGTTTGAAAAGCATGCCGAGGATCGCTCAGGCTTCGCGATTCGCGACGCCGGCCGATTCGAAGCTCGCCATCTCGTTGATGAACGCGCAGGCCGCGCGCAGCAGCGGCACGGCGAGCGCAGCACCCGTGCCTTCGCCGAGCCGCATGTCGAGCGCGAGCAATGGCGTGGCGCCGAAATGATCGAGCATGCGCCGGTGCCCCGCTTCATTCGACGCATGGGCGAACACGCAGTGCTCGCGCACGTTCGGCGCAATGGCGTTTGCGACCAGCAGCGCCGAACTCGCAATGAAGCCGTCGACCAGAATCGTCATGCGCGCCTGCGCCGCCGCGAGATAGGCGCCCGCCATCATCGCGATTTCGAAGCCGCCGAAGGTGGCGAGCACATCGAGCGGATTGTGCCGATTGTGCCGATCGTGCGGATCATGCGATGCACCGTGATGCGCGAGCGCCGCCGCCAGCACGTTGCGCTTTTTCGCGAGCCCCGCGTCGTCGAGACCGGTGCCGCGGCCCACGCACTCGTCAATCGGCACGCCGCACAAACGGCTCATCAGACACGCCGCCGCCGACGTGTTCGCAATGCCCATTTCGCCAAAGCCGATCACATTGCTGCCGAGCGCCGCGTGATGCCGCGCGCGCGCGGCGCCGGCGTGCATTGCGGCGAGCGCCTGGTCACGCGTCATCGCCGGTTCGTGCGCGAAATTGCGCGTGCCCGCTGCAATCGGAATGTCGATGAGGCCGTCCGTGTGCGGCAGCGGCGTGGCGATACCGGCGTTCACGACTTCGAGTTCGACGTCCGCGACGCGGCTCAACGCATTGACCGCCGCGCCGCCCGCGAGAAAATTCGCGACCATCTGCGCGGTCACCGCTTGTGGATAGGGGCTCACGCCTTCAGCGGCAACGCCATGATCGCCGGCGAATACGATCAGCGCGGGTCGTTGTACCGTGGGACGCGTGCTGCGCTGGATCAGGCCCATCTGACACGCGAGCGTTTCAAGCTGGCCGAGACTGCCGGGCGGCTTCGTCTTCGTATCGATGATGTGCTGAAGCTCGGCGCGCAACGTCTCATCGAGCGGTTCAACTTCGGACAATGCGGACAAGCCTGGCGTGGAAGTCATGAGTTCGTGAAGATAGATGATGTTGTGGTCTGGCTACCGGCTTGCCGATGTGTCATGAACCGAAGACGATTCATGACGTGAACGCGGCGCGGGAATCAGTGCTTCGTGCTCGCCATCGCGGATCAGTATCAGCGGATAGCCGAATACGCGGCTCGTCAACGCGGGCGTCAGTACATCGTGGGCGGGACCCGCATAGGCAGCGCCCGCGCCGTCCAGAAGCAGCGCGTGCGTCGCGAACCGGCGCGCGAGATTCAGGTCGTGACAGGAAAACAGAACCGTGCGTCCCGGCTCGCGTGTCCATTCGCTCAGCGCTTCCAGGCACTCTATCTGATGATGCAAGTCCAGATGCGACAGCGGTTCATCGAGCAGCAACAGCGGCGCTTGCTGGCACAGCACCCCGGCGAGCGAGACACGCTGACGTTCGCCGCCTGAGAGCGACAGCACGTCGCGCGCGGCGAGTTCGGTGAGGCCGAGCACATCGAGCGCGGCGTGCGCCGCCTCGCGATCGGCCTCGCGCTCCCAGCCCCAGCCGGTCAGATGCGGAAAGCGGTTGAGCATGACGATGTCGAGCACGCTTGCGCTGAAAGCGTCGGGCGCGCTTTGCGGCATCAACGCGCGACGCTGCGCAAGCTGCTGACCATGCCAGCGAGCAAGCGGCACGCCGTCGAGTTCGACATGTCCCGCCGACGGTTGCTTCAAGCCGGCTAACGTCGATAGAAGCGTCGTCTTGCCCGCGCCGTTCGGTCCAGCCACGCACCAGATCTCGCCGGGATAGAACGTATGCGTGAAGGCGTCGAGCAAGGTGCGTGCGCCGGCACGCAAGGTCACGCGTTGCGCGCTGAGCGCGGGCTGAGCCTGGTTGGAGGTGTGATGGGAGGCGTGCATCATCGGCCGGCGCGCAGCAGCATCCACAGAAACACGGGCACGCCGATGATCGACGTGATCACGCCGACCGGCAATTGCGCCGGCGCGATCACGAGGCGTGCGATCAGGTCCGCGCCCATCACCGCGACGCCGCCGCCGAGCGCCGCGGCGGGCAGCAGCATGCGCTGGTCGTTGCCGAACGCGAGCCGCAGCACATGCGGCACGACGAGCCCGACGAAGCCGATGGTGCCCGCCGTCGTCACGGCCGCAGCCGCCGCGAGCGAGGCCGCGAGATAGACGCGCAAGCGCAGCGGCATGACCGCCACGCCGAGCGCTTCTGCGACGGCGTCGCCTCGCAAAAGCACGTTCAGACGCGGCGCAACCGGCACGATGACAACTACAACGACCACGAGCGCCGCAAGCGCCGTCCACGGCATCGCATTGCCGTTGAGGTCGCCGGTGAGCCAGAACAGCATGCCGCGCAGACGATTGTCGGGCGCGAGGTTCAGCAGCAACGTGATCAACGCGCCCCAACCCGCCGCGATGACCGCGCCGGTCAACAGCAAACGCGGCGACGTGTCCTGTGGCTCGCCGCGCCACAACTCGCGGCGCGCGAGACCGAGCACGAGCAGAATCGATACGAATGCGCCTGCGAACGCGGACGCATCGACGAGCCACCACGCGCTGCCGGCGATCATCGCGATCAGCGCGAAGCTCGCGGCCCCGCCCGATACGCCCAACACGTACGGCTCCGCGAGCGGATTGCGCAACAGCACTTGCAGCAGCGCACCGGCCATCGCGAGCAATGCGCCGCACGCGAAACCGGCTAATGCGCGCGGCAAGCGCAGCGTGCGGACGATCTCGCCGGCGAGATCCTCGGAGGCGCTTGCAGAGCCGGACGCGGACGCATGCAACGGCGACAGCGCCTCGATCACGCGCGCGGGCGCGAGCGAGACGCTGCCCAGCGCCAGCGACGCCATCAGCACGACCAGCGCGGCGAGCGCGAGCACGAGCCAGATTGCCGCGGCGCGCTTCGCGGTCATCGCGTGCAATGCGGCGGGCAACGAACCTGGATGACGACTCATCGGCGCGCTCTCAACATGGCGCGCGCATCACTGCTGCTGCCAGCCGAGCGTGACATACGCACCGCGCCCCGGCGAGTTATACGAGTAGGCCGTTTCATAGTCCTTGTTCAACAGATTCTGGATTTGCGCGGCCACGTACCAGGCTTTCGTGATGTTGTAGCGCGCGGACAGATTCACGATGCCGTAGCCGCCGAGCTTGCCGCTGCTGTCCTCGCGCGGGCCGCTCACGACCCACTCGCCGCCCACGCGCCACCCTGCGATGCTGCGGTTCACCGTCAAGGACGCGAAGCGCCGCGCGCGCCGCACGAGGTCCACGTCGTTGTCGAGATCGACGGGATTTTGCAGCGTGACCGATGCGCGCACATCGGTCTTGCCCACATGTCCGCTCCACGATCCCTCGAGCCCCTGCACTTTTGCATGCCCCACGTTCTCCGCCAGATAGATGCCCGGCGTGACCTGCTGATAGTCGATCAGATTCGAATAACGCGTCTGGAAAGCACTCAAACGCATCACGCCCAACGCATTCGACGCGTACTGCAGCGCCGCTTCGAGCGAATGGCTGCGCTCGGGCTGAATCGACGGATTGCCGCTTAGCGGATAGTACAGATCGTCGAAGCTCGGCGCGCGAAACGAATCCGAATAGCTTGCGCTCAGCTTCCAATGCGGCGTGATGTCGAACCCATAGCCGAGATAGTAACTGTTCGCTCCGCCGAAATCGGAGTACTGGTCGCGCCGCACGTTGGCCTGGATCTGATTGCGTCCGAAGCGCGCCGTGTAGCCCGCGAAGACGGAATCGACATGCCGCGTGGGCGCGGCGAACGTATCGGAGTCGAGGCTCTGATCGAGATGCTCGTAGCCCACGCGCAGTTTTTGCTGCGCGGCCAGCGCGAAATCGTTCTGCCACGTGTATTGCCGGTTGTCGGTATCGAAGCGTCCGTTGTAGAGGCCGTTGGTCTTCGACACGCTGCGGTCGTCGCCTTCGGACACGATGAAGTGCGTGGTCCACCAGTCGGTCAGCTTGCCGTTGGCGAACGCGGACACCTGCCGCACTTTCGTGTAGAGGTTGTTCAGATCGGTCGGCGCGCCGTACGCGTTGTCGTAGCTGTTGTTGCCGTTCGACTGCAGATAGCGGACGCCCGCGTCCCATTGGTCGTTGAACTTGTGGCGCAGCGACGCCGAAATGCTCTCGTTCAGATAGCCGTTCGCGTTCGGATTCGCGTTGGGCGCCTCGCTTGGATTGAGCGCTGAAAAGCCGTCGTCTTTCGAGCGCGCGAGCGAAATGCTGAAGGTCGTGCGGCCGTCTTTATCCAATGCGCCGTTCGCGCCGACCTGCTGCGTCTGCGTGTGATAGCTGCCGTAGCCCAGGGAGAAATTGAAACGCGGCGGATGCGCGCCGCCGTCTTTCGTGAACACCTGTACCACGCCGCCGATCGCACCGGAGCCGTATAACGCGGACACGTTGCCGTTCACGACTTCGACGTGATCGATCTGATCGAGCGGAACCTGCGCGATTTGCGCGGTGCCGAGACTCACGGAATCGACGCGCACGCCGTCGATGAGAATCAGCGATTGCGTCGACGACGCGCCGCGCAAATAAAGGCTCGCCGTCGAACCGGGCCCGCCTGTACGCGAGATTTGCGCGCCGGGCGCGAGTTGCAGCAGGCCGGGCAGATCCGTTGCGGTGGTGTCGGCCAGGTCCTGCTGATCGAATAGCGACGTCTGCGGGATCGTATCGGCAAGCGCTTGCGGTCCGCGCTCGGCGGTCACCACGACGGGCGATAAAACAGTGGACGATGCAGTGGACGAAGCGGTGGACAAAGCGTCGGCGTTTGCAGGCGCGGCGGCCTGCGCATGCGCGAGATGGGGCAGCCCGGCAAAAGCGAGCAGCACCGCGCGGGCGATGGGGGACAGCATGAAGTGAGATTTCCCGTGGATGGCGTGCGCGGCCCGCTTCCCCGCAGGCCGTCGCGTAACGAGGCGCGTGCGCTTTTGACAATTCGCGCCGCGCGCCCCTCCCTCTGGCCGGTATCCGGGCTAACGACTTTCGATCCCGCCTTCCCACGCGTGACGCGCAGTGGCACACTCGCGAGTTGAACCGGAACACGCGATGGGGATCGAACTGCAAAAGCGCGAACTGCTGTTCGAAATACGATTCGTACCGCAGCACTGAACTGCGATGAGCAGCAATGAACTGCAGCGAATGCGACGAACTGCAATGCACGCGAAATGCGGTCGCTTACCGTTGCGGGGGCAGCGCAGGTTGGCGCGTTCGGGTAGAACGGCGCGGCCTGCTTCCCGTTTAACTGCGCGCACAATGAAATGCGCGCGGGCACCAGAGTGCGGCCAGTGTATGAGCGCCCTCTGAGTCAGTCAAGAACGCGGGCCGCGAGAGCGATTCATTCGGACAGGGTCGAGCTATTGTCCGACGCGATCTCCGGCACGCGCGTAGTTTCTCTTCTTCAGTCGAAAAAAGGCTGCAAAAAGCGGGGTTGTTACGTCTCGAAACGAGACAAATGTCGGAACGTGCGACATTCCGCGCTAAAATGCGATGTCTTTAGAGGACGCAGCACATGCTCACCGAACTCGAAACACTTTCACAGAATATCGGCAAGCTGATCGCGATCAGCCAGCGCCACAATGAAGCGCGCCTCGCGCTCGAAGAGCAACTCGCGCAGTCGCGCGCCGAAGCCGAAGCTACGCGCACGGAACTTGCGCTGCTGCGCGAGGAACGCGACGCACTGCAAGCGGAGCGCGACGCGCTGTCGGCCAAGATCGACGACGCGCAGGTGCGCCTGAACGCGATCCTCGAAAAATTGCCGCGTGCGCGTGCGCACAACGAGCCGGACAACCAGCTCGATCTGCTCGAGCCCGCTCCGCACGAGGTCGAAACAGAGAGCGACGCCACTCGCCACGGAGAAAATGCATGACGACCAAGCAGATCGAAGTATCGATTCTCGGCGTGCCCTATCGCCTCGCCTGCTCGCCGGAAACGGAAGGCGCGCTGCTTGAAGCAGT
Source organism: Paraburkholderia sp. RL17-368-BIF-A (assembly GCF_046054045.1). Classification (NCBI taxonomy): domain Bacteria; kingdom Pseudomonadati; phylum Pseudomonadota; class Betaproteobacteria; order Burkholderiales; family Burkholderiaceae; genus Paraburkholderia; species Paraburkholderia sp. RL17-368-BIF-A. Next base: position 266,240 of record NZ_JARESN010000008.1, read on the forward strand.
CGCGCGAGTCGACGCCGAAATGTCGAAGATCCGCAATAACAGCAACGTGCGCGGCACGGATCGCATTGCAGTCATGGCTGCGCTGTCGCTGGCATCCGAACTGCTTAAGCTGCAAACAAGCGTGCGTCACGGAGAAGCATTTCCCGCTGAAGAAATCCGGCGTACAATGCATCAAATGAACGAGCAACTGGGTACTGTCATCGAGCAGTACAGCGTGCAGTAAGTTGCAAGTAGCATGTTGCAAGCAGTGCGGCCGGTGCTGATACCGGCTGCGGATTCAAACGGAAAGTAAGCAGGCAAGGTTCGTGAAGCATGCACGAACTGCGCGAGGCGAACAGGTCCCCAACGTTTGAGTCAATCGTTTGAGTGTCATCGGTTTAGCTTCATCGGTTTAGCTTCCCTGCCTGGTTCGCCAAGGTCATATATTCCTTGAACCAATGCCATGTGCACGGTTGCGGAAATTTGTAGCACGGGCGTGCGCGTCACTCTGTCTGATGTACCCGAAGTGCTGCTAACTGCGACCAATTCTGAACCCCCGGTTCAGGATGCCGGCCTAGCGGCTAAGGCGGGGACCTTATTTGGAACGGCATCGGACTTGCGTCCGGTGCCGTTTTTGTTTGGGCGCCGTGCTTCTTCAAACCCCTAACGTTCAATTCGATTCATGCGCTACTGGCTAATGAAGTCCGAACCGGACGAAGCAAGCATCGACCATCTCGCCAACGCCGCGCACCGCACGCTGCCGTGGACGGGCGTGCGCAACTATCAGGCTCGCAACTTCATGCGCGATGGCATGCAGATCGGCGACGGCGTGCTGTTCTATCACTCGAGCTGCCCCGAGCCGGGCATCGCGGGGCTTGCTGAAGTTGCGTCCACGGCCTATCCGGACCCCACGCAGTTCGATAGCAAGAGCCCGTATTACGACCCGAAGTCGTCGCAGGAAACGCCGCGCTGGCTGCTCGTCGACGTCGTGTTCAAGAAGAAGATTCCGTTGATTCCGCTCGCCGCCTTGCGCGAGCATGAAGAACTGAAGGACATGCGCGTGCTCGCGAGAGGCAACCGTCTGTCGATCACGCCAGTGACCGAAGCGGAGTGGCGCTTCATCACGACGCGGCTCGTTTGACGTCGCGCGGCCCACGCTGCAGCAACGTTGAAGCAAGGTTAAATTAGGGAACCAAGCTCAGGTTACGAGCGCCTAACGGACTCGCAAACGGCTTCGGCAAGCGTCGTGCCGTTGCGTCGCGCTCGCCTCGTCGCGCGCAACCCTGTTCAAGCATGGAGTCCAATAATGACGAAACACACCGCACGTGCACTCGCTTTCGCGCTGGTCTGCGCGGCGCCCGCTGCACTCGCGCTCACGCCCGCCGTTGCGCGCGCGCAGAGCGTCGTGCCCTATCAACCGGCCGGCGTGCTGTCGCTGAATGCGCAAGCGAGCGCCGACGTACCGCAAGACGTGGTCGACATCACGCTCTTTTATGAGCAGGAAGCGAGCGACCCGTCGGCGCTCACGTCAACGCTGAATCAGCGTGCCGATTCCGCGTTGCAAAAAGCAAAGGGTGTGAGCGGCGTGACCGCGCGCACCGGTTCGTTCTCGATTTATCCGTCGACCGATCGTGACGGGCGCATCTCCGCATGGCGCGGCCGCACGGAGATCGTGCTCGAGTCGCACGACTTCACCGCGGCGTCGAAGCTCGCGGGGCAAATGGCTTCCATCATGCAGGTCGGCAACGTGCAGTTCTCGCTGTCGCCCGCGGCGCAGCGCGTGGCCGAACAGAAGCTCACCGGCGAGGCGATCAAGTCGTTCCGCGAGCAGGCGGCATCGTCCGCGCAGGCGTTCGGCTACAGCGGCTATTCGATCCGCGAGGTCAACGTCGGGCACAACGGCTCGATGCCGCGGCCGGTCATGATGATGAGCGCGCGCGCGATGGGCGCGGACGCGAAAATGGCTGCGCCGGTGCCGATAGAAGGCGGCACGTCGACGGTGACGGTGAATGTGTCGGGCTCGGTGCAGATGAAGTAACACGCTGGCACTTCGCCAGATTTTCGGCCAAACAAAAACGCCACGGGCATGCACTGCATCCCGTGGCGTTTTGCTGTCCATCGCGCGCAAAAGAAAACGCGCGCCACGCGTTACGGCAACGCGTGAGCCGCTTCGCTGCGGCCGCGCCGATACGACCATACCAGCATCGCGATGCCCGCGAGAATCATCGGCAGCGAAAGCCATTGACCCATCGAGAGACCCATTGCGAGAAGACCGAGGAAGTCGTCGGGCTCGCGTGCGAATTCCACCGTGAAGCGCGCGAGGCCATAGCCGATCAGGAACACGGCGGAAATCGCGCCCATCGGCTTCGGCTTGCGCGAAAAGAAGAACATGACGAAGAAGAGCGCGATGCCTTCGAGAGCGATCTCGTACAGCTCCGACGGATGACGCGGCAGCATGTGATATTGCGCGAACACTTCGTTCAGATGCCATTGCGCGGCGAGCTGCGGATGCGCGGCGAGCCACGCGGCGTCGTCGGACGCGGCGCCGGGAAAGAGCATCGCCCACGGCGCGGACGGGTCGGTCACGCGCCCCCACAACTCGCCGTTGATGAAGTTGCCGAGCCGCCCCGCGGCGAGTCCGGTCGGCACCATCGGCGCAACGAAGTCGGTGACCTGCAGCCACGAGCGTTTGCGCTGATACGCGAACAGCACCATCGCGAACGTCACGCCGAGAAAGCCGCCGTGAAACGACATGCCGCCTTCCCACACCTTGAAGATGTCGAGCGGATGCGCGAGGTAAAAGCTCGCCTTGTAGAACAGCACGTAGCCGAGCCGGCCGCCGAGAATCGTGCCGAGCACGCCGTAAAACAGCATGTCGTCGATGTCTTTCGGCGTCCAGCCTTGCGCGGCGACGTACGGCAAGCGCAGCCGCAGCCGGCCGACGACGATCGCCGCGATGAACGCGACGAGGTACATCAGTCCATACCAGCGCACGGCAAGCGGCCCCAGGTGAATGGCGACGGGGTCGAAGTTCGGGTGAATGAGCATCGTGTTGTTATGGGCAGTTCGGGTTCAGAAGCGGGTTGGTAGGGATGACGGACGGCTCGGGCGCCGTCTGCATTGGACGGCTTTGCGCGCAATGCGTTCGCCGCCGTGGCGCTAGATGCGTGACGTGGCCGGCTGCGTGTCTGCAGCGGCCGCATGCGCCCGCGCGATGTCGATAAAGCCCGCGAGCACCGGACTCACCTCGGCGCTGCGCCAGACGAGGCCTGTCTCGATGGCGGGCACGGACTCCCGCAACGGCCGGTATACGACGCCGGTGCGGCGCAGGTTACGCAGCGATTGCGGCACCAGTGCGACACCCATGCCGGCCGACACGAGGCTGACGATGGTCTGCATCTGTATCGCCTCCTGGCCGATGCGCGGCACGAGCCCCGCGACGCCGTAGCAATCCATAATGATGTCATAAAAGCCCGGCGCCAAACGTCTTGGGAAGATGACGAGCGGCGCGTCGGCGACCTCGCGCAGACTGACGGGTGTGTCGAGCCATTCGGCGTGCGGCTCGCCGGCGCTGTCCGTGGCCGCCGCGGCATGCGCCCCATGCGCCCCATGCGCCCCACCATGCGCAACCCGCGCCGCCATCTCCGTCGACATCGCGATGACGAGCGGCTCGCGCTCGATCGGCAGCCACGAAAGCTGCATCGCATGACGCGACGGCAGCGGCGCGATCACGAGGCCGGCGTCGATGCGGCCGGCCACGAGTTCATCCACCTGCACGTCGCTCGTGGCTTCGGTCAGTTCGAGCCGCACGCGCGGATGACGCGCGCCGAACTCGCGCAAGAGCCGCGGCAGCAAACCGTAATCCGCCGTCGATACGAACGCCAGCGAGAGCACGCCCGCCTCCCCGCGCGCGAGGCTTTGCGCAAGCGGCCGCAATCCTTCGGCGCCCGCCAGCAGACGCTGCACTTCGGGCAACAGATCGGCGCCTACGCGCGTCAGCTCCACCGAGCGTTTGGTGCGCGCGAACAGCTCGACGCCGAGCGTCTCCTCGAGCGCACGAATTGCCTGCGACAACGGCGGCTGCGTCATCGACAGGCGCGCGGCGGCGCGGCCGAAGTGCTTTTCTTCGGCCACGGTCACGAAATAGCGCAATTGACGCAGGTCGGGAACGGCTGGCAGCATGATTAAGACATTTTACGACCTAATAAGCCGTCAATAATATATTGGACACGCATCTCGCAAAATTGCATTCTTGCCCGACGCGTCCGAACTACACTGGACCGACCAGCAAAACAAACAGACTGGAGCTCCCCATGCCATACAACCGTCGTTCGAAGAACATCACGCAAGGCGTGGCCCGTTCGCCGAACCGCTCGATGTACTACGCACTCGGCTATCAGAAGGAAGACTTCGACAAGCCGATGATCGGCATCGCGAACGGCCATTCGACGATCACGCCATGCAACGCCGGCCTGCAGCGTCTTGCCGACGCCGCCGTCGCCGCGGTCAAGGGCGCGGACGCGAATCCGCAGATCTTCGGCACGCCGACCATCTCGGACGGCATGTCGATGGGCACCGAAGGCATGAAGTACTCGCTCGTCTCACGCGAAGTGATCGCCGACTGCATCGAGACCTGCGTACAAGGCCAATGGATGGACGGCGTGGTCGTGATAGGCGGCTGCGACAAGAACATGCCGGGCGGCATGATCGGCCTCGCGCGCATGAACGTGCCGGGCATCTACGTGTATGGCGGCACGATCCGTCCGGGCAACTGGAAGGGCACCGATCTGACCATCGTGTCGTCGTTCGAGGCGGTCGGCGAATTCACGGCGGGCCGCATGTCGGAAGAGGACTTCGAAGGCATCGAGAAGAACGCGTGCCCGTCGACGGGTTCGTGCGGCGGCATGTACACGGCCAACACGATGAGCTCGTCATTCGAGGCGCTCGGCATGTCGCTGCTGTATTCGTCGACGATGGCGAACCCCGACGAGGAAAAGGTCGACTCGGCCGCTGAATCGGCGCGCGTGCTCGTCGAAGCGGTCAGGAAAGACCTGAAGCCGCGCGACATCATCACGAAGAAGTCGATTGAAAACGCCGTCGCGCTGATCATGGCGACGGGCGGCTCGACCAACGCGGTGCTGCACTATCTGGCGATCGCGCACGCGGCCGAAGTGGAGTGGACGATCGAGGACTTCGAGCGCATCCGCAAAAAAGTGCCGGTGATCTGCAATCTGAAGCCGTCGGGCCAGTATGTCGCGACCGACCTGCACAAGGCAGGCGGCATTCCACAGGTCATGAAGATTCTGCTCGACGCGGGTCTGTTGCATGGCGACTGCATCACCATCACGGGCAAGACGCTCGCCGAAGAACTGAAGGACGTGCCGGGCAAGCCGCGCGCCGATCAGCAGGTGATCTTCCCGATCGAGAAGGCGCTGTACAAGGAAGGCCATCTCGCGATTCTGAAGGGCAATCTCGCCGAAGACGGCGCGGTGGCGAAGATCACGGGCCTCAAGAACCCGGTGATCACCGGGCCGGCTCGCGTGTTCGACGACGAGCAAAGCGCGCTCGAAGCGATTCTGGCGGACAGGATCGTTGCCGGCGATGTCGTCGTGCTGCGCTATCTCGGCCCGAAGGGCGGTCCGGGCATGCCGGAAATGCTCGCGCCGACGTCGGCGATTATCGGCAAAGGGCTCGGCGAAAGCGTCGGCCTCATCACCGACGGACGCTTTTCGGGCGGCACATGGGGCATGGTGGTCGGCCACGTCGCGCCGGAAGCGTTCGTCGGCGGCACGATCGGGCTCGTGCAGGAAGGCGATTCGATCACCATCGACGCACACAGGTTGCTCTTGCAACTGAACGTCGACGACGCCGAATTGCAGCGCCGCCGCGCCGCCTGGCAGCAGCCGAAGCCGCGCTACACGCGCGGCGTGCTGGCGAAGTACTCGGCGCTGGCGTTGCCGGCCAACAAGGGGGCGGTCACCGGTTGATGGCGATGCGGTTTGGAAGCGACGCGGGAAGGTTTGTAACGATGCAGGCGGGCAAAACGTCGCTGCATTAGCCCTACGTAAAAGCGAAAGGGGCGCACGAAAAACCGTGTGCCCCTTTCCTTTTATAATGCCTGCACCACAAGCCGGGCATCCGCACCGGCGGAGACCAGAATGAAATCAATGTCGTATGCGGTGCTTGCAGCGGCTGCCGTGTTCGCCGCGTTGTCGATGGGCGTCAGCGCGACCGCGCATGCGGAAGCGGCGGCGGGACTCGCGCTTGCACAACAGCAAAACTGCATGAGCTGCCACTCGGTAGCACGGCCGTTCATGGGCCCGGCGCTGCACGACGTGGCCGCGAAATATTCGGGCCGCGAAGACGCGACCACCTATCTCAAGCACAAGATTCTGGATGGCAGCACCGGCGTGTGGGGCCAGGTGCCGATGCCCGCGAATACGCAGCTCACGCCCGACCAGGCGGCCACGCTCGCGAGCTGGGTGTTGACGTTGAAGTAGCGCGGCTTGCTTTGATCGGCGTTGGTCGACCTTGGTCGGGTACGAGCGGGCCGCGCCTGAACTATCAGCGCCACGGCGCGAGCCGCGCTCGATACGCGACCCTCTCTTCGATCACGCTTTCGGTGTTCGCCGCGCGATCTCCGCTTCCACCGCTTCGCGTACCCAGCCCGTCATTTCGTTCGCGAGCGTGGACACCACTTCGCGTGTGATCTGATCGACGAGCCGCGTGGTGTGCTCCTGCGCGGCGCTGCGGCAGCGCGCTTCGACGATGCCGCGTCCATCGCCCGCGAGAAAATCCGCGAATCGTTCCTGTAGACGCCCGGCGATGACCTCTGCGTCGACGGCGGACGATGCCTGCTCGCCCACTTCGTGCGCGAAATCCGGCGGCACGGTGGCGCCCGCCTCGAGCGGCGTCGGCGGCTCGGTGCGATCGAACACGCCCGCCGATGCAGCCAGCACCTCGTCATGCGCGTGCTCGGCTTCGGCTGCGCGATGGGCATCGTCGGGATAGGTGGTTGGCTGTGCGTGCTGTGCGGAATGCGCCGGCGTCGCTGCGCCAGGCTCCGGTGCAAGCACGGGCTCGGGGGTCAACGTTTGTTCGGGCGAGAGAACCGGCTGCGGTGCGAGTTCGGGCTCGGCTGTTAGGCCGGGCTCACGCAGGTCTTCGGGTTCGCGCAGAGGTGTATCGGAGCGAGCCGCGGGCTGAGCGGCACTCTGAGGGGCACTCTGAGCCGTAGGCTGAATGGCGGCCTCAGCGGGCTGAGTAGCGGGCTTAGTAGCGGGCTGAGCGGCAGTTGGAGTACCGGCCTGAGCCGCGCTCTGAGTATCGGTCCGGGTAGCGACCGGCACAGGCGCTGGCGCGGCCGCAGTACCAGCCGGCGCAGCACCAGCCGCAGCAGCACCAGCCGATTCACCACCGCCCGGCACACCAGCCGCACCCGCCCCCCCACCGCCGCTCTGCGGCTCGCGCCGTTGCGCCGCATGGCCCGGCACGAGCACCTCTTGCAGAATAGGAATCGAATTATCGTTGGAATCGGACACGTGCGCCCTCCGTGTTTGAGTCGTAGCGGAAGCAGGCCGCGTATGCGCCGGCGCGCCTTGACAGGACACAACGCAACACATGACGCGAGGCGGGACGAAGCTCTAGCCGCCCTGCTTATAGTTGTTCAAAGCATAGCCGCGATCGCGATAGAAGCGATAGCGCTCGCGCCCGGCAATGAGTTCGTCATGTGCGTTACCGACCACTTCGAGCAACCTTTCGAAGCGCGCGAACTGCGCGGGCACCGTCGCACCGAGATTGAGAAGCACCTGATGATGCGGCACGTCGTCGAGGTTCGCGGCCAGCACGATCGGCGTTTGCGCGGCGAGCGGCGTGCCCACCATGCAGTGCGGCACGAAGTCGAGCGCCGAGAAAGTCCACAGTTGCTCGTCGAACGCGCGCAGCCGCTCGGGCTCAGCCACGACGATGGTGGGCTGCCCCGCCTGATACGCCTTGCGCACCAGGCGGCACGCATAAAGCAGCGAGTCGCCGACGTTCGAATGGAAGTCGATTCGAGTCATCGGCGGCCCCGCTTTACGCTTTCGGCGCGCTCTGCGACACGTGGGGCACGTGGGACACCTGCGACGCGCGCAACGTTACTGCGATGCGTCATTGCGCCGCGCGGCCGTCCACGGCCCTACCGTCCGCGGCGCGATCGATCAAGAACTGCGCGAGCAACGGCACCGGACGTCCGGTGGCGCCCTTCGCCGCGCCGCTCTTCCACGCCGTGCCGGCAATGTCCAGATGCGCCCACGGATACGCGTCGGTGAAGCGCGACAGGAAGCACGCCGCCGTCACGCTGCCCGCCGGCCGGCCGCCGATATTCGCGAGGTCCGCGAAATTCGACTTGAGCTGTTCCTGATACTCGTCGTCGAGCGGCAGGCGCCAGGCCGGGTCCGATGCCTCGCGCGATGCGTCGAGCAGCTCGCCCGCCAGCGCATCGTTCTTGGAGAAGAGGCCGCTGTTGTGATGACCGAGCGCGATGATGCAAGCGCCCGTCAGCGTGGCAATGTCGATCACCGCGGCGGGCTTGAAGCGCTCCGCATAAGTGAGCGCGTCGCACAAGATCAGACGGCCTTCGGCGTCCGTGTTGAGCACTTCGATTGTCAGGCCCTTCATGCTCGTGACGATGTCGCCCGGCTTGGTGGCCGTGCCCGAAGGCATGTTCTCGACAGCCGGAATGATGCCGACCACATTGATCTTCAGGCCCATTTCGGCGACCGCGCGCAATGTGCCCAGCACCGAACCGGCGCCGCACATGTCGTACTTCATTTCGTCCATGCCTTCGCCGGGCTTGAGCGAAATGCCGCCCGTGTCGAACGTCACGCCCTTGCCGACGAGCACCACCGGCGCGGCCTTAGCGGCGCCGCCCTGGTACTGCAGCACGATGAACTGCGCGGGTTCGGTGGAGCCCGCCGTGACCGACAGGAACGAGCCCATCTTCAGCGCTTCGCACTGTTTTTCGCCGAGCACTTCGACCTTCAGCTTCCAGTCTTTCGCGAGCTTCTTCGCGGTGTTCGCGAGATAAGTCGGCGTGCAGACGTTGCTCGGCAGATTGCCGAGGTCGCGCGTCAGGTCCATGCCGTTGGCGAGCGCGGCGCCCTGCTTCGCGGCGAGCTTGGCGGCCTTCTCGTCGCCGGTATTCACGCTGAAGACGATGCGCTTCAGCGCGCGCGCCGAGTTGTCCGGCTTGCTCTTCATCTGCGTGAACTTGTAGGTCAGTTCGCGCAGCGCGAGAATCGCGGCGCGCACAGCCCAGTCGGCCGAACGCTCGAGGATGGGCAGTTGCGCCAGCGTGAACGTGACCTGCACGACCTTGGTGGCGAGCAACGCGCGCCATGCCGCGCGCACTGCTTCGCCATAGGCTTTCTGACTGAAAGCGTCCTGTTTGCCGAGCCCGACGAGCAGCACGCGCGATGCGCCGATACCCGAGACTTCATGCAGGAACAGCGTGCTGCCCGCTTTGCCTTCCATGTCGCCCGCCTTGATGATGCGGGTCAGGAGGCCCTTGGTGGCTACGTCGATTTCGAGTGCCGCGCCCGAGAGCGTCTGCGACTCGAACACGCCGATTACGATGCAATCCGATTTCCCGGTGAGGAAACCGTTTGACGAGCCTTTGGTCCAATCACAGGCTTTTATGCTAAAGTCCATCGCGCTTGTCCTCGGATAAAATCTGGGCTTAGGATGAAAGCCGCAATTATCCGCTATTTTTCCTGCGGCGGCTGCACCGGAGGCGTGGCGGAAAGCAATCCGCGCGTCGCTGAGAGCGCCCCCTCTCGTCATCAATAATGATCTTCGAACGCTCCCTCCAGCGCGAACTCGCGTATACGGCTGGTGCCGTGTTCATGGTTCTGCTTACGCTCGTGCTGACCACGATGATGATCCGCATCGTCGGCTTCGCGGCGCAAGGCGAGATCGACCCGCGCGACGTGCTGGTCCTGATCGGCCTGACCGTGATCGGCTATCTCGCCATCATGCTCGTCGCCACTTTGTTCGTGTCGATCCTGTTCGTGCTGACGCGCTGGTACAAAGACTCCGAGATGGTCGTGTGGCTTTCGTCGGGCGTGAGTCTCACCCGGTTTATCAAGCCCATCGGCATGTTCGCCACGCCGATCATTATTCTTATCTGTTTCTTCGTATTCGTCGGCTGGCCGTGGTCGAATCAGCAAAGCAAAATGATCCGCGCGCGCTTTCAGCAGCGCGACGAGGTTTCACTGCTCGCGCCAGGCCAGTTCCGCGAATCGGCTAGCAGCCATCGTGTGTTCTTCATCGAGAAGATGTCGCCGGATCAGGGCCACGTCGAGAACGTATTCGTGACGAGCACCGAGAACGGCAAGGTCAACGTGGTGGTGTCGAAGAACGGCCATACCGAAACGCACAAGAACGGCGACCGCTTCGTCGTGCTCGAAAACGGCCGGCGCTATGAAGGCGAGCCGGGGCATCCGGATTTCCGCATCATGGAGTTCGAGCGTTACGGCGTCAAAATCGAGAGTCAGCCGGTGGTCAACACGCCCACCACGACGGGCACGCCCACGCTCACGCTGCTGCGCAATCCGACCCAGGTGAATCTCGCCGAATTCGCGTGGCGCGCGGGGCTGCCGCTCATCGCAATCAATCTGATGCTGCTCGCCATTCCGCTCGCGCATCAGAACCCGCGGCGCAGCCGCACGATCAATCTCGTGATGGCCGTGCTGATCTATCTGACGTATTCGAATCTGCTGAACGTCGTGCAGTCGTGGATCGAGCAAGGCAAGATGTCGTTCGCGCTCGGGCTCGTGATTCTGCATGTCATCGTGGCAGCGATTGTCGCGTTTATCTTCTGGCTGCGCGTGCGCAACCGGCCGCTCTTCACGAGGGCCATGTTCAGCCGTTCGCAGGGAGCCTGATCAATGCGCATCTATGAAAGGTACTTCGCGCGTCAGGTCTACCTCACGTTCATCTTCATTCTGTTCGCGTTTTCGGGCCTGTTCTTTTTCTTCGACCTGATCAACGAACTGAACTCGGTCGGCCACGGCAACTATAAATTCCAGTACGCGGTGCTGCGCGTCGCGCTGCAAACGCCGTCGCGTTTCTACGAGATCATTCCGGTCGCCGCGCTGATCAGCGCGATCTACGTGTTCGCGCAAATGGCGGCGAATTCCGAGTACACGATCTTTCGCGTGTCCGGGCTCGCGACTAACCAGGCGCTGCGCTCGCTGCTGAAAATCGGCATTCCGCTGGTGTTTTTGACGTATCTGATCGGCGAAGTGGTCGGCCCGTACACGGATCAGTTGTCCGAGCGCGTGCGGCTCGAGGCGCTCGGGTCGTCGGTGTCGAGCAACTTCCAGTCGGGCGTATGGGTGAAGGACACGCTGACCGCGCGCGCCGACGGCGAGCAGGTCACGCGCTTTGTCAACGTCGGCGAACTGAAGCCGGACGCGACCATCAGCAATGTCCGCATTTACGAGTTCGATTCGAAGTTCCGGCTTTCGAATGTGCGCATTGCGAAGAGCGGCGTGTATCAGCCGCCCGGTCATTGGCAATTGACCGGCGTGACGGATACGCAGTTGATCGACGTGCCCCCGCCTTCCGGCACGCCCGCCGATGCGCTGAATCCGGTGTATCGCGCGAGGCAGGTTGCGCTGCCCGAATATTCGTTGCGCTCGGAATTGACGCCGCAGATTCTGTCGGTGCTGCTGGTGTCGCCGGATCGCATGTCGATGTTCAACCTGTTCCGCTACATTCAGCATTTGACCGAGAATCATCAGGACACGCAGCGCTATGAAATCGCGCTGTGGCGCAAGGTGCTGTATCCGTTCGCGGTGTTCGTGATGCTGGTGCTGTCGCTGCCCTTTGCGTATCTGCATACGCGCGCCGGCGTGGTCGGTATGAAGGTGTTCGGCGGGATCATGCTCGGCATGAGCTTCCAGTTGTTCAACACGCTGTTCTCGCATATCGGCACGCTGAACACGTGGCCCGCACCGTTGACGGCGGCCACGCCTGGACTGGTTTATCTGGTGCTCGGCCTCGTCGGGCTAAAGTGGGTTGATCGCCATTAGGAGCCTTCGCGATGGCTACGCATGGGTTGATCCTGTTTGGGCATGGCGCACGCGATGTGCGCTGGCGTGAGCCCTTTGAGCGGCTCGCGCACAAGCTGCGCGCAGCGCGCGCTTCGGGCGCGAACGGCGACGATGGCCGTGTGCGTCTCGCTTTTCTCGAGTTGATGGAGCCGGACTTACCCACCGCGGTCGGCGAACTCGTTGCCGACGGCTGCGATGCGATTACCGTCGTGCCGGTGTTTTTTGGGCAAGGCGGGCATATCAGGAACGATCTGCCCGAGTTGATTCAGCGTTGCCGCGACGCGCAGCCTTCGGTGGAGATTACGTGCGCGGTTGCCGTGGGTGAGGATGAGGCTGTGCTCGATGCTGTCGTGGGGTATTGCTTGCGGCAGGAGTGATTCTTTTGTTCCAGGATCGCTAGTTGCAGCCGGCGTTTAAGCCGCCACCAGAATCCCACCCGCCACAGAGCGCGCCGCGTCCTTCGCCTTCACACCTTCGCGCGCCGCAAACGCCTCGCCGATCATCAACAGACTCGGCTGCGAAGCGTCCAGCCATCTTTGCGCTTCCCCCGCAGCCAGTTCTTCGAGCGTCAACGTCAGCATGCGCTCACGCTCGGTGCTGCAGGCCTCGACAATCGCCACGGGCGTCGAAACCGGCTTGCCCGCGTCGATCAACTGCTGCGCAATCTCCACGCCGCTGTCACGCCCCATATAGAACACGAGCGAATCGGCGTTCACCTGCTCGCGAATTTCATCGGAGCCCGGCGCGCGGCTGAACGTCGCGAGTGCGACGCTGCGCGACACGCCGCGCAACGTCAACGAACGCTTCAGGGAGGCCGCGCTGGCGAGCGCAGCCGTGATGCCGGGCACCACTTCATACTCGATGCCCGCGGCCTCGAGCGCACGCATTTCCTCGTCGGCGCGACCGAACAGCATCGGATCGCCGCCCTTCAACCGCACGACGACTTCGTGTTCGAGAGCCGCATCGACGATCTGCTTGTTGATGAACTGCTGCGCCGTCGATAGCTGTCCGCAGCGCTTGCCGACAGCAATCCGCTTTGCGTGGGACGGCGCGTAGTCGAGCATCGCCGGCTCCACCAGCGCGTCGTGCAGCACGACGTCGGCGCTCGCGAGAAGCCGCGCACCGCGCACCGTGATCAGGTCGGCGGCGCCTGGTCCCGCGCCGATCAGATAAACCTTACCCATGTGTGTCAGCCTGTTCGTCAGTGCGCTCGCTGCCAATCAATCACCGTTACGCCGAGAACGCGCGGATCATGCCGGCCGCGACTGTGTGATGCGTCGCTTCGTCGATCAGCACGAACGCGCCCGTGCCCTGATGCGAGTCGTACACGTCGCACACCAGCGGCTTTTGCAACGTGAGCGCCACGCGGCCGATGTCGTTCATCGCGAGTTCGCGGCGATCCGTCGACTGCGACAGCGTATGCACGTCGAGCACTTCCTTGATCGAGCCGATGCGCGCGAACACAGTGTTGGTGGTCTGCTTCAGCAGATACTTGCGCTGTGTCGACAGCGGCGTGTCGTCGAACCAGCAGAGGTCCGCTTCGAGCTTCTTCGCGGGTTCAGGCGCGGCCTCGCGCAGCACGAAGGTATCGCCGCGCGACACGTCGACGTCTTCCGCGAGACGGATCGTCACCGTCTGACCGGCAAACGCGCGGTCTACCGCGGCCGTGCCGCCCACCACCGGCGCGATGATCTCGGCAACGGTCGCTTCGCGATTGGCCGGCAGCACGACGATCGTGTCGCCGACCTTGACCTCGCCCGCTTCGACGCGGCCCATATAGCCGCGGAAGTCGTCGGCCTGGCTGCCGTCCTGGCGCGCGACCCATTGCACCGGGAAACGCAGCGCCTGGCCCGTCGGCACTTGCACCGGTAGCGCTTCGAGCAGATCGAGCAGCGGCTCGCCCGCGTACCACGGCATGCGCTCGCTGGCGGTCACGATGTTGTCGCCCTTGAGCGCCGACACCGGCACGAAGCGCACATCGCTCAAACCGAGCTGACGCGCGAGTTCGACATACGCGTCGCGAATCTCGTTGAAGCGCGTCTCGCTGTAGTCGACCAGATCCATCTTGTTGATCGCGACGATCGCATGCTGCAAGCCGAGCAGCTTCACGATCGCGCTGTGACGCTTGGTCTGCGGCAACAGTTGCGCAACGCCGTCGACGAAGGTCACGCGCGTTGCGTCGACGAGAATGATCGCCGCATGCGCGGTCGATGCGCCCGTCACCATGTTGCGCGTGTACTGCTCGTGGCCCGGCGTATCGGCGATGATGAACTTGCGCTTCGCGGTCGCGAAGTAGCGATACGCGACGTCGATCGTGATGCCCTGCTCGCGTTCGGCTTCGAGACCGTCGGTGAGGAGCGCGAGGTCGATTTCGTCGCCGACGGTGCGCTTGTTCTTCGCGCGCGACAACGCGGAAAGCTGGTCGCTCAACACAGCCTTGCTGTCGTACAGCAGGCGGCCGATCAACGTGCTCTTGCCGTCGTCGACGCTACCCGCGGTGATGAAGCGAAGCACGCCGAGGTCTTCTGGTTGGTGAATGCTGCTCATGATGTTCCTTTACGTATGTCGGCGTGCTTAGAAATAACCTTGCTTCTTGCGCTGTTCCATCGCGGCTTCGGAGACCTGATCGTCCATCCGGGTCGCGCCGCGCTCCGTGATTTCGGTCACGGCCGTTTCGGCGATGATCTTCTCCAGATCGTCCGCATCGCTTTCAACGGGGCAGGTGCAGCTAATGTCGCCGACCGTGCGGAAACGCACCACCGCCGTTTCGCTGACTTCGCCTTCGCGCATCGGCGTGAGCGGCGTGACGGGCACGAGCAGGCCGTTGCGGCGCACGATCTCGCGTTGGTGCGCGTAGTAGATCGACGGCAATTCGAGCTTCTCGCGCGCAATGTATTGCCACACGTCGAGTTCGGTCCAGTTCGAAATCGGGAACACGCGCAGATGTTCGCCGTTATGCAGACGCGCGTTGTACAGGCTCCACAGTTCGGGGCGCTGCGCCTTCGGGTCCCATTGGCCGAACTCGTCGCGGAACGAGAAGATGCGCTCTTTCGCGCGGGCCTTTTCTTCGTCGCGACGCGCGCCGCCGATCAGCGCGGTATAGCCATGCTGTTCGATAGTTTCGAGCAGCGTCACCGCTTGCGCCGCATTGCGCGAATCCGTTTCGCGACGCAGACGCACCGTGCCGCGCTTGATCGAATCTTCAACGTGGCCAACCACCAGTTCCGCGCCGATCTCTTTCGCGCGACGGTCGCGGAAGTCGATCACTTCGTCGTAGTTGTGGCCCGTGTCGATATGCACGAGCGGAAACGGCAGCACGGTCTTGCGATTCGCGCCGATGCCGAACGCCTTCAGTGCGAGCGCGAGCACGACGACCGAATCCTTGCCGCCCGAAAACAGCAGCGCCGGCTTGCTGCATTCGGCGACCAGTTCGCGCAGGATATGAATCGACTCGGCTTCGAGCCAATCGAGGTGATCCATCCGGTTCGCCGTGTTGGCAAGCGGAGCGTTGACAGTGGAATCGAGCGTGGTGCTCATGTTTGGGTCCTTCGTTGATTCGCTTGTCGAGCGGTTGCTCGCGAAGCGCACAGATTCAATTCGGTATGTGCGGCGTGAAGAAGCAAAGACAAGTCTTCAACTCCACGCCGCATCAATAAGCGATGCTTCAGGCCGGGGCGTTCTCGCTGCGATCCACCGCAATCGGCGTGATCGTCGTGATGTGCAGTCCGCATTCCTTCGTGTCGCGCGACTCCCACCACCAGCGGCCCGCGCGGCTGTCCTCGCCGGGACGCACGGCGCGCGTGCACGGCTCGCAGCCAATGCTCGGATAACCGCGCGCATGCAGCGGATTCACCGGCACGTCGAACGCCTTGAGGTAATCCCATACTTCGGCTTCGGTCCAGTCCGTGAGCGGATTGAACTTCGCGATGTTGCGCGCGGCGTCGTGCTCTTCCTCGTGCAGTTCGGCACGCGTCACCGACTGTTCGCGGCGCTGGCCCGTCACCCATGCGCTGACATCCGACAGCGCGCGATTGAGCGGCTCGACCTTGCGGATCTCGCAGCAGCGCTTGCGCAGATCGACGCTTTCATAGAACGCGTTCAGACCATGTGACGTGACGTATTCTTCGACGGCGGCAGCCTGCGGATGAAACTGCTCGATGTCGTAGCCATAACGCTCTTTCACGCGATCGATCATGCCGAGCGTCTCGGCGTGCAAGCGGCCAGTATTCAGCGAGAAGATGCCGATCTTCACGCCGCGCGACAGGATCGCGTGCGTGAGCAGCATGTCTTCGGCGGCGAGGCTGCTCGCGAACTTCACGTTCGCGTGACGCGCGGCGATCGAATCGAGCAGCGCATTGAGGCGCTCGACCTTGGCAGCGAGTTCGGGCGCGAGCGACTGCGATAAAGCGGCGCTCATGCCGAAACCTTTTGCGAAGCAGCCGACGACGAAGCCGAAGCAGCGCGGCGGCGGAACAGCGGCGCCGGTTCATCGAATGCGCCCTGATACTGCACGGTGAAATCGTCGAATGCCTTGATGGCGTCGCTAATGTCTTTATCCGCGCGCACGGCGAATGCGTCGAAGCCGCAACGCAACATCAAACGCACCTGGTCGCGCAGCACGTCGCCGATGGCGCGCAATTCGCCCTTGTAGCCATAGCGCTCGCGCAGCAGGCGGCCGATGCTGTAGCCGCGGCCGTCACGAAACACCGGGAAGTCCACGGCGATTACCGCGAGCTTGTCGAAATCGCCGGCGATGTCCGCCGGTTCGCTGTCCGGCGCAAGCCACACGCCGAGTTCAGCGGCGCCACGCGAGGCGCTCAATGCGTCGCGCTCCGCTTGCCAGAATGCCAGCGGCACGATGATCTTGCCGGCCGGCAGTTCGTTCACCGCGGGCAGCGAGCCGTCTTCGGCGGGACGCACGAGCGTCCAGTCATCGTTGACGATCGCGCGATTCTTGATGATAGAAGCCATCTGTTCTGTATCCTTTGCGCGCTTACGCGTGAGCCGGTTGACGCGATGCGTACACGCGTTCCTTGAACGGAGCGATGCCGATACGGCTGTACGTGTCGATGAAACGCTCGCCTTCCTCGCGATGCTCGACGAACGTGTCGATCACCTTCGAGATCACGTCCGGCATTTCTTCCGCCGAGAACGACGGGCCGATCACGCGGCCGAGATGCGCGCCGGTTGCGCCCGTGCCTTGCTCGCCGCCGAGCGTCACCTGATACCACTCCGAGCCGTCCTTATCGACGCCCAGAATGCCGATATTGCCCACATGGTGATGACCGCAAGCGTTGATGCAGCCCGAGATATTCAGCGACACGTCGCCCAGGTCGTACACGAAGTCCAGATCGTTGAAACGCTCCTGAATCGCGAGTGCAATCGGGATCGACTTGGCATTCGCGAGCGAGCAGAAATCGCCGCCCGGGCACGCGATGATGTCGGTCAGCAAGCCGATGTTCGGCGTCGCAAAACCTTGCGCCTTGGCCTTTTCCCACAGCGCGAACAGGTCGCGCTTCTTGACGTTCGCGAGAATCAGATTCTGTTCGTGCGACACGCGAACTTCGCCCAGCGAATATTCGTCGGCCCAATCGGCGACGGCTTCCATCTGCGCGTCGGTTGCGTCTCCCGGCGCGACGATGCCGTTCTTCAGCGACAGCGTGACGGCCGCGTAACCCGCGACCTTATGCGGACGCACATTGCGCTCGACCCAACGCGCGAAGCCACGGTTTTCGAGCAGATGCTTTTCGAACGAAGCGTCCGTGTCGGCGAGCTTCTCGTACACCGGCGGCTGGAAGTATTGCGACACGCGATCGAGTTCGGCTTGCGTCAGCGTCGAAGGACCGTCCTTCAGATGCTGCCATTCCTCTTCGACCTGCGCGGCGAACTTCTCCGGCGACAGCGCCTTCACCAGAATCTTGATACGCGCCTTGTACATGTTGTCGCGGCGGCCGTAGCGGTTGTACACACGCAGCACGGCTTCGCTGTACGTCAGCAGATGTTGCCAGGGCAGATCGCGACGAATGACCGCGCCGACGATCGGCGTGCGGCCCAGACCGCCGCCCGCCAGAATGTCGACCACCAGTTCGCCTTGCTCATTGCGCTTCACGTACACGCCCATGTCGTGAATCTGCACGGCGGCGCGATCTTCCTGCGAACCGGAAACGGCGATCTTGAACTTGCGCGGCAGCCACAGGAACTCGGGGTGGAACGTCGACCATTGACGCAGAATTTCCGCCCACGGCCGCGGGTCGACGAATTCGTCGGGCGCCACGCCCGCGAACTGATCGGCGGTAATGTTGCGGATGCAATTGCCCGACGTCTGGATCGCGTGCATCTGCACCGACGCGAGCTTGCGCAGAATCTCCGGCGTTTCCTCGAGCTTGATCCAGTTGTACTGGATGTTCGAGCGCGTCGAGAAATGGCCATAGCCGCGGTCGTGCTCGCGCGCGATCACGGCCAGCATGCGAAGCTGGTCGCTGCGCAAGTTGCCGTAGGGAATCGCGATGCGGTGCATGTACGCGTGGCGCTGGTAGTACAGGCCGTTCTGCAGACGCAGCGGACGGAACTCCTCTTCGCTCAATTCGCCCGACAAGCGGCGGCGAACCTGATCGGCGTACTGCGCGACCCGTTCATCGACGATGGTCTGGTCGTACTGATCGTATTGGTACATTCGGGGACCCCAATTTTTTGGCTTGCACACACGACGGTCCGGCGACCGGCGCTCCGGCTCCGCCGCGCTTCTGAACATCCGTGTTTGTCAGCTCGATGGAGTCAGGGTTTAGACCTATCTCTCATTTGCTTATAACAAATACAGATATCCATATTGAAAAAGATGGACAGATCGTAATAAACTCGCCTTATATTTCAAACGACTAAAAAATTCTTTTGATATGCGGAGAGGTTATATATGAACCTGCATCAGTTCCGCTTCGTCCGCGAGGCTGTGCGGCAGAACTTCAATCTGACCGAAGCGGCCAAGGCGCTGTTTACAAGCCAGCCGGGGGTTTCCAAGGCGATCATCGAGCTCGAGGACGAGCTGGGCGTGGAAATCTTCACGCGCCACGGCAAGCGCGTGCGTTCGCTGACCGAACCGGGGCGCATCATCCTCCAGTCGGTCGAGCGTATTTTGCAGGAAGTCGAGAGCCTGAAGCGCGTCGGCAAGGACTACGCGGCGCAGGATCAGGGCAACCTGGTGATCGCGGCCACGCACACGCAGGCGCGCTATTCGCTGCCCGCCGCCATCGCCGAGTTCAAGAAACGCTTCCCGAAGGTTCACCTTTCGATTCTGCAAGGCAGCCCGACGCAAGTGGCCGAGATGGTGCTGCACGACCAGGCGGACCTCTGCATCGCCACCGAGGCGATCTCCAACTATAAAGAACTCGTCTCGCTGCCGTGCTTCCAGTGGCATCACGTCGCGGTGATGCAGCCGGATCACCCGCTGCTCGACCGCAAGCTGTTGTCGCTGGACGATCTGACGCAGTATCCGCTGATCACCTACGACAACGCGTTCGCCGGCCGCACCAAGATCAACGAGGCGTTCCGGCTGCGCGCGCTGCATCCGGACATCGTGCTCGAGGCGATCGACGCCGACGTGATCAAAACCTATGTCGAACTCGGCCTCGGCGTCGGCATCATGGCGGATATCGCGTTCAACGCCGAGCGCGACCGTCATCTGCGCGCGATGCCGGTCGGCCACCTGTTCGGCAGCAACGTGACGCGGGTCGCGCTCAAGCACGGCGCGTATCTGCGCAGCTATGTGTATACGCTGGTCGAGCTTCTGTCGCCGGGCCTGAACCGCAGGCTGATCGAACAGGCGCTCAAGGGCGAACACGAAACCTACGAACTTTGATTTGACCAACGCGCTTTGCTTTGTCCGCTACGGAGACCTATCGATGACGTCGCATAAAAACAGACTTCGCGGCCTCGCCGCTCTCGGCGCGCTCTTGCTCGCCACCGCCGCGCAGGCCGACATCAAGGTCGGCATCGACCTGTCGAGCACCGGCCCGGCCGCCGTGATCGGCATCACCAGCAAGAACGCGATGCTGATGTGGCCGGCCACGATCGCCGGCCAGAAAGCCGACTATATTTTTCTCGACGACGCGTCGGACCCAGGCGCCGCCGTGCGCAATATCCGCAAGCTGATCAACGAAGACCACGTCGACGTGATCGTCGGCCCGAACATCACGCCGGCCGCGATGGCCGCGCTCGATCCGGTCGCCGAAAGCCAGACGCCGATGATCACGCTGATCGGCTCGGCAAGCGTGGTCGAGCCGCAGGAAGGCAAGAAGGTGTGGGCGTACAAGATGGCGCAGACCGACAGCGCGATGGCCGACGTGATGACGCGCTACATGTCGAACCATAATGTGAAGACGGTGGGCTTCATCGGTTTCGCGGACGGCTACGGCGAAAGCTGGCTCAACGAGTTCAGCAAGTTTGCCGCGCTGCGCCACATTCAACTGGTCGCGACCGAGCGCTATAACCGCACCGACGCGAGCGTCACCGGCCAGATTCTCAAGCTGATGGCCGCGAAGCCCGACGCGATTCTGATCGCCGGCGCGGGCACGCCGACGGTGCTGCCGCAGCGCACGCTGATCGAGCGCGGGTATAAAGGGCCGATCTATCAGACGCACGGCATCGCGACGCCGGAGTTCATCAAGCTGGGCGGCAAGGACGTCGAAGGCACGCTGTTTCCGACGCAGCCGGTCGTCGTCGCGCGCACGTTGCCGGCGGATCATCCCGCGAAAAAAGCGGCGCTCGCGTTCGCGAACGACTATGAAGCGAAGTACGGCGCAGGCAGCGTCACGCAATTCGCGGGCGATGCAGCGGGCGTCTATCCGCGCCTACAGGATGCGGTCACGCGCGCGCTGAAGACGGCGCAACCGGGAACGCAGGCTTTCCGCGTGGCGCTGCGCAACGAACTCGAGCACGCCCATGAACTGGTGGTGCCAAACGGCGTCGTGAGCACGAGCGCGAAGGATCACGTCGGACTGGATCAGCGCGCGAGCGTGATGGGCATCATTAAGAACGGCAAGTTCGTGTACCTGAGCCAGTAAGCGTCTAACAAGCGACGGTTACGCGTGGAGCGGCGCTTCACGCGTAACTTAACCGCCGCCACGAAATTGTTAAAGTAGTAGTCTTCAACCGACCGGCATTACCACACCATGCGCACCACGCGAGCCATCCACGCCGTCGAGCGCCTGAAAACGCGCAGCGGCAATCCGCAGTTCGCCGCGATCAGCCTCTCGGGCGGCCTCTTTTATCTCGTCGACAAATCAGGCGGCTCCGACAAGAAAGTCTCCGACCCGCTCACGCTGGACGACTTCGTCAAGTTCGTCGACGCATACGGCCCGCCCAAGCCTCGCAAGGCAAGCAAGCTCGATATCGCATTCGAAGCCCAGATCAAGAAGAGCAAAGGCGGCTAGAACGGTTACGGCGCAATCTCGCGCCACTGACCATCGGCCGCGCTGCTCGCCAGCACGGCGTCGATAAAACGCAGACCCGCCACGCCGTCATCCACCGTTGTCAGCAAGAGACTTTCCGGCGGCAGCGCGCGGCCCTCGTTCAGCGCCTCGATCTGCAACGCCGCGTCCTTGTACAACTGCGCGAACGCTTCCAGATAACCTTCGGGATGACCCGCCGGCACACGCGTCGCATGGGCCGCGCTCGCGCCGCTCACGCGTGCGCGCGTCAAACGCTGCGCTGCTGCGCCAAGCGGCGTGAACCACAATTCGTTGGGCTGCTCCTGATCGAATGCGAGGCTCGCCTTGGTTCCGTACACGCGCAGACGCAATGCATTCTCCGCGCCGCTCGCGACCTGGCTCGCCCACAGCATGCCGCGCGCGCCGTTCGCGTAGCGCAGCATGGCCTGCACATGATCGTCGATGCGGCGTCCAGGCACGAACGTATGCAACTCCGCGGAAAGCGCGACGGGCGTCATGCCCGTGACGAACGCGGCAAGCTGATAAGCATGCGTGCCGATATCGCCGAGACAACCTGCCGGCCCCGCCAACGCCGGGTCCGTGCGCCAGCCGGCCTGCTTGTTCAGGCCGCCGTTTTCAATCGGTTCGGCCAGCCAGTCTTGCGCGTATTCGACCTGCACGACGCGAATCTGGCCGAGTTCGCCCGCTTCGATCATCTCGCGTGCGTGGCGCACCAATGGATAGCCGGAGTAGGTGTGCGTCAGCGCAAAGAGCCGGTTCTTCTCGCGCGCGAGTTTCGCCAGCGCTTCGCCTTCGGCGAGCGAAATGGCGAGCGGCTTGTCACACACCACATGGATGCCGGCTTCGAGAAACGCGGTCGCGACCGGCGCATGCAGATGATTCGGCGTGACGATAGCGACGGCGTCGATGCCGTCATCGCGTGCCGCTTCCACGCGCGCCATCTCGCGCCAGTCGTCGTAGCTGCGCCCGATGCCCGCTTCCGCCGCGCTCTGACGCGCGCGCTCGGGATCGGACGACAACGCGCCCGCCACCAGTTCGAAGCGATCGTCGAGCCGCGCAGCGATCCGATGCACTGCGCCGATGAACGCGCCCTGCCCGCCGCCGACCATCCCGAGCCTGAGTCTTCTGAGTCTCTTGTATGGCATCGCGCTTCTTCCTTTCGCCTGTCGTTGCTGTCGTTGCACTGCGCTTACCTACGCTCAAATGCCGAGCACGCGTTTTAATTGCGCCGCGTCGACGCCGCTGCCCGCGAAGTCGTCGAATGCATGTTCGGCCACGCGGATAATGTGCTCGCGAATGAACTGCGCGCCTTCGCGCGCGCCGTCGTGAGGATGCTTGAGCGCGCATTCCCATTCGAGCACTGCCCAGCCGGGGAAATCGTATTGCGCCATCTTCGAGAAGATCGCGCGAAAGTCGATCTGCCCGTCGCCGAGCGAACGAAAACGCCCCGCGCGCTCGACCCAGCCGCTATAGCCGCCATACACGCCCTGCTTGCCGTTCGGCCGGAATTCCGCGTCCTTCACATGAAACGCCTTGATGCGCTCGTGATAGATGTCGATGAACGCGAGGTAGTCGAGCTGCTGCAAAACGAAATGGCTCGGATCGTAGAGAATGTTCGCGCGCGGATGCTGCCTCACTGCATCGAGAAAACGCTCGAAGGTCACGCCGTCGTGCAGGTCTTCGCCCGGATGCAGCTCGTAGCAGACGTTCACGCCGGCGGCGTCGAATGCGTCGAGAATCGGCGTCCAGCGGCGCGCGAGTTCGTCGAATGCGGCTTCGACCAGACCGGCCGGACGCTGCGGCCACGGGTACAGATACGGCCACGCGAGCGCGCCGGAAAACGACACATGCGCATCGAGGCCGAGACGCTGCGACGCCTTCGCGGCGAGCTTCAATTGCTCGATGGCCCATTCGGTGCGCGCTGACGGATTGCCGCGCACGTGAGCCGCCGCAAAGCCGTCGAATAACGTGTCGTACGCGGGATGCACGGCCACGAGTTGCCCTTGCAGATGCGTCGACAACTCGGTGATCGTCACGCCCGCGTTGTCCACGGTCTCGCGCAACTCGTCGCAATACGACTGACTCGAAGCGGCCTGTTCGAGATCGATCAGGCGCGCATCGCACGGCACCTGAATGCCCTTGAAGCCGAGACTCGCGGCCCAACTGGCCAGGTGCGCGAGATTGTCGAACGGCGCCTCGTCGCCCATGAACTGAGCGAGAAAAATCGCCGGACCTTTGATGGTTTTCATCGTTGGGTTCCTTTAACCTTGGGTTCCTTTGATCCTGGGTTGATCTACCCATTAACGAGGGCCGCGCTTCACGATCAGAACGGCGAATCGGGGAAGTAGAACTGCTGCGCGTTTTCCTTCGTGATGAGCACCGAAGGAATGATCGTCGTGGCCGGCAGCTTCTCGCCTTTGAGACGCGCCTCGGCGGTGAGCTTGATCGCGTCGTAGATGAATTTCGGCGAGTACGACACGTCGGCCTTGATGAGCGGCGCGCCGTCCATCACGTTCTTCACCATGCCCTTCGAGCCCGCGCCGCCGAATACGATCTTGACGTCGCTGCGCTTCGCCTGGTCGATGGCCTTCAGCACGCCGACCGCCATGTCGTCGTCGGCGGCCCAGACGGCGTCGATGTGCTTGAAGCGCGTGAGGTAATCCTGCATCACCTTGAACGCGTCGTCGCGATTCCAGTTCGCGTATTTCGCGTCGAGAATCTTGATGTTCGGATAGCCCTTCAATACGCCGGTGAAAGCGGTCCAGCGTTCGTTGTCGAGCGTGGTCGGAATGCCGCGCAGCGCGACGATGTCGCCCTTGCCGTCCAGCGCTTTCGCCAGAAATTCAGCGGGGATTCTGCCGAACGCGGTGTTGTCGCCGGCCACGTATGCATCCTGCGCGCTGGTGTCGGTCAGGCCGCGGTCCACCACCGTCACATACACGCCCTTCTTCTTCACCTGCGCGACCGGTTGCGTGAGCGACGCCGATTCGAACGGGAAAATCACGAGCGCATTGATCTTGTTGACGGTCACGAGATCCTGCAACTGGTTGGCCTGCTCGGGCGAGCCGGCCGCGGTCTTGACGATCACTTTCAGATTCGGATGTTCTTTCTCAAGATCGGCCTTCGCCTTGTTGGCCCACCAGACGATGCCGCCCGTGAAGCCGTGATCGGCGGTTGGAATCGCGACGCCCAGCGTGACCTTGTCGTCGGCGCGCGCGATGCCCGCCGTGCTCACTATGCCCAACGCCAGCATGCCGGCGCCGATCGCTCGAATGACCTGCTTCATGGTGTGTCTCCTATCTGATGTTGTGAGGCGATCGTGCGCCCCTTCCGTTGTTTCACCGTGAATCACCGTGAATCGCTACCGCCTTCCGCGTTGAACGAACGCGACGAAGATAATCACCACGCCCTGCACCGCCGCGTTCAGATACACGCTGATGATGCTGGTGAGATTCAGAATGTTGGCGATCACCGACAGCAGGATTGCGCCGACCACGGTGCCGACCACGCGTCCTTCGCCGCCCTTGAGCGCCGTTCCGCCGACGACCACCGACGCAATCGCCTCCAGCTCCCACAGCAGGCCGGTGGTCGGCGTCGCCGAGCCGAGGCGCGGCACGTACAGCACCGTGGCCACGCCGACGCAGATGCCGAGCAGCACATACGTGACGATCTTCACCGTGTCGACGCGTATCGCCGCATAGCGCGCGACCTGTTCATTGGAGCCGATCGCCTGCACGTGCCGGCCAAATGCGGTGCGGTTGAGAATCAGCGCACCGCCTGCGGCCGTCACGAGAAACACCCAGATCGGCACCGGCACGCCGAAGAGGCTCGCGTAATAAACCGGCCCATAAAGATCGGATAACGAATTATCGAGCGTCAGCGCGCCGCCGTCGGCGAGCCAAGTCAGCACCGCGCGAAAGATGCCGAGCGTGCCCAGCGTGACGATGAACGGCTCGATGCGTCCTTTAGTGATCAGCAAACCGTGCGCGCAGCCGAACAGTCCGCCGAGTACGAGCGCGAATGCGATGCCCAACGTGACGATGACGAGCGGCGGGAACGTATGGCCGCCGACGCCCGCGGCGAGCCCGTTCATCAGCCAGATCATGCTGCCCGCGATCAGCGCGGCCATCGAGCCGACCGACAGATCGATGCCGCCCGAGATGATCACGAACGTCATGCCGACCGCGATGATGCCGATGAACGACGTGCGCGTGAGCACGTTCATCATGTTGTCGAGCGTGGCGAAGTCGCGGTTCAGCAGCGTGCCGGCGATGCACAGCGCGATCAGGCCGGCGAACGGCCCAAGCGCATACAGACGATGCGCGAAGCGCAACGCGCGGCCGGATTGCACGGCTTCAGTGGGTGCCGGTCGCATGAGCGATCAACTCCTCTTCGGTCAGATGGTCGAGCGTGAGCGTGGCTTGCAGACGTCCCGCGCGCATCACGGCGACGCGATGGCACAAGCCGATCAGCTCGATCAGTTCGGATGAAATGACGATCACCGCGCGGCCTTGCGCGGCGAGACGATGAATCAGGAAATAGATGTCGCGTTTTGCGCCGACGTCGACGCCGCGCGTCGGTTCGTCGAGCACGATCACGTCGGGCTCCGGCTGCAGAAACTTGGCGAGCGCGAGCTTCTGCTGATTGCCGCCCGAGAGCATGCGCGCGCGGCTCGACAGATCGCCCGTGCGTATGCCGAATTCGCTCACCGCATGCTTCAACGCGTCGCGGCCCGCCTTCATATCGAGCAGCGGATGCGCGTAGCGTTCGAGCGTCATCAGCGTGACGTTGTCCTGCAGGCTCAGGTTCACATGCAGGCCCTTGCCCTTGCGGTCCTCGCTGAGATACGTGAGGCCGTGACGCATCGCATCGCGCGGGCTTTTCAGATCGACGGCATGCCCGGCGATTTCGATGCGCCCCGCGGTGCGCTTGCGCAAACCGATGATCGCTTCGAAGGCTTCGGTGCGGCCCGCGCCGACGAGTCCGGCGAAGCCGAGCACTTCGCCGGCGCGCACGTCGAAGCTCAGATCGTCGACCCACTCCGGCACCACGAGCCCTTCCACTTTGAGCGCGACCGGCGCGCTCGCGGACACGGTGATCTTGTCGGGGAACATGTCGGACACGTCGCGGCCGACCATCAGGTTCGCCATCTGCTGCCGCGCAAGCGCCGCCGTTTCGTTGCGCGCGACGAAGCGGCCGTCGCGCATCACGATCACTTCGTCGGTGATGCGCTCGACTTCATCGAGCTTGTGCGAGATGTAGACGATGGTCGCGCCGTCGGCCTTCAGCTTCGCCATCAGCGTGAAAAGCCGCTCGGTTTCGGACGGCGTGAGCGTAGCGGTCGGCTCGTCCATGATGAGCAGACGCGCGCGGCGCGACAGCGCCTTCGCGATCTCCACCATCTGCTTTTCCGCGACGATCAGCTCGCGCACCTTCGTATCCGGCGCCTTGTCGAGACCCACCTGCGCGAGATAACGCGCGGCTTCGGCGCGCATCGCGGCGTCGTCGACGAACCAGCCGCGCCGCTTCTCGTGGCCGAGGTACATGTTCTGCGCAATCGTCAGATGCTCGGCGAGGTTGAACTCCTGGTGAATCAGCACGATGCCTTGCGCTTCGGCGTCGCGCGAACCGGCGAAGTGTTGCGCATGGCCGTCGACCAGCAACGTGCCCGACGTCGCGGTTTCGTAGCCGGCGAGAATTTTCATCAGCGTCGACTTGCCCGCGCCGTTCTCGCCGAGCAAACCGTAGATGCGCCCCGGCGCGAGATCGAAGCTCACGCCGTGCAGCACGCGCACAGGGCCGAAGTCCTTGCGGATGTCGTCGAAGCGGATCGCGAGACTCATGGCTCAGGTGCTCCCGCGAATCACGAGCCGATGCGGCAGCAGCACGCCCGGCACGTTCGCCAACGGATTCGCGAGCCGCTGCAACAGCAGACGCGCGGCGGTCTCGCCGAGTTCGCGCATCGGCTGGGCGATGGTGGTGAGCGGCGGATCGACTTGCGCGGCGATGGAGATGTCGTCGAAGCCGACCACGGCGACATCCTGCGGCACGCGTTTGCCGATGCTGCGCAAGCCGTGCAGGACGCCGGTCGCGAGCGTGTCGGAGACGGCGAAGATCGCGCTCGGCGGCTCCGTTTGTCCTTGTCCCCGCCTTTGCCTCGGCAGCATCAGCGAAACCGCCGCCGACGCGCCCGCCTCGTAGTCGAGACTGTTCAGATTCATGCGCCAGCCGTCGAGCGGCTCGATGCCCGCCTCGGTCAGCGCATCGAGATAACCTTGCTGACGCTGCCGCGCGTACAGGTAGTCGACGTCCGAATTGATGAGGCCGATGCGCCGGTGGCCGCGCGCGAGCAGATGCCGCACGGCGTCGCCCGCGGCCCGATAGTTGTCGATGCCCACATACGGCACGCCCATCGCCGGATCGAACTCGCAGCACGCGACCCACGGCAGCGCGCTCGACGCTTCGCCGAGCGCCTGCTGGATCGTCGCGGGATCGAGGCAGATCGCGCCGTCCGCGCGGCGGCGGCGCAGCAGATCAAAGTAGCTGCGCTCGCGGCCGGGGTCGGCGCCGGTATCGCACAGAAGCATGAAGTAGCCGTGCTGACGCGCGATGCTGTCGATGCCGCGCACGATCTCCGCGTAAAACGGATTGCCGAAGTCGGGGACCATCGTCAGCAGCAGGCGGCTTTCCGCGGTTCGCAGATTGCGCGCGAGTTCGTTGACGCGATAGCCGCTTGCGTCGATGGCGGCCAGCACCTTGTCACGGGTCGCGGGCCGCACGTTCTCGTGCGCGTTCAGCACGCGCGATACGGTGGCGACGGAAACGCCCGCCTGCCGCGCGACGCCGGCGATCGACAAACCTTCGGGCGCGGGCGTGACTGCGGCTGCGCGTGTGGCAGCGCTTTCCACAGGCTTCGCTTTCGACGTCGGTCTCGACACGGACGCGGCTCCAGAATGTAATCGATTACATTTTTGAGCGATGACAGCCCGAAGTGCAAGCCCAGATTGCTAGGGATTAACACGGGGGCAACGGCGGGCAGCAGCGGGGCAACGCGGACAAAAGCAGCCGCGCCGCGCTGCGCGCCCTGGCCCGGAACCCCGGCGCCATTTGGTACAATCCCGCAGTTACCCTGCCGTGCCTGCCTGCCGGCTTCAATGCCGAGGCTCATGCCCAGGCGCCCGCGCAGCGGATAAATCGCAAAACTTGCAAACCAGAACCGCCAATCCACCATGAACATCGAGCAAGCGCGTTTCAACATGATCGAACAGCAGATCCGCCCCTGGGAAGTGCTCGACCAGGACGTGCTGAATCTGCTGTCGATCGTCAAGCGTGAAAACTTCGTCCCCGCCGCGTACCACGAACTGGCCTTCGTCGACTTCGAAGTGCCGCTGCCGGCCGGCCAGCACATGCTGGCGCCGCGCGTCGAAGCGCGCACGCTGCAGGAACTGGCGGTGAAGAAGCACGAAAGCGTGCTGGAAATCGGCGCCGGCTCGGGTTATATGGCGGCACTGCTCGCGCATCGCGCGCAACACGTGCTGACGGTGGACATCGAACCTGAACTGGCCGAACTGGCGAGAACCAACCTGATCGCCAACGGCGTGCTCAACGCGGAAGTGGCGACCGGCGACGCCGCGCGCGGCTGGTCCGCCGCCGCGCCGTACGACGTGATCTGCGTGTCGGGCGGACTGCCCGTGCTGCCGCAGGAAATCCTCGAACAACTGAAAGTGGGCGGCCGTCTGGCGGCATTCGTCGGCACGGCGCCGGTCATGAAGGCGCAGATCATCACGCGCATCGACGAAAAGCAGTACCGCATTGCCGACGTGTTCGAGACGTATGTCGAGCCGCTCGTCAACGCCGTGCAGCCGCCGCGCTTCAAGTTCTGATTCGCCTGTTTTTCACGGACGGCCGGCGCGCGCCGCCGTCCTTTGAACGGAAGTCCCGCTGATGCAAAACCTGACCGCTCCCGCACTCGCCGAATGGCTCGCCGACACGTCGCGCCCCGCCCCCGTGTTGCTCGACGTGCGTGAACCGTGGGAAATTCAAACGGCGGCGATGCCGGGCATCGTGTCGATTCCGATGCGCGAGATTCCCGCGCGCAGCGAGGAACTCGACGACGACGCGCAGATCGTCTGCATCTGCCATCACGGCGCGCGCAGCGCCCAGGTCGCCATGTTCCTCGAATCGCGCGGCCACGCCAACGTCTTCAATCTGCAAGGCGGGATCGACGCCTGGTCGCGTCAGGTCGATCCGTCGGTTCCGACGTACTGATCGCGTACTGATCGTGTAGAGGCGGTTCGTTTCCGCCAGCTCGAGCGTGAGCCCGCGAAACGCGGACTCACGTCAATCGCTACTACGCCTGCACGAACGCCAGAAGATCCGCGTTCAACACATCCGCATTCACCGTCAACATGCCGTGCGGGAAGCCCGGATACGTTTTCAGCGTGCCGTTCTTCAGCAGCTTGATCGACTTCAGCGCCGCGTCCGCATACGGCACGATCTGATCGTCCTCACCGTGCAGCACGAGCGTGGGCACCGAGATCGCGCGCAGGTCCCCGCTCTGGTCCGTTTCCGAAAAAGCCTTGATGCCCTCATAGTGGGCCTTCGCGCTGCCCATCATCCCCTGACGCCACCAGTTCTGAATCACGCCTTGATGGACTGTCGCGCCCGCACGGTTGAAGCCGTAGAACGGGCCCGCCGGAACATCGACAAAGAATTGCGCGCGATTGGCTGCAAGCGCCGCGCGAAAGCCGTCGAAAACCTCGAGCGGCAAGCCTTCGGGATTCGCCTCGGTCTTGAGCATGAGCGGCGGCACGGCGCTCACCAGCACCGCCTTCGCCACGCGGCCGGAAGGCTCGCCATGCTTCGCCACGTAACGCGCCACCTCGCCGCCGCCCGTCGAATGGCCGATGTGCACCGCGTTGCGCAAGTCGAGCGCTTCGACCACCGCGAAAGCATCCGCGGCGTAGTGGTCCATGTCGTGTCCTTCCGACACTTGCGACGAGCGGCCGTGGCCGCGCCGGTCATGGGCGATCACGCGATAGCCCTTCTGGACGAAGAACAGCATCTGCGTATCCCAGTCGTCGGAAGACAATGGCCAGCCATGATGGAAGACGATCGGCTGCGCGTCTTTCGGGCCCCAGTCCTTGTAGAAAATTTCGACGTTGTCCTTCGTTGTCACATACGGCATGGTCGTTTCTCCGGTTGAGATTTTTGGCGATAGCCGGCTACATGATCCGGCTGCCGTGTTACGAAAGCCACCACGGTGGCGGCGACTGCACAAGCAACTGCAAACGCATCGAATGGAGAATACGGACGCGCTCCGCGTTATGGAAGAGATTTGCACCGCTTCGCCGCATTGATTGCGAAATTTCACAGGTTTTTCGGCATGCCACACAGGCACCATGCTCTGTTCATTCTGGGAGCCGTGTGATGAGACTAATAAAGATCGCGATGCTGGCCGCAACGTTGTTGCCGCTGTCGTCGTTTGCGGCGCTTGGCGGCGCCCCCGTCGCGAACGCCTCCGCGCCGCTCGTGCTGCGCGCCGCGGCGTCGCAGTCGGTTGCGGGTTCCGCTTCGGGATCCCCTGCCGCGGGCAGCCAGCCGGCCAGCGCCGTCACCGCTACGGCGCCCTACACGATGCGCCAGTCCGTCGACGCGAACGGCGTCACGATCCGCGAATACCTGCTGCCGGCCAACGTCGTGTTCGCCGTCACCTGGCAAGGGCCGATCCGCCCGAACATGCGCGCGCTGCTCGGCAGCTACTTCACGAACTACGTTGCCGCCGGCCAGACCGGCGTGCGCGGCTCCGGCCCGCTGATAGAAGGCAACGACGATTTCCGCATCGAGTCCGCAGGCCGCCTGGGGAACTTCTCCGGCATGGCCTGGCTGCCGCGTCTGTTGCCCGCGGGCGTGCGTCCCGGCGACCTCGAATAACCGCCGCTCGGCACGAAGAGAACAAGACATGAATACATTAAAGAAGACGCTTTCGCTCGCGGCCGCCATTGGCGTGTTCGCGCTTTCGGCATGTGGAGGCGGCGGCAGCAGTGGCGGCAGCAACAATCAGGGCAGCAATTCGGTTGGCTGGAATGCGACGCCGGACTGGACGCCGCACGGCTCAGGCACGGACTCGGGGAATTCATCGCCGCCCGCAACCGGCGACAACACGGCGACGATCACCGTCGACAAGTCGATGGGCAGCATCAACATGCCGAAGGTGTCCATCAAGATCTGCGTGCCGGGCACGCAGAGCACGCCGCAATGCGTGACCGTGGACAACATGCTGGTCGACACCGGCTCCACGGGCGTGCGCATCGCCGCGCGCGCGATTCCCACGCTGGCCCCGTTGCTGCTCACGCAGGTCGGCGCTGCGGACGACACGAGCGGCTCGGCGCCTATTGTCGAATGCATGCCGTTCGCGTCGGGCTACACGTGGGGCTCGGTCAAGCGCGCCGACATCACGATCGGCAGCAAGACGGCGAGCAATCTTCCCATTCAGGTGTATTCGGACAACGCCTATCCGGTGCCGGACGACTGCTCGAACTCCGGTGCCGACATTGGCGGCGCCGACTTCTCCAACATGAACGGCATTGTCGGTGTGGACAGTTTCACAAGCGATTCGGCGGACGCACTGACCACCGCGGTTCCCGGCCTTTACTACTATTGCCCGTCGCAGAACTCGTGCGTCAGCACGCGCATGCTGGCCGGCAAGCAGGTCAGGAATCCGATCGCGTCATTCGCCACCGACAACAACGGCGCGATCATCCGTCTGCCCGCCGTGCCGGCCGGCGGCAAGACGAGCGTGACGGGGCAACTGGTGTTCGGCATCGGTACGCAGCAGAACAACCAGGTGCCGTCCACCGCGACGATTCTTGCCGTCGACAAATACGGCAGTTTCACCACGCAGTACAAAGGCCGGGCCTTCACCCACAGCCTGATAGACAGCGGCACGAATGCCTATGCCTTTCCGGACGACACCATTCCGACCGCGCTCGGCGACTGGTACACGCCCGCTGCGCCGCTCCGCCTGAGCGCAACAATGGAGTCGACCAACGGCTCCGGCAAGCCGCTCGATGTGCCGTTCTCGATCGCCAATCCGGGCGGCCGAAGCTCAGCGGGTTACTACGCGCTGAGCGACGCCGGCAGCAACTTCTCGCAGCACAAGAACAGCATGTTCTTGTGGGGACTGCCGTTTTTCTATGGGCGCGACGTTTATACGGCCATGGGTAACGCGAAGGTAGGCACTCAGACCGGACCGTTCATCGCGTTCTAACCATTTCGCGCGGCACTGAAGGCGCGGCGTTACCGCTGTTACCGCTGCGCCTTCTTGCGCCATTTCCCAGGACACATTCAGCTTTGTCGGCATATTCCGGTACGGCTGCGCTGGCAACATGCTCCGACCTGTTTTCTGGAGCATTGCGATGAATCTTGTGAAGGCCGCGCTCGCCGCTGCGGTGATGTTACCGCTGGCTTCCTATGCGGCGTTGGGCGGCGCGCCGACGATCAGCGCAGCGTCGCAGTCACGGCTGCGGTCCGCCGCCGTTGCCGCGCCCACCGCTTTGGCTTCCGCCTCGTACACCGTGCGTGAAGCGCGCGACGCGGACGGCGTCACGATTCGCGAATACGTGCTGCCCAATAACGTCGTGTTTGCCGTCGCGTGGCAGGGGCCGGTGCGCCCCGACATGAATGCGCTGCTAGGCAATTATTTTCATCGCGCGGCGCCGGCGGGTGCGGGTAAGCCTCGCGGCACCGGTCCGTTAATCGACCGTAGCGACGACTTCCAGATCGAGTCGGTCGGCCGGCCTGGCAATTTCTTCGGCAAAGCGATTTTGCCGCGGCTGCTGCCGGCGAATGTCCGTGCAGAAGATGTCCGGTAACGGCCCGCGTCGATTTACGAAGAAGAAAATAATGAAGACTTTCAGCAAGACAGTTTGCTTCGCTTTGCTCACGGCTAGCGTCGGGCTTTCCGGTTGCGGCGGCGGTGGCGGCGACGATGCATCGGGCGCGGCGGTGCAGAATAACGATAAAGCGGACGGTGTGAGTCCGGCTTCGAGTCCGCGTCCTTCGCCGGCTCCGGCACCTGCACCGACTCCGGCTCCGACGCCCGCTCCAGCTCCGACGCCTGTGCCGACTCCGACTCCGACACCTGTTCCGACGCCTACGCCCTCGCCAAGGCCGACACCGACACCATCCCCGGCTCCGACACCGACGCCAACTCCGACTCCGGCACCGGCACCGACACCAACGCCGACGCCGACGCCAACCCCGAAACCAACACCAACACCGACTCCGACAC
>NZ_JARESN010000009.1:0-285222 GCF_046054045.1 Paraburkholderia sp. RL17-368-BIF-A
CGCTCGAACCCGACAAATGGGCCCGCATTTCTGGCACGCTCAGCGCCCGTATCTGCAGCCCGGACAAATACACCTACGGCTATCTGAATGCCGCCGGCTATTACACCGTCCGTCTGGATGCGGATTTCGGCAACTGGCCCAAGGGTGCTGAGAGCGTACCGCTGCGGCTTGCAAAGCCGTTCGCGGGCAAGCTGCAAACCGGCATGCACTTCGTCGCGCTGGACAACGACGAGGCCGTGATTGCCTTCCGGGACGGCGACCCGAACAAGCCCGAAATCACCGCGTTCCACCATCACAGCCAGGCGCGCGACCTGGTGACGAACGACCGGCGCTGGCTCTCACGCAACGTGATCCGCACGCAGGCGAACAACAAGCTGCGCATGGAGGACTGGGAAGGTCAGGAAGGCATCAAGCTGAGCACCGAGCATTCGGGCAAGTCGCAACTCAATCTGGGTTACCTGGTCAACAGCAAGCTCGAATATCGGGGCGAAGGCTATGAGTTGAGGTCATCGGGCTGGGGGGCGCTGCGCGCGGGCAAGGGCATCATGGTCACGACTTATGACCGCCCCGGCGCGAGCGGCAGGCAACTCGACATGCAGGAAACCCTCGCGCAGCTTGAGAGCGCGCTGGAACTTGCAAAGGCACTCGCTGCGTCCGCCAGCAGCGCAAAGGCCGAGCCTGCCGACACGGACGCGCAGCAGCAGATGAAGGAGGCTTTCGACGGCCTGAAGAAGCCGGGGCTGCTGATGAGCACGCCTGCATCAATGGCTATCGTCGCGGGCGACGGCGTGCAGTTCGCGGCGCAGGAAAGTATCTCAACCGTTGCCGGCAAGAACGCCGACTGGAGCGTGGCGAAACGCTTCACGGTTGCGGCGGGCGAGAAGATCTCACTGTTCGCGCAGAAGCTCGGCATCAAGATTTTTGCGGCCAAAGGCCCGATTGAAGTGCAGGCACAGAGCGATGCCATGTCGCTGATCGCCGCACAAGACCTGACGATGGCAAGCGTCAACGGCACAGTGCGCATCAGTGCGAAGAAGGAACTCACGCTCGAGTCAGGCGGCGCGTTCATCCAGTTGAAGGACGGCAGCATCACCCTGGGCGGGCCGCTCGATCTTTTCCTCAAGTTCATCACGATCCAGAAAAAAGGCGCGCAGAGACTGTCAACCGTGGTTCCGGCACTGCCGCAATCCACCGGAACGTTCGACGAGGCTTTCGTCGTGCATTGGGCGGGCTCCGAAGTTCCGGTCGCCAATACACGTTATCAGATGTTCTCCGAGGGCAAGCTGATTGCCGAAGGTACAACCAATGAGTATGGCGAAACGTCGCTGGCGCAGAGTCATGTACCGCAAGGCGTTTCGATCCGGTTGAAGGGCAACTAAAAATGGCAGATCAAGAGAAGGATGTGGGCTACGCAGAGTCGTACATGACACTGAAGTCATACACGAAGCGCGCTCGCGTGGAGCGTACTGTCTGTGACGATCATGTACCGCCTGCTGCGGATTCGATAATCGGGCATTGCGAGTACTACTACCGGCCGTTGCAGTGCGAATACACGGAGACAGTCGAGAAGGTCACTGCGGGCAGTGCCTGGGCCACGGTGAAGGCGTTTGCCACGTCCTGGAATCCGTGGACCGACAAGGAAGTTTCTGCACGCCTGCTGCGCCAGCGGCAAACGCTAATCCAGCCCGACTGCACGGCCTCCGACTGGTCCCGGCATAGCAACTTCATGATGCGGCACATCGGCTGCGGGCATAAGCCGCCCAGCT
Organism: Paraburkholderia sp. RL17-368-BIF-A; assembly: GCF_046054045.1. Taxonomy (NCBI): domain Bacteria; kingdom Pseudomonadati; phylum Pseudomonadota; class Betaproteobacteria; order Burkholderiales; family Burkholderiaceae; genus Paraburkholderia; species Paraburkholderia sp. RL17-368-BIF-A. The sequence continues at coordinate 1,767 of NZ_JARESN010000009.1, forward strand.
ATTACGTCAGCTATGGTTACTTTTACTGTTCTAACTATGGCGCGAAATTGAAGCCAACCTTATCCAAAGATGGGCAGGAGTGGCTAGACAATGCGAGGTTCTACCTCCAAAGAAACATGGAAAGAGGACTTGCGCAAAACATGCAGGGAAATGCAATCCAGATGCGCAGTGTAAAGCCGGGAAACGGCAGTTTCACAATGGCGGCTCCTCGATACAAGCTTGAACTGGACAGTGACATGTTCAGGAGCTTCGCGTTCAAGACACATCCGCTCGCCTACCTTGACGGCGGGCTGGCCGGTTTGCAGCTTGCGGACATGACGAAGATCACGGGCGGCCCCGCGTTGGAAGAATGGGCCGACTGGCGAACTTACGAGCAGGTATGGGACAGCGGCAAGGTCGTTGCACGCAAGGTCATCGGCGATGCATGGGATGCCACGAAGGCCGATATTGACGACCCGGTGAGCAAGGCGCTGGGGCGGCTGATGGGCGGGAAGTGACATGCGGATGCCCAGGCGCAGGACATTCATTTTCGGCAGCCTTCTCCTGGCCGCCATCGCAACTTACGGATATCACAGCATGACGAACCCAGGCTGGCAGACCATTTCAACGACGTTCATGAAGAACGACAAATCATACGGGGGCGGCAATGCCCGGATAAACGGCAACGATGTTATCAGTCTCAAGATTGCTGATCCGGAAATTACGTTCAAGCCCGTTAGTCAGCGGAAAGATCCGGAATATGCGGAACCTACTGAAGCCTGGATGAACAACACAGCGGAAACCCTCAACCGCAATACCGTTAGTTTCTTCCGCGGTACGATCGACGGAGGGCTGAGACGCTACTTCCTGCAGCCGGGACAGGACGCGTCCTGGTGGTATTCGAAGGACTGGAGCACGCAGTACATCAGCACGGACTGGATGGACTACAAGGCTGCTGAGGCGACGAATGACCTGTCACCGCATATCACGAAGCTCTGGCGCTCGCGCGACGGCGGCAAGAACTGGACACAGCTTGACTGGCCGGAGAACCGCAATATCGGCCAGCTACTGTTCCTGGATCCTGACCGGGGGTACGCAGTTGGCTGGGGACCGCGCGTCTGGCGCACAGCGGATGGCGGGCGCACGTGGAAAGCAATTACGGTTTCGCTGCACGCAACGGAAGACGACGCGCCGCGAAAGACGTTTGACGCCGTGGACCTGGGTCCGGACGGCACGCTGCGTGTTGCCTACTACGTGCCGCAAGAAATGGAGGATGTGCAAGCTGAAGCCATGGTGGAGCGGCTGAATTGGGATAGCGACGCGTTCGAGCCTGACGTGAAGCTTCCCGGTCAGATAATCGTTTCACTCCAGACCGAGCAGGTGCTGCCCGATGACGCCTATGCGGTCTATGCGCTGTCGCGGATTGGGCCGCCGAGAGACTTCATCAAGAACCCAAACGAGAATGGCCACCGGACCGGCGCGCTATCGGCATGGGGCAATCGCGGCAAGCAGACGGCCGAACAGATCCATACCTTCGATTCACGCCTGATGCTGGACGGACTCAGCGTGGGCAAGCGCGGCGTACTACTCGTGTATGCGACCGATGCCACCGGGGAAGGCGCGCCGCGCGACATTACGCTTGCCAGCAGGGACTACGGCAAATCCTGGACCGAGACCAACGACGGCATTACGCAGGGCGTCTATTTTGACGCTGCGACAAACACACAGTACGGCCTGTACGCCTATACGCTGAAAAAGCGGATCTGGTAGGCGTCGGCGTGGCTCTGTGCCTGGTGGTTGCTACCCCGCGGGCCGTGCGCCGTCACCGCGCGTCCACTGATATTGCCCCTGACACAAACTCATCGGCCATCACTATCTCCTGTACCTACTGCATGCGCGTCGGCTTCTGAACATGAGACAGCTATCAAGCAACAAAGCCCGGCGCATGGCCAGGCTTCGCAGATACTTTGTCAGCAGCAGTCCGAGAACGGCACGCCTCAGCCTGCCGTCCCCCCTTCAAACCCCACCCACACACATATACTTGACGACCACATAATCGTCGATGCCATAGTGCGAGCCTTCGCGCCCCAGACCCGACTGCTTGACGCCGCCAAACGGCGCCACTTCGTTCGAAATCAGTCCGGTGTTGATCCCCACCATGCCGTACTCGAGCGCTTCCGCGACGCGCCATACGCGCCCGATGTCGCGGCTATAAAAGTACGACGCAAGACCGAACTCGGTATCGTTCGCGAGCCGGATTACTTCGTCGTCCGATGAAAAACGGAACAGCGGCGCGAGCGGCCCGAAGGTTTCGTCGCGCGCCACTTTCATCTCGGGCGTGACATCCGCGAGCACGGTCGGCTCGAAGAAGCCGTGACCGAGCGCATGACGCTTGCCGCCCGTGAGCACGCGCGCGCCTTTGGCGAGCGCGTCCTCGATATGCGATTCGACCTTGAGCACAGCCGCTTCGTTGATCAGCGGACCTTGCGTGACGCCCGCCTCGGTGCCGCGGCCCACCTGCAGTTGTTCGACGGCGGCGCGCAATTTGTCGGCGAAGGCATCGTAGACCTTGTCGTGCACGTAGAAGCGGTTCGTGCACACGCAGGTCTGGCCGCTGTTGCGATACTTCGACGCAATCGCGCCGGCCACGGCGGCGTCGAGATCGGCGTCGTCGAAAACGATGAACGGCGCGTTGCCGCCCAGTTCCAGCGATACCTTCTTCACCGTCGGCGCGCACTGCGCCATCAAGAGACGCCCGACCGGCGTCGAGCCCGTGAACGACAGCTTGCGCACGATCGGATTGCCGGTCATTTCCGCGCCGATCGCTTTCGGCTCGCCCGTCACCACATTGAACACACCGCGCGGCACGCCCGCGCGTTCCGCGAGCACGGCGAGCGCAAGCGCCGAGAGCGGCGTGGCTTCGGCCGGTTTGACGATGATCGGGCAGCCCGCCGCGAGCGCCGGGCCGACCTTGCGCGTAATCATCGCGGCCGGGAAATTCCACGGCGTGATGGCGGCGCACACGCCGACCGGTTCCTTCGTCACGACAATGCGCTTGTCGCTCGCGGGCGTCGGAATCGTGTCGCCATTCACGCGCTTGCCTTCTTCCGCGAACCATTCGAGGAACGACGCGGCGTACTGGATCTCGCCCTTGGCCTCGGCAAGCGGCTTGCCTTGCTCGGTGGTGAGAATCAGCGCGAGGTCGTCGGCGTTCTCCAGCATCAGGTCGTGCCATTTGCGCAGGACCACCGCGCGTTGCTTCGCGGTGCTTGCCCGCCATGCGGGCCACGCGGCGTTCGCCGAGTCGATGGCGCGGCGCGTTTCCGCCGCGCCCATGCGCGGAACCGTCGCGATTACCTCGCCGGTCGCGGGATTCACGACGTCGAAGGTCGCGCCGTCGTCGGCGCCTTGCCATTCGCCCGCAATGTACGCGGTGGTCTTCAGCAGGGACGGGTCTTTCAAAGTTAGCGTGGTCATCGGTCGATTTCCTCAGGCTGCGACAGCAACGCTGTCCTTGATGACGTCCTCGAGAATGGCGAGCGCCTCGTCGAAGACGGCGTCCTGAATCGTCAACGGAAACAGGAAGCGCACCACGTTTGAATAAACGCCGCACACGAGCAGCAGCAGGCCGCGTTCGAGCGCGCGCGCCTGCACGCGCTTCGTGAAGTCCGCGTCCGGCTCCACGCTGCCCGGCTTGCAGAACTCAACGGCCACCATGCCGCCAGGGCCACGCACATCGGCGATTTGCGGCGCATCTTTTTGCAGTTCGATCAGCTTGGCCTTGACGCGATCGCCGAGAACGACGGCGCGCTCGCACAGCTTCTCTTCGTCGATGATGTCGAGCACCGCATGCGCCGCCGCCAGCGCGAGCGGATTGCCCGCGTACGTGCCGCCGAGTCCGCCGGGCGCCGCGGCGTCCATCACGTCGGCGCGGCCGATCACGCCCGACAGCGGCATGCCGCCCGCGAGGCTCTTTGCGACCGTCATCAGGTCAGGCACGACGTCGTAGTGATGCATCGCGAACAGCTTGCCGGTGCGCGCGAAGCCGGTTTGCACTTCATCGGCGATCAGCAGAATGCCGTGCTCGTTGCACAGCTTGCGCAGCGCGCGCACGAACTCGGCCGGCGCGGGATAGAAGCCGCCTTCGCCCTGAACCGGTTCGAAGATGATCGCGGCCACGCGCTTGGGATCGATGTCGGCCTTGAACAAAAAGTCGATGGCCTTCAGCGAATCGGCGGTGGTCACGCCATGCAACGGATTCGGAAACGGCGCATGGAACACGTCCGACGGGAACGGCCCGAAGCCGAGCTTGTACGGCGCGACCTTGCCGGTCAGCGCCATGCCCATCAGCGTGCGGCCGTGAAAGCCGCCGGTGAAGGCGATCACGCCCGGACGCCCGGTCGCGGCGCGCGCGATCTTGATCGCGTTTTCGACGGCTTCGGCGCCGGTCGTGAAGAAAGCGGTTTTCTTCGGATGATCGCCGGGCGCACGCTCGTTGAGCTTTTCCGCGAGCTCGACATACGACGCGTAGGGCACGATCTGATACGCGGTGTGCGTGAAATGATCGAGCTGGTCGCGAATCGCGGCCACGATCTTCGGATGACGATGGCCCGTGTTGCACACGGCGATTCCGGCGGCGAAGTCGATGAAGCGGCGGCCTTCCACGTCCCAGAGTTCCGCGTTTTCGGCCCGCGCCGCGTAAAAATCGCACATTACGCCGACGCCGCGCGGCGTGGCTGCGTCCTTGCGGCTCTTCAGTTCTGCGTTCTTCAGGTTCATCACGTGGCTCCTCGCTGTCGGCGGACGCCGCGCGGCAAGGCGCGGCACATGCAGCGACTATAGTGAGATTTGGCTCTGAGCTTCAGAGCCATTTCTATAAAAATGTAGGAGCCAATTTGGCCGGCGAGCGGATTCACCGGGCGCGGCGGATTTGCGTCAGATGCGAATCAGCACTGCCCCGAGCGTAACAAGCGCGCACGCCACGATGCGCCGCGCGGTCAGCTTCTCGCGCATGAACAGCCAGCCGATCAGCACCGCGAAGATCGAGCTCAATTCGCGCAGCGCGGAGACCATCGCGATCGGCAGATAGCGGTAAGCCTCGATGATCAGGCAATACGCGGACAACGCGAGCGCGCCCGACGCGATGCCCTTGAACACCACCGCGCGGCCGATGAACAGCCCCTTCGCCCCGCCGCGCCAATGCCACGCGAGCAGAAACTGCGGCACGTTCCAGATCAGATAGACCCACATGATGTAACTGAGGCCATTGCCCGCGACGCGCGCGCCGATTCCGTCGACAACCGAATAGGTCGAGATGAAAAAGCCCGTCAGCAGCGCGAACGGCACGCTCTCGCCGGAGAAGCGCATGCCGCGCCGAAACGCGAGCGAAACGATGCCGCACGACACCAGCGCGACGCCGATCGCCGCGAGCGGTTTCAGCGATTCATGAGCGAACACGAGCGCGCCGACGAACACCAGCATCGGCGACAGGCCGCGCGCAATCGGATAGATCTGGCCGAAGTCGCCGCTTCGATAAGCGCGGATCAACGCGAGCAGATAGCCGAACTCGAGCACCACCGACGCGAAGATATACGGCCACGCGGCAGGCGCGGGCATCGGCAGGACGATCACGCCGACCGCGCTCACGGCGAGGTAAGGAATCGCCATCATGCCGAGCAGCCAGATGCGGTCTTCCGACAGATGCAGGAACGCATTCCACGTCGCGTGGAGCAGCGCCGACAGCAGGACCAGCAGGACGACGACGGTTTCCATGGAAGGCGAGAACGGGCCAAGGGTTAGCTGGCCCGACTCCGGCCGCAAGCCCGTGATTATTCCAGCAGAACGCGCGACGCGATGAGTGGGCGACTAAAGCAAAGGGGCTTTATGGGGCGAAAATCGCAAATTTGTGGCACCGAAAATGACGGGCGAATGACGGCCAAATGACGTCCGTGTGACGGCGTTTCACATCTGCTCAGCCGTCATGCTGGCTGACTTGCAGCCAGGCTATATTGCGTCATTCGCCGTGCCGTCCCCGACCTCCCGCACTCCTCGCGACGCCCACATGCAGCCTTTGAGCTTCCTTCCCGACACCTTTGCGGAGTACGAAGATCTCAAGACGATCCTCGATCAGGGCAGCGCGAGCTTCGCGATCCGCACGGTCTGCGAGACGACGGTGCGCGGCCGGCGCTTCGGCGTGCATACCGCGAGTATCGGCTCGACCGATCCGCAGGCGCCGGCCATCGGCTTCTTCGGCGGCATTCATGGGCTCGAGCGAATCGGCTCGCAACTCGTGCTCGACTACATGCGCGCGCTGCTTGCGCGGCTCGAGTGGGACGAACTGCTCGTCCGCCAACTGCAGTCCATTCGCCTCGTGTTTATGCCGATCGTCAATCCCGGTGGGATGTGGGCGGCCACGCGCGCCAATCCGAACGGCGTCGACCTGATGCGCAATGCGCCGCAAAACGCCGACGAACGCGTGCCGCTGCTCGCCGGCGGCCAGCGCGTCGGCGCATGGCTGCCGTGGTATCGCGGACGCCGCGGCGGTCCTATGGAAGCCGAGGCCGCGGCGCTGCTTCAGGTGGTCGAAACGGAACTGGCGGCACGGCCGTTGAGCATCGCGCTCGATTGCCATTCGGGCTACGGCTGGAGCGACAGCATCTGGTTTCCGTACGCACGCACTCGCAAGCTGATGCCGCATTTGCCGGAAATGTACGTGCTGAAAACGATGTTCGAGCGCTCGCATCCGCATCATGGCTACACGTTCGAGCCGCAAAGCCATCAATATCTGCTGCACGGCGATCTTTGGGACTTCGCGTACGACCGCGCGCCCGCACCCAACGTCTTTCTGCCGATGACGCTCGAACTCGGCTCATGGCTGTGGATCAAGAAGAACCCGTGCCAATTGTTTTCGCGTCAGGGCTTCTTCAATCCGGTGAAGGCGCATCGCACGGCGCGCGTGTTGCGGCGTCACGCGAACCTGCTGGATTTTCTGGCGCGCGCGGCTTTCTCGTCGCAGCGCTGGCTGCCGCAAGGCAATCGCCGCGAGCAATTGCTGCAAAGCGCGATCGATCATTGGTACGAGGCGCACACGGCATGAGCACGTGGATTTTGCTGCGCGGCCTGACACGCGAGACGCGTCATTGGGGACGCCTGCCCGACGTGTTGCGCGAAGCCACTGGCGGTGCGGCGCGCCTACTGCTGCTCGATCTGCCCGGCAACGGCGAGTTCGCGCACTTGCGTGCGCCGTCGACGGTCGCCGCGATGGTCGACTTCGCGCGCGCGGCTGCGAGGCAACGAGGCGCGACGGGCCCGTTCAACATACTGGCGATGTCGCTCGGCGGCATGGTCGCGACCGCCTGGGCGCAGCGGCATGCCGATGACATCGAGCGGCTCGTGCTGATCAACACGAGCATGCGTCCGTTCAGCCGCGTGCATGAGCGGCTGCGTCCGTCGGCGTGGCCGCGTCTCGTGACAGTTGCTACGCATTGGCACGACGCGACGCGCGCCGAGACTGTTATTCATCGGTTGACGTGCAATAACGCCGACACGCTCCAGGCCGATCTTGAATCATGGGCCACGATTCGCCGCAGCGCACCGGTGAGCCGCGGCAATGCATGGCGGCAACTGTGGGCGGCGGCGCGCTTTACCGCGGACGCGGCAAAACCGGCTTGCCCGCTGCTGCTTCTGTCGTCGCGCGACGACCGGCTCGTTGATCCCGCATGTTCGGCAAGGCTCGCGGCGGCGTGGGGCGCGCCGCATCGCGAGCATGCATGGGCCGGTCACGATCTGCCGCACGACGATCCCGCGTGGGTCGCCGAGCAAATTCGCGCATGGCTTGCCCACGAAACCGTCGAGAGCACGGCCACGCGTTAAGCCGCGCTAAGCCAGCCGCGTTAAGCCGCAATTGCGCGCTTGCAGCATAAGCCGAGGCAGCGGGTATAACCTAACTCGCGGCGCCGGTCGCCCTGCTGCATGCAGGTGCATAATCGTTCCTCAGACGATGCATCCGATCCGGGCAATTCCCACATTGCCGCCAACCGGGGGAGTTCATCATGCAAGCAAAGAACGAAGAAGCCGTCACGCACTTGCTGAACGATGTCGTCGAGTTTGCACGAGCGCGCTTGCCCGAGCCGGCGTTTGACATCGTCGAACCGTTTTTGCGGCACTACTACGATTTCGTCGACGCCGACGATCTGCAAAGCCGCTCCATCCCCGATCTGTACGGCGCCGCGCTCGCGCACTGGCAGACCGCGCAGCGCTTCGTGCCGGGCAAGGAAAGGCTGCGCGTCTATAACCCGATTCTCGAACAGCATGGCTGGCATTCCGATCACACGGTGATCGAGATCGTCAACGACGACATGCCGTTCCTGGTCGACTCCGTTTCGATGGCGGTCAACCGCCAGGGACTTGCACTGCATTCGGTCGTGCATCCGGTGTTTCGCATCTGGCGCGGCGCCGATGGCGACATCGCGCGCGTGACGCAAGGCGCCGAAGAAGCCGCCGACACGCGCTCGCAACTGGCCTCGTTCATTCACTTCGAAGTGGACCGTTGCGGCGACGCGGCAAAGCTCGACGCGCTGCGCGACGACATCGCGAAAGTGCTGCGCGACGTGCGCGCCGCGGTGGAAGACTGGCCGAAGATAGTCGAGCTCGCGCGCGTCACGATCAAAGGCATGAAGGTCGGCGAGAGCGGACCGGATGCGATGGAAGCGCGTGCGTTCCTCGAATGGATGGTCGCCGATCATTTCACGTTTCTCGGCCAGCGCGACTATGAACTGGTGCAACAGGGCACAGACTACGGCTTGCGCGCGGTGCCCGGCTCGGGCCTCGGCATCATGCGCGACGAATTGCGCGCAAGCGCTGACGGCGCGGCGGCCGCATCGGAAGTGACCGTATTGCCTCCGGCCGCTGCCGAAATCATTTCAAGCGCGTCGCCGATCTTTCTCACCAAGGCCAACTCGCGCGCGACCGTACATCGGCCCGGCTATCTGGATTATGTCGGCATCAAGCTGACGGGCGCGGACGGCAAGGTGATCGGCGAGCGGCGCTTCATCGGGCTTTACACATCCACCGCGTATTTTTTGTCGGCGGCGGAAATTCCTATCGTGCGGCGCAAATGCGCAAATATCGTGAGACGCGCCGGATTCTTGCCAAAAGGTCATCTCGCGAAATCGCTCGTGACGGTGCTCGAAACCTATCCGCGCGACGAACTCTTCCAGGCCGACGAAAACCAGCTCTACGATACCGCGCTCGGTGTACTGCGTTTGCAGGAACATCAGCGCACGCGTCTTTTCGTGCGGCGCGATCGCTTCGACCGCTTCGTGTCGTGCCTCGTGTTCGTGCCGCGCGACAAGTACAACACCGATTTGCGGCAACGTATCGCCAATCTGCTCGCCGACGCCTTCAACGGAGCCAGCGTCGAATTCACGCCGCTGCTTTCGGAATCGACACTCGCGCGGATTCACTTCGTGGTTCATGCAAAGCCGGGCGGCATGCCGCGTGTCGACACGCGCGAACTCGAAGCGCGCCTCGTGCAGGTCGCGCGCCGCTGGCAGGACGATCTTGCCGATGCACTGCTCGACGCATTCGGCGAAGAGCAGGGCAACCGTCTGTTGCAACACTACGCGGATTCGTTTCCGCCGGGCTATCGCGACGACTATGCCGCGCGCACGGCAGTACGCGACATCGAGTTGATCGAACGCGTGCAGGGCAGCGAGCGGCTCGCGATGAACCTCTATCGTCCGATCGAAGCCGGGCCGCGCGCGTTCCGCTTCAAGGTGTATCGCGCGGGCATGCCGATCGCGCTGTCGCGCAGCTTGCCGATGCTCGAACATCTCGGCGTGCGCGTCGATGAAGAGCGGCCGTATCTGATCGAGGCGCTCGGCTCGACGCCAGCATGGATTCACGACTTCGGCCTGGAACTTGCCGACGACGCGGAGTTCGACATCGAGCGCGTGAAGGACCTTTTCGAAGACGCGTTCGAGCAGGTCTGGACCGGCGCGATAGAAAGCGACGACTTCAACCGCCTCGTTCTGCGTGCGCAATTGAGCGCGCGCGAAGTGACGATACTGCGCGCGTATGCGAAGTATCTGCGCCAGGTCGGCTCCACGTTCAGCGACGCGTATATCGAGCGCGCGGTGACCGGCAATCCCGCGATCGCGCGAATGCTGGTCGAATTGTTTGTCGCGCGCTTCGATCCGGCGCATGGCGGCACGCGTGAAGCGCGCATCGAGAACTTGATGAAGACGATCGACGGCGCGCTCGATCAGGTTCCGAATCTCGACGAAGACCGCATCCTGCGGCAGTTTCTCGGCGTCATCAAGGCGACGCAGCGCACCAACTATTACGTGTTCGATACGGATGGCAAGCCCAAGCCGTATCTGTCGTTCAAGTTCAATCCCGCGCAAGTGCCCGGCTTGCCCGAGCCCAAGCCGATGTTCGAAATATGGGTCTATTCGCCGCGAGTTGAAGGCGTGCATTTGCGCGGCGGACGTGTCGCACGCGGCGGCTTGCGCTGGTCCGATCGTCGCGAGGATTTCCGCACGGAAGTGCTGGGTCTGATGAAGGCGCAGATGGTGAAGAACGTCGTGATCGTGCCGGTCGGCTCGAAGGGCGGCTTCGTCGTGAAGAACCCGCCGCCGCAAAGCGAGCGCGATGCCTGGATGCGCGAAGGCATTGCCTGCTATCAAACGTTTCTGCGCGGCCTGCTCGATCTGACCGACAACCTGGCGGGCACAACCGTCGTGCCGCCGCGCGACGTGGTGCGGCACGATCCCGACGACCCGTATCTGGTCGTCGCCGCCGACAAAGGCACGGCCACGTTCTCCGACTACGCGAACGCGATCTCGCAGGAATATGGCTTCTGGCTCGACGACGCATTCGCGTCCGGCGGTTCGGTCGGCTACGACCACAAGAAGATGGCGATTACCGCGCGTGGCGCGTGGGAGTCGGTGAAGCGGCACTTCCGCGAAATGGGCGTCGATACTCAAACGATGGACTTCACGGTGGTCGGCATCGGCGATATGTCGGGCGACGTGTTCGGCAACGGCATGCTGCTGTCGCCGCATATCAGGCTCGTGGCCGCGTTCGATCATCGGCATATTTTCCTCGACCCGAATCCCGATCCGGCGACGAGTCTTGCCGAGCGCGGGCGGCTCTTTCTTCTCGACCGCTCGAGTTGGGCCGACTACGATCCTTCGCTGATTTCAGCGGGCGGCGGCATATTTGCGCGCACCGCCAAGACGATTCCGTTGTCGCCCGCGGTGCAGTCGGTGCTCGGTATCAGTGCGCCGGCGTTGTCGCCCGCCGAACTGATGCGCGCGATTTTGCAGGCGCCCGTCGATCTGCTTTACAACGGCGGCATCGGCACCTACGTGAAGGCGACGCGCGAAACGCATCTGCAAGTGGGCGACCGCGCGAACGATGCGATCCGCGTCAACGGCGCCGAATTGCGCTGCAAAGTCGTGGCCGAGGGCGGCAATCTCGGGCTCACGCAACTCGGCCGCATTGAATTCGCGCAGCGCGGCGGGCGCATCAATACGGATGCAATCGACAACTCCGCTGGTGTCGACTGCTCGGACCACGAGGTCAACATCAAGATCCTGCTCGGACTGGTCGTGGCCGACGGCGAGATGACCGACAAGCAGCGCAATGCGCTGCTCGCCGAAATGACCGACGAAGTCGGCCTGCTCGTGCTGAAGGACAACTACTATCAGACGCAGGCGCTGTCGATTGCAGGCCGTTTCGGCGTCGAACTGCTCGATGCGGAAGCTCGCCTCATGCGTTTTCTCGAACGCGCGGGCCGCCTGAATCGCGGGATCGAGTTTCTTCCTAGCGACGAAGACGTGGCCGAGCGGCAAGCCGCCAAACAAGGACTCACCACGCCGGAGCGCGCAGTGCTGCTCGCGTACAGCAAGATGTGGCTGTACGACGCGCTGCTCGATTCGCCGGTGCCGGAAGATCCGCTCGTCAGCGACATGCTGATCGAATACTTTCCGAAGCCCTTGCGCCAGCGTTTCAGCGAGCCGATGCAGCGGCATCCGCTGCGTCGCGAGATCCTCGCGACGCATCTCACGAACGCACTCGTGAACCGCGTCGGCTGCGAGTTCGTGCACCGGCTGATGGAGGAGACGGATGCGCGACCTGGCGACATCGTGCGGGCCTGCATCATGGCGCGCGATGTGTTCGACCTCGATCACGTCTGGCACAGCATCGACGCGCTCGATAACCGCGTCGCCGACGACGTGCAGGCACGCATGTTCGTCGAAGTCGCGCGGCTCGTCGAACGTTCGGCGTTGTGGTTCTTGCGGCATCTGTCGTCGCCGGCAGTGAATGGCGACGACGTGACGGATCTGCTCGCGCGTTGCCGCGACGCCGCGCAGCGTCTCGCGCCGCAATGGCCCGCGCTGTTGCCGGCCGCGGATCTCGAAGCGCTGTCCGAACGACAACGCGTGCTGGTGGATGCGGGCGTCGACAGTGACCTCGCGGTACGCATCGCCAGTGGCGAAATCTCGGCTGCGCTGCTCGACATTGCGGAAGTCGCATCGACGTGCGAGCGCAAACTCGAACTCGTGGCGGGCGTTTATTTCGCGCTCGGCACGCTGCTGAATTACCACTGGATCAGCGAACGCGCGGCCGCGCTGCCCGCGCCGTCGCACTGGGACATGCTCGCGCGCGCATCGGCATTGGCGGAACTCGCGCGCCTCAAACGCGCGCTCACCACGAGCGCGCTCGCCGGCGCAGACGACTCAGCCGCGCCCGACACGCTGGTTCATGCCTGGCGCGACAGGCGCGGCGCACAACTGGAACGCTATGCGCGTTTGCTTGCCGATCTGCGCGCCACGGGGGGCGCGAGTCTGTCGATGCTGCTGGTGATCGTGCGCGAGATGGCCGCGCTCGAGAGGGCATGAGGGTTGCGTGGAGAGTGCGTTGACGGCGCGGCGCAACACATGGCGCGCCGCTGTTGGACATGCTGTGCGGCATGGCCATAATACGCATTCCCGGAAGCCGAAAGCCTTTCGCAAATTGAACAACGCCCTCGATAACGATGAAAGAAGAATCGCCGAAAGCCATTATTTATGCGCTGGCCGCCAACTTTGGTATTGCCGTTTGCAAGTTCGCTGCCGCTTCATTCACCGGTTCCGGCTCGATGTTCGCCGAAGCCATTCACTCGACCGCCGACTGCGGTAATCAATTGCTGCTGCTGTTCGGCCTGCGTCAGGCACGCCGGCCGGCGAGTCCCTTGCATCCAATGGGCGGCGGCCGCGAGATCAACTTTTATTCGCTGCTCGTCGCGTTACTGCTGTTCTTCGTGGGCGGCGCGTTCTCGGTCTATGAAGGCGTGCATCGGCTGATGGCGCGCGAGCCATTGCAGTACGCGTATGTCGCGCTCGTGGTGCTGGGCGTGTCGGTGGTGCTCGAGGCGTTTTCACTGTGGGGCGCGCTGAGGGAAATCCGCCGCGTGCATCCTGAGAAAAACATCTGGCGATGGTTCAGGGAAACGCGCGAGTCGGAACTACTGGTAGTCGCTGGCGAAGATATTGCCGCGCTGGTGGGCCTCGCGATCGCGTTTGCCGCGGTGCTGCTCACGCTCGTGACCGGCAATCCTGTCTATGACGCGTTTGGCTCCATCGCCGTCGGCTTGCTGCTGATGGTGATCGCGGGACTGGTGGCGCGCGAGGTGAAGTCGATGATCGTCGGCGAATCGGCGAGCCCCGAAGTGCGCCGCGCCATCGAGGCGCATTTGCGCGCGCGCAGCGAAATTCGCGGCATCATCAATATGATCACGCTGCAATGGGGACGTCACGTGGTGGTCGCGGTGCAGGCCGAGATGATCGACTACGCGAGCGGCCGCGCGATGGTCGATGCGATCAACATCATCGAGGCCGATTTGCAGGCCGCTTTTCCGCAAGTACGCTGGGTGTTTTTCGAACCGGATGTACCGCGCGCGTGATTTTCCTTTTTCTGGTGCACGCGACTGGCGACTCGCCACTCGCGGAGAGCTTCGTGCGATTAACGTGATCGACGTGTCGTGTAGTGGACAATAATTTCGTCGCATCTATACTTCTTCCGGCTTGAAGCGGCACTCTCCCCAACTGCATCACAAGCAAAAAGGAAGATCACGATGCTGACTCGCACATTGGGCGCGCTATCCGTCATTGCACTCGCGGCATGCGCAGCCTTTACTTCCGGACCCGCAAGCGCGGACGACAGCGACGCTTTCTCGCATGGCGACGGCGGCTCGCGCGGGCGGCCGGTCAAGGTGATGATCATCTCGATGTTCGGTCCCGAGGGCCAGGTGTGGCTCGACAAGCTCGGACCGTGGCGCGATATTCCGGTGGACGGCTTGTCGCCGGATTATCCGGCAGTGCATTGCAACCGCCAGGACGTCTGCGTGATGACGACCGGCATGGGGCACACCAATGCCGCGGCGTCCATCATGGCGCTGACGTTCTCGCCGCGTTTCGATTTGCGGCATACGTATTTCATGGTCGCGGGCATTGCCGGCATCGATCCTCAGCAGGGCACGGTGGGCTCGGCGGCGTGGGCGAAATATCTCGTCGACTTCGGCATTCAATGGGAAATTGACGGGCGCGAAATTCCGGCCGGCTGGAACACCGGCTATCTTGGGATCAATACAAAGAGCCCCTCGGAAAAGCCGCCGCTCGATTACCGCACCGAAGTATTCCAGCTCAATACGCAACTCGCCGATACGGCATTCGCTTTATCGCGCAACGTTGTGCTTTCGGACAATGCGCAGGCGCAGGCTGCGCGCGCCAAGTATTCGTACGCGCCGGCTAATCGTCCGCCGACGGTCATTCAATGCGATACGCTCGCCGGCGACACATGGTGGTCCGGCACATTGCTCGGGCAACGCGCTCGCGACTGGACCAAAATATTGACCGATGGAAAGGGCACGTATTGCACGACGCAGCAGGAAGACAATGCGACGTATGAAGCACTGAAACGCGCGGCTTCGGTGCATAAGGTCGATTTGAACCGCGTGGCTGTAGTGCGTGCGGGCTCGGATTTCGACCGCCCTTATGACGGACAGACGAGCGCCGATAACTTGCTCAACTACTCAGCACAAGGCGGCTTTACGATTGCGCTGGAAAACCTGTATCGCTCGGGCAATCCGCTTGTGCAGGACATTGTCACGCACTGGGGCGAATGGCGCGAAGGCGTGCCGAAGCGCTAATCCAATGATTGCAACAAGGGCCGCCCGATGTGAACTGCGGCCCTTGTTGCAATGGCGCGGCGCATTAGCGTTGCGGCGCGCGATACGGCGTCCATACTGCGGAGTCGGTGTTCCAGTGGTCGAGTTCCGATGGTGTCATGGTGTACTCCTTTATAAAGTGCTGAAGTCTGTTTGGCTCGCCGTCATCGGCATTAATCCGGATGGCTAACTATTGCAGCGAGCTTCTTGTTGCATTGCTGAGAATTTACTGACCGTTTGCCACGCGGGTGACATCGCCATTCGCGCCTTCTTGCAGCGCGATACGCGCGGCTTGCGTCTGGCCGATCAGGCCTTTGTTCGGATACGTCGTGCGATTGAGCGAAGGCAGCGAGCCGTCGCGATAGGCGGCGACCAGTTCGGCCTGCACTTCGGCGCGCGTCTTGCCGCCCGTCGCCGTCGTCGAGGCGGTGGGTTGAGTCTGATAGCTGCCTGCGTGGCCGATGCCGTTGCTCTGTGCGAATACCGGCGCGCTCACGAGCAGCGAGAGAGTAAGACCTGCGAGAAGATTGCGTTTCATGATTCACTCCTGTCGATTCATTTGCAGCACGACGGGTGCTGCGACAGGGTGAAATGTAGACTTCGAGCGAGCGCCGATAAATTGCGCTTTCGCGAAATGAATTGTCGCGATTCCAGAACAATCGAACGACAAGCCTTATAAACACAGGCCGAAACAACAACCGCGGCATTAGCGCCGCGGTTGGAATTCACTGTTTCACTATCTGCACTTCAATTGAGTTGAGTCACGCGACCCATTCGGATATAACCGGTGTGTCGAGTGCCGGAGCGGACTCGCGTTCTTCGAGCGTGCGCTTCGAGCAGGTTGCGTCGAGCGTGCCGCGGCCACTCAGTAGTGGGCAACGGTCGAACACTTCCGCAATCCAGTCTACGAAAACACGGACTTTAGGCGACAGATGCCGACTGTGCGGATAGACTGCCGAAATAGGCATCGGCAAAGGCTTCATCTCGGGCAGTACTTCTACGAGTTGGCCCGCACGCAAATGCGGCAGCACCATGAAGAGCGCCGGCTGAATCAGGCCAAAACCTTCCAGCCCGCAGGTCACGTAGGCATCGGCGTCGTTCACCGACACAATGCTCTTCATTTTTACTTCAACCTCTTTACCATCAACCAGGAATGCCCAATCGAGCGTGCGTCCCGTGCGGCTCGAGAAGTAATTGACTGCTTTGTGATTTTCCAGGTCCTCGAGCGAAGTCGGCATGCCGGCCCGTTCGATGTACTCCGGCGACGCACACGACACGCCCTCGAAGAGGCCGATCCGTCGCGCCACCAGCGAGGAATCCTGTAGCGCGCCGACGCGCACCACGCAATCCACGCCTTCCTGCAGCAAGTCGACCGGCCGGTCCGACAAGCCGAGTTGCAGATCGATGTCCGGGTAGCGCTTGTGGAATTCACATAGTTGTGGAATCACCAGCAGGCGGCCAATCGAACCCGGCATGTCGATGCGCAGCTTGCCGTGCGGCTTTTTATTGCCGCTCTGAAAACTGGCCTCGGTCTCTTCCACGTCCGCGAGGATGCGCACGCAGCGTTCGTAGTACGCCGCGCCGTCCGGCGTGAGCGACAGGCGCCGCGTCGTGCGGTGCATGAGCCGTGTGCCGAGGAACGCTTCGAGGTTCTGAATGATCGTGGTAACCGATGCGCGCGGCAGGTCGAGCGTTTCAGCCGCGCGAGTAAAGCTGTTTGTGTCGACGACACGCGTGAACACTTGCATGGCCTGAAGCCGGTCCATTGCAAACCTCCAGAAGGGGCAGGCGTACTGAGCAGGATTCGAATCCGCCGAGCAATCGGTTCGATTGTTCAGAGGGGCCGAATTGTGTTGCCGGATTATAGGCATTTATTTACGAGTCTGCCGAACCCACAATTCGCACCATTGAAGTTCTTTGCGCATTGCGCGGCTCGACATGGAAGCATTCAAACCGCCGTACTCATTTGTGCCCGCCGGCATTGCGCCGGCCGGGGCCGACAGCACGGCACTGGAAGTCACTGACGTACAGATAGAAGGACACGCGCAGGACATCACATTGCGTTTGTATCGGCAGCCGAAGAAAACCGCACTGCCAGTACTGCTTTATTTTCACGGCGGCGGTTTTACGAAGGGGTCGATCGATCAGGCCGACTTTGCGTCGCGCTATTTCGCAGAACATTTACCTGCATTGGTGGTGTCGGTCGGTTATTCGCTCGCGCCGCAGTTTCCATTTCCGGCCGCGCCCGAAGACGCACATCGCGCGGCATTGTGGGTGCAGACGCGGGCGCGTGCATTTGGCGGCAATAGCAGGAAGGTTGGCGTAGCCGGCCATGACGCGGGCGGTCAATTGGCCAATTGCCTCGCGTTCATCGCGCGCGATCGCGGCGACGTGCAAATTTCCGCGCAAGCTTTGTTCGGGCCGATGCTGGACCCGAGTCTCACGCGCCTTGGCGATGAAAAGCGCCTCGGCTCGGACATCACGGCAAGAGAATGCGCGGCCTGTTATCGCGCGTACTTGCCGCAGGCGTCGCAACGCATGCATCCGTATGCGGCGCCGCTGGAATCGTCGCGGCTCGCCGGCTTGCCGGCCACGCTGATTGCGACGGCGCAAAACGACGTGCTGCATGTCGAGGCGGAGAAATACGCGAGCAGTCTGATCGACGCCGGTGTGCTGACCCAGGTGGTCCGCTATCCAGCCGTCTCGCATGCGGCGCTCGCCGATCATCCGCCCGCCTTGCAGGAGGCAGTGCGATTTTTTCAGTGGCGCTTCGATGCGCGCGCCCATCGCTGAAACAGAAACAAGCAGAACTTTAATCAACGATACCGGGAGCTACACATGACCATCCTTCCTCTTTCCCGCCGCCGCGTGGCGGTTGCCACACTAGCGGTACTCGTGCTGGCCGGACTCGGCACATTCGGCGCAATTCGCGTGGACGCGAGTTCGCCTGCCGCCCCGACCATCGTGCCGGAAGTCGATGTCGCCACCGTGGTGCAAAAAACGATCACCGACTGGCAGAGCTATTCGGGCCGTCTAGAAGCGGTAGAAAAAGTGGACGTGCGTTCGCAGGTGCCAGGCACCATCGTGTCCGTTAACTTCAAGGACGGCGCGCTCGTGAAGAAAGGCGACACGCTGTTCGTGATCGACCCGCGCCCGTACGCGGCTGAAGTCGCGCGCGCGGAAGCGCAGCTCGCGGCCGCGCAGGCGCGCACGGGCTACACGCAAAGCGATTGGGAACGCGCGCAACGCCTGATCACCGACAACGCGATCGCCAAGCGCGACTACGACGAGAAGCAGAACGCCGCGCGCGAAGCGAGTGCGAACCTGAAGGCCGCGCAAGCCGCGCTCGAAACCGCACGCATCAATCTCGGCTATACGAAGATCACGGCGCCGGTATCGGGCCGCGTATCGCGCGCGGAGATCACGGTGGGCAACGTCGTGTCGGCAGGTGCGGGCTCGTCGCCGCTGACCACGCTCGTGTCGGTATCGCCGATCTACGCATCGTTCGACGCGGACGAACAAACGTATCTGCAATACCTGCGTCGCGCGAAAGACGGCGGCAAGGTGCCGGTGGAACTCGGTCTCGCGGATGAAAGCGGCTACTCGCGCAGCGGCACGATCGAGTCGGTGGACAACCGTCTGGATACGTCGTCGGGCACCATCCGCGTGCGCGCGCGTTTCGACAACCAGGACGGCACGCTGATTCCGGGCCTGTATGCGCGCGTGAAAGTGGGCGGCAGCGAACCGCATCCGGCGGTGCTGATCGACGACGCCGCCGTCGGCACCGACCAGGACAAGAAGTTCGTGCTGGTGGTCGACCAGAACAATCACGTCGTGTATCGCGAGATTTCACTCGGCGATATGCAGGGCAATCTGCGTGTCGTGAAGGGCGGCCTGAAACCAGGCGACCGGATTGTGGTGAACGGCGTTCAGCGCGTGCGGCCCGGCGATGCAGTGCGCGCGCATATGGTGCCGATGACGACCGACCAGGACCCGAACAGCGCGCCGCTCGCGCAGCAGCGCGCCAAAGCGGACAAGAACTCGTGAGCGTTCGCGCCGCGGCATTGAACGCGCGGCGCGTGCTCCAACCGCTTGCTCCAAACATCAAGAGCTTCCAATGAACATATCCAAATTCTTCATCGATAGGCCGATTTTCGCGGGCGTGCTATCGGTATTGGTTCTGCTGGCGGGCGTGATTTCGCTCTTCAAGCTGCCGATCTCCGAGTACCCGGAAGTGGTGCCGCCGTCGGTCGTGGTGCACGCGCAGTATCCGGGCGCCAATCCGAAAGTGATCGCGGAAGCCGTCGCTTCGCCGCTCGAAGAGCAGATCAATGGCGTCGAGAACATGCTGTACATGCAGTCGCAAGCAAATAGCGACGGCAATCTCACGCTGACGGTCACCTTCAAGCTCGGCACGAACCCGGACCTCGCGACCCAGCTCGTGCAGAACCGCGTGAACCAGGCGTTGCCGCGTCTGCCGGAAGACGTACAGCGGCTCGGCGTGACGACCATCAAGAGCTCGCCTACGCTCACCATGGTCGTGCACCTGATCTCGCCGAACGACCGCTACGACATGACGTATCTGCGCAATTACGCGGTTCTGAACGTGAAGGATCGTCTCGCGCGGATTCAGGGCGTGGGCCAGGTCCAGTTGTGGGGTTCGGGCGACTACGCAATGCGCGTGTGGCTCGATCCGCAGAAGGTCGCGCAGCGCGGTTTGACCGCGACCGAAGTGGCTAACGCGATTCGCGAGCAGAACATTCAGGTGGCGGCCGGTGTGATCGGCGCATCGCCTTCGGTGCCGGGCACACAATTGCAATTGTCGGTGAATGCGCGCGGCCGTCTGAAGACCGAGGACGAATTCGGCAACATCATCGTGAAGACCACGCCCGATGGCGGCGTGACCTATCTGCGCGACATTGCGCGCGTCGAACTCGCGGCGTCGGAATACGGCCTGCGTTCGCTGCTCGACAATAAGCCGGCCGTTGCGCTCGCAATCAATCAGGCGCCGGGTGCGAATTCGCTCGCGATTTCCGATGAAGTGCGCGCCGCGATGAAGGATCTCGCGCAGGACATGCCCGCGGGCGTCGAATACAAGATCGTCTATGACCCGACGCAGTTCGTGCGTTCGAGTATCGAGGCGGTCGTGCATACGCTGCTCGAAGCCATCGCGCTGGTGGTGATCGTCGTGATCGTGTTCCTGCAGACGTGGCGTGCGTCGATCATTCCGTTGATCGCCGTGCCGGTGTCGATTGTCGGCACGTTCTCACTGCTGCTGGCATTCGGCTTCTCGATCAATGCGCTGTCGCTGTTCGGCATGGTGCTCGCAATCGGCATTGTGGTGGACGATGCGATCGTCGTGGTGGAGAACGTCGAGCGGAACATTGAAAACGGACTCAGTGCGCGCGATGCGACGTACAAGGCGATGCAGGAAGTGAGCGGGCCGATTATCGCCATTGCGCTGACGCTCGTCGCCGTGTTCGTGCCGCTCGCGTTCATGACGGGTCTCACGGGCCAGTTTTACAAGCAGTTCGCGATGACCATCGCGATCTCCACGGTGATCTCGGCGTTCAATTCGCTGACGCTGTCGCCGGCGTTGTCCGCGATGCTGCTGCGCAGTCATGGCGCGAAGGAAGACTTCCTCACGCGCATCATGAACCGCCTGCTGGGCCGCTTCTTCAAGGGCTTCAACAAGGTGTTCCATCGCGGCTCCGAAGGTTATGGCCGCGGCGTGACGGGCGTGCTGCGCCGCAAGGGCGCGATGCTCGCGGTGTACGCGATCCTGGTCGGTGCAACGGTGCTGATCGCGCGTATCGTGCCGGGCGGTTTCGTGCCCGCGCAGGACAAGGAGTATCTGATCGCGTTCGCGCAACTGCCGAACGGCGCGTCGCTCGATCGCACCGAAAAAGTGATCCGTGACATGAGCGCGATCGCGCTGAAGCAGAAGGGCGTGGAAAGCGCGGTGGCGTTCCCCGGTTTGTCGGTGAACGGCTTCACGAACAGTTCGAGCGCGGGCATCGTGTTCGTCACGCTCAAGCCGTTCAAGGACCGCGGCGACAAGAAGCTCTCGGCAGGCGCGATTGCGGGCTCGTTGAATCAGCAATACGGCGCGATCAAGGATTCGTTCGTTGCGGTGTTTCCGCCGCCACCTGTGCTCGGTCTCGGCACGCTCGGCGGTTTCAAGATGCAACTGGAGGATCACGGCGCGCTCGGCTACGCGGAGTTGAACAAGGCAGCGGAGGCATTCGTGAAGAAGGCGGCGCAAACGCCTGAGCTTGGCCCGACCTTCTCGAGCTATCAGATCAACGTGCCGCAACTGAACGTGGATCTGGATCGTGTGAAGGCGAAGCAGCTCGGCGTGCCGGTCACTGACGTGTTCAACACGATGCAGATCTATCTGGGCTCGCTGTATGTGAACGACTTCAACCGCTTTGGCCGCGTGTATCAGGTGCGGGTGCAGGCGGACGCGCCGTTCCGTCAACGCGCCGACGACATCCTGCAACTGAAGACGCGCAACAGCGCGGGCGACATGGTGCCGTTGTCGTCGCTCGTCACGGTCACGCCGACGTATGGTCCGGAAATGGTGGTACGTTACAACGGCTATACGGCCGCGGACATCAACGGTGGACCGGCGCCGGGCTTCTCGTCGGGACAGGCACAGGCCGCGGCTGAGCGCGTGGCGGCGGAAGTTCTGCCGCATGGCGTGAAGCTCGAATGGACCGACCTGACGTATCAGCAGATTCTCGCCGGCAATGCGGGCTTGTGGGTGTTCCCGATCAGCGTGCTGCTCGTGTTCCTCGTGCTGGCCGCGCTGTACGAGAGCCTGACGCTGCCGCTCGCGGTGATCCTGATCGTGCCGATGAGCGTGTTGTCCGCGTTGACCGGCGTATGGCTCACGGGCGGCGACAACAACATCTTCACGCAGATCGGCTTGATGGTGCTGGTGGGCTTGTCGGCGAAGAACGCGATTCTGATCGTGGAGTTCGCCCGCGAACTGGAACACGACGGACACACGCCGCTGTCGGCGGCAATTGAAGCGAGCCGCTTGCGTCTGCGGCCGATTCTGATGACGTCGATCGCGTTCATCATGGGTGTCGTGCCGCTGGTGCTGTCGACCGGAGCCGGTTCGGAAATGCGTCATGCAATGGGGATTGCGGTGTTCTTCGGCATGCTCGGCGTGACGCTGTTCGGGCTGATGCTGACGCCGGTGTTCTATGTGGTGCTGCGTACGTTGGCCGGCGGGACGATTCATGTCGCGCAGAAGGATTCGCCGCGCATCGGCGCGCCGGTCACGGACGCCTGAGGAGAGAACAACAATGAAACGCTTTGAGATTTTGAGTGGATGGGGCCGTGCGGCAGCGAGCGGTTTGCTGCTCGCGCTGCTCGCCGCCTGCTCGGTTGAGCCCACGTACAAGCGTCCCGAAGTGGACACGCCGACCGCGTTCAAGGAAGCGCCGGTCGCGGCTTCGGGCGCGTCGGCTGCATCGGCTGCGTCGGGTGCATCGGGTGCGTCGGCTCAGGACACCGGTACGTGGAAAACCGCGCAACCCGCGGACGACGCGCATCGCGGCGAATGGTGGAAGATTTTCGGCGACCCGCAACTCGACGCGCTCGAAGAGCAGGCGGCTGCCGCGAATCAGGACCTGAAAGCGGCGGCAGCGCGTGTGCAGCAGGCGCGTGCGGTCACGCGTGCCGCGAAGTCGGACTGGTTTCCGAAGTTCGACGCGGGCTTCGGCCCGACGCGCGAACGTGCATCGGCGGCCTCGCAATTCCAGCCGGATAGCGTGGGCGGCACGACCGGCACCATTTGGCGCGCGCAGGTCGGTGCGTCGTATGAGGCGGATCTGTTCGGGCGTGTCGGTTCGAACGTGAACGCCTCGCGTGCGGACGAGCAGCAAAGCGAAGCGCTGTTCCGTTCGGTGCAGTTGTCGCTGCAGGCCGACGTCGCGCAAAACTATTTCCAGTTGCGCGAGCTCGATACCGATCAGGACCTGTACCGCCGCACGGTCGCGTTGCGTGAAGATACGCTGAAGCTCGTCGAGCGCCGCTTCAAGGAAGGCGACATTAGCGAACTGGATGTGTCGCGTGCCCGCAATGAACTCGCGAGCGCACGCGCCGACGCAGTAGGCGTCGCACGTCAGCGCGCGGCGTCCGAACACAGCCTCGCGATTTTGCTCGGCAAGCCGCCGGCGCAATTCTCGTTCGCCGAAGCGCCGCTCGTGCCGGTCGGAGTGCGCGTGCCGCCGGGGTTGCCTTCGGCACTGCTCGAACGCAGGCCCGATGTGTCGGCGGCCGAGCGCGCGATGGCGGCGGCAAATGCGCGCGTCGGTCTCGCGAAGTCGGCGTTCTTCCCGAAGCTCGACATTACCGGCGCATTCGGCTATGAGTCGGCCACGCTCGGCGATCTCTTCATGTGGTCGAGCCGCGCGTTCATTCTCGGGCCGTTTGCCGGCACGGCATTGACGCTGCCGCTGTTCGACGGCGGCCGGCGTAAGGCGAATCTCGCGCAGGCTCGTGCGAAATACGACGAGGACGTCGCGCAGTATCGTCAGCAAGTTCTCGTCGCGTTCCGCGAAGTCGAGGACAACCTGGCCGATCTGCGTCTGCTCGACGATCAGATGCGCGAGCAAAACAATGCCGTGCAGGCGTCGCAACGCGCGGCGCGTCTGTCGCGTACGCAGTACACCGAGGGCGCGGTGAGCTATCTGGACGTGATCGACGGCGAGCGGCAGGTGTTGAGCACGCAACTGCAAGCGAGCCATTTGCAGGGCACGCAAGCGGTCGCGACCGTCAACCTGATTCGCGCGCTCGGCGGCGGTTGGGGCGATGTGCCGGCGTCGGATACGGCCGTGGGCTCGGCTGCAACGCCGGCTGCACCTTCCGACCAACAGGTGGCAAAGCGCTAAACGCTTCGGTCTATTATTGACTGCTGTTGTAGAACCGGACCGCGCCGCAAGCGCGCTCCGGTTTTTTTTCGCAAATCTTTTTTCGCGCTTTCCTTTCGAAAATCCGTTCGTAGACCCGCAGGCATCGTGGCCTCTATGATGATTCGCACCTTGGCGCAGGCCGTCGATCTGACTCGCCGCGAATACATCACATCTTCATCAAGAGTCCACCATGCGCACTTTTCTTTTCAATGCGCGGCGCTTTTTCCGTGCGCCGACGCTCGCGCTTCTGAGCGCATTTGGCTTTGCACTTGCTTTGCCCGCGGCGCCCGCGTTCGCGGCGGATGCGCCGACGCTGAAGATCGGCACCGCGACGAGCCCGCAAATCGAAGCACTCAAAATCGCGGTGCGCGAGGCGAAAGAGCAGGGACTCGATGTAAAGGTGATCGAATTCACCGACTGGAATACGCCGAACGCCGCGCTCGCGAACAAGGACATCGACGTCAATTACTTCCAGCACATTCCGTTTCTCGAGAATGCAAAGAAGCAGGGCGGCTATAACTTTGTCGCGATTGCGCCGGGCACGATCATGAAGATCGGGCTGTACTCGAAAAAGATTAAACGCTTCGACGAACTGAAAGACGGCGCGACCGTGGCCATCGCAAACGATCCAGTGAACGGCGGGCGCGGCCTATTGCTGCTGCAACGCGCGGGGCTGATCAAGCTGACGCCGGGCATCGACTATCGCGCGACGACGCTCGACATTATCGACAACCCGAAGCATCTGAAGATCGTTCAGCTCGAAGCCTCGCAACTCGCCCGTTCGCTCGACGACGTCGACCTCGCGCAAGGCTACCCGAGCTTCATCAAGCTCGCAGGAACGACGGACCCGAATAGCGCGCTGCTATTCGACGGCCTCGAGAACAAGAACTACGCGATTCAATGGGTCGTGCGTCCGGAAAGCGCGAACGATCCGCGTATTCGCAAGTTCATTTCGATCTATCAGCATTCGCCGGCCGTGCGCGCCGCGCTCGATAAAGCGTTCGGCAATCTGTACGCAGTCGCGTGGTAAGGGGCGCTCGCGCGCCGGATAGAACAACAGGAGCGACTACGCGATGCCGAAGAAAAAGATCCTGCTGAACGCGTTCAATATGAATGCGGTCGGCCACATCAATCATGGCTTGTGGACGCATCCGCGGGATCGCTCTGCGCACTACACGGATCTCGACTACTGGACGAGTCTCGCGCAGACGCTCGAACGCGGCAAGTTCGACGGCATCTTTCTCGCGGATATCGTCGGCGTATACGACGTTTATCAAAACGGTCCCGATACGCCGTTGCGCGAGGCGGTGCAGATTCCGATCAACGACCCGGCGCTCATCGTGCCTGCAATGGCGCATGTGACGCGGCATATCGGCTTTGGCGTCACGTCGAATCTCACGTATGAGCCGCCGTATCTGTTCGCGCGCCGCATGTCGACGCTCGACCATCTGACCAAAGGCCGCGTGGGCTGGAATATCGTGACCGGCTATCTGGACAGCGCCGCGCGCGGCATGGGACTCGCGCAGCAGATCAGTCACGACGACCGCTATGATCGCGCCGACGATTACATGGACGTGGTCTATAAGCTCTGGGAGCAAAGCTGGGAAGACGACGCCGTGGTGCGCGACCGCGCCGCACGCATTTTTTCGCAGCCGGGCAAGGTGCATCGCGTGAAGCATGACGGTCCCTACTATTCGCTCGACGCGATTCATTTGAGTGAGCCTTCTCCGCAACGCACGCCGGTTTTGTATCAGGCGGGTTCTTCGAGCCGCGGGGTGGATTTCGCGGCGCGTCATGCGGAGTGCGTGTTTGTCGGCGGACAGAACAAGCAGTTGACGCGTTCCATTGTCGACGACATTCGCGCGCGAGCCGTGAGCTTTGGGCGCGCGCCCGACGACATCAAGATCTTCGCGGGCATTACGGTAGTGGTCGGCGAAACGGAGCGCGCGGCGCAGGAGAAGTTCGAAGAGTACCGGCGTTATGCAAGCGCTGAAGGAGGCATCGCGCACTTTTCCAGCTCGACAGGTATCGACTTTTCGCAATACGAGTTGGACGAGCCGATCTCGTATGTGAAGACGGAGTCGATGCAATCCGCGGTCGAAGCCATTTCCAAAAAGAGCGTGAGCGGCGTGTGGACCAAACGCAAAGTGCTCGAACAGATGACGCTCGGCGGTCGCGCGAAACCGGTGGTCGGCTCGCCGCAGCAGATTGCCGACGAACTCGTGTCGTGGATCGAAGAAGCGGGCGTGGATGGCTTTAATCTGACGCGCACGGTGATGCCGGAATCGTTCGAGGACTTCGTGGATCTCGTCGTGCCCGAACTGCAAAACCGCGGCGTCTACAAGGAAGACTACGATCCCGCGCCGACTTTGCGCGAGAAGCTGTTCGGCGGCGGCCGCGCGCGTTTGCCCGATGTACATGCCGGCGCGCAGCATCGGCGCGCGCTTGCAAACGTCGAGCAAACCGCGTAAGTCTGACAGGAGCAAAGCATGGCTAATCTTTTCGATGTGCCGCAGTTCATTCAGGACGCGCCGTCGCGCGCAGCCGAACCTGTTTCGAACGCGGCGCCGACGCAGGCCGCTGTCGTATTCGACAACGTAGGCAAAGTGTTTGCGGGCACGCGCGGCGCGTCGACCGCGGCTCTCGCGGACGTCACGTTGAACGTTGCGCGCGGCGAAGTGTTCGGCATTATCGGGCGCAGCGGCGCGGGCAAATCGACGTTGCTGCGGCTCGTCAACGGACTCGAAAAGCCGAGCTCGGGCGCGGTGCGAGTGAATGGCGTAAGTGTCGGCGAACTCGACGAACGCGGACTCGTGACGCTGCGCCGACGCATCGGCATGGTGTTTCAGCACTTCAATCTGCTGTCCGCGAAGACGGTGCGCGAGAACATCGCGTTGCCGCTCAAAATTGCGGGCGTGCCGAAGGCGGCAATCGACGCGAAGGTCGATGCATTGCTCGAACTCGTCGGTCTGGCGGCGAAGCGCGATGCGTATCCGGCCAGTTTGTCAGGCGGGCAGAAGCAGCGCGTCGGCATTGCACGCGCGCTCGTTACGGACCCCGACATTCTTCTCTGCGACGAGGCCACGTCCGCACTCGATCCCGAAACGACGCAGGCGATTCTCGCACTGCTGCGCGACATTAATCGGCGCCTGAAGCTGACTGTTGTTCTAATCACGCACGAAATGCAGGTGATTCGTGAAGTGTGCGATACGGTTGCCGTGATCGAGCGTGGCCGTGTGGTCGAAACGGGCCCGGTGTGGCGCGTATTCGGCGAGCCGCAGCACGATGCCACGCGAGCGTTGCTGCGCACGCTGGTGCATGATTTGCCCGCCGATCTCGCGGAGCGCGTGAAGCCGCTCGCCGATATCGAGCAAGCCGACGCACGCGTTCTGCTCGACGTGCGCTTCACCGGCGATGACGCGCGCGACCCCGATCTCGCCGGCCTCGCGTCCGCGCTCAGCGTCGACGGAAGTAGCGTGAGTTTCGTGCATGGCGGCATCGACCGGATTCAGGGGCATGCGCAAGGGCGCCTGATCGTGTCGGCGCAAATGCGCGCGAACGGACGCGCGAGCGTGCATGCGCAGATCGCCGCATTGCTCGAACGCGCGCGCGGCCACGCGAATCATGTCGAGGTGCTGGGCTATGTCTGAGCTCTGGCTTTCCGAACTCGTCGGTGCGATACGCGATACGGTGCTGATGGTCGGCATCTCCGCGTTGATCGCGGCGCTCGTCGGCATTCCGTTGGCGCTGGTGCTGGTCACGACCACGCGCGGCGGCATCTTCGAAAAGCGTGCGGTGAACAGCACGCTCGGCGCGCTCGTCAATGCATTCCGCTCGACGCCGTTCATCATTCTGCTGGTCGCATTGCTGCCGCTCACGCGCTTACTCATCGGCACGACGATCGGCGTGTGGGCAGCGGTCGTGCCGCTTAGCATCGCCGCGATTCCGTTTCTCGCGCGCGTGGCCGAAGTGAGTCTGCGTGAAGTGGACCGTGGATTGATCGAAGCAGCGCAGGCGATGGGCGCCCAGCGCCGGCATATCATCTGGCATGTGCTGTTGCCGGAAGCGTTGCCCGGCATTGTCGGCGGCTTCACGATCACGGTGGTCGCGATGATCGGCTCTTCCGCGATGGCGGGCGCGGTCGGCGCGGGCGGCCTCGGCGATCTGGCGATCCGCTACGGCTATCAGCGTTTCGATACCACGGTGATGGTCACGGTCATCGCGTTGCTGATTGCAATCGTGACGGCGGTGCAACTGGTGGGCGATCGCTTCGTGCGGCGGCTCGCGCAACGCGGGTGATGAGGCGGCTTCGTGCATCGAACGAATGCAGGGTACTCGCAAAGCAGCGGCCATACAGCGCTTTCGCATGACGAATAACGCCGCTCCTATCGGTTGCCAGCATCACCGCCTATCATGAAACCTGCTGGATGACGGTCGTGAGCCTCTCGTGAGCGTTGCGAGCACGGTCCCATCCACACCGCAAACATCATCACTGGAAACAGCATGAACGATTCAGGTCACGCCGCGGCGCTGCACGCGCGCGAGGCGTCCGCCGCGCCGGCGGTGCGAGATCTCACCGGTCTGCTCGACGCATTGCATGCGAGCGCCGCGCAACGCGATCTTGCCGGCGGCCATGCCGCACAGGAAAAACAGTGGATCGCCGACGCCGGCCTGCTCACACTCGCCGTGCCGCGCGAATTCGGCGGCGAGGGCGCATCGTGGCCGCATATCTATCAGGTGATTCGCAAGATCGCGCAGGTCGACAGTGCGCTTGCTCATCTGCTCGGCTTCACTTTCCTGCAGGAAGTGAGCGTCAATGTGTGGGGCAATGCCGAACAGCGCGCGCGCTATTTGAGCGGCACAGTCAAGGAACGCTGGTGGTGGGGCAATGCGGTGAATCCGCTCGATACGCGCCTCGTTGCAAGTGCAACGATCGACGGCGGCTATCTTCTGAACGGCCAGAAGGGCTTTTGCTCAGGCACGCGCGGCTCGCAGATGATGACGGTTTCCGCACAAGACCCGCTCACCGGCAATTCCGTATTCGCAGTGGTGCCGACCACGCGCGAGGGCATCACCGTCAATGAGGACTGGAATCCGATCGGGCAGCGGCAGACCGACAGCGGCAGCGTTTCATTCGCGCAGGTCAGGGTCGAGCCGGATGAAGTGCTGCATCGCGCGGACACGCCGTACGCGAGTTTGCGCACGCTCGTCTCGCAGCAGGTGATGACCAATCTGTTCGTCGGCATTGCACAAGGTGCGCTCGACGAAGCCCGCGCGTATGTCACGCAATACGGCAAACCGTGGCTGACTTCGGGCGTGGCCAAAGCGACCGACGATCCGTATCTGATCCAGCGCTTCGGCGAAATGCGCATCCAGGCGGTGTGCGCCGAGGCGCTGGCGGAACGCGCCGCGCAGGCGCTCGACGCCGCGTGGCGCGAAGGCCCCTCGCTGTCCGCCGAAGCGCGCGCACATGTGGCGCTCGCCACATCCGAAGCGAAAATCGTCGCCCATCGCGCGGCGCTCGACGTCAGCGAAAAACTGTTCGATGCATGCGGCGCGCGCGCCACGCACGGGCCGCTTGCGCTCGACCGCTTCTGGCGCAACGCGCGCGTGCACACGCTGCACGATCCGCTCGACTATCGCGTGCGCGATGTCGGCCGTTATGCACTGAGCGGGACATTGCCGGAAATTTCTTTGTACACTTGAGGCGGTCCGCGGCGCAGCCATGCTGCGCGGCGGTTTTATTCCTCCTCGAGAGATTCCCGGATTGCAGTTCAAACTACCGACCACGGCAACGGCGCCGTTTTGTCCATCCGAAGTGCAAGGCTCGGTCGCCGTCTCGCAAGGCGCGCCTTTCTGGAAGAAGATCCTGCAGTTCGCGGGCCCCGGCCTGCTGGTTTCGATCGGCTATATGGACCCCGGCAACTGGGCGACCGACATCGAGGCCGGCTCGCGTTACGGCTACAGCCTGTTGTTCGTCGTCATGCTCTCGAGTCTCGCGGCGATGGCGCTGCAATGCCTGAGCATGCGTCTTGGCATCGTCACCGGGCGCGATCTCGCTGAACTATCGCGAGCGCGTTATTCGCCGGCCGTCGCGCGGTTCCAATGGTTGCTCGCCGAGTTGTCGATCATCGCGTGCGATCTCGCCGAAGTGCTCGGCGGCGCGCTTGCATTCCATCTGCTCTTCAAATGCTCGCTGACCACGGGCGTGCTGCTCACGGCATTCGACACGCTGATCGTGCTCGGCCTGAAGGGCAAAAATTTCCGCGATCTCGAAGCGATCATGCTCGGCCTGATCGCGACGATCGGCGTCGGCTATATCGTCGAACTGGCGCTCGTGAAGCCGCATTGGCCGTCGGTCGCGCAAGGGCTGATTCCGTCGTGGCAGGCGCTGAGTTCGCGCGAGCCGATGTATCTCGCGATCGGCATTCTCGGCGCGACCGTGATGCCGCATAACCTGTATCTGCATTCGTCGATCGTGCAGACGCGCGCGGTCAAGCGCGATCCCGCGAGCATCGGCTCCGCAATCGGCATGTCGCGCATCGACACCATCGCTTCGCTGCTGCTCGCGTTGATGATCAACATGGCGATCCTGATTCTCGCGGCCGCTGCGTTTCATGCAACCGGCCACAATCAGGTCACCGAAATCGAAGACGCGTACAAGCTGCTCGCGCCGATTGTCGGCACCGGCTTCGCGGCGGTGTTGTTCGCGGTCACGCTGCTGGCATCGGGACAAAGCTCGACCTTCACCGGCACGGTCGCGGGACAGGTCATCATGGAAGGCTTTCTGAAGCTGAAGATTCCTTGCTGGCAGCGTCGCTTCATCACACGCGCGCTTGCGCTGATTCCCGCGCTGATCGGCGTGCAGATGATGGGCAACGGCGCGGTGGGCAAACTGCTCGTCGCAAGCCAGGTCGTGTTGAGTCTGCAATTGCCGTTCGCGCTTTATCCGCTGATCCGCATGACGGGCGACCGTTCGCTGATGGGCGAGTTCGCGAATACGCTGCTGACGAGAATCGTCGCGTGGTCGCTGTTTGCGGTGATTACTGCGGCGAATCTCTGGCTTGTCGTGCAGACGGTGGGACTGGCGGGGTAAGAGAACAGCGCAGCACCAAACAAAAAAGTCCGCGCAGAATTTGTTCTGCGCGGACTTTTTCTTGAGGCTTCGGTACGAATCGGGCGGACCAGCCGTCATCGTGGGTCCAACGAGTTGCCTGGCTCAGGCGGCTTGAGCGACCTGCGCGACCTGCGCAGCTTCCATTGCTTCCTGGCGAGCCGCTGCGGCCTTCTTCGTCTTGCCGGCACGCGACGGCGGCTGGCATGCGCCGCACACCACGTTGTGCTGCAAGTCGTGCTTGTGCGCGACGAACTTGCCGGTGCAACGGCAGCACTTCGTCAGTTGCAGAATGTCGGCGTCGAAGAAACGCACCAGCGTCCACGCGCGCGTCAAGTCCAGCACCGGTTCGGTTTCGCTGTGCTTGCAGTGCTCGAGATACAGCCGATATCCCTTCGTCAGCGCGTCGAGATGCGAGCAGCGCGCTTCGTTCTTGAGGAACAGGTACGTGTTGTAGAACAGCGAAGCGTGAATGTTCGCGAGCCACGTCATGTACCAGTCCGCCGAGAACGGCAGCATGCCCTTGGGCGGCGATACGCCCTTCACCTCACGATACAGGCGGATCATGCGATCGCGCGAGAGCGTCAACTCGCTCTCGAGCACCTGCATGCGTGCGCCCAGTTCGATCAGCGCGATGGCGCGAAACACTTCTTGTGCGTCTTCCGTCAGGCTACGCTTAAGCATCGCAGTCACCCTATTAGGCAAATTGCTCGGCGGGCTGGCCTGCAAGCAGGATGGCCGCGTGAGTCGGTGCAACTGCGGTGTGCTTCGTCGTTTGCGTCAACGCCGACAACATCGAGTGGTCGTTGAAGCGGAAGAAGCACAAAAGCTGATCGGAAGAGGCCAGCTTGACGATCTGCGCGAGCGACAGCCCGGCAAGCAGATCGGCCAGTTCCGACGACAAGCCCAGACGGAACATGCCGACGGGTTTGTCCTCACGCAACATGCGTTGCGCAAGCATGATGTACGACAGGTTAATCTCGCGGATTGAGTCCAGCGTCTCGCTGCTACGGTCCATTTTCTGTGTTTCCGAAGCCCCGAATTACTAAGTCGGCTTTTTGCCGTTATCTCTTTTGTGCCTCGCCGAAAACGTTGTCCTTCGGCTACGGGTCGCTCGGTTGATACAGATGGCGACCTTTTGATACATCGCGTTACATTTCGTAACAGCTTGGGACGAATTGTATGAAGGGCAAAACAAGAAATCAATCCCTTCTCGAAAAAATATCTCAAAAAGATGCATCAAATTTCGGTAAGAATTTCACCGGCCTGTAATAGGCGATGCTACACGGCTTTTGCGGCCGTGCCGACAATGGTCTGATCCATGAAAACCCTTGTGCGGCGGGGATGAGGGCGTATCGTCCGCGCAACAGCGGATCGTTGTGCGCACAACCGGTAAATAAGTCTGAATGAAAGGGAAAGAGAAAAGCCGAAGAAAAATGTGTAATAAATACCGTCGGCTTTTCGTGCTTTGGGGACAGAAGACAGTTGTAACGGACTGCTGCCGCCCCGGTTACAAACCAAGGCGACTTTGTAACTTCCCCGGTGCGAATCAGCAGCCGGTGCGACGTACCCGTTCGACTTCGAGGCCGAACGCGGGCCGCAGGCGCGTGCCTAGCACGTTGCCGGCAAACGCCGCGACGAGCCACAGCCAGCCGTGCAGGCTGCCGGAGACGATGCCGCTGAAGTACGCGCCGATGTTACAGCCGTAGGCGAGGCGCGCGCCGTAGCCGAGCAGCAGGCCGCCGACCACGGCCGCGATCAGCGAACGCATCGGCACTTTCCAGACCGGCGCGTAACGCCCGGCGAGCGCGGCGGCGGCCATCGCGCCGAGAATGATGCCGACGTCCATCACGGTCGTGACGTCGTGTGTAACAGGCGCTGCGAGCGCGCCCGCGTTCGCGCGGGTCGCCCAGTACGGCCAGCTCGCGACGTCTATCCCGAGCGCGGCGAAGAGCTTTGCGCCCCACAGCGCGAACGCCGAGGTGACGCCCCACGGGCGGCCCGACAGCGCGAGCGTCGCGAAGTTGAGCAGCACGAGGGCGAGCGCGCCGACGAACAGCGGCCACGGCCCTTGCAGCCACGGCGACGCACGCGGCGGGCGCGCCGCCTCGTTGACGAGAGCTCCGTGCCGGCGCCGTTCGACGAGCACTGTCAGCGCGGCGATGGCCGCGAAAATCGCCAGATTGAGCGCGATGGCGCTGCCTGCGCCGAGCGTCGTCACCATCGAGAGCGGCTTGAGCGACGGGAGCGCGGTCCAGAACGGCATATGCGCGGTGGCCACGACGGAGCCGGTGACGAACGCGGCGAGCGTGACGATCATTCGCGTGCTGCCGCCGCCGACCGTGTACAGCGTGCCGGACGCGCAACCGCCGCCAAGCTGCATGCCGACGCCGAACATGAACGCGCCGACCACCACGGAGGTGCCCGCGGGCGCGACCAGACCGACAACCGGATGCCCAAACAGGCTGCCCGACGCGAGCGCCGGGAAGAACAGCACGACGCCGACGGCGAGCATCAGCATCTGCGCGCGAAGGCCGGCGCCGCGGCCATCGGCTATAAATACGCGCCACGCCGACGTAAAGCCGAATGCCGCGTGATAGAGCGACAGGCCGAGCAGCGCGCCGACTATATAGAGCGCGGCCTGGCGGCCGCTGACCGTCTGCGCCAGATAGACGGCGCCGAGCGCGATCAGCAGCAGCGCCGCGGCAAGCGGTTTGGGGTTGAGGTCGAAGCGGCGCGGGGCGCGCGAAAGCGGAGTGGAGAGATCGGACATGATGAGTACGGTAGGCGGACTTTGGCGCGGCGGCGGCTCGCGACGTGAACGTCGTCGGGAGGCTCAGCGCGCTGGGTCGACACATGCAAAGTGGATCGAAAAAGATAGCACGTGGGGGAGATTCGCGCAGAGGGGCGGGGCGTGCGTTGGGTGAGCGCGGCGCTCGCGTATGTGTCTCGGTCGAGAGGGACGCTAGCGTATGTGCGTTGGTTCGGCAGTGCTCTGGCGTGTGCCTGTCGGTTCAGCGTGGCGCTGGCTGCGTTCCGTTGAGCGTCACGCCGCCGTGCGCGGGCGGTTGAGCGGAGCGCTGGCATATGCGGTCCGTTGAACGCCACGCCGCCGTCTGCGGTCGCTCAAGCGCTGTGCCGGCGTCTGCGGTCCGTTGAGCGTCGCGTCGCCGTGTGCGGTTGGTCAAGCGGAGCGCTGTCATATGCGTTCTGGTCCCGCCTGTTCGCGGCCACGAGCTGAGCCCGCAGGCCGCAATCAACTCCACGATCCTGACCGCAACCTCGCGGCGCTGCTTCAGGCGACGCGTGAGAGGGCGTCGCCGATCCTGCGGGCGGTCCGGCGTTGCGTCGCGCGTACAAGCGACTACGCAGCCACGCGACCACGCAGCCACGCAGCCACGCAGCCACTCGACCACTCGACCACTCGACCACTCGACCACGCTTTCACGCGCCGGCAGCCGTCTCCCTGTCCGCAGCGCCGTCCACGCGCTGCTTCTCCGCGAAGTCCCGCAGTGCGGCCGCGGTTTGCGGATCCGCCGGAAAGAACGCCTCAATGGCGAGTTCAGATAGCGTCACGTCCACTGGCGTGCCGAACACCGTCGTCGTGCTGAAGAACGACAGCACGCCAAGCGGCGTGCGCAGCCGCAGCGGCACGGCGATCTGGTTGAGCGGGCTATCGGCGGCATCGGGCGCGGCGGCGCCGGGCGGGCTCGGGTAAGCAGCCAGCTCGTCGCGCAGCGCGCTGAGGGTGTCGTCGCCGCTTACGTCGATTTGCCGTTGCAGCCGCGCGAGCACGTGCTCGCGCCACGCGTGCCAGTTGACGATCGACGACGCAATGCCTTCCGGATGCAGGCTCAGGCGCAACGCGTTGACGGGCGGCTTCAGCAATTGGGGACTCGCGCCCGCGAGCAGCGGTGCGAGCGCATTGTTGGTGGCGACGATCGTCCAGTGACGGTCGATGGCAAGCGCCGGATACGGCTCGTGGCCCTTCAGCACCAGCTCGACGGCCTCGCGCGCGGCGCTCAGTTGCGGGTCCGACAGCGGACGCTCGCGGAACAGCGGCGCGTATCCCGCGGCGACCAGCAGCGCGTTGCGCGCGCGCAGCGGCACGTCGAGGCGCTCGGCGAGATGCATCACCATTTCGCGGCTCGGCGTCGCGCGGCCGGATTCGACGAAGCTCAGATGCCGCGTCGAGATGTCGGCTTCGGCGGCGAGCAGCAATTGGCTCATTCGCCGACGCTGCCGCCATTCACGCAGCAGATCGCCGACGCTGCGGCTGGCCGTGGGCGGCGCCGACGCGGCGCCTTGCGCAAGAGAAAGTGTGTTCATGCCACCGATGATAGCCAAAGCGCCGCGGCAATCCATTACCTGGGAGGTAATGGGTGGGGCGTGTCGCACGTCGTTTGTGGCTTGACGCTCGCCGCGTGTAGCCGCACCTCGCTGCCCCTCTCGTCGCGCATGGCTGCGCCTCGCCGCTAGCCGTCCCGTCGCTCGTGTCGCCGCCCGCCGCGCGTGGCCGCACCTCGCTGCCGCTCTCGCCGCGCGTGGCCGCGCCTCGCTTCCGCTCTCGCCGCGCAGTGCTACGCCTCGCCGCTGGCTGTCCCACCGCTGGCCGTCCCCGTCCCGTCGCTCCCGCTGCCGCTCGCCGCGCGTGGCCGCACCTCGCTGCTCCTCTCGCTGCGCATGGCTACGCCTCGCCACCCCAGCCGCCACATTGCCCCGCCCACCGCAGCACCCCGATTACCTGCCACGTAATCGACCGACGTCGCGCAAACCGCGAATCTTCACTCCGAGCCCGCCGCACGCGACCCGCGTGCCGAGCGTAGCGCTCTATCACGCCATAGGAGTGGGAGATGAACGCGCATACCAACCTGATCGACCGTTATTTCGATGCATGGAACGAGACCGACGGCGCGCGCCGCCGAGAACTTATCGCCGCGACGTGGGCACGCGACGCCGACTATCGCGACCCGCTGATGACCGGCGCGTGCCACGACGGCATCGACGCGATGATCCAGGCCGTGCAGGAGCGCTTTGCCGGTCACACGTTTCGCCGCTCGACCGACGTCGACGGCTTCGGCAATCGCCTGCGCTTTTCGTGGGAACTCGTGACGCCCGCCGGCGATGCGATCGTCAAGGGCTCCGACTTCGGCACGGTCGACGCGCACGGGCGCCTTCAGTCCGTGACCGGCTTCCTCGACCAGGTGCCAGCGGGCGCCTGAGCGGCCACCGCCAATCGCAATTAGCCATCGCCAATCACCACCGCCCATCTTTCATGGAGAGCATCATGCACGAGCCCGCCGGCGTCACGACTCGTTCGCCCGTCAGAACGTTCGCGCGATTCGCTGCCGCGATGGACGCGTTCTCCGGCGCGATCGCCGGCTTCGCGCTGCTCGCCGGCACGCGCGCGTTCATGTTCACCGCGTTGCTCGGCTGGCGCGAACCGGTGCTCGGCGGCGCGGGGCTGATGCTGCTCGCGATCATCGGATGGTTGCGGTGGCGTTGCCGCGGCAAGAGGCGTGGGGCGTCCGGCGCGCCCGGCGCGTCTTGCGCGGCGCACTGAATCTCTCCGAAGCGCGCGACGTTGCTTGCTACAATCGTTTGCCGTATTGCGATCAAGGCAATCGATTCAATCCATTCGAATAACCGCAAGCAACTTGCATGGAGACACAGTGCTAAAGAACCTCGATCCCCTGCTTAACGCCGACATCCTGCATGCACTACGCTCAATGGGTCACGGCGACGAACTCGTGATCTGCGACGCGAACTTTCCGGGCAACTCGGTCGCGCATTCCACGGTGCTCGGCAAGCTGCTTCATCTGGACGGCGTGAGCGCGCCGCGTGCGGTCCGCGCCGTGCTTTCCGTGCTGCCGCTCGATACCTTCATCGAGCAACCGGCGTCGCGGATGGAAGTCGTCGGCGAGCCGCATACCATTCCGGCCGTGCAGCGCGAGGCGCAGATCGAGGTCAATGCCGCCGAGGGGCGCGAGGTGCCGTTTGCATCCATCGAACGCTTCGCGTTTTACGAGCGCGCGCGCAAAGCGTATTGCGTGATCGCGACGGGTGAAGACCGTGGCTACGGCTGCTTCGTCTTCACGAAAGGCGTGCTGCTCGCGCCGGACGCGCCGCGTTGATCGTGCACGACGCCGCCGGTTCGCGGCGTCAGCGTCGGTGAAGACGTTTGAAGCCAATCGTGCCGCCGGGCATCCCGGGCGTCGCAGACTACGCATCCAACGCTTGCCCGCCTTGGAAAGCGCGGGCAATCCACTTATGCTCAGAGGCAAAGCAGGGAACTGTGGCCCTTTCACCGGGTCTGCTGCTTATTCATCTACAGGAGCACCTCATGACGCGTCCCGTCGATTCCGGCGTTATTCTCATCGCGCGTATCGCGCTTGCCGTTCTGTTCCTGTGGGGCGGCGTGATGAAACTGCTGGGCTATGCGGGCTTTGTCGGCTACCTGCATTCGAAGGGCGTGCCGTTCGTGCAGATCGCCGCGCCGATCGCCACCGCCGTGGAGGCATTGGGCGGCCTGCTGCTGATCGTCGGCTTCAAGGTGCGTCCGCTCGCGCTCATCATGGCGGTCTATACGGTGGCAACCGCGGTCCTGGGCCACGACTTCTGGAATGTGACCGACGCCGCCTTGCAGCGCGACATGGTGATTCATTTCTGGAAAAACATCGGTATCGCCGGTGGTTTTCTGCTGCTGTTCGTGACCGGCGCGGGGCGTATCAGTATCGACGGTGCGCGCGCGCCGCGCAGCGGGTTGGGCCTTTGAGCGCCCGCGTTCACGATTTAGCCGGTTCGACCGGCTGCCGTATTCGGCCGCAATCAAGGGAGCACATATGATTCAAAGTTTCGAGCAATCCATTGGGGGCAAGGTGCTGCAGTTGTGCGCGAGTCTTGGCGAAGGGCCCACGCCGCATCGCGTGATCATCAGCCTTGCCGATTCCGCGAAAACGCTCGTCGTTCTCGATGCGTCCGGATTCCTGGGCGCGATCAAGGCAGAGATCGAAGAGCCGGAAAAACTGATCGCCGATGCAATCAGCAAGGCGCAAAACGAAGGGCTGATCGAAGCCGCGATCAACACCGGCACGATTCAGGAAGCGCCGCTGTAGCTCGCCGGCGCAGTGGTGCAGGGCGCGCTCGTGGCTGAGCGCCGGATAGACGCCGGATAGACGCCGGATAGACGCCCGATAGACCGCTGACGACCCCTGTGGCCTCGAGCCGCCGGGGTCGTTTTTTATTGCGCGTGCGTTTAAAGGCGAGCCGAGACGAACGAACGCGAACCGAGACGCGGCGCACGAAGCCTCGACAGCCAGTCTGCAACATCAGCGCGAATTGCCCACGCGCACGGAGTCCGCGTCGCCCCGCGCCGTCGACGACGAATGCGGCTGCGGATGCACGAGGCAACTCATCACGCCGCCGAACACCAGCAGCCCGACCGAGATCGCCGTCGCCGTTTGCATGCCCGAAACGATTTGCGTCGCCGCGGAGCCGCTCGCGAGCGCGCCGAAGGCGGCCACGCCCACCGCGCCACCCGCCTGGCGCGCCGTGTTCAATACCGCCGATGCCGTGCCCGCGCGCCGCGCTTCCACCGATGCCAGCACGGCGGTCGTCATCGCCGGCACGGCGAGCCCCATGCCGGACGGGATCAGCAGGAACGGCAGCAGCAAGCCGATGAGCGGCGTGCCGGCATCGACGAAATGCAGCAGGCCGTAGCCGAGCCCGGCGGTGATGGCGCCGGCGATCATTGGCACACGCACGCCGAAGCGCCCGACCACCCAGCCGCTCGCCACGTTCGAAATCAGGAAGCCGCCGGTCAGCGGCAAAAACGCGAGCCCGGCCTGCAACGGCGTGTAGCCGCGCGCCCGCTGCAAATACAGGCTCAGCACGAAGACCATGCCGTAATAAGTCATGTTCACGCAGATGCCGAACAGCACGGCCGCGCTGAAGCTGCGCTTGCCGAAGAGTGAGAGCGGCAGCATCGGCGCGCGCGCCCGCACTTCGACGGCGACGAAGGCGCCGCCCGCGAGCGCCGCGAGCACGAAGCCGCCCGCGACGAGCGGATGAGTGAGCCCCAGCGGCCGCCATTCGATCACGGCGGCGACAAACGCCGTCAACGCGACGATAGCGAGCGACTGGCCGCCGAGGTCGATGCCGCGCGGGCTGGTATCCGCTTTCGCGGCGGCCTGCGGACGCGGCACCCACAGCAAGGTCGCGAGAAAGCCGGCGGCGCAAATCGGCAGATTGACGAGGAAAATGCTGCGCCAGCCGAAGGCCGCGATCAGCAGGCCGCCCAACACCGGGCCTGCGGCGATCGAAATGGCTCCCGAGGCCGTCCACAGTCCGACCGCGCGGGCGCGAAGTTTCGGGTCGTGCCCGTACGACTGGTTGAGCAGCGCCAACGAATTCGGCAGCATCGCGGCGGCGCCGACGCCTTGCAGCGCGCGGGCCGCGACGAGCATCGGCGCGTCGAGCGCGAGGCCGCAGGCAAGCGACGCCAGCGCGAACAGCACGATGCCTGCCGCATACAGCCGGCGCGCGCCGAAGCGGTCGCCGAGCGCGCCGGCCGACAGCATCAGCACGGCGAAGGCGAGCGTGTACGCATCGACGACCCATTGCAGGCCCGCGACGTTCGCGTGCAGATTCGCGCCGATCTGCGGCAGCGCAATATTGACGATGGTCACGTCCAGCTGCGTGACGACGAAGCCGACGCTGACGGTCGCGAGCACGCGGCCGAGGGCGGGCGAAACGGGTGTTTTTTGGGAGTTCATGCGACACATCGTAGGCCGATGGCGCGCCCGATGTTTCGGGCCGGCGTGAAGTGTCGATGTCGGTGGAAGACCGTGCAGGATATGCGCTCAGTCGCGTCGCCGCCTGAACGAACGCACTCGCTCGCACATGCGAAAACGGCGCGCCTGCAAAGGCGCGCCGTTCGCGTCATTCATGAGCGCACACGCAGGATCAGCGCTTGTACGGCGCGTCCTTGATGAAGAGCGCAGTCAGCGCGCCCAGCACGCAGATCGTGCCGACGTACAACGGCGCGGCCATCGGGTTCGATTTCATCATCAGCGAGACGGCGATCGGCGTCAGTCCGCCGAAGATCGCGTACGCGACGTTGTACGAAAACGAGATGCCCGAGAAGCGCACGACCGGCGGAAAGGCTTTCACCATCACGAACGGAATCGCGCCGATCACGCCGACCAGCAGGCCGGTCACGCCGTACAGCGGCACGAGCGTGGACGTATCGACGGCGAGCTGCTGGAACATCGCATAGTAGGTCGCCGCCAGCGCCAGGCCGCCGATGAAAATCGTGCGTCCCGCGCCGACGCGCCCGGCGATCGAGCCCGCCATCACGCAGCCGATCGTCAGGCACAGCGTCGCCACGCAGTTCGCGAGCAGCGCGGTGGCCGGCGCGATGTGAAACTGCTTTTGCAGCAGCGTCGGCGTCATCAGGATCACGACGACGATCGCGGCCGACAGCATCCACGTAAGCAGCATCGACACGATGACCGCGCGGCCGTGGTCGCGCAGCACGGCCTTGAGCGGCACTTCGGCGGCAATCGCCTTGCGTTGCTTGAGTTCGGCGAACACCGGCGTCTCGTGCAGCCAGCGGCGCAGATAAACCGAAAACATGCCGAACACGCCGCCGATCAGGAACGGAATGCGCCACGCGTAATCGGCGATTTCAGCAGGCACGAAATTGCGATTCACCGCCGACGCGATCAGCGAGCCGAGCAGGATGCCCGCCGTCAGCCCGGCCGTCAGCGTGCCGCACGCGTAGCCGATGTGCCGCTCGGGCACGTGCTCGGAGACGAACACCCACGCGCCCGGCACCTCGCCGCCGACCGCCGCGCCCTGCATCACGCGAAACAGCAGCAGAAGAACCGGCGCCATTACGCCGATGCTCGCGTAAGTAGGCAGGAGACCCATCATCAGCGTCGGCACGGACATGAGCAGCACGCTTAGCGTGAACATGCGCTTGCGGCCGAACAGATCGCCGAAGTGCGCCATGATGATGCCGCCGAGCGGCCGCGCCAGATAACCCGCGGCGAAGATGCCGAAGGTCTGCACCTGGCGCAGCCAGTCCGGCATCGCGGCCGGAAAGAATAGCTGGCCGATTGCCGGCGCAAAAAACACGAAGATGATGAAGTCGTAGAACTCGAGTGCGCCGCCCAGGGCCGCGAGGCCGAGCGTTTTATAGTCGCTGCGCCCAAGCGGGCGTGGGGTGACAGCCTGCGCTCCACCCAGATTTGTCGCTTGCATTGCTATGTCGTTGTGTTGAATTGGAAACCACGTGTGGCGTGGAAAAACGGCGCTCGTCGGGCGAGAAGTGTGGCAACGGCTGGGTAGAGCGCGGGACACCGGCGCGCCGTCCCGGGTAGGGCGGCGCGATGACGAAGTAAGCCAACCGGCGATTTTACAGGATGAAAGCGATTCGCCTCGGGAAGTGCTTAATTAGATTGGGAAAGTTCTGCTTGAGTCCGCGTTTCGTGGCGGGCTTGGGGAAAGCCGGGCCTGGGTACAGGAAGTCGGCTGTAGTCCGTCGGCGATTCGTCGAGCGGATTCGTCTGAGCAAACGCTAAATTAGGATTGGTCCTATGGGATAGCGCGGGTGGGCCTTCGAGAATCGCGTCCACGCCATCAGTTATGAGTCATCCCATGCGCATTGCCATTCTCCAACGTGATCCCGTCATGCGTCAGTCGATTGAAAAGATTCTGACGAGCGCCGGCCATACCTGCGCGGGCTACGACGACGGTCTCACCATGTCGAAAACGCTTGCCCGATCCACCGTGGATCTGCTGGTGCTGGACTGGCACGGCACGCGCCTGTCGGGCACCGAGGTGTTGCGCACGGCGCGCGCGGTCGGCGGCGACCGGATGCCGGTGATTTTCGTGTCGCGCGACACGTCCGAGGAGAGCATGGTGCGCGCGTTCGTCAACGGCGCCGACGACTACGCGTCACTGCCGCTGCGCCCGGCCGAATTCCGCGAGCGCGTCACGGCGTTGCTGCGGCGCGCCTATCCGGAGCGCTTCGGCACCGCGAGCTTCGACGTGGGCCCGTACCGCTTCGACACGCATCGCCAGGTCGTCATGCTGCGCGGCCAGCCGGTCGCGTTGTCCGGCACGCAATACCGGCTCGCCTCGCTGTTCTTCTCGAACATTGGCCGCGTGATGTCGCGCGATCACATTTTCGCGATGGTGTGGGGCCGCGAATTCCGCGAGTTCACGCGCACCATCGACAGCCACGTGTCGCGGCTGCGTCTGTTGCTCGCAATCGAGCCGCAAAACGAGTTTCGCCTGCAGCCGGTTTATAAGAGCGGCTACAGGCTGCTGCATCTGCGTCACGAGGACGCCGTGCATGCGCAGCCGCAGGCGGCCTGAAGCCTTTATTCACGCTCAAACTCGCACACCGGCACTCGCTCAAAGGCGCGGCAATTGCGGCCGCGTTTCTAGCGCCTTGCGGATCAACGCTTCCACCGCCGCGCGCTCGTCGCCGGCAAGCGGCAGGCGCGGCGGGCGGACCGGCTCCGTGCCGAGTCCCACCATCGCTTCGGCGAGCTTGATGTTCTGGACGAGTTTCGACGATACGTCGAGCGCGAGCAGCGGCGCGAACCAGCGGTAAATCGCCCGCGCTTCTTCCAGGCGTCCCGCTTTCAACAGCTTGTAGATCGCCACCGTCTCATGCGGAAACGCGCACACGAGACCGGCCACCCAGCCATGCGCGCCCATCAGGATGGCTTCCATCGCGAGATTGTCGACGCCGCACAGAATCGCGAAGCGGTCGCCGACCGCGTTGATCAGATCGGTCACGCGCCGCACGTCGCCGCATGATTCCTTGATCGCGACGATCTTTTTCTCGTCGGCGATTTCGGCGAACATCTCGGGCGTCATATCGACGCCGTACGCGAGCGGATTGTTGTAGATCATCAGCGGCAGCGCGCTTGCGTCGGCGACGCTGCGAAAGTGATGCAGCGTCTCGCGCCGATCGGACAGATAGCGCAGACCCGGCAGCACCATGAAACCGGCCGCGCCGTGCCGGCCGCCGTGTTCGGCCTGGCGGCAGGCGTCGAGCGTGCTGTTTTCCGCGATCGTCAGCAGCACCGGCACGCGGCCGCGCGAGGCGTCCACGGCGATGTCGAGCACTTCCAGCTTTTCGTCGAGCGAGAGCGTCGACGCTTCGCCAAGCGATCCGCACACGATGATGCCGTCCACGCCCGCGTCGATCTGCGCTTCGATATTCTTTGCGGTCCACGCACGGTCTATGCTGAAATCCGCGTTGAACTTGGTGGTGACCGCCGGCAATACGCCTTCCCAGATATGCGCCACGACTGCTCTCCTGAATGTGATGAGTCGAAGCACAGTGTAAGCAGCGAAAACGCCGCCGTCTTGCGTCAATCGCGCGTGGCGGATGACGATTTCGGCATAGTGGGGTTCGAGGTCGCACTTAGAAGGCGGGGCGGTGCTGCGTTTTTGCGATATGTTAAGAGGCGGCTGGCCGGTGCGTGCGCGGCGGTCCGCGCTGGGCAAACGGCCGTGCCTTTGCCGCTGCGGCCGAGGCGCGGCCGCAAGTTCATTCAGCGTTGCGTGGCCTGCGGAACCACGCAGCGGTAAAACTACAACCTATGCCGAAATCGTCACAATCCACGCGCAGTCGCACCAAGACTCGCGCGTGCGCCGTTCCTACCATGTGCGTCATGAAAACGCTCAATATCATCGACTCCCACACCGGCGGTGAACCGACCCGCCTGGTCGTGTCCGGCGGCCCCGATCTCGGCGGCGGAACGCTCGCAGAGCGGCTCGACGTATTCCGCACGCGCTTCGACGACTGGCGCGCCGGCATCGTCACCGAACCGCGCGGCTCGGACGTGGTAGTCGGCGCGCTGCTGTGCGAACCCGACGACCCGTCGTGCGCGGCCGGCGTGATCTTCTTCAACAACGTCGGCTATCTCGGCATGTGCGGGCACGGCACGATCGGCCTCGTGGTGTCGCTCGCGCATATGGGGCGGATCGCGCCGGGGCGTCATCGGATCGAGACGCCCGTCGGCGTGGTGGAAGCGACGCTCAACGACGACGGCAGCGTCGCCGTGCGCAACGTGCCGGCGTATCGCTATCGCGAGGCCGTTCAGGTGGACGTGCCGGGATATGGCGTGTTGACGGGCGACATCGGCTGGGGCGGCAACTGGTTTTTCCTCGTCGCCGAACATGGCCGTTCGTTGGAGCCGGCGCACATTCCTGAGT
Organism: Paraburkholderia sp. RL17-368-BIF-A; assembly: GCF_046054045.1. Taxonomy (NCBI): domain Bacteria; kingdom Pseudomonadati; phylum Pseudomonadota; class Betaproteobacteria; order Burkholderiales; family Burkholderiaceae; genus Paraburkholderia; species Paraburkholderia sp. RL17-368-BIF-A. The sequence goes on from NZ_JARESN010000009.1 coordinate 46,243, forward strand.
TGACGGCGTTCAGCGCCGCGATCCGCGACGCGCTGATCGCGCAGCGGATCACCGGCGCCGACGGCGCGCTGATCGACCATATCGAGCTCTTCGGGCCGGGCTCGCGCGACGGCATCGACAGCCGCAGTTTCGTGCTCTGTCCGGGCAACGCGTACGACCGCTCGCCGTGCGGCACGGGCACCAGCGCGAAAGTGGCGTGCCTCGCGGCGGACGGCAAGCTCGCCGAAGGCGCGGTGTGGCGGCAGGAGAGCATTATCGGCAGCGTGTTCGAGGCGAGCTATCGTCACGCGGACGACGGCCTCGGCGTGATTCCGACCATCACCGGACACGCGCATATCACGGCGGAAGGGCGGCTTTGCTTCGACGAACGCGATCCGTTTGCGTGGGGCATCTGCACGGCATGACGGCGGATGTCTTGATCGTCGGCGCGGGCATCGTCGGCGCGGCCTGCGCGGCCGAACTCGCCGCACTCGGCATGCGCGTCGAGGTGCTGGACGCGCAAGGCATCGGCGGCGGCGCGACGGCGGCCGGGATGGGCCATATCGTCGTGATGAACGACTCGCCCGCTGAACTGGCGCTCTCGCTTTACTCGCGCGACCTCTGGCTGCAACTCGCGCCTCGACTGCGCACGCGCGACGCGTTCGCGCGCTGCGGCACGCTCTGGCTCGCCGCCGACGAAGAAGAATGGCAAGCCGCCCGCGCAATGCACGCCGCTTACGAAGCGCATGGCGTTGCAGCGCAACTGCTCGACGCGTCCGCGCTGCGCCAATGCGAGCCGGCGGTGGCGGCGTCGCTTGTCGGCGGTTTGCGCATCGAGCACGACAGCATTGTGTACGCGCCGACGGCCGCCGAGTGGCTGCTGACGCAATCGCCGGCGTCGGCGAACATCGGCGTGCGGCTCGGCGCGCCTGTTATTTCCGTGGATGCAACGGGCGTCACGCTCGCGAACGGCGAGCGGCGCGGCGCGCGGCATGTGATCGTCGCAAACGGCCTCGGCGCTCGCGAACTCGTGCCGACGCTGCCGCTGCAACCGAAGAAGGGCCATCTGCTGATCACCGACCGTTACCCCGAGCTGATCCATCATCAATTGCTCGAGCTCGGGTATATCAAGAGCGCGCACCACGCGACGGGCACGTCGGTCGCATTCAATGCGCAGCCGCGGCCGACGGGGCAGTTGCTGATCGGCTCATCGCGCCAGTTCGACACGACCGACCCCGCAGTCGAGATGCCCGTGCTCGCGCAGATGCTGCAGCGCGCCGCGCACTATCTGCCGATGCTGCCGCAGCTCAACGGCATTCGCGCATGGACCGGCTTTCGCGCGGCATCGCCGGATGGCTTGCCGCTCATCGGTCCGGCCGGCGACGCCGCGCCCGGCGTGTGGCTTGCGGTCGGTCATGAGGGGCTGGGTGTGACGACATCGCTTGCGACGGCGAAGCTGCTTGCCGCACAGATGGTCGGAGAGACGGCGGCGATTCCGGTCGAGCCTTATTTGCCTGCGCGGTTCGTGCACGAGGTGGCGCATGAGTAAGAGTGGCGAGGCGCGGGTTCGGGTGATGATCGACGGAGTGGCTGTCGAGGTCGACGCCGGGACGACCGTGGCGGCGGCGCTGGTGGTTGTGGGTTGCGGGAGCGGCACGCGGGTGTCCGTGCGCGGCGAGCCGCGCGCTGTTCTCTGCGGGATGGGTGTCTGTCAGGAATGCCGCGTGACGATAGACGGACGCGCGCATGTGCTCGCGTGCCAGACGTTGTGCCGCGATGGGCAAGTCGTGCATACGCAGAAGGTGAACGCACCGTGACTCAGCACTTCGACGTGATCGTAGTAGGCGCCGGCCCGGCCGGTCTCCACGCCGCGCTTGCATCGGCACGCGAAGGCGCGGCCGTCGCGTTGCTCGACGACAATCCGCGCGTCGGCGGCCAGATCTGGCGGCAGGGACCGGGCATCGCGCCGCAGTCGCCGCTGCGCGCTCTGCTCGCCGATTTAAGCCGCCACGGCAACGTGACTCATTTTCCGTCGACGCGCGTCATTGCGCCGCTCGCGCCGCGTGGTCTGCTGGTCGAATCGGCGGAACGAGGCGGCGTGTGCATGACATACGAGCGCCTGATTTTGGCGACCGGCGCACGTGAGCGCTTGCTGCCGTTCGCCGGCTGGACGCTGCGCGGCGTCACCGGCGCGGGCGCGCTGCAGGCGCTGATCAAAGGCGGCATGCCGGTACGCGGTGAGCGCGTCGTGATTGCGGGCAGCGGTCCGTTGCTGATCGCCGCATTGGCCACGGCACGCGCAGCCGGCGCGCGAGTGCTCGCGGTGGTCGAGCAGGCTTCGGCCATAAAGGTCGCGCGTTTTGGCGCTTCGCTTCTACGCGAACCCGCGAAGCTGCGGCAGGCCGTGAGCATGACGCGCGGTTTCGGCGGCACGCGCTACTGGACGAGCAGCATGGTCGAAGCGGCGCACGGCGAACACCGCGTGCAACAGGTCACGATCCGGCGCGGCGAGCGCAGGGTGACGCTCGATTGCGAGCGTGTCGCGTGCGGCTTTGGGCTGGTGCCGAATGTCACGCTCGCGCAGGCGTTCGGCTGTGCGATCGACGAAGCAGGCGGCATCGTCGTCGATGCTTCGCAGCGCACCTCGGTCGAGGGCGTGTTTGCGGCGGGCGAGTGCACGGGAGTGGGCGGCGCGGAGTTGGCGTCGATCGAAGGGGAAATCGCGGGGTTGGGCGTGGGTGAACGCAGCAGCGTCGACGGATCGAGCCCCGAACTAACCGCAAGCTCCCGCCTCCGCACACTTCACGCACAACGCCAACGCTGGCGCCGCTTCGCGGCGCGCGTCGAAACCGCCTTCGCTCTGCAGCCCGCCGCGCGCATCCCGCCCGCCGACGACACCCTGCTATGCCGCTGCGAAGACGTCAGCGTCGGCGAAGTGCGCGCGTTCCAGAACTGGCGCGACGCCAAGCTGCACACCCGTTGCGGGATGGGCGCCTGCCAGGGAAAGATCTGCGGGACCGCCGCCAACGTGTACTTCGGTTGGCCATCGGCGGCGCCGCGTCCGCCATTCAGTCCCGCGCAAATCGGCACGCTGATCGCAGCGGCCGGGCATCCGCCGCAGACCGAATGACGTGCGCCGATCATCGCCGGCACGCGCATATTGTCGGCGAATCGGCGGCTTTATAATCGACGGCGCATGCATGGTGAATCGACCAGAACCGAACCGCATCGGCTGCAAACAACCCAGCGCCGCAAGCGTCAAAAACCGCTCACGCATCCGCCCTCACAACCGGCTCGGACCCACGGGACCCGCACGATGAACACGCTGGCTCATCAGTTTCCCCCTGACGAAGCACCGTTGTCCGCCATGCTGTCGCACTTCCGGCAGCTCGAGCCCGTATTCGACGCGCTGCCCGACGTCGTTTTCTTCGTGAAGGACGCCGACGCGCGCTACGCGCTCGTGAACCGCACGCTCGCTTCGCGCTGCGGCTTCAAGGAGAAAACGGCGCTGCTCGGCAAGACCGCCGAGGACGTGTTTCCGCGCCGCTTCGGCCGCATCTACACCGCGCAGGACGAGGGCGTGATCCACGTCGGCAATCAGATGATCGATCAGCTCGAATTGCATCTTTATCCGGGACGTCAGCCGGGCTGGTGCCTGACGAGCAAGCAGCCGTTGCGCGACGCGGCAGGCAAGATCATCGGATTGGCCGGCATCTCACGCGATCTGAGAGCGGACGAGAGCAGCCATCCCGCGTATAGCAGGCTCGCGACGGTCGTGCAGTTCATCCAGGAAAACTATGTGCAGCCGCTGAACCTGAAGCAGTTGGCTGCAATGGCGGATATGTCGGTCGCGCAGCTCGAGCGTTACTTTCACAAGGTGTTTCATCTGACGCCGCGTCAGGTTCTGCTGAAGACGCGGCTCGATGCCGCGACCGCGCTGCTGGTCTCGAACGACAAGGTCACCGACGTCGCCGCGCTATGCGGCTACACCGATCACAGCGCGTTCACGCGGCAATTCAAGGCGACTGTCGGCGTCACGCCGACCGAATACCGGATGCTGCTGCACGGCACGTCGAGGAACTGAACCTGGCTTATGGTTCGCCGCAAGCATCACTATTACGTGTACGTCGTCTTGCTCGACGACACCGTCTGGAACGAGCCGCGCTTTCGCCGCGCGAATCCGGACTACCGGTTCGACAAGCCCTGCGTGTATGTGGGGATGACCGGGCTCGATCCCGATCTGCGCTTCGACCGGCACAAGGCCGGCATTCAGGCGAATCGCTACGTGCGCGACTACGGCTTGCGCCTCGTGCCTGAGTTATACGAAGTGTTCAATCCGATGCCCTATCGCGGCGCACAGGACATGGAAGTCGAATTGGCGATTGGACTGCGTGATGCGGGGTACGGCGTGTGGCAAGCGTAACCGTGGCAAGCGCAGGTGTGCAGGCGTAGCGTTACTTAACACCGAGTCCGCGCAGCACGGCATTGCCCTCGGACGTCAAACGGATGCGCGAGCCGCCGGCATCGTTCGAAATGGTTTCGATCAGACCGGCTTCGTGCAGTTGCGGAATCTCGGGTTTGGCGGAAGCGTCGATCGGCGCGTGCAGCAGGAGCAGCAGCGTCGCCAGTTCGTGATGGCTCAGCAGGCGGCGCAGGATGGTGGGGCGCTTCGCCGGCGGCGGGTTGTCGTTGGTATTTTGTTCGGGCTGGTTCATGGTGCGCACCTCGTGCGGTAGTGTCCGAGGCATGATGGGGACGAAGTCTTAAACGGTTCTTAAGAACCATTGTCCTGTAACACCGTGACACGAAGATGGCAGCGGCGCAGCTTACCAACCCTTAACGGCCGGGCTTTCGATTGCTTTCTGCTGTGCTTGCGTGACTTACGGCGCGCAGGTTTTCCCGGCGGTTTCGATCCACAGATTATTGACGTGGCGCTTGCCCGCGTAGAAGCGGTACGTTGTCGCACCATTGTCGCTGCGCACCTTGACGATGTTCGAATCGCCGAAGTCGAGCATCTGGCCTTGCGGGATCGACGTGGATTTGAAAGCGGCGTTGTGGTTCGTCGCGAGTTGCGTGAGGCAAGCGATGACGTCGTTGACCGAGCGCTGCGTGGTGGTGTCCGTGACCGGCTCGCCGGCGTCCGGATTCTTCTGGAAGTAGGCGCAAGCGCTGAAAAGAAGGGGAACTGACAGGACTACGGCAAACTTCTTCATATCTCTCCTGGCGTTTCGTTCGGCGGGCGGTGAGTGCGGGCGCAAGCCCGCGACGAGCGGGCTCGGGCTCACGCTGCGGACACCGCCGCCGACATGACCGGCGATGCAGCCGCGCGGCGCGGACCGCGAATCAGGCTGCATTATATCGGGCGAGAGCCCGCTTCTAGCCGATCCGCACGGCGCGTGCCTGCCGCGTTGCTTTGCGCGGTTGCGAACCCGTAGCGGCGGCGAAAAGCAAAGACGCCAACAAGCCGACACGCCAACGCTGAGCGCCGCCTATCTCCGCCGCTGCGCCTGCGCTGCGAGCCGCACCGCCGCGTTGCCCGCGCCGTAGCCGTCATAACCGCCGCGCCGCTCGACGATCTCCATGAAGAAGCGCTGATCGAGCTGTTCCGTATAGGCGTGGAAAAATTCGCCGCCGCGCTCATCGCGGTCATACAGGATGTTGTGCTCGCGCAGCGCGTCGAGCGTCTCGTCCGGCAATGCGTAGCGAGCGGCCAGATCGTCGTAGTAATTACGCGGAATGCGCAGCACCGGCAAGCCATCGGCGACGAATTCGGGAATTGCGCTGAAGATGTCGCCCGTGCTGAACGCGACATGATTCAGACCCGAGCCGTGATAGGTATGCAGCGCCTCGGCGACCGCAGTATGGTGATCCACCGACGCATTCAGCACCACGCGAACCGAGCCGTCGCGGCTGCGCAGCGCGCGGCTGCGCACGAGGCCATACGGATCGGGCACGAGCACGCTGGGCTCCGCCTGAAAGCCAAACGCGGTGCGCAGAAACAGCACCCACGTATCGAGCGAATTCGCCGGCACGGCAAGGCACACGTGATCGATACGGCTGAGCGGCCCCACTTCCGCCGGGCCGTTGATGTCCGTCAGAACGAAATCGGCTTCGAACAACGTCGGCTGGTCAGGCGTTTCGTCGACGAAGTAATTGAGGCTGCCGTCCGGCGCCTGCACGGCGGGCAGCACGCGTTCGTTCGGGCCGATCTGGCCGGAGAACGGCGCATAGCCGAAGCCGGCGGCGCGCTCGAATGCCTGATGCGCATCGTCGACGCGAAACGCCGACGCGCACAGCGACAAACCATGCTGCTGAAAGAACGCATTAGCGAACGAATCGGGCTCCGCGTTCAGCACGATCGAAGCGGCGCCATGCTGATAAAGCGTCACGTCTTTCGAACGATGCTGGCCCGCCTGGCGAAAGCGCAGTTTGCCGAGCCAGTCGGCGAGATGCGCGCGCGTGGTGTGATCCACGGCGAATTCGAGGAACTGATAGCCGACGTGCGCGGGCGCGGCCGGCGACTCATAGAGCTCACCGGCCGGTTGCCGCTCGCTGTCCAGCAACGCACGCGTCTGCTCCTCGAGAAACAGCAGCGAACGATGCCCGTCCGCGGCGGTGATCGTGGTCGGCGCGGCACGGAAGCCATCGTTGAAAATTTCCAGCGAAAGCGGGCCCTTGTAGCCCGCTTTCACGACTTGAGCCGTAAAGTTCGCGACATCGAAATCGCCTTGGCCTGGAAAGCAGCGGTAGTGGCGGCTCCATTCGAGCACGTCCATTGCGAGCTTGGGCGCGTCGGCGATCTGCACAAAGGCGATGCGCTCGCCCGGAATGTCGGCGATGCCGTCGACGGTATCGCCAAGCGACAGCGTATGAAAACTGTCGAGCACAAGTCCGAGATTGGGATGGTTCACCGCGTTCACGAGCTTCCACGCATGCCGGTACGTCTTGACGTGCCGGCCCCACGCGAGGGCTTCGTAACCGGCGATCACGCCGGCCGCCTCGGCCGCCTGCGCGAGCGCGCCGAGCTGGTCGGTCATCAGCGCATCGTCGCAGAGGGTGTCGGGCTGCACGTTGCTGCACACCAGAATGCGATCCGTGCCCAGTTCGTGCATCACGTCGAATTTGCGTTTTGCCCGATCGAGATTGCGCGCGAGACGCTCCGCGCTCACGCCGTCGAAATCGCGGAACGGCTGAAACAGCATGATTTTCAAGCCGAGATCTTCGGCGATGCGCCGTACGTCGGCGGGCGAACCGTCGAAATACAGCAGATCGTTTTCGAAAATCTCGACGCCTTCGAAGCCGGCCGCCCGGATCGCGGTCAGCTTCTCGACGAGGGTGCCGCTGATCGACACGGTGGCAATCGAACGTTGCATGAACAGCTCCTGCAAAAACGGTCAGACGGCTTATCGCGATCGCGCGCTGTGGCTACGGCGCAGGCTCTTCGCAGCGATGTTGCGATGCGTCAAATGGCCTGGTTCGTTACTTTGTGAGCAAGACGCAGGCCAGAATTTCCCAGAATAAGCGCATTTTCCGACAGTCTATACAAACTAACTAGATGGTACAAATTCGTATAAACCCCGAATGACGGACACGGCTGAATGCGCGCACACTTCGCCATACGTTGAGAAGCGTTGCGAGCCCGCGGCTCTGCGCTTCCTGTTCTACCCGCTGGAGACGACTATGAGCTTTGCGTCAGTACTGGTCCTCAATGGACCGAATCTCAACCTGCTCGGCACACGCGAGCCGGCTATCTACGGTTCCGAGACGCTCGACGACGTCGCCCGGCTTTGCCGCGATGCGGGAGAGCGCCTCGATCTGTCCATCGATTTCTGCCAGTCGAACGCCGAGCATCAACTGATCGACTGGCTGCATGCTGCGCGCACGAAGGTCGACGGCATTGTCATCAATCCGGCTGCGTACACGCACACGTCCGTCGCGATTGCCGACGCGCTCACCGCCATTGAAAAGCCCGTCATCGAAGTACACATATCGAACGTGCATCGGCGCGAAGCGTTCCGTCACCACTCGTATGTGTCGGCGGTGGCGGACGCGATCATCGTCGGTTGCGGCACGCAAGGCTATGTGCTCGCGCTCGAGCGGATGGTCACCATCCTTAAGAATAGGGCGGCGAAATGACTACGCCAATGAATGCACAAACGAACGCGCAGGCCAGCGCCAATTCATATCTGGTCGGATTAATCGGCGCGGGGATCAGCGGCTCGCTGAGCCCCGCCATGCACGAGGAGGAAGGCAGCAAGCTCGGCTTGCATTACGTGTATCGCCGCATCGACCTCGAAGCGTTGAAGCTGGACATCTCGGCGCTGCCCGATCTGCTGATTGCCGCCGAACGCATGGGCTACAACGGCCTGAACATCACGTATCCATGCAAGCAGGCGGTGATTCCGCTGCTCGACGAATTGTCCGACGATGCGCGCGCGCTCGGCGCCGTGAACACCGTGCTTTTCAAGGACGGCAAACGCATCGGCCACAACACGGACTGGTCCGGCTTTGCGCGCGCTTTTCAACGCGGCTTGCCTGACGTGTCGCTCGAACGCGTCGTGCAACTCGGTGCAGGCGGCGCAGGCGCGGCCGTCGCGCATGCGGCGCTCGCAATGGGCGCGCAAACGCTCACGCTGTTCGACGTCGATCCCGTGCGCGCCGAATCGCTTGCCGCCGAATTGCAGAAGCGCTTCGCCGATCGCACGGTCACTGCCGGCACATCCCTCGGCGAGACGCTCGCCACCGCCAACGGCCTGATTCACGCGACGCCTACCGGCATGGCGAAGCTGCCGGGCCTGCCGTTGCCCGCCGAATTGCTGCATCGCGACTTGTGGGTCGCGGACATCGTCTACTTCCCGATTCGCACGGCGCTGCTGCAGGCCGCGGAAGCGCTCGGCTGCCGCACGTTGTCGGGCGGCGGCATGGCGGTGTACCAGGCAGTCGACGCGATGCGCATTTTCACCGGGCTCGAACCGGATGCCGAGCGCGTCTATACGCATTTCCAGTCACTGCTGGAACGCTAACCGGTCGCACACGCCGGTAAATGACGGATACCTAAATAGTTTGAGGAGACGACCACCTATGCCACAACCGATTCAATCCAGTCCATCCGACGCCAATCAACAGTCCGGCGCAAATACGAAAATGAGTACGAGCACGGCGCGCCGCTCGAATGCGCGTTATCAGATACTCGGGCTGCTCGCCGTCGGCACGATGATCAACTATCTCGACCGCACGGTGCTCGGCATTGCCGCGCCGCAGTTGACGAAAGAGTTGGGCATCAACGCCGCGATGATGGGCCTGCTGTTCTCGGTGTTCTCGTGGAGCTACGTCGCTTCGCAGATTCCAGGCGGGCTTTTTCTCGACCGTTTCGGCAGCAAGCTGACTTACTTTCTGTCGATGACCTTTTGGTCTTTATGCACGCTCGCGCAAGGGCTCGTGCATGGCATCGCGGGCCTGTTCGTATTCCGCCTCGGTCTCGGCGTCTCCGAAGCGCCGTGCTTTCCGACCAATAGCCGCGTCGTCGCGACGTGGTTCCCGCAAAGCGAACGCGCGATGGCGACGGGCACCTACACCGTCGGCGAATATATCGGGCTCGCGTTTTTCAGCCCGTTCCTGTTCATGCTGATGGGCGCATTCGGCTGGCGTTCGCTCTTTTATGTGGTGGGCGGCGTGGGCATCGTGTTCGGCGGCATCTGGTGGCTGCTGTATCGCGAGCCGCGCGATCATCCGTCGGCGAATCAGGCCGAACTCGACTATATCGAAGCAGGCGGCGGTCTCACGCAGCGGCATAGCAGCGCCGCCTCTGCCGCGGCGCCCGCGAAAAGCGGCTTCGAATGGCGCACCATTGGCCGCTTGCTGAAGCATCGTCAATTGACGGGCATCTGTCTGGGCCAGTTCGCCGGCAACTCGACGCTCGTGTTCTTTCTCACCTGGTTCCCGACTTACCTCGCGACCGAACGTCATATGGGCTGGCTGAAAATCGGCTTCTTCGCGATCATGCCGTTCATTGCGGCGTCGATCGGCGTGATGTTCGGCGGGCTCTTTTCGGACTGGCTGCTGCGTCGCGGCAAGTCGGCGAACGTCGCGCGCAAACTGCCGATCATCGCCGGCTTGTTGCTCGCGTCCACGATCATTCTCGCCAACTACGTGGAGAGCAACGTCGCGGTGATCGCGATTCTGTCGGTGGCGTTTTTTGCGCAAGGCATGGCGGCGCTCGGCTGGACGCTGGTGTCCGATATCGCGCCCGAAGGACTGCTCGGCGTGACGGGCGGCATCTTCAACTTCGCCGCGAATCTGGCCGGCATCGTGACGCCGCTCGTGGTCGGCTTTATCGTCGCGGCGACGGGATCGTTTGTCGGCGCGCTGGTGTTTATCGGCATCGTGGCGCTGATTGGCGCGCTGTCGTACATCTTTATTGTCGGCGACATCAAGCGGATCGTGCTGGTGGATTGAGTAGTTGTTTGAGTGCGAGCGCAGTTGCAAACGCAAACTCAAGCGCGATAAAAAACGGGACGTGGCGCAAGCCACGTCCCGTTTTGCATTTGCGAGCGACGCGCTTCAACCTTCGCTTCAATCTTCCTTACGCACGAAACGCAACACAGCGTCGACGATCATCGCGCGATGACGCGCGCGCAATCTCGGATGCGACGGATCGCGGCCAAACGCCGTGCCGAACGTATGACGATTGCCGACGCGATGAAAGCACAGCGAACTGATCAGCAGATGCAGATCGATTGCGTCGACGTCATCGCGGAATTTGCCCGCCGCGATACCGCGTGCAAGCAGATCTTCTATCGTGTGAATGACCGTGACGTTGCGGCCTTTAAAGCTCTTCACCTGCTCGACATACTTCGCGCCGTTAATGTTTTCTATCGTCACGAGGCGCACGAAGTCGCGCTGGCGGTCGTGATAGTCGAACGTGAATTCGACCAGCGCGCGCATGCCTTCCACGGGGTCGAGTTCACTGACATGCAGATCCTGTTCGAGCGCGCGAATGTCGCCATACACCTTTTCGAGCACCGCCTGATACAACCCTTCCTTGCTGCCGAAGTAGTAGTACAGCATGCGCTTGGTGGTGTTGGTGCGCTCCGCGATCGCATCGACGCGCGCACCCGTCAGTCCCATCGCGGAGAACTCCTGCGTCGCGACGTCGAGGATATTGCGTTTGGTTTGTTCGGGATCGTACTTGCGGCGGACATCGCTACGCCGCGCGTCCTTCTGCGTCGCGTCGGACGGGATGCCGTTGGTATCGGGCCCGGCGGCCTTGCTTCCCTTTTTCATTGTCTATTCGAGCGGCGGTGACGGCGCATTCTAGCATGGCGAAAACCCGCGCCGACGCGAGGTTCAAGCGCGTCGAGCCTTGCGTCGAGCGTTGCATCGCGCCTTGCATCGAGCCCGCTCGAGACGGCTTGAATACAGTCCATACGCGAGCCGCCTTTAATGTGGGCGGCGCGATAGCCGGCGGCGCGCGGCGAGCGCGTCGCGCGTTTGCATCGCGGTGTAGGTCAACTGCGCGGCGGCGAGTCCGAGCGCGCCATATGCGGGCGTCAGACCGAACGCGGCGAACGCTTCGGGCACCGGACGCTCGCCGGCAATGGCCGCGGCCAGCAATTCGCCGGAGACGGTGGTCGGCGCCATGCCGTGTCCGCCGAAGCCGACCGCATGCCAGACGCCGTCCGCGCCGCGGCCGATTTGCGGCATCTTGTGACGCGCGTAGCTCATCAGTCCGCCCCACGCGTAGTCGATGCGCACGTCGTGTAGTTGCGGATACACCTTTAGCAGGTCGCGCCGCAGTAATCGCGCGATGACTTCAGGCGCGCGATCTCGTACTGAGATGCGTCCGCCCCACAGAATGCGCGTATCGGGCAACGGCCGGTAGTAGTCGAATGCGAAGCGCGTGTCGTAGACGGCCGCGCGCGTATCGATTGCATCTTGCAGACGCGCGCCGAGCGGCTCCGTCGCCATCACGTAGGTGGCAATGGGCAGCACCGCGCGCTCGACTTTCGCATGGACGTTGCGCGCATAACCGCCGCCCGCCATCACGACGTGCCGCGCGTCGATTGCGCCTTGCGGCGTATGCACGATAAAGCCCGCGCCCTCGCGCTGCAAACGCACGACAGGCGACTGCTCGTGTATCCGCACGCCCGCATTGGCCGCGGCATTCGCTACGCCGAGCACGTATTTCAGCGGATGAAAGTGAAACGCGTTGCGCTCGAAGAGACCGCCGTGATAACGGCGCGTCTTCAATTGCGAGGCAAGCTGGTCTGCCGTCAGCGGTTCCCAATCGACGCCGAATGAATCGCGCATCAGGCGCAGTTGCGCGTCGAGACGCGCCGGTTCGTCGAACCAGTTGGCGAGAATCACGCCGGCGTCGGTTGCGTCGCAATCGATGCGATAGCGCGCGATGCGGGCGCGCATCAGATCGACGGCGTCGGTCGTAAGCGCGTAAAGCTCGCGCGCGCGAACCGCGCCTAGCGTTTTCAGCATATCGGCACAGTCGAGGCTGTAGCCGCCGAACACGAAGCCGCCGTTGCGCCCCGATGCGCCGAAGCCGACTTGCCGCGCTTCGAGCACGGCGACATTCGCGACGCCGCGTTCAGCCAGCCCCAATGCCGTCGAGAGTCCCGCAAGCCCGCCGCCCACGATGCAAACGTCGACACTGTGGCGTCCGGCGAGCGGCGCGTAAGCAGAGGGGCGAGCGACAGTCGCTTCGTAAAAGTTGTCCATGGCGGCTAGCGTAGCGGCATTCGCGTGTCCGCGTCCAGCCGCTTAGCCGCTCACTTGCCGCAAGACACGGTCGCGCTTTATCTGCCCCAGCGCAACACGAGCGGATCGAGCCGCCGCGCGATCTTGAGAAGTCCTTCGCGCGTCGCGGGATGCATCGCCGGCAACGGATGACGCACCGCGTCCGAGCGAATCACACCGCCTTCCTTCATCAACGCCTTGCAGGATGCGAGGCCACCCTGGCGGTTTTCGTAGTTGATGAGCGGCAGCCACCGCTGATAATGCGCGGCGGCGGCTTCCGTATCGCCGGCGGCGTACGCGTCGACGATCAGACGAATGCCGTCCGCGTAACCGCCGCCTGTCATCGAACCCGTTGCGCCCGCATCGAGATCGGCCATCAGCGTAATGGCTTCCTCGCCATCCCACGGACCCACGATTGCATCGCCGCCCAACTGGATGAGTTCGCGCAGCTTGTTGGCGGCTTGCGGCACTTCGATCTTGAAGTAAGACACGTGCTCGATTTCGCGGGCGATGCGCGCGAGAAACGGCGCGGACAGCGGCGTGCCGCTAACGGGCGCGTCCTGGATCATGATCGGAATGTCGATCGCATCGGACACGGCGCGATAAAACTCTTCTATGCCGCGCTCGCCGATGCGGATCGTCGCGCCGTGATAAGGCGGCATGACCATCACCATCGCGGCGCCGGCCTCTTGCGCGCGGCGGCTGCGCTCCGCGCATTGATGCGAGCTGAAATGCGTGGTCGTGACGATCACCGGCACGCGGCCCGCCACGTGATCGAGCACGACGTGCATCAACGTGTTGCGTTCGTCGTCCGAAAGTGCGAACTGTTCGGAGAAGTTCGCCAGAATGCACAGGCCGTTCGAACCCGCGTCGATCATGAAATCGATGCAGCGCTTCTGGCCTTCCAGATCGAGCCGGCCGGCGTCGTCGAAAATGGTGGGAGCAACGGGAAAGACGCCGCGCATCGCGGCGGCATGGGTGGTTTGGCTCATGATTCGGGCGCCTTTTAGAAGTGGTAGGGCACGGCAGTGTCGATGTCTCCACCGCCGACTATACGGCGCTGCGGCGGCCGGGTATATTGAATTGTTTCCATCCTGTGATCGCTTTTACGACTCACCGCGGCTTTCATGAAAAACACGTTGAACGTTCTGCTCGGCAAATTGCGCATGAAGCAGTTGCAATTGCTGATCGCGCTGGACGACCAGAAATCGTTGCATAAAGCGGCCGGGCTCATGTCGATGACGCAATCGGCGGCGAGTAAGGCATTGCAGGAACTCGAGTCGATGTTCGAGGCGCCGCTTTTCGAGCGTTCGAAAAGCGGCATGATTCCGAATCAGCTCGGGCATTGCGTGATCCGCCATGCGCGCCTCGTCGCGACCGACCTCACCGCGTTATGTCAGGACGTGGCTGAAATACGCTCGGGGCGCGGCGGGCGCGTCGCGATCGGCGCGATCATGGGCGCTATTCCGCAGTGCGTGATTCCCGCCGTGAATCGGCTGCACGCGGGACATCCGAACCTGTCGATCGAAGTGGTGGAGGACACGAGCGCGCGCATGCTCGCGCAACTCGACGACGGCCGCCTCGATCTCATGATCGGCCGTGCCGCCGTGGCTGTCGATCCATCGAAATACCAGTATCGTCCGCTTGCCGATGAACCGTTATCGGTGGTGGTGGGCTATGGTCATCCGCCGTTGCCGAGAAAGGAAGTGAAGCTCGGCGATCTGGCCGATCATCGTTGGGTGATGTATCCGTCGCATATGCCGTTGCACGCGCTGCTCGAACGCGAGATGGATCTGGCGGGGCTCACAATGCCGGATAACCCGATCTCGACGGCATCGACTTTTGTGACCGTCGCGCTATTGCAAAGCCGGGCGGATCTCGTGTCGTTGTTGCCGACTGCCATCGCCGAGATGTTCATTCGGCAAAAAATGCTGCGCGCGGTGCCGGTCAAACTGAAATCGCCTTCGCAGACTTTCGGTGTCGTGACGCGCAAAGGCGGCGTGCTGTCGCCGCCAGCGGAACGCTTTGTCGAATTGCTGCGGCAGCACATGAAGATGCGCGACGAGCCGGACATGCAGAAGCCAAAGCCAAAGCGCGCACTCACCACGAAACGAAAAGCCGCCTGAACAAGCGGTTTTTTCGACTGACACTCACACTCGCGGCCGACATCGCGCAGACCTTAAATATCGCACGGTAATTCGCACTTTGCTATGTCGCCGCAGCGGGTGTTGTAGCCGCGACACTGGGGGTTTATCCGAACCAATTGCGTGCGGGCGTCCGAGCTAAACTCCTTAAAGGGTGCCGGATTTACGAGCCTGGCGCCCGTTCGGGGAGAGCAGTCATGAATCGGCCATCGGTTCGGTTTCCGCTTCGCGCCACCGGCACCAGCCCGGTGCGCAAGTGGATCAAATGGGCGCTGGCGGCGGCGTTGTTGCTGGGCTTGGCGTGGCTTGCACGCTTATGCCAGCTCGAAATAGAAACGTCCCGGCTGCAAGCGCACTATCTGTCCGAACTGACCCGCGACGTCGGTTTCACGGTCGACGACGGCCCCAGTCATTCCATTCGCTTCCCCGAAACCGATAAAGGCCCTTACGACACGCGCCTCGGTTACGCGCTGCTGCCGTCCATCCAGCAGCGCCTGCTGCAACGCGGCTTCGAAATCACCGCGCAGGCGCGCGATTCGGAACGCATGCTTTCGCTCGCGGACAGAAGTCTTTTTCTGCCGTATGCCGAGAAAGACCAGGCCGGTTTGCAACTCTTCGACGGCACCGGCGCAGCGCTTTTCAGCGCGAATTTTCCAGGCCGCGCCTATGCGAGCTTCGAGGCGATTCCGCCCGTCATAGTCAATTCGCTGCTCTTTATCGAAGACCGCTATCTGCTCGATCCGAACCAGCCGAACCGTAATCCGGCTATCGACTGGGGACGCTTTAGCCGCGCGCTGGCCGATCAGGGCGCGCGCGTATTCAATCATCATCAGCCGACGCCTGGCGGCAGCACGCTCGCCACGCAGATCGAAAAATTCCGCCACTCGGCGGGCGGCCGCACTGCAACGCCTCCGGAAAAGCTGCGGCAGATTGCATCCGCTTCTGTGCGTGCCTATCTGAACGGCCCTCAAACGATGCCCGCACGTCAGCAGATCGTCGTGCATTACCTGAATTCGGTGCCGTTGGCCGCGCAACCCGGCATCGGCGAAATCAACGGCATGGGCGACGGCCTCGCCGCATGGTACGGCCGCGATTTCGCAGAGGTGAACCGCATACTCGCCTCGCCTTCAAGTGAAGAGAATTTGGCGGCGCAAGGAGAAGCCTTCCGCGAAGTACTGTCGTTGATGATCGCGCAGCGCGCGCCGTCGTATTTCCTGCATCGCGGCTATCCCGAACTCGAGCGGCTGACGGACAGCTATTTGCGCTTGCTCGCGAGTGGCGGCGTGATTTCCGCCGCGCTGCGCGATGCGGCGCTGTCGACGAACGTGCAGTTGCACCGCGCGCCAAAACCCGCCCAAAACACGGGCTCGTTCGTGTCGCGCAAAGCCGTCACGTCGATGCGCTCGAATCTGCTCGCGGCGCTCGGCATTCCGAGCTTCTACGAACTTGACCGGCTCGACCTGCAAGCCACGGGCACGCTCAACAATGCCGTGCAACAGGCCGTGAGCGAGAGGCTTGCCGCCGCCGCCACACGCGAGGGCGCGAAGGCCGCGGGTCTGGTCGGTTTCGAAATGCTGCGCGCGTCCGACGATCCGTCGAAAATCGCCTACAGCTTCACACTATTCGAGCGGCGCGACGGCGCGAACCTCGTGCGAGTGCAAACGGACAGCGTGAACCAGCCGTTCGACATCAATTCCGGCGCGCGGCTCAATCTCGGTTCCACCGCGAAACTGCGCACCATGGTGACGTATTTGCAGATCGTCTCTCAACTGCATGGCCGTTACGCCGCTCTGAGCGCGACGGAGCTGAAAGCCATCAAGCCCGATCCAAACGATCAATTGACGCGCTGGGCGCTCGACTACTTGTCGCATACACGTGACCGCTCATTGCAACCCATGCTCGATGCGGCCGTCGAACGCAAATACTCGGCGAGTCCCGGCGAAACGTTCTACACAGGCGGCGGCGCGCAGAGCTTTAACAATTTCGATTCCGACGACAACAGCCGCATTCTCACGGTTCGTCGCGCGTTCCAGCATTCGGTGAATCTCGTGTTCGTGCGGATGATGCGCGACATCGTTCACTATGAGATGGTGCAGACGACCGGGCCTTCGTCGCAGTGGCTAAACGATCCCGCGATTCGCAAGATGTATCTGACGCGTTTCGCCGATCAGGAAAGCCGCGTATACATGCACCGGTTCTATACGAAGTATCACGGCAAGACGCGCGACCAGGCGCTCGCTTTGTTGCTGCTCGGCGTGCGCAAATCGCCGCCGAAAGTCGCGACCGTATTGCGCAGCGTCGCGCCCGACGAGTCCAACGCGTGGTTCAACGAGAAGATGCGCGCTGCGCTGAGAAACACGCCGGCCGCCTCGATACTCGACGATGAAGACCTCGCAAAGCTCTACGCCAAATACGGAATCGACCGCTTCAATCTAAATGACCGCGGCTATATCGCGAGCGTGCATCCGCTGGAGTTGTGGACGCTCAATTATCTGCGCGAGCATCCGAACGCCACGCTCAACGAAATACAGAACGCAAGCGGCGACGTGCGTTTGCAGACCTATTCGTGGCTCTTCAAAACGCGCTATCACGCGACGCAGGATCGCCGCATCAAACGCATGGTCGAATTGCGCGCCTACGAGGCCATCGGCAAATCGTGGCAGGCGCTCGGCTATCCGTTCGAGACGCTGACGCCTTCGTATGCAGCGGCAATCGGCGCGTCGGGTGACAGGCCCGCCGCGCTCGCGCAACTGATCGGCCTGATTGCGAACGACGGCAACAAGGTGCCGACCGAAAGCATCACGCAACTGGACTTCGCGAAAGACACGCCATACGAAACGCATTTCCGCCGCGCGGCAACCGCGCCGCAACAGCAGCTTTCGCCGGAAATAGCGGGAACGGTAAAAGGCATGTTGCGCGATGTGGTGACGGGCGGCACGGCGCGGCGTCTCGCGCAAGGCATCACGTTCCCCGACGGCCGGACTATGGAAGTTTACGGCAAGACCGGCACCGGCGATCAGCGCTTCAACGTATTTGCCAAAGGCGCGCGCCTCATCGAATCGCGCAAGGTGAATCGCAGCGCGACGTTCGTGTTCGCTATCGGCGACCGCTTTTACGGCACGCTGACTGCCTGGGTACACGAACCGTATGCCGCACGCTACGAGTTCACGAGTGCGCTTTCGGTGCAATTGCTGAAGTCGATGGCGCCCGCGCTGCAACCGTTGCTCGAGTCCGCGCCCGCAAAGACCGCTTCGGTCTCCGTGAAGAGAGTCGCGGCGCAATAAACTGAACGCGTCGCTGCAAATCAATAAGCGGACTCGGTCGCCGGCTTGAGAAAGAGTTCATGCACCGGCGCGAAGTGCGCGTAGAGCGGCAGTATTGCGCCGCCCATCGCACGCGCGTCGGCGCCGATTGCGCCTTCCAATAGTTGCGGACGCACCATTCCTTCCCACTCGAATCGATCGAGCACGCGCTCCGTGCGACGAATGATTTCGCGCACCATTTGCCGGTCGAGTTCACCGTCGATCACCACTGCTTCGAGATCCAGCAGCGCTGCCGCATTCGTGAGCGCGTTGGCAATCGCGGGGCACGCGCTATCGAGCCATTCCTCGGTGTGCCGCCACATGTCCGGCGATAACGCGCGATGATCGTGCGCGGCCGCAGCCGGCTTGCCCGCTTCACTCAACAGGCGTTCGAGCACGAAGCCCGATGCCGCGTGCAGCAGTTGCCGCGCGGGCTTGCGCGCGCTGCCTTCGCGCAGCGGAATGGAGCCGACGGCGCCCGCGTTGTCGTGCGGTCCGCCATGCAAGCGGCCGTCGATTACGAGTCCGCCGCCGATGAACGTGCCCACGAACAGATACAAAAAATTGTGGATGCCGCGCCCTTGGCCCATCACGAGTTCGGCGGCACAGGCGGCGGTGGTGTCCTTCGAGAATTCCACCGGCAGGCCCGTCATGGTCGCGATGCGCGCGCGCAAGTCGATCTCGTGCCATGCATCGAGCGCATCCAGCGCGTCGGGCGGCGCGCCGAGCAGATCGCGCCAGCCGCCGAGCCATAACGGCGCGGCCACGCCCACGCCGACGACTTTGCTTGCACTCGCGCCGAGCGTCTGATTCACGCGCGCGAGCCTTGTTTCAAGCGCTGGAAACAGCGTGCGCGGATCGGGATACGGATACTCGAACACGTCGCGGCACACAACGCGGCCCGCGAAATCCATCGCCAGCACGTCGAGGCTGCGGCGCCCGACCTTGATGCCGATCGTATAGGCACCGTCCGCACGCAACGCAATCGGCACCGACGGCTGCCCGATCCTGCCACGCACGCGCGCCTGCTTTTCCAGCAGACCGTCGTCGATCAAACGGTCGACGATCATCGACACCGTCTGCATCGAAAGACGTGTCAGGCGGCCAACGTCGGCTTTCGGCAGCGGCCCGTGCAAGCGGATCGCCTGCAGCACGATGCGTTCGTTGAATTGCCGCATGCCGACCTGGTTTGAGCCGACCGTGCGTTTGAGGGGCGGGCGCATGCCCGTGGTATCCATGACGATGAGCCCCTCAGCGAAGTGACTGCATCATGCAATCGCCTTGACGTCGGCTTCTTTCGCGCCCGTCATGATTGCAACGGCCTCGGACATATGCACGTCTTTCGTATTGACGAGCGCGGCGCGCCGGCCGAGCCGCTGAATATGAATGCGGTCCGCGACTTCGAATACGTGCGGCATGTTGTGGCTGATGAGAATCACCGGCAGCCCGCGGTCGCGCACACGGCGAATCAGTTCCAGCACCATGTTGCCTTCCTTCACGCCGAGCGCGGCGGTGGGCTCGTCGAGAATCACGACGTGTCGCGCGAATGCCGCACTGCGCGCGACCGCGACGCCCTGGCGCTGACCGCCCGACAATGTTTCGACGGCCTGGCGCATCGAGCGGATGCCGATTTGCAGGTCTTTCATATGCGCAGTCGCTTCCTCCAGCATGCGGCGCTTGTCGATCATCTTGAAGATCGAGCCGCGCCAGCCGGGCTTCACCAATTCGCGCGCGAGAAAGAGATTTTCGGCGATGCTCATCGCGGGCGCGACCGCGAGTTCCTGATAGACGGTCTCGATGCCTTGCGCGCGTGCATCGAGCGGGCTGCGGAATTTGACGGGCTTGCCGTCGAGCAGAATCTCGCCTTCGTCGGGCACGGTCGCGCCGGACAGCGCCTTGATCAAGGACGATTTGCCTGCGCCGTTATCGCCGATCACCGCGAGAATTTCGCCGGGCAGCACCTCGAAATCGCAGCCGTCGAGCGCGGTCACATTGCCATAACGTTTGACGAGCCCACGCGCCTGTAAAACGGGCAGCGGGGAAGAAGCGGAAGTAGTTGTCGACATCACGGGCTCCTGTCGGTCCGGACCTGCATGCAAGATGTTGGCGGTGCTGTGCTTAACCGCGGCGATGAGAAAGTTTGTCCGCGGCCACCGCGAGAATCACCAGCATGCCGGTGATCAATACCTGGTAGACCGAAGAAACGCCGATCAGTGTCAGGCCGTTTCGAAACACGCCGACAATCAGCGCACCGAGCAGCGTGCCGGAAATCGAACCGCGTCCGCCGAAAAGACTCGTGCCGCCGAGCACCACCGCGGTAATGCTGTCGAGATTCTCCGTTTGCCCCGCTTGCGGATCGCCCACGCCGGTACGCGATACAGACAGCAGCGCCGCGACGCCATAGATCGCGCCCGCCAATGTGTACACGGTGAGCAGGATCTTCTGCGACGACAAGCCCATCAGCCGCGCGGCCTCGGCGTTATTGCCGAGCGCATACAGGTGCCGCCCAGGAACCGTGTCGCGCAGCACGAACCATGTGGCCAGATACATCAGCAGCGTGAGGACGGTGCCGTACGTGACATCGGCGGGACCGAGCTTGAACGTGTTGCCGAAGAACATGATCGCGTCCGGCAGATTCGACACGCTTTCCGCATTCGAATAGATCTGCGTGAGCGCGAACGCAATGTTCAGCGTGCCGAGCGTGACGATGAACGCGGGCAGTTTGATGCGCGTGATCAGCACGCCATTGAGCACGCCGAACAATGTGCTCGCGGCGATACCGCAAAGAATCGCGACGGCCGGCGGCAGGCCGAGCGTGACGGCGAACTTCGTCATGATGATGGAGCCGAACGCCATCACCATCCCGCATGAGAGATCGATGCCGCCGGTCAGCACGATCAGCGTCTGACCGATTGCGATGACGGCGACGACCATCGTCTGCTGAAGAATCAGCGAGAGGTTCTGGAACGACAGGAACCGGCTGCTTTGCGAAATGAAGAATGCACAAGCCAGCACGAGCGCGATGAGCGGCCCGACTTCGGCGAGCGACGGCAGACGGTCGGAGAAATGGCGCGGATGGCCCGCGGGCGCGGAGGGAGTCGACATGATGGATGACCTCGAGACATGAGCGCGGCAGGCGCCGCGCGGCGAATCGTTCGGCGGCCCGTACGTGGGCCGCCGTGCAGTGCGCGTTACTTGTTGCCCCAGCAGTTGTCGACACCGAACTTCGTGTCCTTGCTGTCGATGCCGGACATCGGCTTGTCGGTGATCAGCGTCACGCCCGTGTCCTGATAGCCCGTGACCTTCTTGCCGGTCTTGGCGTAGTCGACGCCCGCCGTCACGCCGAGCGAGGCCATCTTCAACGGATACTGTTGCGAGGTCGCGGCAATCGAGCCGGCCTTCACGTTGCGCACGCCTTCACAGCCGCCGTCGATGGAGACGATCATCACGCTCTTGTCCTTGCCCGCCGCTTTCAACGCGCGGTACGCGCCCGCGGCTGCCGGCTCGTTGATCGTGTAAACCACGTTGATGTCCGGCGCTTTCTGCAAGCAGTTTTCCATCGCGGTCTGGCCTTTCGCCTGATCGCCGCGCGTGTCCTGGCTGCACACGATCGACGCGTCGCCTTCCTTCACGCCGAAGCCTTCGAGAAATCCGTTATGACGCAGCACGCCGACCGACACGCCTGGCGCGAGGTCGAGCGTGGCGATCTTCGCGGGCTTGCCGTTCAACGCGGCTTTCGCGTACTTGCCGATCAGCACGCCGGCCTTGAAGTTGTCGGTGGCGAAGAGGGCGTCGGTGGCGTCCTGCGGATCGGTCGGCGTGTCGAGCGCGACCACCATCACGCCGGCCGCGCGCGCTTTCTTGATGCTCGGCACGATCGCTTTGGTGTCGCTCGGCGTGATCAGAATCGCTTTTGCGCCGGCCGTCATCATGTTTTCGATCGCGGTCACCTGGCTCGCGTTATCGCCGTCGAAGCGGCCTGCGGCGGTAATCAGCTTCGCGCCGTCTTTCGACGCAGCCGCTTCCGCGCCTTGCTTCATCTTCACGAAAAACGGGTTCGTGTCGGTCTTCGTGATGAGGCCGACGACCGGCTGGTCGGCTGCCTGGCTCGCGCTCGTGCACCAGACCGCCGACGCCGCGACGCACATGGAGACGATTTTCCTGGCGACAGGAAGCCTGCGGGAATTCAGATTCATGGGACGCTCCTCCAGTTATTGGCAACGACGTTTGAACTGCCGGCGGTTGCACATGCGAACGCTGCGCGGCGCAACCCGAACGGCGGCTGATTCCAACCGTGATCTGAGGTCGAAAGAAGCCGCCTAAATCACTTTGGTTGATTTAGTACAGCAGGCGCGAACGGGCGCGTCAAGGAATCTCGTGAGCGGGGGTGAGAGTGCGGCGAATCACGTCTAGGCGCGCAAAGCCATACGGGGTCGGGCTCTCCGGCGGTGATGCGATGCAGCGTTGAGTGACGCCGATTGGGGAAAGTCCTGGCTGCGGTGAAAGTTGTCTGAAAGCTAAAAGGCATGCGTTAGCGACTAAAAGCCGCGCATGCTTCGCTCCGTTTGCAGCGGTGCGAGGGGAAAATCAACGCGAGCGCGGCGTGCCGCTCGACGCTCGCACCACGAGTTGCGGCGCGGACGAAACGCGCATCGGCACTTTCGTTTTGCCGCGTGCGTTCTGCCCATACGACGACTCGATCAACTCGCGCAGCAGCGACACCGCGAGTCCGGCCACTTCGACGGTCGGCACCGCGACCGTGGTCAACGCGGGTCGCGATTCGCGAGCGAGTTGAATATCGGTGATGCCGACAACCGACAAATCCCCGGGCACCGCGAGGCCCAGGTCCGCGGCGGCATGCATCGCGCCGAGCGCCGGCAGGTCGTTGGTCGCGAAGATCGCAGTGAGTTGCGGGTCGGCTTCGAGCAACGCGCGCGCCGCCGTGTAGCCACCGTGGATCGTATCCGCTGCATGTCGGACGCGGTTCCTGCGCACGCCGGCCGCGCGCAGTGCATCGACGAAACCTTCATAGCGCGTCGCGTGAACGCCGGACGCCTTGCTGCCGACAATCGCGCCTATCCGCCGATGTCCCAACTCGAGCAGATGTTTGCCGGCAAGCTCGCCGGCCAGACGAAAGTCGACGGCGACGCAGGGCAAGCCCGGCGGATCGTCGGGCCGCTCCCACATGCATAAAACCACGGGCGTACCGCGCGATTCGGTCACATGAAGGTCGGCGAGTTCGAGGTTCGCGTTCGTCACCAGCACGCCCTCGGACAGCGTGCCGGCAATCTGATCGAGGTAGGCGCGGCCCGTCACCGGATCTTCGTTAGTATTGCAAATGATGACGAAATGGCCGCTCGTACGCGCCGCGCGTTCGACGGCGAGCGCGAACTCCGGATAAAACGGATTGGCGATGCTCGACACCATCAACGCGAGCGTCGGCGCGCGGCCTTCGGCCAGCGCGCGAGCGGCAAGATGCGGGCGATAGCCGAGGGCATCGACGGCTTCGAGTACGCGTTGACGCGTCGCTTCGCCGACGCGGCCGCGATTGCGCAGCACGTTCGAAACGGTGGCGGGCGTCACGCCCGCGTGGCGCGCAACTTCGCTGAGTGTGGGCATAGATCGTCATTATTTGGGATGATTACCCGGCATTTGCATCAAAGCGCAAGGCACGGCACCATCTGTCGCACAGACAAAACGACATGGAGACAGGCAAGGACCGGCGATCGCATGCGATCGATTTTTTAGGTCCTGCTGATTAAGCGCTTAATCTCCGTCGTCGAGCCGATTAAATCACGGAGTCGATGCGATGGCGAGCATTTCGTTAAGAGGCGTACAGAAAGCGTATGGCGACGGCGCGCCGGTGATTCGCGACGTCGATCTGGAAATCGGCGAGAACGAATTCTGCGTTTTTCTCGGCCCCTCGGGCTGCGGCAAGTCCACCTTGCTGCGCATGATCGCGGGGCTCGAAGATCTCACCGACGGCGACTTGTCGATCGGCGGAAAGATCATGAACGACGTGCCGGCCGCACAGCGCGGCGTCGCTATGGTGTTTCAGAGCTATGCGCTCTTTCCGCATATGACCGTGTTCGAGAACATGGCCTTTGGATTGAAGCTCGCCAAAACTCCCAAGGAAGAAATCGACCGCAAGGTACGCGAAGCCGCGCGCGTTTTGCAACTCGAAGCACTGCTCGAACGCAGGCCGAAAGCACTCTCGGGCGGTCAGCGTCAACGCGTTGCAATTGGCCGCGCAATCGTGCGCCAGCCCGGCGTGTTTCTATTCGACGAACCGCTTTCCAATCTCGACGCAACACTGCGCGGTCAGACTCGCATTGAAATCGCGCGGCTGCATAAGCAGTTTGCGAAGGCGAGCGTGGTGTATGTCACGCACGATCAGATCGAAGCGATGACGCTCGCGGACAAGATCGTGTTGCTGCATGCGGGCAAAGACACCGAGCGCTACGGCAGCATCGCGCAAATCGGCGCGCCGCTCGAGTTGTATCACCGTCCGAAAAGCCGCTTTGTGGCCGGCTTTATCGGTTCTCCACGCATGAACTTTTTGCCGGGACGGGTTGCTTCCGTCGACGCGCAAGGCGTAATCGTGACGCTCGACACGACGCTCGAAAACGTACGCGTGCCCGTGGATGGCGCCGCGCTCGAGGTCGCCCAACCGGTGACGCTTGGCGTGCGTCCGGAGCACCTTGAATTCATCGATACGTCTTCGCTTCAGGATGAAGCGGTGCTCACGCGCACGGTTTCGCTCGTCGAACAACTCGGCGAACACAGCTACGTGCATCTCGATCAGCCTGGCGGCTTCACGCTGATCGCAAAGGCGCCGGGCGACACGCATCTCGCGCCGGGAGATCGCGCGCATTTGCGTGTGCCGCGCCACGCCACGCATTTGTTTACCGAAGACGGCTTTGCCGCCGCTTCGCTGGAATCCGTCGAACACTACGCATAAAGGACATTCGGATGCGCCTTGGAGTCTGCTACTACCCGGAACACTGGCCAGAGTCGATGTGGGAAGACGACGCGCGCCGGATGAAAGCACTCGGCATCGAACAGGTGCGAATAGCCGAGTTCGCATGGAGCCGCATTGAACCGACGCCCGGTGAATATGATTGGGCGTGGCTCGATCGCGCGATCGAAGTACTCGGCGCGGCCGGTCTGCAGGTTGTAATGTGCACGCCGACCGCGACGCCGCCGAAGTGGCTGATCGACCGTCATCCGGACATCTTGCCGATTGGCGCCGATGGCCGGCCGCGCGCGTTCGGTTCGCGTCGTCACTATGACTTTTCGTCGCCGTCGTATTTCGCGGCGTCGCAGAAGATTTGCACTGCAATTGCCGAGCGTTATGGCAAGCATCCGGCCGTTCGTTACTGGCAGACCGATAACGAATTTGGTTGCCATCACACGGTAGTCAGTTATTCGCCCGCGGCAGTAGAGCGCTTTCGCGAGTGGCTGAAAGCGCGCTATCAAACTGTCGACGCATTGAATCGCGCGTGGGGCACCGTGTTCTGGAGCATGGAGTACCGCAGTTTCGACGAGATCGACGCCCCCGTCGCCACCGTGACCGAAGCGCATCCTTCGCATCGGCTCGATTACCGGCGCTTCGCTTCCGATGAAGTCGCGCGCTATAACCGCATGCAGGTCGAGATCATTCGCGCGCATTCGCCGGGGCGGCCGATCGCGCACAACTTCATGCAGCTCTTCACCGAGTTCGATCACTACAAAGTTGCCGCCGATCTCGACGTCGCCGCGTGGGACAGCTATCCGCTCGGCGCACTCGAAGAGCAATGGTTTGCGCCGGACATGAAAGCGCGCTGGCTGCGCAGCGGTCATCCCGACTTTGCGTCGTTCAATCACGACGTGTACCGCGGCATGTCGAAGCTGCCGTTCTGGGTGATGGAGCAGCAGCCGGGTCCAGTGAACTGGGCGATGTGGAATCCCGCGCCGCTGCCTGGCATGGTGCGTTTGTGGAGTTGGGAGGCGTTTGCGCATGGCGCGGGTTGCGTGTCGTATTTCCGCTGGCGTCAGGCGCCGTTTGCGCAGGAGCAGATGCATGCGGGTCTGAATACGCCGGATAACCGCCTCGACGTGGGCGGTAGCGAGGCCGCGCGCGTGGCCGAGGAAATCGGCACTGTACTCGCGGCGAACGCCGACGCAGATGCCGCGATTCGTTCGAAAGTCGCGCTCATTTACGACTATGAGGCGAAGTGGCTCTTCGAGATTCATCCGCAGGGTGCGGACTTTCACTATCCGCGCTTTGCATTCGAGTACTACTCGGCATTGCGCGCACTAGGTCTCGATGTGGATGTCGTGCCGGTCGATGCATCGCTGGACGGCTACAGTCTGATCGTCGTGCCGCCGTTGCCGGTCGTGTCTGCTGATCTTGCCGCGCGCCTCGCGAAGTCGGGCGCGCAAGTGGTGCTCGGGCCGCGTACCGGTTCTAAGACTCAGGACTTGCAGATCCCGGCGAATCTTCCGCCAGGCCCGCTCGCTGATGTATTGCCGTTGCGAGTATGGCGCGTCGAATCGATGCGGCCGAATGTGACCGAACCTGTGCTGCTCGATGGCACACAAACCGCGAATGCCGGAGAGGGCGTCGCGCGTCACTGGCGCGATTTCATCGAAAGCAATGGCACGAATTCATTCGACGTGCTCGCGCGTTTCGCGGACGGCCACCCAGCGTATGTGCGAAGCGGCGCGTTCCATTACTTTGCAAGCCTGTTCGACGACGCGCTGACGGTTCGGCTTTTTGCGCAAATCGCACAGCAGGCAGGCATTCAAACGATGCCGCTCGGCGAAAGCGTACGCATCAGCCGGCGTGGTGCGCTGACCTATGTGTTCAACTACGGCGATTGCGCACACACCATCGCCGATGTGGCAGACGACGCGTTCATTATCGGTTCGCGCGCAGTCGAACCACAGGGCGTGGCAGCGTATCGATCGAAATGACCGGTTCGGGTAACGGGACGATTGGCAAGCCGGAATTCCATGCAGTAACGACAACGACGCAAAATCAAGGAATAAAGGAGACAGGTAGCATGAAAATGAAACCACGCAAGGTTCTGCTGACACTCGCGCTCGCTGCGGCTGCGCTCGGAACGTCCGTTGTCAGTACTGCGCAGGCCGGCACGCTGACTGCGAACATCGCGTTCAAGGGCGCGAGCCAGCGCGCGGTGTGGCAGTCGGTGGTCGACGACTTCAAGAAGGCGCATCCTGGCATTGACGTGAAGGTATCGTTTATCGACGAAGAAGCCTACAAGGTGCAGTTGCCCGGCTGGCTCTCCACGGTCGCGCCCGACATCGTGAACTGGCATGACGGCGAACGCATGGCCTATTACGCGCAGCGCGGCCTCTTTGAAGACCTGAGCGGCGATTGGGCGAAGAACGGCTGGAACGACATGTATGCGTCGACGAAAGAAGCCTCGTCGTATAAGGGCAAGCAATATGCGGCGCCCACGGTGTACTACTCGTGGGGCATGTTCTATCGCAAGGATCTGTTTCAGAAGGCCGGCATTTCCGGTGAGCCGAAAACGTGGGAGCAGTTTCTCGACGACTGCAAGAAGTTGAAGGCAGCCGGCATTGCGCCGATTGCCGTTGCGGGCCGCGATTCATGGACGCTCGCCGGATGGTTCGATTATCTGGATCTGCGCGTGAACGGCAACGCATTCCACCAGAAGTTGATGGCGGGCGAGATTGCGTACACCGATCCGCGTGTGAAGAAGGTTTATACGACGTGGAAGCAGTTGATCGACGCCGGCTATTTCATCGACAACTCGCTCTCTTACGATCTCGATTCGGTGCAGCCGTTCCTGTTCCAGGGCAAAGCCGCGATGATGCTGATGGGCACGTTCATTACCGCGGGCTTTCCGGCGAACGTGAAGCCTCAAATGGGCTACTTCCAGTTCCCGATCATCGACGCCAATGTGCCGACCGCTGAAGATGGTCCGGTCGAATCGCTGCATATCCCGTCGAAAGCGAAGAACAAGGCGGATGCGCATACGTTCCTCGCATTTGTCGAGACGCCGGAAATCGGCGCGAAGCTCGCCACGGGGCTTGGATCGTTGTCGGCGAACAGCAAGTCGCCGGAACCGGAAGATCCGATTTCGAAGATCGGTTTCCAGATTCTTGCGAATACGAAGGGCGGCATTGCGCAGTTCTATGATCGCGACATGACAAAGGAAATGGCCGATGAAGGCATGAAGGGCATGCAGCAGTTCATTTCCGATCCGTCGAAGCTTGATAGTGTGCTCGCGCAGTTGGAGCAGACGCGGAAGCGGATTTATAAGAAGTAGGGAAGGGGGCGGTCGGGCGGCCGCCTTGGTGTTTTTGCTTGGCCGATAACACGCGTCGACAGCTTTGCATGGGGTGGGAGTAAGAGCTTTGCATGGGACCGGAGTAACGCGCTAAAGCGCGAACTCCGGATCGACAGCTAAAGCACCAACTCCCACCGACAGCTTTGCATGGGGTGGGAGTAAGAGCTTTGCATGGGACCGGAGTAACGCGCTAAAGCGCGAACTCCGGATCGACAGCTAAAGCACCAACTCCCACCGACAGCTTTGCATGGGACCGGAGTAAGAGCTTTGCATGGGACCGGAGTAAGAGCTTTGCATGGGACCGGAGTAACGCGCTAAAGCGCGAACTCCGGATCGACAGCTAAAGCGCTAACTCTGGTCGACAGCTTTGCATGGGGTGGGAGTAGGTGCTAAAGCACCAACTCCCACCGACAGGAGAATCACTTTGTCGCATTCCGTCACCCGTCACACCGTGGACGGACCCGTTCAGCCGGGCGGCTCCGCGCTGCCCGCATCGCGTGACCACGCGCCGAATGTCCGCACGCGCGGCCGCCGTCCTTCGCCCACTGCAAGGCGCCAACGGCGCGCGGCCTTTCTGTTTCTCGCGCCGGCCTGCGTGATGGTGGCCATTTATGTGATCTGGCCGATTCTCTCGACAATACGCCTGAGCTTCTTCAACTGGGACGGCATGACGGAGCCGACTTTCGTCGGCCTCGCCAATTACGTCGAACTGTTCAACGCGCAAACGTTCTATACCGCGTTGAAGAACAACGTCATCTGGTTGCTGCTATTCCTCCTCGCCCCGCCGATGGGACTCGCCGTCGCGCTCTACCTGAATCAGGCAGTGGCCGGTATCCGTATCGTCAAATCGCTGTTCTTTGCACCGTTCGTCTTGTCCGGCGTCGTCGTCGGACTGATCTTCTCGTGGTTCTACGATCCGACATTCGGCCTGCTCGCGCTGATTCTCGGCCACGGCGTGCCGGTACTCGGCGATCCGCGCTACGCGACTTTCGGCATCGTATTCGCGGCACTGTGGCCGCAAACCGCCTATTGCATGATTCTCTATCTGACCGGACTCACATCGCTCAATGCCGAGCAGATAGAGGCCGCGCGCATGGAAGGCGCACGCGGCTGGTCGATGCTGTGGCACGTCATTCTTCCGCAATTGCGACCTACTACGTTCATGGCAATCGTCGTCACGATCATCGGCGCATTGCGCAGTTTCGATCTGATCTCGGTGATGACCGGTGGCGGTCCGTTCGAAAGCTCGACGGTACTCGCCTATTACATGTACGACCAGGCGATCAAGTACTACCGCATTGGTTATTCGGCGGCAGTGGCCGTCGTGCTGTTCGGCATCATGCTGGTGTATATCGTTTATCACTTGCGGCGGATGCTGCGCACCGAGCAATAAGGAGCGACCATGTTTCCAATTCCCATCGACAAATGGAAACCGGCCACGCGCCGCGTCTACAAACTCACCTTGCCGATTGCACTGCTGATCTGGCTTCTGCCGATGATCGCCGTGCTCGTCACGTCCGTGCGGTCCACCGAAGAACTCAGCGAGGGCAACTATTGGGGCTGGCCCAAACACTTCGCGCTATTCGACAACTATCGCGAGGCGCTCACCACTTCGCCGATGCTGCATTACTTCTGGAATAGCGTGCTCATTACCGTGCCTGCGGTAATCGGCTCGATCGCTCTCGCGGCGATGGCGGGCTTCGCGCTCGCCATCTATCGCTTTCGCGGCAATTCCTCGCTATTCGCCACCTTTGTCGCGGGCAACTTCGTGCCCGTGCAGGTGCTGATGATTCCGGTGCGCGACCTGTCGTTGCAACTCGGCGTGTTCAATACGGTTAGCGCACTGATCCTCTTTCATGTTTCGTTTCAGACCGGATTTTGCGCGCTTTTCCTGCGCAACTTCATCAAGCAGTTGCCGTTCGAACTCGTCGAGGCCGCGCGCATCGAAGGCGCAAACGAGTGGACCGTGTTCTTCAAAATCGTGCTTCCGCTGATACGGCCCGCGCTCGCCGCGCTGGCGATCCTGGTTTTCACCTTTGTCTGGAACGATTACTTCTGGGCGTTATGTCTGACGCAAGGCGATGACGCCGCGCCGATCACAGTCGGCGTTGCTGCGTTGAAGGGCCAATGGACGACTGCCTGGAACCTCGTTTCCGCAGGCTCCATTCTCGCTGCGCTGCCTTCTGTGGCCATGTTCTTTGCGATGCAAAAACACTTTGTCGCCGGGTTGACGTTCGGTGCAACAAAGGGCTAAACCGGCGATCGCCTCACGCTAAAAAAAGCCACGGCAAAAGAATAATAAGTCTCGCGAAGCACACCCAGCTTTGCCAGTACGACTGGCAAACGTTTGCGCAATTATCATCACGTTTCCCCTCATTAAAGATCGGGAAGGGCTTGTCGTTATCTAGTGAAATAAGTCAGACCGTCGAACTGACTCGTGCCTGAAAAAAAGGCACGCGCTGGACCAAAGCTCATCGGGGGTAGCAATCGTGAACCAACAACGCTCGCCATGGACTCGCACCGCGGCTCCGGGGGAAGTCATCTATTCGGAAGGCTTCTTGGGCGACGCAGTCATCTACGTCATTGCAGATGGCAAAGTCGAGATCTCCACGCAGTGCGATGAAAAAAAGGTCATTCTCGCCACGCTCGGCAAGGGCGAGTTTTTCGGCGAAGCGGCGTTGTTGCCGCCCGAGCCGCGAGCGCACACCGCCAAGGCATTGAGCTTTTGTCAATTGACGGCTATCGCAGGCGGTATCGTCGAAGAAGAACTGGAACGCGTGTCGCCGCTTCTGCGTCATATCGTTCGCACGATGATACGGCGCGTCAAGAAGAAGGACGACATTCTCGCGACGAACACGCATGCCGATTTTCTCCCAGGCGTACTGTCCTACGCGCATGTGCTGTCGTTGATGGCAGGCGCCGAGGCGACTGACCGGTTCGATGCACGCGCTCGCCGTCCTCAGAACGAGGAAGTCTCGATTCCGCTTCCCGAAGTCATCAAGAAGTGCAACGCGATTGCAGGCCATTCGCGCCCGCATGTGATGGCGATGCTCAAGCGCATGGAGAAGCTCAATCTGGTCTCCATCGAATCGGGACGCTCAGAGCGGCTGAACAATACGTCGGGACGCTATTCGGCGAGCGACGGTGCAGTGGGCAGGCAACTCGTCACGTTCGATCCGGTGAAAATCACCGAGCGCGCGCAGCAGGTCGCGAATCACGATCTCGACGTTTCGATCAGCAGCGAACTCGAACTGATTGAACTCGACGATCTGGAAGCGTTGATCGGCGTCGACAGAAAGGTGATTCTGAACAAGCTCTCGCATTCGGAGATTGCCGAAGACCTCTTCGCGTTCCGCAAGACCAAGGTTCTCAACTACGTCGAAGAGAAAGGCCTCAGCTATTTCTCGCGCCGCAATGCGCGCGGTGCGGGTGAATTGAATTCGCTCGACGATCTCGAGTTCGTCGATCAGCGAACCCTGTTCGAAGCAGTGAGTGCGTTCGATACCTACGATCTCGCGAAGCTGCTGTCGGCGTCAGCCGGACAGCCGGTGGACGAGCGCCTGCAGGCCGTCATGACCGAAGCGAGAAAGAAAGAAGTGTCGTGGGTGATGCGCCGCGAGATCAAGATCGATCCCGTCGAGATTGTGGAAATCGAGCAGCGTTTCATCGATACCGTCCGCGCGCTGAAGTCGCCCGCGGCGCACGCCGCGCCGGTCGAATCCTGACGCCCGTTGCGTTCGGTCTAGAAGGCCGAACGCAATCTTTAACTGTAATTCGCAGGCTCGTGCAGCCGGTCGCGAGGACGTATGGATCTTTTGACGGTATTTGGCGTAGTGTTCGGCGTCGCGGCGATCGTCGCGGGCTTCTCGCTCGAGGGCGGCGACTTTACGTCGCTGCTTCAACTGGAGGCGTTTGTCATTGTCCTTGGCGGCACGTTGGGCGCAGTGATGATCCAGAACACATGGGCACGGTTTTACGACGGCGTGAAGCTGCTGCGCTTTGCTTTCGTGAAGGCGCGGCAAGTGGATCGCGAGAGCCTTTCCGTTCTGCTCGAATGGGGCGATCAGGCGAAACTGAACGGCATGCTGGCGTTCGAATCGATCGACGCGAAAGGCATTAGCCCATTCGCGAAGCGAGGTCTCGAACTGCTCGCGAACGGCGTTTCCACGGCTGTACTCGAAGACGCATTGCAGCGCGAAGTCGACGCCTATGAGCGCAATTGCATGGCGGCCGCGCGTATCTGGCAACAGGCGGGCGGTTATGCGCCGACCTTCGGTATTCTCGGCGCAGTGCTCGGTTTGATTCAGGTAACGGGGCATATGCTCGAGCCGTCGCAACTGGGCAAGGGCATTGCGGTCGCATTCGTCGCCACGCTGTATGGCCTTGGACTCGCGAACCTCGTATTTCTGCCGCTATCGGGAAAGATCCGCGCGCAGGTGGACAGCGAATTGCGTTTCAGGCGCTTGTATCTGGACGGCTTGCTCGCGATCTCGCGCAAGGAATCGCCGCATACCATCGAAACGCGTTTGGCGGGCGACGTGCGCGAACGATCCGCCGAATTGCTCGGCTAGTCGAGTCGAGAAAAGTCATGCATCAACTGATAGCGGACCTGCGTGTATGAGTACAACCACTGGCAGCAAGCGTCTCGCGACGGACAAGAACGGGCACGACGACAGCCACGATAGCGGCGAGCAGTCGGACCGCTGGCTGATTTCATACGCCGATCTGATTACTACACTGATGGTGCTGTTTCTCGCGCTCTATGTCTTGCAGCTCGCGAAGAACAGCGAGTTGCAAATACAGACGCTGCAGCATCATCCGGTGAAGGAAGCTGTCGACGTAGAGCCGCCGATCACGGCAGCGAACGCGAAAGACGCCGCAAAAAAGCAGCTTCTGTCATTGCTTGCACCCTTGCAGGACAATCGCCAGATTACGATTTCGCACACGCCGCAAGGCGTGGAAATCGCGATCAATGCGAAAGTACTGTTCAATTCCGGCGATGCGCGTCTTTTGCCCGAATCGTTCGCGGTGCTGGAACGCATTGCAGCGGTGCTGCGCGACCGCGCGAAAAATAACATCCTCGTGGAAGGGCATACGGACAGTTTGCCGATTGCCACGGCGAAATACGAATCCAACTGGGAACTGTCGTCCGCGCGCGCGGGCGCGGTGGTGCGCTTCTTCGCGGACAAGGGCATAGAAGCGCACCGCATGGCGGCAATTGGCCGTGCCGACAATTTCCCGCTCATCATCGGCAACGATGCGGCGGCCAACGCCGCCAATCGCCGCGTGACGATACTCGTCGAGTACTGAGCGCCAAACGGGAAGCATCAAACGCCGAGCGCAAGGTACTGATGAAGAGACTGAATCGCGGCTGCGCCTTCTCCAACGGCTGCCGCGACTCTCTTCACCGAGCCGCTGCGCACGTCGCCCACTGCGAAAATACCCGGCCGGCTCGTTTCGAGAAAATGCCCGGTGCGCTCGGACGTCCACTTGTGAGCGACATCGGGACCGGTCAGCACGAAGCCATTTCTATCGAGTTCGACGCAATCGCCAAGCCAGCCGGTATTAGGTTGCGCGCCGAGAAACAGGAACACATGGCGGATTGGCTTCTCTTCGATTCGCCCTTGCTGATTCCATTGAATCGACTCGAGATGCGCTTCACCGTTTAGCGCGACGATCTGCGTTCGCACATGAACCGTGATATTCGGCGCTGCCTCGATGCGTCGGATCAGGTAGTTCGACATGCTCGCGGCAAGTCCTTCGCCGCGAATCACGATATGCACATGGCGCGCGAAGCCCGAGAGAAATACGGCTGCCTGTCCCGCCGAATTGCCTCCGCCGACAATGACGAGTTCTTCGTTGCCGCAAAACGCCGCTTCCATATACGTCGCGCTGTAGTACACGCCTCGGCCCTGGAAATGTTCGAGACGTGCGAGCTCCGGCTTTCGATAACGCGCGCCTGTTGCGATCACCACTGCGCGGCCATACACATGCTCGTCGTGACTGAGACGGATGTGAAACGGCTGACCCTTGTCGCATTCAATACCGAGCGCCTCGATCGGCACGCCGACTTCAGCACCGAATTTGCGGCATTGCGAAAGGCCGCGTCCGGCAAGCGCCTGACCGGAGATGCCGGTGGGAAACCCAAAGTAGTTTTCGATCTTCGAACTCGTGCCGGCCTGGCCGCCCGGCGCTTTCGTGTCGAGAACCGCGACGCGCAATCCCTCCGACGCGGCATAGACGGCTGCGGCCAGGCCCGCCGGTCCCGCGCCGACCACGACCACGTCGAACCGTTCGCCATTCAATCTGTCGGGACTCAAACCGATTGCGTCGGCAACGGCGCGATTTGTCGGGCGCTTCAGCACGACACCTTGCAAGGTGACGAGTACCGGCAGATCTTCTTTCGTGGCGCCGTAACGTTCCAAGAGTGCTTTGGCTTCCTCGTGCTCGTCGATATCGAAGTACGCCGACGGTTGCGCATTACGGCTCAGGAAGTGCCGCAATACGAGTGTCGGAAAAGAAGCCGAGCTGCCGATCACGACCACGCCGCCGCTCTGATCCTGTATGTAGGCGACGCGGCGCAGAATGTATGCGCGCATGATCGTCTCGCTCAGTTCCGCTTCGGCAATCACGAGCGCGCGCAGCGATTCCTCGTCGATCACGATGACTTCGCAATCGCTCGTCGCGCGCGCGGACGCCACCGCGCCGCGCCCCGCGAGCGTGCCGACTTCGCCGGTAAAACTGCCGGGCCCGTGCGTGCCGAGAACATGCAGCGTATCGCCGCTGCCGCGCGTCGCCTCGATGGTGCCGGAGATGATCGCGTACATCGGAATGTGGCGATCGCCTTCGGTAAACAGCACGTCGCCGGTGTTCAGTTTGCGCCGCTCGCCATAGCGCTCGAGTACCGCGAACTGCGCGTCGTTCAGCCT
Source organism: Paraburkholderia sp. RL17-368-BIF-A (assembly GCF_046054045.1). Taxonomy (NCBI): domain Bacteria; kingdom Pseudomonadati; phylum Pseudomonadota; class Betaproteobacteria; order Burkholderiales; family Burkholderiaceae; genus Paraburkholderia; species Paraburkholderia sp. RL17-368-BIF-A. The sequence goes on from NZ_JARESN010000009.1 coordinate 81,666, forward strand.
GGGGAAGATCTGGTGGTGACGGCTGCCGCCTGCCAGCAGATCTTCACGCTTGCCAGAAGTTTTATCGCTCATGAGAGGTCCGATTGGAAAGACGCACGATGCAGCGTGTCGCTGCGCCGCCAGATTGGCATGCGAATGCGAACAATCGGCAGCAAGAAAAGGCCGCGGAGAAGCCGCTTTCGCCGAGATTGTGCGCCAGAGTCCACTCGCCAGTAAAGAGTGCGTAAGGCGGAGAACGTGCGGCCGAACAGCGCGAGAGCGCTTCTGCTCAAGTTCGCGCTTCTTTTGCCGTAAAAGACGAGAGGAATTAGAGAAATAGACAATGAAAAGGGTCTAGGAAGCATGCGCGATTTAACAGTAAAAAACAGCTTACTTGCAGTGCTGGTCGTCTTTGCCGCGATGATCATGTTCGGCGGCGTGGTCGGCGTATTCGCACTCGGCCGCTCGAATGAAAACGCCCAGCGGCTTCAGGAGATCGCCACTCAGGAGATCCTCGCCAACGATGGCTATAAGGACAGCACGCGCACGCGGGCAGCGCTTACGCGCGCTTATGCCGCGTTGAAGGAGCGCAACGATCTCGCCACGCGCGATTCCGCACTTGGCAGCGCGCAACGAACGCTCGATCGCGCGGATGCCGAGACGCGCGCTTTTGCGGCAGCGTCCCGATTCGTGGGACAGGACGATGCGTTGAAACAGCAGCTCGTCGATTCGTCGAATGGATTGGCGGCCACTTTAAAGAAAGCTTTCGACGCGCTTCAGCGTGGCGATACCGACGCCTACGTCGCCATCAACGATCGCGACATTACACTTGCCGGTCAGGTCTATTCGGCAAACGTCGAAAAATTCCAGAACCTTGCGGGTGCGCTTGCAAAGGAGTCAGCGGCGAGAACCGAACGCGAATACGGGTGGATCGTCGCGATGGTTTTGACTGGTGTTGCGCTTGCCCTCGCATTGATCGTCGCCACGCACTTTGCGTTGCGCACCATTGTTATTCGCCCGTTGCAGCAGGCGTCGAAACTGCTCGACCGGATTGCGGGCAATGATCTGACCGCGTCTATTCCTGAAGGCAGCAAGAGCGAGATCGGCAAGTTGTTCACGTCGATGTCGCGGATGCAGGCCGGACTCGCGCATACCGTGTCGAACGTGCGCGTCAGTTGCGAGGCGATTCACGGCGGCGCGCGCGAGATTGCAGCGGGCAACCTCGATTTGTCGAGCCGCACCGAAGAGCAATCGGCTTCGCTCGAGGAAACCGCGGCGAGCATGGAAGAACTGACCTCCACCGTCAGACAGAACGCGGATAACGCGCGCCAGGCAAGCACGCTTGCCGCGAGCGCCGCCGACGTCGCACAGCGCGGCGGCGACGTCGTGCAGCGCGCGGTCCACACCATGACGGCCATTACCGCAAGCTCGCACAAGATTGCGGAGATCACCGGCATGATCGACAGCATTGCATTCCAGACCAACATTCTCGCGCTCAACGCTGCCGTCGAGTCCGCGCGTGCGGGCGAGCAGGGCCGCGGCTTCGCTGTCGTCGCGGGGGAAGTGCGCACGCTGGCTCAACGCAGTGCGAGCGCCGCGCAAGAGATCAAGGCGCTCATTTCCGCTTCCGTCGATGACGTGCGCAGCGGCAACGAACTCGTCACACAGGCCGGCCACACGATGAACGAAATCGTCGGCGCAGTGCAGGGCGTTGCGACTATCATGGCGGAGATCACGTCGGCGACGGTCGAGCAAACCGCGGGCATCGAGCAGGTCGGCAAAGCCGTCAGCCAGATGGATCAGGTCACGCAACAGAACGCCGCGCTCGTCGAGCAGGCCGCCGCCGCTGCGAGCGCGCTCGAGCATCAGGCGCAGTCGATGAACGATGCGGTGTCGGCATTCCGTCTGCGATAACGCCGTCAGTCTCCAAACCAAACTAATCGGAAAACAAATATGAGCGTTAAAGCCGTCTCGCGTGCAGTCGCAATTCTGTTAGCCGGCGTGACGATGTCCGCCACCGTGCACGCGTCCACGTATGCGTATGTGTCGAATGCGGACAGTCAGGACATTTCGGTTTTCAGCCTCGATAAGTCGAATGGCGCACTCAAGCCGGTCGAAACAGTGAGCGTTGGCGGCACGGTCATGCCGATGGCCTTTTCGCCGAATCATTTGCGGCTCTATGCAGGTCTGCGTTCAAAGCCTTTTGGCGTGGTGAGCTTCGCAGTCAGTCCGCTTGACGGACGCCTGACCGAACTCGGCAAGGCGCCGCTCGCGGAAAGCATGGCCTATGTGTCGACCGACGCGAGCGGCCGCTATCTGTTCTCCGCGTCATATGGCGGCAATCTGCTCGCGGTAAACGGCATTGGTGAAAATGGCGTTGCCGGCGATGTTCAGCAGATCGTCAAGACGGGTCCGATGGCTCACGCTATTCGCAATGCGCCCGATAATCGTTATGTGTTCGCGTCAGTACTCGGCGCCGACGCATGGTTGCGTTTGAAGTTCGACGCGGCGAACGGCGCGCTTACTCAAGACGCGGCGCCCGCCTATTCGCTGCCGGCCAAATCGGGCCCGCGCCATTTCGTGTTCTCGCCGGATGAGCGCTTCGTTTATCTGATCGACGAACTCGACGGCAAGCTGCATGTACTCGCATTCGACAAGCAACGCGATGCGGTGAAGCCGGTGCAGACCGTTTCCATTCTGCCGCCCAACTTCTCCGGCGACAAACCGTGGGGCGCGGATGTTCACATCACGCCCGACGGCCGCTTCGTCTATGCATCGGAACGCACGTCGAGCACGCTCGCTGCTTATCGCGTGGACCGTGCATCGGGAAAGCTGACGCGCATCGGCACCTATCCGACCGAAAAGCAGCCGCGCGGCTTCAATATCGATCCTTCGGGCAATTACCTGCTTGCGGTCGGTCAGTTGTCGACCAACCTGAGCGCATACCGGATCAATCGCGAGACGGGCGCATTGAGCGCGCTCGGTCAGTACCCGGTCGGCAAGGGCGCGAACTGGATCGAGATTGTCGAGTTCAACGGATCGAACGATTGAGGTTTACGGCGAACTGCGTCCCCGCGCATGCGGCGACGCGGACGCCGGCCCGCCCGCCGACGCAGCACTGCGTCGGCGGGCGCGCAAGCCGCGCCATAGTTCTTCGAGGTAAGGCAGTAGCTCGAATAGCAGAATCAACGCGAACAGAATCGCGATATAGGCGACGGGTAACGGCTCGCTTTTCGCGGTCAATTCGAATCTCGCCGGCTCGCTGCCGAGGCCGAGCAACGCCAGAAATTGCGTCCAGTGACGGGCGACGACAAGCAGTATCGCCATCAGCGGCACGAGTTCGAGAAAGCTATGAACGTGCTGTTCGAACGGCGTCACCTTGCGTCCACTCACTGCATAACTGACGTCCCACAGCGCGGTCGCTTCGTGAACGAAGAACGCGACGATCATCAATAGAATGATGCCCGCGTTGATCTCGAGAAAGATCGCGGCGAGTAGCGGCAGTCCGACTTCGGCAAACATCAACAGATGGATCACCGATTCTTTCGCGCCGGTCGTGGATTCGATTCGAGTCGCGCGATGGCACAGCCAGTCCGCGAAACCGGCCGCAAGCCACACAGGCAAAACGAAGTACATCAGGATCGTGAGGGTTGGGTCGGTCGACATGATTTCCTCGGCGAACGGCTGGCTGACCAACGCGAGCACGCGGCTTTACTCGATCCCTTCGTGTTTCAACGCCAGTTGCACCGCGGGCCGCCCGCGCATGCGTTGTGAGAACTCCGCGAGTTTTTGTGGGACCTCGATCTTTACTTTGTTCGCCCATAGAAGCATGGTGAACAGATAGGCGTCCGCGACGCTCGCTTCTGCGCCGAACAAATAGTTGCCTTTAAGCATTGTCGATATGAGCTGGAAACGCTGGCCGATTTTCTCGCGCGCGGCATTCGCTTCCTCATCCGACGCCGGCTTGAATACGCGGCCGAATTGTTTGTGAAGCTCCGTTGAAATAAAGGCGAGCATTTCAATCAGGCGCGTAGTGCCGAGTTCTCCCGACGGTGCAAGCGAGGGCTTGCGTTGCGCGACCCACGAAAGGATCGCGACGTTTTCGGTGAGCCGTTGACCGTCGTCGAATTCGAGTGTCGGTACATAGCTCTTGGGATTGATTTCATCGAACTTCTGGCCGGTCTCAGTCGTCTTTGTCTTGAGGTCGACGCGCACGCGATCGAATTGCATCTCGGCCTCGTGCATCGCGATGTGATCGGCAAGACTGCACGCGCCCGGCGAATAGTAAAGCTTCATGATGCGGCCCTCCTTCATGCAGCAGTTGGCGATTTTTTAATGCAGCATCCCGCGTGCCTCTACTTGTCGTGACGGCCCGGAAGCACTGCGCCAAGCACCTGCTTCGCGGTCTGCACAATCACATTGCCTTCGTCGGGATCGCCTTTTAACAATGTCGATGCAAACGCCTTCGCCTGAGCCAGCGTGATGTGCGGCGGTAACGGCGCGATGTTCGGATCGGCCTTTACTTCGATCACCACAGGGCGGTCCGCAGCAAGCGCAGCGTCCCAGGCCGCGCCCATCTGTTCGGCGTCGTCGACATAAATGCCTTTCAGGCCGATCAATTCCGCGAACTTGTGATACGGCACCGAAGGAATGTCCTGCGAAGCCTCGAACTTCGGATCGCCCTCCATCACACGCTGTTCCCACGTGACCTGGTTCAGGTCCTGATTGTTAAGGACCATGCAGATCCAGCGCGGATCGGCCCAGCCTTTCCAGTACTTCGATACGGTGATGAGTTCGGCCATGTTGTTCATCTGCATGGCGCCGTCGCCGACCAGCGCGATGACGGGCCGCTCCGGATAAGCGAACTTCGCGGCGATCGCATACGGTACTGCCGCGCCCATCGACGCGAGGCCGCCCGACAGCGAGCACATCATGCCGCGCTTCACCTTCAGATCGCGTGCATACCAGTTTGCACAGGAGCCTGAATCGCTCGTCACGATTGCATTCGACGGAACGCGTGGCGACAGTTCCCATACCGTGCGCTGTGGATTGACGGCATCCTTGCCGGGCTCGTGTGCGCGTTCGTCGAGTGTCTTCCACCAGTCGGCGGTCCAGCCTTCGATCGTCTTGCGCCACCCGCGGTCCTGCTTGTGTTCGAGCAAAGGCAGCAACGCGCGCAGCGTTTCCACGCTATCGCCGACGAGGTTCACTTCCATCGGATAGCGCAGGCTCAGCATGTCGGCTTTCAGGTCAATCTGCACGCCGCGCGCCGCACCTTCCTTCGGCAGAAACTCGGAGTACGGAAAGCCGGAGCCGATCATCAGCAGCGTGTCGCACTCGGTCATCAGATCGTAACTGGGCTTCGTGCCGAGCAGGCCGATCGAGCCGGTGACCCACGGCAGATCGTCGGGCAACACCGCTTTGCCGAGCAGCGCCTTTGCCACGCCTGCACCGAGTTTTTCCGCGACGGCGATCACTTCGTCCGTTGCATGCAGTGCGCCGGCGCCGACGAGAATCGCGACCTTCTTGCCGGCGTTGAGCACGTCGGCGGCCTGCTGAAGATCTTCAGGCTGAGGCACGAGACGCGGCTCGCGATAACCGACGCCCGAATGCAGCGTGCCGTGTTTGCGCGCAGGAGGCTCGTACGGCAAGTCTTGCAAGTCGTTCGGCAGCACGAGCGCCGTCACTTTGCGCTCGGAAAGTGCGGTACGTATCGCACGATCCACGAGATGCCGCACTTGCGCGGGCACCGACGCCTGTCCGACGAACGCCCCCGCGACGTCCTTGAAGAGCGAGACGAGATCGACTTCCTGCTGATAGTGGCCGCCGAGCGCCGCGCGAGCCTGCTGACCGGTGATAGCCAGCACGGGCATATGATCCATGCGGGCGTCGTAAAGTCCCGTCACGAGGTGCGATGCGCCAGGCCCCGACGTCGCGATACAGACGCCGAGCTCGCCTGTGAATTTCGCATGCGCGGATGCCATGAAGGCGGCCATTTCCTCGTGACGAACCTGAATGAATTCGATGGGCCTCGGCTGGTCCGTGTTCTTGTGATGCTTCTTCGCTTCACTCTGCGCGCGATTCAACGCGCCGAACACGCCGTTGATGCCGTCGCCGGGATAGCCAAAAATTCGGCGCACGCCCCACGCCTGGAGTCGCTCGACGATGAAGTCACCGACAGTTGTGGACATGGACAGCTCCTCACAATAAAGATCGTCACACATGCGAGGTTGCAAACCACGTTCCGCGTTCTTTCACTCAGAAAGAATGAATTGCTTCCTTGTGAAGCTGCGCGGTGAATGAAGCGGGCTCGCTTTTTGCTGGGCGCTTGTGAGTAAAACGCGGTGCATGTCGTGCAAGGGATTCGTCATGAATAAAGTCGTCGTTGTGACAGGCGCGGGTGCCGGAGTGGGACGCGCGACCGCCGAGGAATTCGCGCGGCATGGCTACGATGTCGCATTGCTTTCACGCGATTTGGCGCGGCTCGAACGCGCGGCCGCCGAACTGCGTCTTCGATACGGCGTGCGTGCCATTGCGATTCCAACCGACGTCGCCGACGCCGCGCGCGTGGAAGAAGCGGCAACGCGCACCGAAACGGAGCTTGGACCTATCGACGTGTGGGTCAACGTTGCAATGGCCACGGTCTTCGCGCCGGTATCGAAGCTGACTGCGCAGGAATTCGAGCGAGGCACCAAGGTGACGTACCTCGGCCAGGTGCACGGCACGATGGCCGCACTGTCACGCATGCGCACGCGCAATCGCGGAACGATTGTCAATGTGGGGTCCGCACTCGGTTATCGTTCGGTGCCGCTGCAATCCGTCTATTGCGGCGCAAAATTCGCGGCGCGAGGTTTCACTGACTCGCTGCGTTCCGAGATCATTCACGACGGGCTCAATGTGCATTTGACGATGGTCGATTTGCCCGCATTGAATACGCCGCAATTCGACTGGTCGCTCAACAAGATGGGTAAAAAGGCCAAGCCCGTCGCGCCGATTTTCCAGCCGGAAGTGGCCGCGCGCGCGATCTATTTCGCTGCAACGCATAAGCGTCGCGAGGTATGGGTGGGTTTTCCGACGGTCAAGGCGATACTGGCCAACTTCATCGCGCCCGGACTGCTCGACAGATATCTGGCAAAGGCGGGCTACTCAGGACAGGTCACCGACGAGCCGCTTCCTGCCGACGCGCCTAACAATCTGTTCGATCCCGTACCCGGCGATTACAGCGCGCACGGACGTTTCGACCGTGAGTCGAAACCCGTAAGCCTGGAGATGTGCGCGGTTCGTCACCGTGGCTTTTTATGCGCATTGGCAGGAATAGGGATCGTCGGCGGCATCGGATTTTTGATCAGAAAGAATCGCGGCGCATAGATACGACGGCGTAACAAAGGGTTCTTGCCGGCCACCAGGTAAGAGTCACGAGGATAGGTGACAATACACCTATCCCACAGCCCTTAGGAAAGCCATGTCCCAGCCGCTCACCATCGATTTCGTTTCCGACATTGCATGCCCCTGGTGCGCAATCGGCCTTTCGTCGCTGCAACTCGCGTTGTCGCGCGTCGGTGACGCAGTGGATGCGCGGATCGTCGTGCACCCGTTCGAACTGAATCCGCAGATGGCGCCCGAGGGCCAGGCGATTGTCGATTATCTGGGCAAGAAGTACGGACGCACGCCCGAGCAGATCGAAGAAACGCAGGCCATGATCCGCGAGCGCGGCGCAAGCGTCGGCTTCGAGTTCGGTCCGCGCACGCATGTCTACAACACGTTCGATGCACACCGCCTGTTGCATTGGGCAGGTCTCGAAGGCAAGCAACTGCCGCTCAAGCTCGCGCTGCTGCGCGCCTATCATTCGGAAGGCCGCGATCCGAGCAATCATGATGTGCTCGTCGAAGTCGCGCAGTCGGTAGGAATGGACGCCGAGGCTGCGAGCAAGGTACTGCAAAGCGGCGACTATGCCGACGAAGTCCGCGCCGAAGAAGAAGAGTTCCAGTCGCACGGCATTCAGTCGGTGCCGGCAATCATTTTCAATCGCCGCTATCTGGTGAGCGGCGGGCAACCTGTCGAAACCTTCGAACAGGTCATTCAGCAGATTCTGGCCGAAGCATAATCCGGCACTTTCGTATGTGAATGCCTGCGCAATAGCAGGCCTTTTTTTGGCGTAAACGAAATACAGCCGGAGAACCCCGTTCATGGTCACCAAACGAATCCATGCCGCGTTGCTCGGCTTCGCGCTGATGGCGCTTGCATGCGTAGCTCATGCGCAATATACGACCGATTGGCTCGCCAATACCTATGGCACGCTGGCCGCGCACGTCGGCAACGGCGCGCGTTCAATGTGGGTCGCACCGGAAGGCGTGATCTATACGTCGTCGTTGTGGGACGAGAACGAGGGCGGCGTCGCGATCTATCAGAACGGTCAGAACATCGGCTCGATCGGTACGCACGCCGACTTTCAGGGCAGCGCGATAACCGGCAATGCGACGTCGATTTTCACGGCGCTGCAATACAACAGGTCGTTCGGCAGCGGCTCGGTCGGGCGCTATAACCGTGCGACCAAAGCGCTCGAGCTTCGCATTCCGGTCAGCGTGTGGACCGGCATCCCTCATGCGGATGTCATCACCGGACTCGCCACGGCAGGCACGCTGCTTTATGTCAGCGATTTTTACGGCAACCGTGTGCGTGTCTATACGACTGACGGCGTGTGGCAGCAGGACATAGCGGTGTCCGGTCCCGGCGCGCTCGCACTCGATGCTGCGGGCAATCTGTGGGTCGCGCGAAAAAGCGCTGGCGTCATAGCGCAATTCAGCGCGGCAGGCGCGTCGCTCAATACGATCCAGATGCCCGCCGCTTCGCGGCCCTCGGCGTTGTATTTCGATGCATCGACGGGACGGCTCATGGTCGGCGACGAAGGCCCCGACATGAACATCAAGATCTATAACGTGGCGGGCGCGCCGACGTTGGCCGGTACATTCGGCATTCAGGGCGGCTACCTGGATACGACTACCGGAATCAAAGGGCAGGTCGGCGACAAGCGCTTCACGCGCGTAGCGGGCATCGGCAGGGACGCAGCGGGCAACCTGTATGTGCTCAACAATCCGTGGGGCGGCGGCTGGGACATGGGCCGCAATGGTCCGACCGACCTGCATGCCTACGACAGCGCCGGCAATCTGCAATGGAAACTGCAGGCACTGAACTTCGAAGCGGTCGCGGCACCGGACCCGTTGACCGACGGCGCGTACTTTTATAGCGGCGCGCATATTTACACGGGCACCGCGGGCGGCACCTTCGTTGCGAATACCGTCGACCCGTTTACTTATCCATCGGACCCGCGCCTGAATATCAACGACACGCAGCGCGGGCAGCACTTCGGGCAACTCGTCGCGGTGGGCGGAAACCGCATTCTCGTCGCGTCCGGCCAGAACCCCGACACCTTCAACTTCTATCATTTCAATTCGGCGAGCGGCTACATTGCAATACCGGATGGCTCTTTGCCGGGCCCGGCGTTCAACACGACGGTGAAGGTGACGGGAGGCTTTTGCATCGACAGCAGGGGCGATGTGTGGGCGGGTCTCGACAGAACAAACCATATCTATCATTACCCGCTTACGGGTTTCGACGGAAACGGTAAGCCGTTGTGGGGCCCCGCCGTCACGATCAAGATTCCAATGAGTATCCGGCCGTTGACGCGCATCATCTATTTGCCCGAAAGCGACACGATGATTCTCGCGCAAGGCGTGGCAGGCAGTTGGGACTGGACGGCGATACAGTCGCGCATCGAGGTCTATCACGGCTGGAGCGCGGGTAATACGACACAGCCTCAGCCGGTGATCAATCTCACTAGCGCCAATTCGAAGTCGATTACCGCAGTGGGCAATTATCTTTTTGTCGGCTACGTGCATACGGTGCCGAACATCGACGCGTTCAATCTGAACACCGGCAATCTCGACGCCACGCTCATCAATAATAGCCCCGGTACTGTGGATGTCGGCAACGATGTCGATTCGATGTACGGACTGCGAGCGTTTCTGCGGGCAAGCGGCGAATACGTGATTACGAAAGACAACTACAACGGATCGAGCATGATCGTGCATCGCTGGACACCTTAAGCGGCGTGGGCCTGCGTGAGGCTTCGCGCTAATCACGTAGGCCATCGGATAAGATACGGCCCTCGTGGCATTTTCCCGCTTAAAGGAGTGGTTTCAGTGATTCAGCCGAGCAACGTATTCAAGGAAAACCTCGCGCACATGCCTGCAATCGACGGCATTGCGCGTATCGATCTGATCGACGCGCAAGGCGCCGTTGTTGCGAGCATCGAGAACAAGCCGGGCAAACAGGGCTCGCTCGCGGTCTACAACTATCTGCAACAGACGTTCGATGCGCTCGACGCCAAAGCCGCCGAACACGGCCTCGCGGTGTTCGGCGAACATACCGCCGACGCGCGCAACCGGCCCGGCGCTCATCCGAATGTCGATCATCTTCTCGCGATTGCAGCGGGCGCGCCGGCTTTGCGCATCGACGTGATTGCGGCGGACTGAACTGCGTTCGGGCCGCCGTTAACGCGACTTGCTTTAGCGCGCCTTTAACGCGCATTGCTTTAACGACCTTGAAGGCCGTGCGCCGCACGGCCGAATATCGCGCGGTCGGCGAGCCATACGGCGACAAGCGTTGCGCCCATCAACGGAAAAACAATGCCGAGCATGACGAGGCCGGTTTTCCACCCGCGCATCGGCGGTGCGGCTCTTTCCCGCGAAGGCGCGCCGAGCGAGCGCTGCGGTTTGCGCTTCCACCACATCACGCAGCCGCTCACGGCCATCAACGCGAGCCCCAACGAAATCGCGGCGCACAGAATCTGATTGGCGACGCCGAAATAGCGGCCCATATGCAATGACGTGCCGTATGACACCGCTTTCGATACGCCGCCATAGTCGGCATAGCGAATGTCCTTGAGAATCGCGCCGCTGTACTGCTCGATATAGATGGTGCGTTCCAGTTGCGGATCGGCCGGGAAATACGACACGGTATAGACGCCCGTCGGCGATGTCGGCAGCGCGATGTTGTAGCCGCTCGTGACACCGAGCGACGCGGCTTGCCCGACGATGTGGCCGAGCGGCAACGGGGCCGCTGCTTTCGCATCGGCGGAAGCGGGCACAGGCGCATTGCCCACGGCCCAGGGCGTTTGCGGCAGCGGCAAGTCGTCCATCACCATGCCGGGCATGGAGTCCATGTGCGCGGCGTGTTCTACTTGTGCGCCTGGTTTTGTCTTCGCGTCGATCTCTTTGCTCGTGCCCGCAGGCAGCACCGAGCGCAACGGCAAGCCGCCCCACGTGCCAGGCGGAGCGCCGAGATTCGCAGCGGTCGCGAGCGCCTTGAACTGCTGACCCCACGAGCCGGACCACGGCAAACCGGTCAATACGAATGCAAGCGCGCCGAGTGCGAGCCAGATGCCCATGACCGCGTGGATGCTCTTCCACAGCGGCCGGCCCTTTAACGTCAGACGCGGCACGAGTGCATCCCGCACGCGTGTCGTTTCACGCGGCCACCACAGCGCGATGCCGGTGCCGATCATCACGAGCGTCCAGCATGCGGCAAGCTCCATCAGCAATTCGCCCGGTTTGCCGAGCAATAGCTTGCGATGAAGCATGCGGTCGACCTGCATCAAGCGACGCTCGACGCTCAATGTGCCGAGTACTTCTCCGCTATACGGGTTCAGATAGACGCTCTGCTTTTCGCCGTCCGCGAGACGAAAGATGAATTCCGTGCTGCGCTCAGGCGCGTTCGAGATCGCGGCGGTGACGGCGATTGCGTTGGACGGCATCGCCGTACGCGCTCGCGCGAGCAGCGCGTCTTCTGACATGCGCGGCGCCGTTTGCGGTTCGACGACGAGAAGCCGCGGATAAAGCAGCGGCTCGATTTGCGGCTGAAAACAGTACAACGTACCCGTTATTGCCAAGACGATGAGAAACGGCATCACGAAGAGGCCAGCGTAGAAGTGCCATCGCCAGAGCGTGCGATAGCCGCTGCTGGGGCTCGTCGTGCCTAATACGGCGTTATGCGGTGCGATGGTGGACATTGAATCCTCCTGAAGAAGATTGATCTGGTTCTTGCGCTAGAACGCTACGATTGCGCGCTACATGCGCAACTTCGCTTCCAGATAGAACGTGCGTCCTGGGTAAGGGTGATAGACGAAGTAGCGCGCATCGAAAATGTTGTCGACGCCAATGCCGACTTCGCTCAGCTTCGTGGGCCTGAACGTGAACTTCGCGTCCGCCACCGTGTAAGAACTCGTGCCGCCGAATACATCCGGATTCGTGTCGGTATTCGTGAGCGTGTTGTATTGGCGGCCCGAATAGCGCGCGGCGAGTGTCACTGCCGCGCGCTCGTCGAAGCGATAGGTCGCCGCCACATTCACGCGCCATAGCGGAATGCGATAAAAGTATTTGCCGACGCTCGCGGGGTTCTGCGCATTGGCAATGATCTTCGACTGCGTATAAGCGACGCTTGCCAGCAGATCGAGTCCGCGCATGAATACGTTTTCGCCGGCATAGCTCGTTTCCACGCCGCGCGAACGTACCTTGCCGATGTTCTGGAAGTTCGTCACGTTCGGAATCACGGTCGTATCCGTCTGGCTGAAAATCGTGTTCTTCACGTCGTCCTGAAACAGCGAGAAACGGAAGATGCCATTCCAATGCGCCCATTCGGCGGTGAGTTCTTTCGAAAGATCGTCTTCCGGTTTCAGGTTCGGGTTGTTGTTGACGATCGAGGAGCCGTTGATTTGCCCCTGGAACAATTCACTGACCGTGGGAAAGCGATATGCGCGGCCAATCGACGCGCGTAACGTCAGATCGTCGCTCACATCGAATGAAAGCGAAGCCTTCGGCGAGAAGTGCTGCTCACTGGCGTTAGCGAGTGCAACCCTTGTGCCCGGCAACGCTTGCGATCCGTCGTACGCGCGCCAATCTTCGTAACGCACGCCGTAGACGAATTTCCAGCGCGGCAGGAAGCGCCATGCGTCCTGTGCGTAGAGCGCCTGAGTTTGCGTCTTGCCGGCGAATGCGTTGGCGAATGAGGTCGGGGAGCCGTCGCGCCAATTGAGCGTCGAGTAACTTTCGTTGTCGAGAAAGTAATTGTCGTAGTGGTAGCCGAAAGCGAGCGCATGATTCGCGAGACCCGCTTGCGTCGACGCCGGCGTGTAAGTACTGCGCAAGTCGAGTGTCTTCCAGCCGGTGCCGTCGCCGAAGGTCACGGTGCCCGCGCCATTGCCTGGCGCGCCGGAACTTGCAAGACGCGCGACGCTATTACTGACGTCGTAATACGAGGCGATCGCCTCGCCGTTCCAGCCTGTGGCGTTGCGCGTTTTCAGCGTCACGCCATAGAGCCAGTTCTCGCTATGGCCCAGGCTCGGCGCGAATGCGGCAGCGGGAATCGTGTACTCGTAGCCGTTGATTGAAACCTTGCCGCCGTACACCGCGTTGCCGTTCGCGTCGCGCAGAAAACTCGACGTCTCGCTGTTATACGTTTGATGCCAGTAGCCGAGCGTAAAAGCGCCTTGCAGTGTCGGCGTGAAGTCGTACTGCATCTTCAGCTTGAACTGGTCCTGCACGGTGTGCTCGATGCCTTCGCCGTTAATGCCGAGTATGGCGGTCGGCGTATTGGTCTGGTTGTTATAGAAGTACGCTCCTGTAACCGGCGTGTCGCCGGCCTTCGCGGGCGTGCCCGATTTGGCGAGCGTCGCGAATTGCAGCGGCTGGCTCGTGTTTTCCAGATGGTTCACGCCGAGCAGAAACGAGAACTTGCCGATCTGGTTGCCGATAGACGCACTCGCTTCACTGCCGTTGAAATTACGGTTCACACCGTAGAGGCTGAAGTGCTGCGTGAATGCTTTCACGTCGGCTTCGGCCTCGAATTTCTTCGGCATGCGCGTGCTGATCAATACGGTCGCGCCAAGCGAATTGCCCGGATAGAGCGCGGAATACGGGCCATAAATCACATCGACCTGCTGGATCTCGTCGGGAGACACCATCGACCAGCGCGGTGGAAAAGAAAAGTTGTTGCCCAGCAGATTGCTCAGCAGTAACCCGTCCGCATAGACGAGACCGCGCGCACTTTGCGTATTGCTCGTGCCGCGCACTGCGATGATCGAATTCAGATCGCCGATAAAGCGTTTGCGAACCGCGAGATTCGGCATGTACTTCAGCACGTCCTCGGTGTTCGCGACATTCCAGTTGGAGAATTGCTCGCGCGTGACTGTTTCGACCGAAGCCGGCAGATTCGGATCGACGGCGCGGGGCGCGACGCTTTCGTTTGCGGCGCTATTCGCACTCACGCTGACGGCGGGCAGCGTCGTGTCGGCGCTCGCCGTGTCGGCGTGAGCCGGCGCGACCGCTAACGCGGTCATGGCTGGGGGAACGAAGGCGCGCAGCCTTCGCAATGAGAAGATCGACATGAGCGTTTCCTTCATGCATTGAACGGACGATCGCGCACGCCATCGACAGATGCGGCAAATGCGGCCGCATGTGGCTAACGCGGCCACATGTGGTCAATGCACGCAATGCGCGGGCGATCAGGAACAACGACGATCAGGAAACGGAGGGCGGTGCTCTAGGGCGTCCCGAAGGGAACGCGCCGAGTGGTGTGAAGCGGGTGGAGAGAGTGGGCGGCGCCGTGCCTGTCATGACGATGACAACCGGTGGCTGCGCGGCCGCAACCGTGGGCATGGCCACATGATGCTGCAACAGATGACAGTAGCCGCAAGCGCCGAAGGCGTCGTCGTGACTGAGGTGGACGGCCGATGTGTCAGCGCGGCTCGCGTGCTGCATGGCGCCGGGCTGAACGGTTTGCAGCGCCGAACATAGCGCGGCAATCGGCTCCTGCGCGCGGTTGGACACCAGCGTCTGACTCACGACCGGCGCAAACACGACGAGCCACATGGCGATGAGGCCAAGCCAGGCGGTCAGACGGTTGCGGGAGTGTGGAGTCATGGCGATGAGCAGGAAAACGCGGCGATTCTAGCACTGCCACGCACATTTTTCTGCCCGATGTCCGGCATAACGGCGGATTGAAGCCGGAAATCCGCTCATTTCCCGCCGTTACAACGCGGCCGCATCGCTTAATCTGCGTGGTACATGTTGGCCTTTGTGCAACATGGGCGATCCCGCACCTGGACGCCGCACTCGCAACGTTACTGGACTCATGACTCTCACGCAGACGCTCGCCTCTTCAATTGCACAACTCAACCAGCAGGCGATAGCGCTCTACTCGGCGGATGAATTTGCCGCGGCATTATCGACGGTAATGCCCGCGATCGAGCGCGACGAAAGCACGCTCGACGATGCAGCGATTCACGCAATGGCCGACGCGCTGAACATCGCCGGGGCTTCGTCGTGCCGTCTCGGTCACGCGGACGATGCAGAGCGCCATTGGCGCCGATGCCTGCGTATCGCGCCAGGTTATGTCGAAGTGTATGAGAGCTTCGGCGCATTGCTGAAAGCGCGCGGTCGCCTGTCGGCGGCCAAAGCAATTTATCGGCAACTCGTCGCGATGCGGCCCGAGCATGCGGACGCTCACAATCAACTGGGCGCAGTGCTGCATGCGCAAGGCCATCATGAAGAGGCCGAGGTGTCGTATCGGCGTGCGCTTTCCCTTCGCCCGGACCATGCCGAGGCGCACTATAACCACGGCGTCGTATTGCAAACGTTGCGACGCCTGCATGAAGCCGAGGCCGCATATCGCGAGACGCTGCGCCGATTACCGGCGCACGCGCAAGCGCACAACAATCTGGGCAACGTGTTGATGGATCTCGGTCGTGTCGACGAAGCGGACGCGGCTTATCGCGACGCGCTCAGCATCCAGCCGCATTATCCGGAGGCATTGAATAACCTCGCCGGCGCGTTGAAGGCTGCGCAGCGTCTGACCGAAGCCGAACTCGCTTGCCGGCTTGCGTTGACCATGCGCCCCGACTACGCGGAGGCTCACGTCAATCTTGGCGCGGCGCTGACCGATCTTGCACGGCTGCCCGAAGCCGAGTCCGCGTATCGCAAGGCAATCGCGCTTTGCGCCGATTACGCCGAGGCTCATTACAACCTCGGCATCACGCTTTTCAAACTCGAACGCATGGAGGAAGCCGCGGCCGCTTATCGCGAAGCGGTTCGCCTGCGTCCCGACATAGCGCCTGCTCATAACAATCTGGGCTGCGTGCTGCGCCTGCTCGACCGTTTGCCCGAAGCCGTCGACGCTTTCGAACAGGCGCTATCCACTGATCCCGATCTGGCCGAAGCGCATTACAACCTCGGCGCCGCGCTCGCGCAATTGACGCGTCTGCCCGAGGCGGAAAGCGCATACCGTCGCGCACTTTCGTTACGCGCCGATTACGGCGACGCGCGCTTCGGGCTCGCGACATTGCTGCTGAGCATGGGACGTTTCGAGGAAGGCTGGCCGCTTTATGAATGCCGCTATCAGCAGACGGGTTTCGTGCATCGGCAGACTGCTCAGCGGCTATCGTGTCCGCAGTGGCAGGGCGACGCGCTCTCGGGACGATCGTTGCTCGTCTGGCAGGAAGACGGTCTCGGCGACATGCTGCAATTCAGCCGCTATTTCGCGTTACTGAAGGCGCAGGGCGCCGCGCATATCGCGTTTGCATGCGCGCCTGCGTTGCATCGGCTGATGACGCGCATCGACGGTGTGGACTCTGTGCTCGATCACCATACGGCAGCGGCGCGTGCATCCGATTATGATTGCTGGACGAGCCTCTTGAGTGCGCCGCTGCATTTGCGCACAACCATCGATACGATTCCGCGGCCGGTCCGGCTCGCGGCCGAAGAGTCGCTCGTCGAAAAATGGCGGCCTGTGCTCGACGCATTGCCGCCGGGGCGCAAGATCGGTCTCGTGTGGAAGGGCAATGCGAAGCATCATAACGACGCCAATCGTTCGATTCCGTCGCTCGTCACACTCGCACCGTTGTGGAGCGTGGCCGGTCTCAGCTTCGTGAGTCTGCAGAAAGGGCAGGGCGAGGACGAGGCGCGCCACCCGCCACCTGATCAGCCGTTGCTCCACGTTGGTTCGATGGTGACAGATCTTGCCGACAGCGCCGCGATCGTCGCGCAACTCGATCTGGTGATTTGCGTCGACACGTCGATCGCGCATCTCGCTGCGTCGCTCGGCAAACCCTGCTGGGTGATGCTGCCGGAGAAAGATGTGGACTGGCGCTGGATGTACGAGCGCAGCGATTCGCCGTGGTATCCGCACACGCTGCGGCTATTTCGCCGCGAGCGGCGCGAGGAGTGGACCGCGGTTGTCGAAAGAGTGAGACAGGCGTGCGTCGCGCGATTCGGCGTGCGCGAGTAGCCGCTACGCACTCACGAGCGTCATCGAGAAACCGTCCCACCCTTTTGTGCCGACCGTTTGAATCGCAGTGGAGTCGAGGCGCGGATTGCTGCCAAGCAGCCTGAAGAATTCATGCAGGCCGGCTACGTCCGGATCGCTGCTCGCGTGATCGGCAATGCGGCCGCGGCGAATCACGTTATCGCCGACGATCAGTGTGCCGACGCGGCTCAATTGCAGCGACAGGCGCAGGTACTCGGGATAGCTTTTCTTGTCGGCGTCGAGAAAAATCATGTCGAACGGTTCGACGTTATCGGCGACGAACTGCGCGAGCGTTTGCGCCGCGGCGCCCACGACGATCGACGCAACGCCCGACACGCCCGCGCGTTCCAGGTTCGCGCGCGCGACTTCGGCATAGTCGCCGTTTGCTTCGAGAGAGATGAGTTGACCGGTTGGCGGCAGCGCTCTTGCGAGCCAGATCGTGCTATAGCCGCCGAGTGTGCCGACTTCGAGAATGCGCCGCGCGCCGCGTAGTTTCGCGAGCAGATGCAGCAGCTTGCCCTGATTCGGCGCGACGTTGATGGACGGCAAACCCGCCTCGGCACTTGCGCGCAATGCAGCGTCGAGTGACGCGTCCTCGGGTAAAAGGCTGCTTGTCAGATATTCGTCGATCGTATTCCAGAGGTTCTCGTCCATCGTTTCTCCTGCATGGTGTGAACTACTTCGCGCGCTTCGGCTTTGCCTTCGATGCCTTGCTCGATGCCTTGCCCGATTCGTTAAGCGCGATTGCCGCATGAATCAGGGCCTTAAATGCATTCGCGTCGAGTTCCTCGCCTTCGTGAATGTCGATTGCGCGCCTCGCATTGCCGTCGAGACTCGAATTGAAAAGCTTTGCCGGGTCCGCGAGCGAAGCGCCCTTCAGGAACGTCAGCTTCACCGCCGACTTATACGACTCGCCTGTGCAGATGATGCCATCATGCGACCACACAGGCGTGCCCATCCATTTCCATTCTTCGATCACGTCAGGATCGGCTTCGTGGATGAGCTTGCGCACTCTGCTCAAAGTGGCGCCGCGCCAGTCCGCGAGATCGGCAATTCTTTTGTCGATCAGTTCCGAGGCCGGCAATGCTTCCGACGAAGCCGATTTATTCATAGTGCTCTCCTGAGCTTGTTCGGTTCAGAGCCCGAATTGCTTCGCGTACTCGGTATTCAGACGCGGCCATTCGAAATTCATTGCATCGCCGGCGACGATACGTCCCAGCGGATCGCCCGCGAGGAAATGGTCGAGCACGTCGAGGCATATGTGCCAGCCGGCTGCGCCCATCGAGATGAACTTGCGGTCGATGTTGTGCCACAGCGTCAGGCGCGTGCCGTCGCCGAGCGACTCGAGTTGCCAGCGAAGATCGTTCT
The DNA here is from genome assembly GCF_046054045.1 of Paraburkholderia sp. RL17-368-BIF-A. Classification (NCBI taxonomy): domain Bacteria; kingdom Pseudomonadati; phylum Pseudomonadota; class Betaproteobacteria; order Burkholderiales; family Burkholderiaceae; genus Paraburkholderia; species Paraburkholderia sp. RL17-368-BIF-A. The sequence goes on from NZ_JARESN010000009.1 coordinate 100,368, forward strand.
CGCCCCAGCGGTACTCGAGCAGATTCGGCGCGTCGGCGCGCGTGACTTGCGTCTCCGACACTTGCGGCGTGGGCGTGCCCACTGTCGAAAGCTTGACCGGACCGACCGATGCAAGGCTGTGGTCCGCATCGAACGGCGCCCATTCGCGCAGGCTTTTCGGGTCCGTCAGCGCTTGCCAAACTTTCTCCGGCGAATGACGCAGTTCGCGCACGAGGACGAGCATCCAGCGGTCTCCGTCTTTCTGAACTTCCGCGCCGGCGGCGGGGCCGGGCCTGTATGAATCGCGATTGCTCATCGCTTCTTCTCCTTGCGACGTGGTGCGGGATGAGTCTGGTCGAGATGACGCTCGAGCGCGTCGAGATGAACCGACCAGAAACGGCGGAACGGAGCGAGCCACGCGTCGATCTCCATGAGCGGCTCCGGTTTGATGCGATAGACGCGCCGTTGCGCGTCGACGCGAGACTCGACGAAGCCGGCGTCACGAAGCACACGCAAATGCTTCGAAACAGAGGGCTGCGAGAGATTGAGCTGCTCTTCGATATCGCCCACGGACTGCTCCGACGATGCAAGCAGACTGAGAATGGCGCGGCGGCTCGGCTCGGCAATGATGGCGAAAGTTGAGTCCATGTCGTTTATATACTCCGTGAGGCATATACGTGTCAAGCCGTGGCTGTGGATGCGAAAGCCTCACGATTCGTTTGGTTGGCTCCGGCTTCGCTTCGCTTTCCGCGCCGCCTTCACAAACTCGACGAAGCATTTCACGACCGCATCGTCGCGCGCGGTTTGCCATGCGAGACCGATGCGCCAACTGGCGCCGGGTCCGCGCAACGGCAGCACTCTCGCGTCGCGCAACAAATACTGCACGCGGGACGGCAGAAACGCGGCGCCGACGCCTGCGGCCACGCCGGCCAGCACGGTCTGAATGTCGTCGGTCTGCTGGATCACATTGGGCACGAAACGATGCGCGGCACACCACTGGTCGATCTGCGCGGCGAGGCCCGGACCACGTCCGCGCGCGAGTGCAATGAAGCCCGGCTCGTTCATTTCGTTCAGATCGGAAGGAAGGCGCTTCCAGCGTGCATGCTGCGGAATAGCCAGCCCGAGTGCCTCGTCGAGCATCGCGAATGAGGAGACGCCGCTATCGGCCGGCAAGCGTAGAAAGCCCACTTCGAGCTTGCCGGAAAGAAGCCGCCGCGTTTGCTCCGCCGACGACAGGTCGTTGAGCGTCACGCTGACGTTGGGATAGCGCTTGCGAAAGTCGGCGACCAGTTGCGGGACTTCGGTGAGCGTGGAGAGCCCGAGACCCACGCGCAGAAAACCGCGCGCGCCGCTGCTCGCCTCGCGTGCCCGCGCGAGGATTTCGTCGGCATCGCGAACTAGCGCTTCCGCATCGGCGAGAAAGCCAGCGCCAAAAGTAGTGAGTTCCGCGCCATGCCGGCCACGCTCGAAAAGACGCGCGCCGAGGCTCGCTTCGAGTGCCGCGATCTGCTTGCTAAGAGCGGGTTGACTCACGCATAAAACGTCCGCTGCCTGGCCGAAATGACGCAGCTCGGTGACCGTGAGAAATGCCCGCAGTAGTTTGAGTTCCATTCTTGAAAGTAATCGAATGCACCGAAACTTTCATTTTACGTATGGATGGTAGCGCGGTCCAATGGTGCTGTTCTTATTTCACCGGGCCGTGAAAATGCTGTCTTCGTTCGCTTCGTCGTTTCGGGTTGCATCGGTGCCGCTTGTGTCGTGCCGCGGGCAAGCCGCGCAAAACGTCGCGCGTATCGCGGACTGGTTGACGCTTGCCGCGTCGCGCAACATCGACCTCGTGGTCTTTCCCGAGGCTTGTATCAGCGGATACGCGAGCATGGCGAAGCTGAACCGTGCCGAACTGAATGCGCTTGCTGAACCACTGGATGGTCCTTCCGTGCGCGCGGTCATGGATGCGGTCGAGCGCACTGGCGTCGCGGCTGGTGTGGGACTTATCGAACGCGCGATGGATGGGCAGTTGTTCAACAGCTATCTGGTGTGTCTGCCGGGCGGCGTGCGCTATTGCCACAGAAAGCTGCATGCGTTCGAGCATCCGCGCATTGGCAGCGGCGATCGCTTCACCGTGTTCGATGCGTCAGCGGGCATTCGCATCGGTATCCTGATCGGCGCCGATAACTATGTGGTCGAGAACGTGCGCATGACAGCGCTGATGGGCGCGACGCTGCTGATCGCGCCGCATCGAACGTATGGTGTGAGCGGGGATGGCAGCGAGTGGATGCAGCCGATGTCGATGGAGCAGGCGCTTAACGGCGCGTCGAGCGGGAATGCGGCGCGTTGCAAAGCCGCATGCAGTGCCGAAAAATGGCTATGCCGCTGGCTGCCTGCGCGAGCCGTCGATAACGGAATGTTTGTCGTGTTCAGCAATGGCGCCGACATCGCCGGGCAGCCGAAACGGGCCGGCGCAGCGATGATCGTCGATCCGTTCGGCCGCACATTAGCGGACATGTCGAGCGGCGAAACGACAGGCGGCCTCGTCTATGCCGAACTCGACACGAGGCTGATAGGGGTTAGCCCTGGGCGCGAATGGCTCGGTGCCCGCCGATCGGATCTTTACGGCGCATTGAGCCGCTCTGCGTTAAACGCGACGGACTTCGACGCGCAACGCGTGTCGGCCAAAGGCGCGGTTGCAGTGTCGTTTGCGCAGGTCCGACGCAATCGCGTTATCGGTTGATGCGACCCGCGCCAGAACACCTATTCCGCGATTGAAAAGCGCGCCGGACGGCTTTGCGTCGATTTCGTGGGGCGCTCGATGCGCGCCGTCGCGCCTCGGATGAACAGCACCGCGCACACCGCAACCATCGCCCAAATGCAGAGAATTACCGTCAAAGCGCTCATTTCGTGTCTCGAACGTTATAGAAGTGCTGTCGTTATCGTTGGCTGTACTGTGTTGCCAGCCGGTCAGTGCATCGTGGGTTGGTCGTCGCCGGCGGAAAGAATCTCGTCGATCAAATGCGTGGCCAATCCAAGCTGCTTTTCCAGCGAAGCACGCGCTGCGTGCGCCGCTCGTTCATCTCCCCGCGCCGCTGCATTGTACGTCTGCGTCGCGAGGCGCAACACATTTTGCGAAGCGAGATGCAGGTCGTGCATGGTGCCCGTGTCGCCAGCGGGCGCGGGGCTCGCTTCGGCTGCCGTCAATTCGGGCAGATTTTCGTCGAACGGGCGATCCGGGCGGTCCGGACGATTCGGGCGATGGCGGGAAGACATCTGAGGCTCCTGGCGCGATTGGCACGAAAACAGTGTGCGCCGGGCGAGCGAACTTCAATTGGTCGAATAGAAGGCGTTTTTAAGGGCAATCGCGGGCATGGGCGGGCTGAGGGTTTTCGTCTGTAGAAAGCATGGCTTTCAAGTGCGCTGCACCAACGCATTGCAGCTACGTAGACAAAGCGCGTTCACACGCGCTTTGTGATCTGCAAAAACGCGTGATGCCAACGTTACCGATAAGCAGATTAGATGGCTTTATGGGCCGCTTTAGGCGCTTGATCGACGCGCGCCAAATCTACAATGACAGCCACATTAGCGTTGGAGACCCGCGATGTCCGGTCGCACACAGACCCGCATTCCCTGCATGTTGATTCGCGGCGGCACGTCGAAGGGCGCGTTTTTCATGGCGTCAGATCTGCCCGCCGATCCAGTCGAGCGCGACCGTGTTCTGCTCGCCGTGATGGGTTCGCCCGACCCGCGGCAGATCGACGGTATCGGCGGCGCCGATCCGCTGACGAGCAAGGTCGCGATCATTTCCCGCTCGTCGCGCGAGGACGCCGACGTCGACTATCTGTTTGCGCAAGTTGTCGTCAACGAGGCGCGCGTCGATTTCGGTCAGAATTGCGGCAACATTCTCGCGGGCGTCGGGCCGTATGCGATCGAGCGCGGACTCGTCAAAGCGGAAGAAGGCAGCACGCGTGTGGCCATTCACATGGTGAACACCGGTCAGATTGCAGTGGCCACAGTCAGCACGCCGGATTGTCGCGTGACGTATGAAGGCGACGCGCGCATCGACGGCGTGCCTGGCGGCGCCGCGCCGATTCCACTCGAATTCAGGGACACGGCCGGTTCGACATGCGGCGCGCTTTTGCCGACGGGTCAATTGAAGGACACCGTTGAAGGCGTGGAGGTGACGTGCATCGACAACGGCATGCCGCTTGTGCTGATGCGCGCGCGCGACCTGCAACGCAGCGGTTACGAAACGCGCGAGGAACTGGATGCCGACGAGGAACTGAAGGCGCGCATCGAAAAAATCCGCCTGGCCGTAGGCCCGATGATGAACCTCGGCGACGTGAGCACGCGCACTGTGCCGAAGATGTGTCTCGTCGCCGAACCGCGCGATGGCGGCACCATCTCCACGCGCAGCTTTATTCCGCACCGCTGCCATGCGTCGATTGGCGTGCTCGGCGCGGTCAGCGTGGCAACCGCTGCTGTGTTGCCGGGAACTGTCTGCGACGGCCTTGCAAACGTCGATGCGGAAGGCGCGCGCAAGCAGGTGTCCGTCGAGCATCCGACTGGCGAGTTCACTGTCGAACTCACACTCGGCGGCGAGCGCGATCGTCCCGTGGTGTTGAGCGCGGCGTTGCTGCGTACCGCGCGCTGGTTGTTCGACGGCGTGGTCGGCATTCCTGCTTCGGTGTGGGAACAAAGAGGTTCTTTATAAACTGAACGGCCGCTAGTTCGTCGTGGCGGTGCTGACGGTACGCGTAACGTCCACGACCGACAGACGAATCGCGTCGATCAGCGCGCGAGCCGCCGGCGACGGCGTACCCGCCGCGCGCAGCGTCAGCCCTATGTCGCGGCGCGTATTGTGAAGCGGCACGTCGAGCACCGCGAGCTGGCCCGTTTGCACTTCGTAGTGCAACTGCTGCGCCGACAGCGCCGCAACCATGTCGGTGCCCAGCAGCAGGCCGCGAATCACCGCGAGATCAGCGGTTTCGACGGTAGGCAGCGGCGGCCTGATTTTCATCCGCTTGAATTGCGCTTCGAATAGCGCGCGAGCCGGCGCGTGGCTGCGCGGCAGAATCCATTGCACGTCGCGCAAATCGGCGATACGCGGCTCATGCGCGCGCGTGAGCGGGTGATCGCGGCGCACGAGAAGCACCATGTCTTCCGACATCAGGCGCTCGTTCCGCAGGCCACTGGTCGCGTCGTTTTCGCGCAGTGCGCCGAGAATGAAGTCGATGTCGCCCGCTCGCAGACCCGCCACTAACGCTTCATAGGCGCTTTCGTCGGTGACGACACGCACGCCTGGATTTTCCGCGCTCATCTTCGCGATGGCTTTCGGCAGGATCAGCGTGCGTCCGAGCGGCAATGCGCCGACGGTCACCGCGCCCTGGATATTGCCGCGCAATGCGGCGATATCGTCGGGTACGTGGCGCAGTTCGTTCAATGCGCGGCGCACGTGCAGCAGAAAAGTTTCGCCTTCCGTCGTGAGCAGAATACCGCGCGGGCTTCTATGAAAGAGGCTCAAACTCGAGCCGCTTTCCAGTACGCGGATCGCGGTACTCACGGCAGGCTGGCTGATGCCGAACGTCTTCGCGGCGCTCGGCATATGACGATGCCGTGCCAGCGCGACGAAGATTTGCAGCCGCCGCGTGTTCAGCAAATACGCGGGCAACGCGCCCTCAGCAGCGGGCCGGCGACGCGTCTGGCGCGCGGCGCACCATTGCGCGAGTTCTTCGAGCTCCGCAAAAATCCGCTCGCAGCGAAGCAGGACCGCGCGCCCGACCGGCGTGGGCAACATGCCCGAAGGACCACGATCGAAGAGCGGTTCGCCGAGCGCCGATTCGAGTTCCTGCACTGATCGCGTGACCGCCGATTGCGCGCGAAACAGCGCAGCCGCCGCACGCGTCGCGCTGCCCCTGTCGGCGACGAGGCGAAACGCGCGTAGTTGCGCGAGGTTGAGGAGGTCTTTCGTATTCGCGGGCCTAGTGCGCATGGCGGCGCTTGCGGACGTAGGCGTGGTTCCTTGCGCGGTGCCCTGGTTCCTCACGCGACGCGGCGCTGCGTTCTGAGTCATGCCGCGCCCGCGATCAGGTGCAAAGCCGGCAGCGACAGATTGAGGCTTTCCTTCGAGATGTGCGTGTGTTCCTTCATCAACGCCTCCACGCGCGCGCCTTCACCTTTCTTCAACGCGTCCGCGATCGCATGATGCTGGCGGTGCGCGTACATCAGCATCATGAACTGGCGCTCGCGCGCGGCTTCGTCGAATGCGATGGTGAACGGCGAGACGAACGGAATCTTGTCGTTCAGGCTCAGCGCGGCGCTCACCGCTGCGTTTTGCGCGGCTTCGATGATGAGCGAGTGAAAGCGCCCGTTCATGTCGGCATAACGCACGTCGTCGCCGGGTTTCAGTTGGCCGTTGCGGAAGATTTCGTCGCCCTCGCGCAGGCAGTCGTCGAGTGCGGCGGCGAGCGCTGCGCCCACGCCGCCCTCGGCAACCGAACGCGCGGCGAGACCTTCGAGCACGCCGCGCACGTCGATCGCATTCAACACGTCGCGCACGCTGAAACGGCGCACCACATAACCGCGCGCGCCGGAGCGATCGAGCAGTCCTTCGGATGACAAGACGCTGAGCGCATAACGCAGCGGCGTTCGCGACACGCCGAGCCATTGCGCGAGTTGCGCTTCGACGAGCCGTTGTCCGGGCGACAGTTCGCCTGCCAGGATTTTCTCGCGTAAGGTCTGAACAATGGCCTGCTGAGTGGTTTCGTTCATCGTCGTCTACTCGTTGGACGTCGTCCAGTATAGCCACGCGAGCCGGGTTGCACCACGCTTCGAAAGCGTCTTGCGAGTTGGTTTTATGGCCATCTAATTTGTTTATTGGCGGCCATTCCAGAAATGCGGTTGCGAAGTCAGCTTAGATCCGTTCGGGATACCAAAGCGGCCCGGCATCATGCGGCTCGCGGGTCATTGCATGAAGACGGAAGGGCTCTCGCACTCCACTGGTAGCCACAATTCTGCTCATCTCGCGCGTTTACCCGTACTTCCCGAGAGCCCCCACAATTCCTATCTTCGTATCCCAAGACGGTTGCCAACGCTTCTTTCGTGTTCCCGGCAACCTATCCGATTCGCACACAGCAATAGCGCAGCACGAAGTAACGGAAGACAAACGAAATGGCAAGGATCATTGGCGGCATCGGCACTTCGCATGTGCCGACTATCGGCATGGCGTACGACAAGGGCAAGCAGAACGATCCGGCATGGGCGCCGCTTTTCAAGGGCTATGAACCTGTGGCGAGCTGGCTCGCAGAGCGCAAGCCGGACGCGATGGTGATGTTCTACAACGACCACGCGAACAGCTTTTTCTTCGACTGCTATCCGACCTTTGCACTGGGCGTATCGGCCACTCATGAATTCGCGGACGAGGGCGCGGGAAAACGTCCGCTTCCGGATATAGCGGGCCACCCCGACCTCGCGATTCACATTGCCGAGCAACTGGTCAACGACGAGTTCGATCTCACGATATTCCAGGATCGTCCGCTCGATCATGGCTGCAATTCGCCGCTTTCATTGATGTTGCCGCATGCGGGCGGCTGGCCGCTTGCGCTCGTGCCGATAGAGGTCAACGTGCTGCAGTATCCGCTGCCGACCGCGAACCGCTGCTATCGGCTCGGACAGGCACTGCGCCGCGCGATCGAATCGTATGAAGCGGACCTTGATGTCGTGGTGGTCGGCACGGGCGGTCTCTCGCATCAGGTGCACGGCGAGCGCAGCGGCTTTAACAACACCGAATGGGACATGGAGTTTCTGGACCTGATCGTTCACGAACCAGAGCGTCTGGCCGCGATGAAGCATGTCGACTATGTGCGCCTGGGCGGCGCGGAAAGCGTCGAAACGATCATGTGGCTCGCGATGCGCGGCGCGCTCGGGCCAACGGTGCGCGAGCTACATCGCAACTATTACCTGGCGACCAGCACGGCAATGGCCGTCACGATTTACGAAGACGAGGTGGCGCAATGAATCCGCAATTGATCGGCGTCGAAGAACTGACCGGCACCTATCCGTTCGACATTCGCCAGAGCATGAAGGCCATGCGGCTGAACCGCTTCTTCTGGCAAATGCGCGAGGCTGCGGCGCGCACGCTGTGGCTCGAGAACCGCGAGGCGGCTTACGACGCGGCACGGCTAACACCGGAGGAGCGCACGCTCGTCGATAACGCCGACTGGATCGGCCTGATTCGCTACGGCGTGTGCTTCTTCGTGCTGGAGAAATTCGCGCGCGTCGTGAAGATCACGAATCTTGGGATGTACGCAAGCATGCGAGGCGAAACGCTCGAAGCGTTTCTGAAGACGCGCAAGGTCCCGGAAGCCGTGTAGCGCGCTCGACACGGCGCCCGCTGCAGGCGCATTTAATTCGGATACCAGAACAAAACCCGGCTTCCATTGAAAGCCGGGACGGGAAACTATTTTCTTCGGAGACAAGCATGAAATCTGCAGAATCAGTCGACATCAAGGCGTTTATCGACGCGCGCAAGGTGTCGCCCTATCAATGGCTCGTCCTCGTTCTGTGCTTTGTGATCGTCATGATGGACGGCCTCGATACGGCCGTGATGGGTTTCGTCGCGCCCGTCATCATGCATGACTGGAGCGTGAGCCGTACCGCGTTTGGTCCGGTGATGAGCGCTGCGATGGTCGGCCTCGCGGTCGGCGCATTGGCCGCGGGTCCGATTGCCGATCGCATCGGGCGCAAGAAGGTATTGATCGCTTCGGTATTCTGCTTCGGCTTTTTCAGCCTGATCTGCGCGTTCGCCGAAACGCCAGTACAGCTCGTCGTATTGCGTTTTCTCACTGGCCTCGGACTCGGCGCGGCCATGCCGAATTCGACGACGCTGCTTTCCGAATACGTGCCGTCGCGCAGCCGTTCGCTGCTGCTCACCATCATGTTTACGGGCTTCAATTTCGGCTCGGGAGCGGGCGGCTTCGTCGCGGCCTCGCTGATTCCGCACTACGGCTGGCGCTCGGTGTTCATGTTCGGCGGCATCCTGCCGATCGTGAGCGTGCCGCTTTTGTTGTGGCTCTTGCCCGAGTCCGCTCGCCTGATGCTGGTGCGCAAGATGCCGAACGAACGTATCGCGGCGACGCTCGGACGCGTCTGCGGCCACCTGTTCGACAAGGACGTGCGTTTCACGGCGCCCGAACCCGTGGTTGCGGCAAAGGCGCCGGTGCGCATGTTATTCGCCGATGGTTACGCGCTCAGCACGCTGATGCTGTGGCTCACGTATTTCATGGGCCTTCTCATCATTTATCTGTTGACCGGCTGGCTGCCGACGCTGATCAAGGACGCCGGCTTGCCCGTCGAACGAGCGGCTGCGATCACCGGCATGTTCCAGTTGGGCGGCACGATTGGCGCCGTCGCGGTGGGCTTCGCGATGGACCGTCTCGATCGCAACGGAGTGATTGGCGCGGCATATCTGCTTGGCGGCGTGTTTATCTTCGCGCTCGGCATGGGCACACTGAAGTCGAGTTTGTTGCCGGTTCTCGTCACGTGTGCGGGCTTCTTCATGAGCGGGGCGCAGACGGGGCTCAATGCACTCGCGCCAAGCTGCTATCCGACCCGCGCTCGCGCAACCGGCGTGAGCTGGATGCTCGGCTTTGGGCGGCTCGGCGGCATTCTCGGTTCGCTCGTGGGCGGCGCGTTGCTGTCGCTCGGATTCAGCTTCCAGGTCGTGTTTTCCGTGCTTGCGGTTCCCGCCATTATCGCGGCCGTGGCAATCGGGATGAACCGGCTTGCCTTGCGTTTCATTACCAGTCCGGTTGCCGACGCATAGATCTGTTTTGCAGTGAGTGGCGAGAACTTGCGGCGTTCAGCTTGCGCCTCCGTTCTTGTATCGAACGCGAACACAGCGCGCTTACTACATCTACTGCGCGTTTATCCGGGAGCAGACATGGACGGCAATTTGAGTGCAAGCACGAGCGAGTTCAAGAGAACAGATCTTTCGTCCCGGTGGACGTGGCGCAATCGTCACGCAATGATTCGCGCGGGCGTGGCGGGCGGATTGCTCGGCGCGGTGATCATCTGGATTTACGAGGCGTTGATCTGGGTCGGCGCGCAGCATCTGATGCCGCTCGCCGGCATTCCGCGCAACGCAACGGGTCTCGTATTCGGCAAAGGCGTGCAGGAGTCGATCGGTATATGGGCCTACGTAGTGGGCACGGGTATTCATTTCGTGTTCGCGATTGCATGGGGCGTGCTGTTCTCCGCCGTCTGGCCATACTTTCGCCGACGCGGCATTGAAGCGACGCTCGTCGCACTCTTCTATGCGGTGCTCGCGTGGATCGTCATGCACGTGGCCATCATGATCGCTTCAGATAATCACCCGAACTACTACGACCCCGCGGTGATTATCGGCGGCTTTATGTCTCACATCTTCTTCACCGTGCCGCTTGCATTGACGGTGAAGCGCCGGTTCGAAAGAGAAGCGCAAAAAAGTATTTCAACAAAGACGTAGCAATTGGGGATCTGGAGAATGAAAAGAAGTCTCAGGGGAATTGACGTCGCGCTATTCGGCGCGGCACTGGCGGCCTCAGTGCCGGCCTTCGCGCAAAGCAGCGTGACGTTGTACGGTATCGTCGATAACGGCCTTTCCTATACCAGCAATCAGACATCCACGCTGGGCTCGACGAGCGGCGGCAAATCCGCTGTCAAGTTCACGCCGGGTGTATGGGCCGGCAGCCGCTTTGGCCTTAAAGGCGGGGAAGATCTCGGCGGCAACACGAAGGTTATTTTCCAGCTTGAATCAGGCTTTAACTCGGGGACGGGCGCGCAGCAATACAGCAATGCGATGTTCGGCCGCCAGGCCTGGGTCGGCGTTACCAATCCCGCGTACGGTACTTTTACGGCGGGTCGCCAATATGCGTCGTACTACCAGATGCTGTCGCCGTATAGTCCGACGACCTGGCTCACCGGCTACTATGGCGCGCATCCTGGCGACGTCGACGGTCTCGATACGATTTACCGCGCGAACAACACGCTCGAATATACGTCGCCGAAACTGTACGGTCTGACTGTGAGCGGTTCGTATTCTCTCGGCGGCGTGGCCGGCAGCACGAACCGCGGCTCGACGTGGTCGACTGCGGCGCAATATGCGTTGGGTCCGATCGGCCTCGCGGTCGGCTTCTCGCGGATCAACAACTCGACGCTCGGCGGCGGCACATGGGGCGCGGATTCCACGACGACGAACGGCGGCTCACAGATCGGCGTATCCGCGGTGACGAACGGCTATCAGACCGCGCAGGCGCAGCAGCGTTTCGCAGTGGGCGGCGGTTATACGTTTAACAGCGCGTGGGACGCCACGGCGACCTATACGAACGTGCAGTACATTCCGGGCACAGGCTCGAAATTCCACGACACGGCAATCTTCAATACAGGCGGTCTCGTGTTGCACTGGAAGCCGATGGTCGCGTGGGATTTCGGCGCGGGCTACAGCTACACGCGCGCGACACGAGCGAACGGTATTGAAGACAGCGCGCAGTATCACCAGTTCAACCTGTCACAGTACTACTCGCTTTCAAAACGCACCGGTCTTTACGCGCTGGAAGCGTATCAACATGCGAAGGGGAAGACGCTCGGCACGAATGGGGCTGGGCAGATCATCGACGCCACCGCGACGCTCGGCGACGGCTACAACACCGCGCCGTCGACGACCGGCAATCAGTTCGCTTTCGGCGTGGGCATCATTCACCGCTTCTGACGAATGGATTGAGTTTGTTGTCGTTTGAAAAGCCGGGCTGCATGCATGACCTCCATGCGTCAGCCCGGCTTTTTTGTTGTCGCGGAACAGTAATTGCTCCCTCGTTGCACGAAATCGCCTCGCGGTATTTCAGGAGCCGCGTCGCGAATTCTTCCGCGAAAACAGCAAGCAGTTAATAAGGGAGACGATCATGACGAGCAAGCCCACGACACTCGCCACTCCGGCCACCCTGGCCGCCCCGGCTGATCCCGCCGATCCGAGCCGTCGCAAGGTGCTCGCGGCGCTTGCAGGGTCCATCGCATTGTCGGCTTGTGGAGGAGGCGGTGGAGGCGGCAACAATGGCGGCTCGGGCTCCGGCGGATCGCAGCCCGTCGGCACGATTCCGCCCGCCCGCGCGAATCTCCCGCGTCCCGCGCTACCCGATCCCGCTACCTCGGGCATCGACCATGTCGTGCTGGTGACGATGGAAAACCGTTCATTCGATCATCTGCTGGGCTGGGTCCCGAATGCGGAAACCGCGCAGACCGGTCGGAACTTCAAGGACGTGTTCGGCGAAACCCACACGTCGTTCGCGCTTGCCACGAACCCCGCGTATGGCTTCCAGGCGTGCTCGTTCGCGGACCCGAATCATTCATACGATGCCGGACGCGTTCATCTCGCCAATGGCGCAATGAACGGCTTCCTGCTCACGGCCGGTACAAGCCTCACGCGCGGCGACCTGCTTCCCATCGGCTATTTCCAGTCCGCGGATCTCGACTTCTATCGCGGCGCAGTCACGCAGTACACCGTGTGCGACTACTACATGAGCGGCATTCTCGCGGACACTTATCCAAACCGCGTGTATCTGCATAGCGGACAAACGGACCGCTTGTCCGACACGCTCGACACCTCGTCGTTGCCGACCATCTGGGACCGTCTCGACGCAAAGAACATTTCGTCGACGTACTACTTCCACGACGTGCCGTTCACCGCGCTTTACGGAACGCGGTACGTGGGCCGCTCAAAGCTCTTCTCCGACTTTCTCTCCGACGCAGCCGCAGGTACTTTGCCCTCGTTCTGCATGGTCGATCCGAGCTTTGGCGGTGAAGCGCAGGGTACGTCGAACGACGATCATCCGCATGCCGACGTGCGCAACGGCCAGGTGCTGCTCGGCCAGATCTACGACGCGTTACGCACGAGCCCGAACTGGAGCAGAACGCTGATGATCCTCGTGTACGACGAGTGGGGCGGCTTCATGGAGCATGTGGCGCCGCCCGTGAAGCCGGTGTCGAGTGCAGAGGCTTCGCTCGGCAACGACGGAAGGCTCGGCTTTCGCGTGCCCTGCATGCTGTTCGGGCCGCGAGTGCGCGCCAATTATGTGTCGCGCTATCCGTTCGATCCGAGTTCGATTCACCAGTTACTCGCATGGCGTTTCGGCCTCGATCCACTCGGTGTGCGCGCAAGCGATTCGGCGACATTCAATATGGCCTACGCGCTCGACTTTACCGATCCCGCGCGCACGGACGCGCCGGCCATCGCGGTGGCACAAGGCACGTTCGGCTCGGCATGCTCGAATTTGTCGACGGCGGGCGCGGGCGCGAGCGGCATTGCGCAACTGGACAAGAGCCAGCTCGTGCCGAATACGGCCATGAGTGCGCCAGGCGGCCGTTTCGCCGAGTTGCGCACGAAGGCGGACGCGCTCGGCTTCCCTGCGCCGAGATAATGGTTGCGATTGAGAAGATCTGTTAGCCCTGAGTCGCGCGGCGTCAGAACAACTGCTTTTGACCAGACGTGAGCCGTGTAAAGTCGTCGCGCAACAGCGGCAAGATTGCATCCGCAACGGGTTGCAATTGACGCGTGAGATAGTGTTCGTAGTCGATCGCGGAACGCAGCGTTTCGAGCGGCTCGGGGCCGGCAATCGTCATCACATAGCTGATCCAGCCGCCGTTCTGATATTGCAGCGGACGCCCTTGCCGGCGATTGAATTCGTCGGCCACGCGCGCGGCGCGCACGTGCGGCGGCACGTTGCGTTCGTAGTCGCCGAGCGGTCTGCGCAGACGCTTGCGATAGACGAGCTGATCGTCCAGCTTGCCGGCGAGCGTATCGCGCACATAGTCGCGCACGTAATCCTGATACGGCTGCTGCGTGAAGATGCGTCTATAGAGTTCCTGCTGGAACTGCTGCGCGAGCGGAGTCCAGTCGGTGCGAACCGTTTCGAGTCCTTTATAGACGATCTCTTCGCTGCCATCCGCCGATACGGTGAGACCGGCATAACGTTTCTTGCTGCCTTCTTCCGCGCCGCGAATGGTCGGCATGAAGAAGCGCCGGTAATGCCGCTCGAATTGCAATTCGAGTGCGCTGTCGAGTCCGAAGCGCTGTTGTAAATCCTGCCGCCACCACGCGTTGATATGCTCGACGAGCGCGCGTCCGATGCGGCCCGCTTCTTCTTCGTTGTGCGCGTGCCGCAGCCAGACGAAGGTCGAATCCGTGTCGCCGTAAATGACTTCATAACCTTCGGCCTGAATCAGTTCGCGCGTGCGGTGCATGATTTCGTGGCCGCGCATCGTTATCGACGACGCAAGACGCGGGTCGAAGAAGCGGCAGCCGGTCGAGCCGAGCACGCCGTAAAACGCATTCATGATGATCTTCAGCGCCTGCGAAAGCGGCTTGTTCTGCTCGCGTTTCGCGGTTTCTCGGCCTTGCCATACCTGACTGACAATCGACGGCAGACAATGACGCGTGCGTGAAAAACGCGCGCCGAGAAAGCCGGGTACGGACTGATCGTCACCGGGATTCAGCATGCCTTCGACGAGCCCGACAGGGTCGATCAGAAATGTGCGAATGATCGACGGATACAGGCTCTTGTAGTCGAGCACCAGCACTGAATCGTATAAGCCCGGGCGCGAGTCCATCACGAAACCGCCGGGACTCGCGGCGCCCGCCACGTCGCCGATATTGGGCGCGACGTAGCCTTGCCGATGCATTCGCGGCATATACAAATGCGTGAACGCAGCGACGGAACCGCCGCTGCGATCCGCGGGCAGCCCGGTCACAGTGGCGCGCTCCAGCAGAAACGGCAGCAGTTCCGTCTTCGCGAAGATACGCGTGACGAGCTCGCAATCCTTCAGGTTATACCGGGCGAGTGCGGGCTTGTCCTCGTCGAAGCGGCGCTGGATTTCGTCCATGCGCTGATACGGATTGTCGATGGATTTGCCTTCGCCCAGTACCATTTGCGACACATGCTCGAGGCTGAACGAGGGAAAGCTCCAGGTGGCCGAACGCAGCGCCTCGATGCCGTCGATAATCAGGCGCCCCGCAGCGCCCGCAAAATAGTGATTCTGCTTCAGGCCGTGTTCGCGCCACTCCATCACCGCGCCGCCGCGGCCGAGTCTCAAAGGCACGCGGTATTGCTCGGCATGCTGCTGCAGCACACGCAAATCGAATTGCACGAGATTCCATCCGATGATCGCATCGGGATCATGCCGCTCTATCCATGTGTTGAGCTTTTCAAGCAACTGGGCGCGCGTTTCGCAGTATTCGAGGTCGAAGTCGAGTTGGCCCGCATCGCCATTCGGCGGTCCTAGCATGTACACCTGGCGCTGACCGCAGCCTTCCAATGCAATCGAATAGAGTTCGGCATGCACACTCGTTTCGATATCGAGCGACACGAGTTTCAATGAAGGACGATAGTCCGCGGCCGGCTTCAATTCGCCATTGACGAGCGTACCGTCGCTTTGCTGTTCGCCGCCGAACCACACTGGCGCAGTGATGAAACGCTCCATCATGTAGCGCTCGGGCGGAAAGATGTCGGCTTCATAGACATCCACGCCGCCTTGCTTCAAGCGTTTTTCCTGGCCGGTCAACTGTCGATATTGCGGGCAGTAAAGTCCCATTACCGTCCGGTGATGGAAGTCGCGCAGTTCCAGCGGACGCAGATCGAGAGGCGCCTCGCGGCGCAAGATGGATTCGACGCGCTCGCGCTGTTCCGCGGGCACGAATGCCACGGACGTTTGATGGCGCAAACGCACGTGACGAGGCCCGCCGTCGGTTGCCAGCCAGAAATCGACTTCGGTGCCGGCGGGCGCGTCCCGCCAATGCCGCGTCAAAATGAAACCCTGCTCGAGCTTTGTCAAACTCACCACCCTGGATCTTGCGAAAGGCGTGTTGTCGCCTGATGCAATTCTACCGTCGCGCGCAAGCCGCAGCGCGTGATGCCAATGGCACCGTGTCTGCAGCCGCGCGACGTAGCCGGTATGATGAGTTGGCAGCGCTTCTCTCGGCGCGATCCTGCGCCGGTCAGTCTTCTAAAAAAACGGAGTAAATGAAATGACTTTGGGCAAACTTCTGGTAGCCGCTGCGGTTGCCGCAGCGAGTTTCGGCGCGCATGCGCAAGTTGCCGGCACGCAACCGCTCGGCGTGACTATCGAACAATCGAATGCGCTGCTGAGCGGCTGGAGCGTGAAGAAAAGTATTCTCGGCAAGGCCGTGTACAACGATCAGAATGAGAAGATCGGTTCGATCCGCGATCTGGTGGTGGCGCCGGATGGTTCTCTTTCCGCAGCGATTGTCGCCGCGGGCGGCTTTCTCGGCGTTGCGTCGCATGATGTAGCGGTGCCTATTGCGGCACTCGACGTTCGCTCGGGCAACTTCTATCTGCCGGGCGCCACGAAGGCAGCGTTGAAGGCAACGCCCGAGTTTCAGTACAGCAAGGTGCAGGCGCCGCCGAAGCCGAAGAAGCTGTCGACGCAGTGATGTTAAAGCGGCTTGCGGGCAGGCCGATTAATAGGCCGGCCCGCAACTGCTTTACGCCTCCAGGGCGAGCGTGGCGAACGTCCCGAGCCAATGCTCGCCCATGTAGTCTCCGGCCACATGAGGCAGCGCACTTTGCAAGTGACGCTCGGCTGCATCGAGCAATGCCGTGCGTCGTATGTCGCCTGCCGGCAGCGCGCGAGCCAGCGAGCGCTGGCACCAGGCGCGGCTCAGATTGAGACCGTCGAGATGCGCGATCTTGCCGTCGGTGCGGTCCGTTACCGTAACCGGTTCGAATAACGTAGCCGGCTTTTTTGCGCCGAGGTCGGGCAGAAAGCGCCCAAACCAGTCGACGAATTGCGCGGACGGCAACACACGCCGCATCAATTCCGCTTCCATCAGCGAGGGCGAGAGGAATTCGTCGCCGGCGGGCTCCCATGCCTGGCACCCTACGTCGTGCAAAAACCAGCGCTCCGCGGTGTTGACAATCAACGCCTCCAGCGAGCCGCGCGAAGTTTGCCGCGCGAAATCCAGCGTGAGCGCAAGCGCGAATGCCATGTTGAAATGCGTGCCGACGCGCAGCGGATAAGTGGCTTTCGGCAGAAACGTCTCGAAACGTTCGACGAAGATCTCGGTAAGCGGCGCGAAAGTCTTCGACCAGCGCGCGGCATGCGAGAGCTTTGACGAATGCAATTGCGCGCTGAGCGCGAGCAACCAAGCCCAGCCATAAGGCCGCTCGAAGCCCAGGTTATGCGGCAACTCGAGATAAGCGCGTTCCCCGGCTACGTTCGCCGCCGTCAAATGCTCGTCCACCACGGCGACGATACGTTCTGCTTCCGGCAAATCCGGGAAGCGCTCGATAAGATGAAGAACCAGCCAGTAGCCATGCACGCACGAATGCCAGTCGTAGCTGCCGTAAAAAATCGGGTGCAATGCACGGGGGCTTTGTACGTCTTGCGGACCGGCCAGCGAATGCGTGAGTTTGTTTGGGTATTCGCGTGTTAAATGAGCGAGCGCGAGATTGGCGAATTTCGACGCGGATTCGCGAGTGAGCAGGGCGGTCATCGGCGGTTCCTCGAGGCGGAATAAGAACAGGCCATTAGTATCGTATTCGCAGCCGACAATAGCAAAGCGGCGAGCGCGGTTCTCCGCTGGATGCATGCTGGATATTCTAGTCGCAGCAGCGGGAATGCCGCGATGTCGGCGTTTGCGGCCGCGAACGGCGCGCAATTGCAGCTAAAGCTGCGGCGATGGGTTTTGAAAATGCCTGGAGGTGAGCGCAAGCGGACACGGCGTCCAAGCCGCGTTTCTTTCCAGTTCTTTACACCGTTATGGCCGCCTTTATGCGCGTGCTAACGTCGCGCTCCGCTACAAGCAATGCGTCTTTGCACTGACGACACGAAGAAACACGAAGATGGAGCAGTTCTTTATGCGGCGTGCCAGCGCCGTCAATTTCCTGCTGGCGCGCCGACGCCTATGCCTCGACAAGATTGCGTCCGCAACGGACGTTGACCTGGATCAGCAGCGCGAAGCCGAATTGATCGAGCGTCTGGTACTCGACGTTCGCGCGGGGCGGCTCAGTACATTCGAATTGAAACAGGCGAAAGCCGTTGCAGTGATCGTCACCGATTGAGGCTTCGGCTTATTGGCGGCGTTAGAAGCGATAGCCGGAGTTCTCCGCCGCTATCGCCTTCTCTTTTCTTACTGGCTGCGCACTGCGCTATAAAGAGGCAATACCCGCTCCTCGAGCATTGCAATCGCCTGAACCGCGAGTTGCGACAGCGTGTGCTTGCTGCTCGTTGCAATGGCGAGCCGGCTGAACAGAGTTGGCTCGGTAATGCGGATCACGCGAAAGCGCCGCTTGAGCGCGTCGCTCACGGTTGCGTTGAGCGGCAGCACCGCATAGCCGATGCCCTCGCTGACCAGATCGAGAATCGACGACACGGCGTCCACTTCGAGTTCGATATTGAGTCTCACGCCTTGTTCGGCCGCAACCGATTCGAGCATGCGCCGGATTGCATGCATGCGGCCCGGAATGACGAGCGGATAGCGTGGAATGTCGCGCAGTGCGATGGTTTTAACCGTCTCGCGCGCGGCCTTTGCAACTGGTTTGCCGTCATCCGCACCGATCAGAAAGAGTTCCTCGGTAAAGACAGTGCGCTTGTCGATTAGCGGTGTGTCGAACGTGTCGTAGAGAACCGCGGCGTCCACTCGGCCCATCATCAACCATTCGATCAGATAGGTCGACAGTCCCTCGGCAACCGAAATAGTCGCGCCCGGAAACGACGTACGAAAACTGCGCACGAGTTCATGGGTGGCGACTTTCGCGAAGCTCGGCGTGATGCCGATGCAAAAGTGCCCGCCGACGGTGCCGCGCAATTCGTCGAGATCCTGTGACGCGCGCTGCACTTGCGAAAGTATCCCTTTGGAATGAGCCAGCATTCGCTGACCCGCCGGCGTGAGCGTGACGCCGCGGCCATTGCGTTCGAGCAGCGTGTGACGCAATTCGACTTCGAGTTGCCGCACGAGCCTGCTGAGTGCCGGCTGATTGGTGTCGAGCGTAATGGCAGCGCGCGTAAAGCTGCCGAGTTCGGCGACGTGCACAAACGCTTCCAGCTGCTTGAGGTCCATGATGAGAGCTATGTGAAAAACACATATCAGCTAGTTTGGTATAGCGATTGTATCGAGCCGCGCGTGCCGCCACAATCCGCTTACTCCAGCTTACATACGCAGCCGCACACAGCCCCGCACCCAGCCGCCGCACTCGGCCGCGCCGCGGCCACCAGAACCAGATAGAGACGAAGCACATATGAAATCCTGCTTGCCGCCCGATCCCCATCCTGTCCGTCCCGCGCAGCGACTGCCCGCCGGCGCCTGCGACGCGCATTGTCATGTCTTTGGTCCCGCCGACGTTTTTCCGTATGCGCCCGATCGCAGCTACACGCCGCCCGACGCGCCTTTCGAGCAACTCGTCGCGCTGCACGATTTTCTCGGCGTGAGCCGCGGCGTGATCGTGCAGGCGAGTTGTCATGGCACCGACAACACCGCGATGCTCGACGCGATTGCCCGAAGTGACGGCCGTTATCGCGGCGTCGCGATCGTCGACGGCGATGTGACCGATGCGCAACTTGCCGACCTCGACGCGCGCGGTGTGCGAGGCGTGCGCTTTAACTTCGTCGCGCATCTTGGCGGCGCGCCGGATCTCGATGTGTTCGACCGCGTACTCGAACGCATCGAGCAACTTGGCTGGCATGTCGTGTTGCATCTGGACGCGCAGGACATTCTGCAATACGCGGAGCGGATCGCGCGCATCAACGTCCCGTTCGTGATCGATCACATGGGCCGCGTGCGTGCCGAAGCGGGACTCGATCAGCAGCCCTTTCGCCAACTACTCGATCTCATGCGCAATCCGCTCGCATGGGTCAAAGTATGCGGTTCCGAGCGCGTTTCGGCAGGCTACCGGCCGTTCGACGATGCGATTCCATTCGCGCAAGCACTCATCGACGCCGCGCCGGACCGGGTACTGTGGGGCACCGATTGGCCGCATCCGAACATCAGCAAGGACATGCCGAACGATGGCGAACTGGTCGACCTGCTGTTCCGTTTCTGCCCCGACGAGGCATTGCGCGAAAAGCTGCTGGTGACGAATCCCGCGCGGCTTTACGGCTTTCGCTCATAACAGTTGACGCTGTACCGGTATCGAGAACTGCCGCATCAGATGGCAGCTCTGTGGAAAGCGACCTGTATATATATCGGCTTTCCGCTCACTATTCCCGATGGAGACAAAGATGATCAGCACTAATGCCCGCGTTATTCGACCCGGAGCAGCTTCATGAGCGAGAGCGCCGTCATGACCTCGTCCGCGTCCGGCGCAAGGAAGCCGTTCTATCGCACGCTTTACTTTCATGTGTTCGTCGCGATCGTTATTGGCGTGCTGCTTGGGCATTTCGCGCCGTCGCTTGCCGTGAAGATGAAACCGCTTGGCGACGCGTTCATCAAGCTGATCAAGATGGTGATCGGGCCGATTATCTTCTGCACCGTTGTGACCGGCATTGCCGGAATGGGCGACATGAAGAAGGTCGGGCGAGTAGGCGGCAAGGCGCTGCTCTACTTCGAAATCGTGTCGACGCTCTCGCTCGTGGTCGGGCTCGTGGCAGGACATGTCTTTCGTCCTGGCAGCGGCTTTAATCTGAATCCGGCCACCATCGATACGAAAGCTCTCGCCGGTTATACGACTGCGGCGCATCAGCAGAATACAATCGAGTTCCTGATGCACATTATTCCCGACACCGTCACAGGCGCTTTTGCGTCGGGAAATGTACTGCAAATCCTGCTGATTTCCGTGCTGTTCGGTGCTGCGCTTGCCGCCACGGGAGAGCGCGGGCGCCCGCTCATCGCAATGATCGACTATTTCGCGCATACCTTTTTCGGCATCGTGCACATCATCATGAAAGTGGCCGCGATCGGCGCTTTTGGCTCGATTGCGTTCACGATCGGCACGTACGGGATCGGCGCGGTCGTGCCTTTGCTGAAACTGATCGGCGCCTTCTATGCGACGCTGTTCGTATTCGTGATCGTGGTGCTCGGCGCGATTTCGCGGCTACTCGGTTTCAGCATTCTGCGCTTCATGAGTTATATCCGCGAAGAGGTCCTGATTGTGCTGGGCACGAGTTCTTCCGAGGCCGCGCTGCCGCAGATGCTCGAAAAACTCGAGCGTCTTGGCTGCTCCAAATCGGTTGTCGGACTCGTCATTCCGGCCGGCTATTCATTCAATCTCGACGGCACTAACATCTATCTGACGATGGCCGTGCTTTTTATCGCGCAGGCATTCAACATCGAGCTCAGCCTCATGCAGCAATTGACGCTGGTCGGCGTGGCGATGCTGACGTCGAAAGGAGCGAGCGGCGTGGCTGGCGCCGCATTCGTGATGCTGACTTCGACGTTACTGGTTTTCCCGCTCATTCCAGTGTCCGGCATGGTGCTGATTCTCGGCATTCACCGTTTCATGGGTACAGGTCTCGCGATTGTGAACACGATCGGCAACGGCGTCGCGACGCTCGTCGTCTCCGCGTGGGAACACGAGCTCGATCGATCGAAGCTCAATGCAGGCATGTCGCGCCGACGCACGGATTAAGCGCGGGAATTAACGGGCTAGCCGCCGAATACATTGCAGTGTCCTGATGACTGCGAGCGCATTCGCGCACGCAGCAGGGGACGCTTGCATTCAAAAAAATAGAAACTGGTCTGGAGACGTGATTCATGTGGACAAAAACAAATGCCATGCGCCGCATGCTGCACGTGAACGCTGCGTGCATTGCGACGGCTCTTTCGATGGCGGCGAGCGGCACCGCGCACGCCGATTCTTCACAAGCCGCGGCGGGCGCGGCGTCCGTGTCTTCATCGTCGGTGCAGATTTACGGCCTGATCGGCATGTACGTCGACAGTTCCAAACTCAGCACGACACGCTCGAGTACGGTGCAGATGGGCGGCGGCGGAATGACGACATCGTTTTGGGGCATTCGCGGCCGCGAGGACATTGGCGGCGGCAACGCGGTGATCTTCAGCCTCGAAAGTTTTTTCCGGCCGAATACCGGGCAGATGGGACGCAATACGACTGACGGGCTATTTTCACGCAACGCCTATGTGGGACTTACCGGCGCATACGGCACGTTCAAGTTTGGCGAGCAAACCAACCCGACGTATATCAACCAGCAACTCGTCAATCCGTTCGGTTCTTCCGTTGTCTTTTCGCCGTTGATCGTGCAGTCGTACACGGCGAGCTATAGCAACACGGTGATTGGCGATACGGTCTGGCAAAACGCAATCGAGTACGTTTCGCCAAATTATGGTGGGCTCACGGGCACCGCGATTTATAGCGTAAGCAGCACGACGGGGCACCAGGGGCGCGACAATATCGGCCTGCATTTGACCTACGCAAAAGGACCGCTCACGGCGGTGTTTTCCGCGCAACGCGTACGCACTGCGGCGGTTGCGCCGTCAAGCGGTCAGTACCTTTATCTCGCGGGAGCCGCGTATGACGCGAGGTTCATGAAGGTCTACGGCGCCGCGCAAATGACCAGCAATAACAATGTGGAGACCGGCTCGCACACTTATGAACTGGGCGTTTCGGTGCCGCTCACGCCGTCGAATGTGATACTCGCCGAGTGGGCGCGCACCAAACACAGTGCGCCGCTGAATCACAGCAACGTGCGCAACACGGCGAGCCTTGCTTACGAGTACATTCTGTCGAAACGCACGTTCGTCTATACCGTCTATTCATACGACAAACTCACTGCGAATCCGTCAGGCAGCACATATGGCGTGGGAATGCAGCACACCTTCTAGGTGCGATGAAACAGTCCGCCTTATGCGCTGCTGCCTGGTTCCGCGCGCCGTGCAGTGTTGCACGAGAACAGACGCGCGAACAGGCCCCGCGACGTTTGCGGCGCTTCGGCGACTTCCATTGCGTTACGCCACCAACGCTCGCCACGATGCGGCGCTGTGAGGTCGAGCCGCTCGCCCATGCGTGGTGTGGAAAGCGCGACGCCGCGCGCAGCGGCGAGACCCAGCACGCGCTCGAACGGGTCGTACCACCGGTGCATCGCGAGATCGAACGTGCCGTTGTGAATCGGCACAAGCCAGCGGCCGCGCAAGTCGACGTGCGCCTGTACCGTCTCTTCCGGCTGCATGTGGACGTACGGCCATTGCGCGTCGTACGCGCCGGTTTCGACGAGCGTGATGTCGAACGGACCGAGGCGTTCGCCAATGGTCCTGAAGCCGTCGAAGTAGCCGGTGTCGCCGCTAAAGAACACGCGCAAATCGTTATCGACGATAACCCACGACGCCCACAGCGTGCTGTTGCCGTCGAACAGACTGCGCCCCGAGAAATGCTGGCCAGGCGTTGCGGTGAATGCAATCCCGTCGATCTCCAAGCTTTGCCACCAGTCCAGTTGACGCACCTTGCCCGCGTCGATACCCCATTCGATAAGCCGGTCGCCGACGCCGAGCGGCGTGACAAAGAGCTTTGTCGTAGCGGCAAGCGCGAGCACTGTTTCGTGGTCCAGATGATCGTAGTGGTCGTGCGAAAGAATCACGCCGGCAAGCGGCGGCAGATCTTCGAGCGCAATAGGCGGCGCATGAAAACGTTTGGGACCGAAGCGCCGAAATGGTGAAGCGCGTTCTGCGAACACCGGATCGGTCAACCAGAACTCGCCGCGCAACTTGAGCAGCACGGTCGAATGTCCGAGCCGGTAAAGGCTTCTATCCGGCGCCGCATCGAGATCCTCGCGCGTCAATCTGTCGACCGGCAAGGTGGCCAGCGGCACCGTGCCCGACGGCTTGTTGAGCAGCACATTCCACGCAATGCGCAAGGTCTTGCCGAATCCTTCGACAGGACGCGGCTTCACGTTGCGAAAGCGCTCGCCGTCATGCTGCGCCGACAGCGCGGACAACTCGCGTCCGCGCCTCGCGGCAGCGAAACCCAAAGTCCGGCTGATGGAGTCGAGGAGCGATGTCATGTGTGGCGTCCCGAGTTGGAAAGTAGACTGAGCAGTGTACTTTATAATCTCGAAAAGTAAACTGCACAGTGTAAAATTTCCGGATGGACCCCACAGTCACTCACCAACGCCTCACCGACCGCAAGCGTGTCGCCGTCATTAACGCGGCAATCGAGGAATTTCTGGCGGCCGGTTTCGACGCCACCAGCATGGATCGCATCGCCGCGCGCGCGAATGTATCGAAGCGCACGGTCTATAACCATTTCCCCAGCAAGGAAGCGCTCTTCGCCGAAATACTGCGGCAGTTGTGGGACGCGAGTCACGCCGGCGAGACACTTGCTTATCGGGCGAACGTCCCGTTGCGCGAGCAACTAATCGAACTTTTAATGCGCAAGCTGCGGCTTATCAACGACGAAGCGTTCCTCTCGCTCGCGCGCGTTGCGATCGCCGCGGGCATTCATTCGCCGGAGCGCGCGCGCGATATGGTCGCGCGTCTCGGCGAACGCGAGGAAGACCTGACCGTGTGGATACGCGCGGCCGCGGCCGACCAGCGTCTGCGAATTGCAGACCCTGTGTTTGCCTCGCATCAGTTGCAAGGGCTCGTCAAGGCGTTTGCGTTCTGGCCGCAAGTGACGATGGGCCAGCCGCCGCTCAGCGAGACCAAGCAGCAGACAATCGCCGAATCCGCGGCGGATATGTTTCTCGCGCGCTACGCGTAAGCGGCGAGCGTTTTATCGCGCAACAACGCATTCAACTGCCGCGCGATTAAACAGGTTCTTCCGGCACGTCGAACAGACTGTCATCCACATTCACTTCAAGCGCACAGTCGTTCTGGTTTGGGGACGAGCTTTTCAATTCCGCAAAACGCGTCTGTACAGTCGCTTTGAGCCGCTCCTGAATCGTCCTGCGCTTGATGGTGTCCATCGCCGCATACCGGTTTATCTGCGCCTGAGAAAACCGGAGCGTCGCGGCGCAACGCGTATCGAGCGATGTATCGCCGTGCGATTGCAGAACCCACGCCAACTGCATGTAAAACGTGGCGCCTTCATCGTAGGTAAAGACACTCGGCGATTTCGGCGATTCAAAGGCGCTCGCGAGCGCCAATTCGATTTCCTCGATCCGCTGCTGTCGGTCCGTTTCGCGCATGACTGACCTCGCATAGTGTGGGTTCGTAGGGCGGCGTCGTCAAAGCGGGCGCAACTCATGCGTGCGTTCCGATTATGCGTTGCCGTCCTTACTCTGCAATGCGAACTCGCAAACATCGAACCATGTACGCGAGGATGCAGTGGACTGCGCGTTCGCGGACGCAATAACCGACGCGAGCGCACGCCGCATACGGGTTGCGCTTTTTACACAGGATTGCAACTTGTACAGGGACAGAAGGCGGTCGCATATTGCGAAGCCGTGTCGCGTCGGCATGTCGATCATGCGTCCTGTTTCAAGGCGCTTTGTGAGGCAATCAATCGCCGGCGTCCGCACGATTTGTCGAAGCGATCGCGCGTTCGCCGACGGCGAGAAGCGCGATGCCCGACGCTCACGACCCGTGAGGAGAGGATGATGGAACGAGTTCTAGGCAAGGCAATGGTCGCGGTATTGATCGCGGCGCTGGCAGGCGGCACATTCGGGTGCAAACGCTCCGGCTCGAACGATACGGCGGGAACGGCCGGCATGAGCGGGCCGGCTGCCACGAGCAATAGCGTCGCGCCGCCGATGGGAGGCGCATCCGCGGCGAGCCAGTAAGCTTGCAAAGCCGGCGTTTGGTTCGCGTCATCGCGCGGCAAACGGCGAGTACATGGAGCGGCTCCGCGCCATCGCCACGCACGAAGGAATGACATGCGCGCAATGGTGTTCGACGGAAGCGCTGCGGTGCTGCATGAGCGCGACATGTCCGATCCGCAACCGGCGGCTGGCCAGTTGCTGATCGGCGTTCACGCGTGCGGCGTGTGCCGAACGGATTTGCATGTCGTCGACGGAGAACTCGCGCATCCGAAGCGGCCCATCATTCCCGGACATGAGATCGTGGGAACAGTGGCCGCATTGGGCAACGACGTCGCCGGGTTTCAGGTGGGCGATCGCGTTGGCGTGCCGTGGATCGGCCACACCTGTGGCCACTGCCGCTATTGCACGAGCGGCCGCGAAAATTTGTGCGACGCGCCGGGCTTTACGGGCTATACGATCGACGGCGGATACGCGGAGCGCACGGTCGCCGATGCCCGCTATTGCCTGCATCTACCCGAGCGCTATTCCGATCTCGAAGCAGCACCGCTGCTATGCGCCGGCCTGATCGGCTATCGCACACTGAGCATGGCAGGCGATGCGCGCGCAATCGGCATCTACGGGTTCGGCGCGGCCGCGCATATCGTCGCGCAGGTGGCGCTGCACCAGGGCCGCACGGTGTTCGCGCTGACGCGTCCGGGCGATACCGCCGCGCAGCAGTTCGCGTTGCGGCTCGGGGTGCACTGGGCCGGCGGCAGCGACGAGACGCCGCCCGAACAACTCGACGCGGCGCTCATCTTCGCGTCGGCCGGGCCACTCGTGCCTGCTGCATTGAGGGCCGTGACGAAGGGCGGCGTTGTCGTGTGCGGCGGCATTCATATGAGCGACATTCCGTCGTTCCCCTACGATCTGTTGTGGGGTGAACGGCGCGTGTGTTCGGTTGCCAACCTCACGCGCGCCGACGGTCATGCCTTCATGCAACTCGCGGCGCGAATGCCGTTGCAAATCGAAACCACGCCTTATGCGCTCGCGGATGCAAACCGGGCCCTCGACGATCTGCGCGACGGCAGACTAAGCGGTGCGGCGGTGTTGCGCATGCGGTGATTGCGGAACCCGTTATCGACCCGGCGACGCGCGTCGATGCTTGCCGCGCGCGGGATCTTTTGCACCCAGCATTTCCTTATCGTGAGCCAATGCCGCGCGCAGACGCGGCACGATGAAATCGATAAAACTACGCGTTTTCAGCGGCAATTTTCCTTGTCCCGCATGCATGACGCTCACCGGTATCGGCTCGGGCTCGAACTCGCGCAGCACCAGTTTCAGTTTTCCTTCACTGACCGCGCTTGCTGCCTGATACGACAGCACGTTTGTCAAACCGACACCGGCGATGGCCGCATCGATCGCCGCTTCAACGGTATTGACCGACAGCCGTGCACGAACCGGCACCGTCTGCTGCGGGGCCTGGTGTCCGCCAAATTCCCACACGTAACTCGAAGGCAACGCATCCGAAACGATGCATGAGAAGCGCGCCAGATCGGCAGGCGTTTGCGGCTCGCCGGCTTGCGCAAGGTACTGCGGACTTGCGCACACGACGCGGCCCACGGTGCCCACCTGCGTCGCGACCATGCTGCTATCGGGCAGCTTGCCGATGCGCAGCGCGACGTCGATATGCTCGTCCAGCAGATGCAGGTTGCGATCCGCGAGCACGAGCCGCACGGTTATCTCCGCAAACGCTGCGAGAAAGTCGCTGACGACGGGCAGCATATGCAACCGCCCGAAGACGACAGGCGCTGTCACCACGAGTTCTCCGCGCGGCGCGCTGTACTCGCCCGCGGCGGCGCTTTCCGCCTCGCTCACCTGCTCGAGAATCTGCTTGCAGGCCGCGAGATAGGCGACGCCCGCGTCGGTGAGCGTGAGCTTGCGTGTCGATCGAACGAGAAGACGCGCGTTGAGATGCGCCTCCAGTTCCGCGACTTTGCGGCTTACCGTGGGCAGCGGCATGCGTAGCTTGCGGCTGGCAGCGGAGAAGCTGCCGCTTTCCGCCGCGGCCACCAGAATCGACATTGCTTCAAGACGGTCCATGAACGCGCATGCTCATCGAGTTGAATCGATGCAAAATACCGGATTGCCGCGAGTTCTGGAAGAGCTGCAACACGATTGCGTGGAGCGCAAGTGCACTGTGCCCCGCAAATGGACGCGAGCGCTACAATCGTCATCACATATAGCGCGATAAAGGAGACACAGCATGACAACGCTTCAGCCGATCAGCCGCTACCCCGTGCCCGATCCCAGCGAATGGCCCGACGACATCCGTGCGCGCATTCTCGAAGTGCAGCAGAAAGCCGGTTTCGTGCCGAATGTATTTCTGACGCTCGCGCATCGGCCGGATGAGTTTCGCGCGTTCTTTGCGTACCACGACGCGTTAATGCTGAAGGAAGGCGGCCTCACCAAAGGCGAGCGCGAAATGATCGTGGTGGCCACGAGCGCGGTGAACAATTGCCTGTATTGCGTGGTCGCGCATGGCGCGATCGTGCGCATCTACGAAAAGGCGCCCTTGCTCGCGGACCAGCTTGCCGTCAATCATCGCAAGGCGGACATTACCGCGCGGCAAAACGCCATGCTCGACTTTGCATTGAAGGTGTGCCGCGAATCGGGCAGCGTCGATGAAGCCGACTTCGAGCTCCTGCGCGAACACGGCTTCTCCGACGAAGACATCTGGGATATTGCTGCGATCACGGCATTTTTCGGCTTGTCGAATCGCATGGCCAATGTCATTTCGATGCGTCCCAACGACGAGTTCTATTTGATGGGCCGCGTGCCGAAAGCCGCATCGGATACTGCTTCAAAATAGGCTTATTCTGCGCTATGCCGTTTATGCGCTCGCCGGTTCGGAACGGAGGGCGGGCGTGGGCAGCGCGGTATCGTCAATGGGAAAGTGCAGCAACGCGGCGATAAGTCCGCTCGCCACCGTTGCTTGCCACAGCAGCGAATACGAGCCGGTTAGATCGAATACGACGCCGCCTAGCCACGCGCCGAGAAACGAACCGATCTGATGGCTCAGAAAGCACACGCCGAACAGGCTGCCAAGATGCCGCGTGCCGAATACTTTCGCGACGAGTCCGCTCGTCAGCGGAACCGTACCGAGCCATGTGAGGCCCATTACGGCTGCGAATAGCACCACCGTCACCGCGCTTTTCGGCAGCAGGAAGAATGCGCCGATCGTCGCGCTGCGAATCAGATAGAGCCAGCCAAGCACGTAATGCTGCCGGAAGCGGCCACCAAGCCAGCCACAACCCCAACTGCCGACCATATTGAACAGACCGATCAGCGCGAGCGCGGTTGCGCCGAGTCCGATCGGCATATGGCACAGCGACAGATAGCCAGGCAAGTGTGTGGCGATGAATGCGAGCTGGAATCCGCAGGTAAAGAAGCCGAGCGTGAGCAGCCGGTAGCCGCGATGTCGCGCGGCTTGTGCGAGCGTATCGCGTAACGGCGCAGCGGGAGGTTCGTGCCGCGGCGCTCCTACAGGCGCGCGACGGTCCAATACGATGCCGAGCGGGGCGACCATCAGCATCACGAAAGCGAGCACGAAGAGCGACGTGGCGATACCCGCATGGAGCCTGATTCCTTGCACGAGAGGAACCATCAATACTTGCCCGACGGAGCCGCCTGCGCTGACAAGACCCATTGCCATGCTGCGCTTTTCAGGCGACGCAACGCGGCCGACCGCAGGCAGCACGACACCGAACGTGGTGCAACTCACGCCGATGCCGACCAGCAGACCCATGCCGACGATCAACAACGGGCCGCTCGGCGTGGCTGCCGCGAGTCCCAGGCCCGCTGCAAAAGTCGTCGCGCCGAATGCGACCACCGGCGCGGAGCCGTAGCGATCCGCGGCTGCGCCCGCGAACGGTTGCGCGAAACCCCACACGAGATTGTGCAGTGCGATCGCGAATGCGATCAGCGTGACGGGCAAGCCTCGATCGAACGAAAAAGGCCCGATGAAGAGCCCGAAGGTTTGCCGGATGCCCATTGCCGCGCTGAGAACAAGCGCGGCGGCGAGAATGACGAGCGTCGTGTGATTGAACGCGGGCGTGAAGCGTCTGCTGCTGGTGGTCGACATGTTCTGATCTCCTTTGACACAATGGTCGCAGCGAGTATCAGAAGCGGCAAAAGAAAAGTTTTTGACGACAGGTGAATATGGCTCACGTGTGCAATGCGGCGTGCGCGTGCAATGCTTGCAATAAGCGTCGACGGAATCAGAACGACGTGCCGATCTGAAACTGGAACTTCTGATACTTGTCGGTCGCGTGTTTGACGACCGGAAAGCCGAGCGACAATTTCAGCGGGCCAATTGGCGAAATCCATTCGAGTCCCGCGCCATAGCTGTAGCGCAAGCCGTTTGCGCCGGTACTATTGCCTTCGCTGCCCCACACATTGCCGGCGTCGACGAAGGTGAAAACGCGCAGTGTTCTGTCCCATCCGGTGCCGGGCAGCGGGAACGTCATTTCGACGTTGGCCACGACCATTCGCGAGCCGCCAATCGGGTCGCCCGTGGTTTTGTCGGTCGGCCCGAGCGAGCCGGATTCGTAGCCGCGCACCGAGCCAATGCCGCCTGCGTAGTAGTTCTTGAAGATCGGATAGGCCTTGCCGGCAAACCCATTACCGTAGCCCCCTTGAAGATTGAGGCCGAGAATGAAGCCGCGCGAGAACGAGTAGTAGTACTGCGCCTGAAGGTCGGTCTTGTAGTACTCGGTGCCGCCCGCCGGCGTGCCGACTTCGCTATTGGCCTGCACGAAGTAACCGCGGCTCGGCACCAGTGCGCTGTCGCGATTGTCGCGCGCCCAGCCTGCTGTAATGGGCACGTTGTTGACCACATTGCCGAACTCGGCCACATAGTCTTTATAGCTTTGCGGCGTCGATGAATCCGTGCTCAGCCGGTTCTGCTCGAGTCCGAGGCCGAAATAGACGGTGTCCGCCTCGGAGAACGGAATGCCGAACTTCAGATCCGCGCCCACGGTGATGATGCGAAAACTCGTATCAGTGTAGTAATAGAGCGGATAGGTGGTGCGGTAGTAGACGTCGGTAATACGCTTGATGCCGTCCACGGTGAAGTACGGGTCCGTTTGTGTAAGCGAAAGCGTGCGGTACGTCTTCGCCGTATTCACGTTCACCGCGAGGCTCGTGCCGGAACCGAACACATTGTCCTGCGAAATGCCGGCTGAAAGTACCACCTTGTCGGTGGACGAAAAGCCCGCTCCCAGCGTAATCGCGCCGGTCGGCTTCTCGTTGACTTTGACATCCACGTCGACCTGATCCGGCGATCCCTCCACCGGCACGGTGGTCACGTCGACATCGGTGAAATAGCCGAGACGATTCACACGGTCCTTCGACAACATCAGGCGGTTCGAGTCGAACCACGAACTTTCGAGCTGACGCATTTCGCGGCGCACT
Organism: Paraburkholderia sp. RL17-368-BIF-A; assembly: GCF_046054045.1. NCBI lineage: Bacteria > Pseudomonadati > Pseudomonadota > Betaproteobacteria > Burkholderiales > Burkholderiaceae > Paraburkholderia > Paraburkholderia sp. RL17-368-BIF-A. Next base: position 131,478 of record NZ_JARESN010000009.1, read on the forward strand.
ACTTCGTCGCGCGTGCGGGTGTTGCCGGTCACGTTGATATGGCGCACATAGACACGGCGGCTCGGGTCCACTTGCAGCGTCAGGTCGACCGTACGGTGTTGCTGATCGATCTTCGGCAATGCATTCACGGTGGCGAACGCGTAGCCGTATTCGCCGAGCTTGTCGACCACGGCCTTCGTCGCGGCCTGCAGCTTTTCCGCGGAAAAGCGCTCGCCGGCCTTGATGTTCACGAGTTTCGCCAACTCGCTCTCGCGGTCGAGCAGGTTGCCCGCCAGCTTGATAGAAGAAATGGTGTACGGCTCGCCTTCGTGAAGCGTGACCGTCAGATACATATCCTTCTTGTCCGGCGAAAGCGATACCTGCGTCGATTCGATGTTGAACTCCAGATAGCCGCGATTCAGGTAGTACGAGCGCACATGTTCCAGGTCGCCGGTGAGCTTGTCTTTCGCATACAGATCGTTTTTCGTGTACCACGAGAACCAGTTCGGCGTGGACAACTGCATTTCGTCGCGCAACGTGTCCGTGCTGAATACGCTGTTGCCGATGAAATTGATCTGCCTGATCTTTGCACTCGGACCTTCGGCCACGGAGAAAAGAATCGCCACACGGTTACGGTCGATTGGCGTGATCGTCGTCGTCACTTCCGCGGCGTAATAGCCGCGCGTCAGGTACTGGCGCTTCAATTCCTGCTCCGCCTTGTCGACGAGCGCCTTGTCGTAAGAGCGGCCTTGCGACAAACCGACGGCGCGCAGCGCCTTCGTCAGGTTTTCCTTGTCGAACTCGTGAATGCCCGCGAAGTCGATTGTGCCGACGGCGGGGCGTTCCTGAACGTGCACGGTGACGACATTGCCTTCGGTGGAGATACGCACGTCGTTGAAAAAGCCGGTGGCATAGAGCGCGCGAATCGATTCGGAAGCCTTATCGTCCGTAAAGGGCTCTCCCTGTTTGATCGGCAGATAGGCGAAGAGGGTGCCCACTTCGATGCGTTGCAGACCTTCTATCCTGATGTCCTGCACGACGAACGGTTCGGCGGAATGCGCGGGGCTGCTTGCCAGCGTGATGCCGGCGAATGAAAGCGCGCCTGCCAGCCGGCTCGTTAAAGCTTGAAAGTTCATCTTGGGTTATCGATCCTGATGCAGCGCGCGCGAGCGCAGATGAGAACGCTCGAAGGCAAACGGCGCATTCGAAACGGCGGTATTGGGCTCTGGAAAGCGCGAAGTATAGGGACGTGTGCGGCGGCTATCGTTACCGGAAACTTTCCGCGCCTTATGGTCGTGCGGTGTCCAATCTATCGACGAGGCGGTGCGCGGGGGCTGTCAGCGTTGTGCGCGGAAATAATGCGTTACAGAGGCGAAGAAAGCGTAGGGCGCGTGTAACCCAACGGCGCATGGGCGCTGCTATTGTGAAATCGGCGATTGCGCTACCGGCGTAACGCGATTTGGAGGGCGGGTCATGATGGAGTTCTTTTCACCGGCGGTTCTTGCAGCGATCTTGCGCGTCAGTTCGACGCCGATCTTTTCGTTGCGCCTTGCTACAGCGTCGCTGCTCGTGCGCCGCGACGTGCCGCGCTCTGCGGTCGATGCGATCGATGCGGTCGATGCGGTCGCTATGGTCGATCCGGTCGATGCGCGCGAGCGCGGCAACCCCGCGCGAGAGGATGCGATTCGTGGCTGACATTTCGACTTTCATGCTGGATTCGATCACCGGCATGCAATTGACGGCGGACGGCCAGTACCTGCTGATTCACGGCAATCAGCCCACGGCCGCGCTGCATCGTTCGGTACTCAACGATCTTCTGGTGGCGCTGCCCAATGCCATAGAGCATGCGGATCGCGTGGCTCACGACGGTCAGGAGAGAGGTTTCGCACTGCATTGTCAGGGTTGGGAAGTTGGCCGGCTGGAAGGCATGGGCATGGTGGTGATCCGCTTTCGCCTATCGGCGAATGCGGGCCTGTCGTTTTCGTTGCCCGCCGAGCAGATTCCTCATCTGCTGCATGCGCTCGGCGGCGTGGTGGCTGCAAACGAGGCTCGCGCGAGCGATGCGACGCTGCAATAGCCGCATTCCATTCGTGAATACGCTGCCGGCGTCGGCGTGCTTTCTTTTCGCATTGCTGCGTCCTTCATTCTTTCCTTTCGTTACCTCTTTTGAAACTACGCAGTGTATTTCAGCGCATTCGCTTAAGGCGGCTCGTTTCTCTGATGCTGTGTACTGCGGGCTATGCGCCGCTTGCCGGTCACGCGCAATTGAGCGGCGCGGCTGCGCAAGCCGAATCTGTCGACGGCGTATGGGGCCTGCGGCTCGCGCCGCAGTTGACCGAGCAGCCTATGCGCGCGGGAGATCAGCCATTCGTATCGGCGATTGCCGATTCCGTCACGGCCACAGCCGACACGGACATGTCGCTCAAGGGACACGCGCAGTTGCGGCGCGGCGTGTCCATCGTGAAGGGCGACGCATTGCATTACGACGTGGATACGGATAAGGCCGATGCCTATGGCAACGTACAACTCGTTCAGAATGGCAACGTGTTCGACGGCCCGGACGCGCACGTTTACCTGGCAGCGAATGAAGGCTATATCAGCGTGCCCAAATACCGGTTCCATCTCACTGGAGGTTGGGGCAGTGCACGGCGCGTCGATCTTCTGGATAAGGAGCGCTCGGTCGTGCATCACGGCACGTACAGCGCGTGTCAATGCGAGTCGGACCCGGCCTGGTACGTGAAGGCATCGGAGTTCGACATGGATACCGGCATAGACGAGGGCATCGCGCATAACGGCGTGCTGTTCTTTCAGGGCGTGCCGCTGCTTGCGAGTCCGTGGCTCTCGTTTCCACTGTCGGGCGCGCGGCGCAGCGGCCTGTTGCCGCCGACTTTCTCGATGAGTTCCACTAATGGCATCGACGTCGCGCTGCCGTATTACTTCAACCTTGCACCGAACTACGATCTCACGCTGACGCCACGCATCATGACGCGCAGAGGCGCGATGCTGACAGCCGATTACCGTTATTTGCGGCCCAACGATTCCGGTTCGATTTCAGTTGCCTGGCTGCCGCACGATGCAATAACCAACACGGAGCGCTATTCGATTGCGTTGAAAGAGAACTGGGATTTCGGCTCGGGATTCGGCGCATACGCCAATTACAACCGCGTCTCCGACTCCACGGTCGTGACCGATCTCGCGTCGGGCATTGCCTTTCCGACCGGCTCGACCACGCTGTATCAGCAGGAAGCGGGGCTCACCTATTCGAATGGACCGTGGACCGTATTGGCGCGCGAGCAGCGCTGGCAATCTTTTTCCAGCGACTCCACTTACAACCGCGAGCCGCAAGTCAATGTTCGCTACGCGCGCTACAACGTGGGCGGTTTCGATTTTGGCGCCGAAGCAGATGCGACGCGCTTCACCATCTCGTCGTCGGATATGACGCAAGGCAATCGCTTCGTTTTCAATCCGTATGTGAGCTATCCGATCGAGCGTCCGGGCTGGTTCATTACACCGAAGCTGGCGTGGCATTTCGCTGCGTATGATCTGACGTCGATCGGCTCCGACGTGCCCGCGGGCGAGCCCAAATCGTTCAGCGTGAACGTGCCGACGTTCAGCCTCGATTCCGGCATGCGTTTCGAGCGAAGCGTGCGGCTGTTCGGGCAATCGTACATACAGACGCTCGAACCGCGCCTCTTCTATGTGTACACGCCTTATCGCAATCAGTCGTATGTGCCGCTATTCGACACGGCCGCCGCGGATTTCGGACTCGCCGAATTGTTCATGGAGAACAGCTTTGTCGGTAATGACAGGGTGTCCGATGCGAATCGCGCGACGGCGGCATTAACCACGCGCTTCATCGACCCCTCAAGCGGAGATGAGCGCGCGCGCTTTGTTCTCGCGCAGCAATATGACTTTCGCACGCCGCGCGTGACGTTGCAGTCCACCGACAATATCAGCACGGTGGCGCGGACCGGCATTATTCTCGGCGCCTCATACAAGGTGGGGTCCAATCTCAGCGCGGAGCAGGCTGTCGAGTACAGTCAGGCCAATCATTACCTCACGCATGCGGAGGCCGGATTTGGCTGGGCGCCTGGCGCGCACGAGGTGTTGAATATGGCGTACCGCTACACGCGAGCCAATAGTACGCTCGACTATCAGCCGGTCAATCAGTTCATTGTCTCCGGGCAATGGCCGCTTGCGCGCAATGTCGTCAGCGTTGCGCGTGTCAATTACGACATGAGTGCGCATCGGCTGATTGCCGGCTTGCTTGGGATTCAATACGACGCTAACTGCTGGTCCCTCGGTGTCGCATTCGAAAAGTACACCAATGCGACGAGTTCGGCCACATCGCCGAGTACTGGAACCCGCATGCTGATGCAGCTTCAGTTGAAGGGCTTTTCGCAGGTCGATAACGGTTTGCTCAATCAGTTTCGCGCCAACGTGCCCGGCTATACGCCCGCGTCGACGGTGGAAGAACCGGTGTCGCGCTTCAGCGATTATCAATAGCGTCTATCGCGGCGTGTGGATATCGGCGCTGGCGTCGTCGCACGAAAACTGCTCGGCCTCCGCGAGTATCCATTGCCTGAAGCCGAGTAGTTCCGGCCGACGTTCGCCATTCTCCGCACTGACGAGCCAATACGCGCCCGCCGAGTCAATCGTGTCGAAAGCCGCTTCAACGAGCGCGCCGCTCTCGAGGTCGCAATCCACCAACGGCTTGCGGCCGAGTGCAACGCCGAGTCCCATGCTCGCGGCTTCGAATGCGAGCTGGATGGTATCGACACGCAAGCCGTCGTCCGGATCGAGCTTCTCTGCGCCGGTCGCTTCGAGCCACGTCTGCCAGTCTTCGCTCGCGGCGTTCACGTGAATCAACGTGGCTTTCTCTAATGACGGCGCGCCATGCTCGTCGCGCAGCGACTCGAGATAAGCGGGGCTGCAAACGGGGACGAGTTGTTCTCCAAAGAGCCGCGTCCACGCGGCGCCCGCAACTGGTGCGCGGCTCAAGCGGATTGCGAAATCGAATCCATCCACGGGAAAACCGACCTGACGATGCGATGTGTCGACCGTCACGTTGGCATTCGGCCAACGCGCCTTGAAATGCTGCAAGCGCGGCAATAGCCAGCGCGATGCAAACGTCGGCGCGCAACTCAACGCAATCGGCCGATTCGCGCGATGATTCGGCAGACGCTGCGTGCCGATCGCAATCAGCGAAAACGCCTCTGAAACATATGACAGATAGTCGGCGCCGGTCGCGGTCAGTGATATGCCGCGCGGCTCGCGCACGAACAGTTCGACGCCGAGCGTTTCTTCGAGACCGACAATGCCGTGACTGACGGCACTCGGCGTCACATTCAATTCCGCGGCGGCGAGCTTGAAGCTTTGATGCCTGCCCGCCGCTTCGAAAAAACGGAGCGCGGGCAAAGGCGGCAGACGTAGCGGCATGTTGCATCCCCATATGACGGCGCAACGCCCGCGAGGCCGCGTGCGTGCCGTTTCGCGACAGCATACCGCGACGTGGCGATTGTTTTGCAGCGGTTTTCATTGCAGTGCGGAAAGAAGTTCTTGCGCACTGTGCGATAAATTGTTTGCACGCGTTGTCGATACTCGGTGGATTCGACCGTCGTCTGCATATGGGCGGCGCGCCTTTAGCCCTTTAGCCCTTTAGCCGCTCACTTGTCCTTTCTCATCGACAGGAGATGCCAGATGACTGAACTGAACCAGGCTTCATCGACGCTCAAACCGGCCCGCGAACTGGCCGACTCGCCGCGCCGTTTTCCTGGCGAAAGCGCCGAATATCGGCGTGCACGCAATGACTTGCTCGCTGAAGAAATCGAACTGCGCCGCCATATCGAACGCGTCGCCGCGCAGCGCCGCGCGTTGCCGCTCGGCGGCGCGGTGCCGGAGGATTATCGTTTCGAAGGAGAGTCCGGACCCGTCACGTTGTCCCAAATGTTCGGCACTCACGACACACTCGTCACCTATAACTGGATGTTCGGTCCACAGCGCGAGCGGCCTTGCCCAATGTGCACTTCGCTGCTGAGTGCGTATGACGGCGAAATGCCCGACATTCTGCAGCGCGTCGCATTTGCGGTGATCGCGCGATCGCCGATAGAGAAACTCGCCGCCTTCAAGAAAGAGCGCGGCTGGCGTTATTTGCGGCTGTATTCGTCGGCGGGCAATACATTCAATCGCGACTATGCGGGAGAAGATCCAGACGGCGACGACGTGCCCGCATTCAACGTGTTCACGAGAAACAATGGGACGGTGCGTCACTTCTGGGCCGCGGAAATGGGTCCGTGGACCGCCGACCCTGGCCAGGACCCGCGAGGCGCGCCCGACGTAATGCCGATCTGGACCGTGCTCGATATGACGCCAGGCGGCCGGGGCAGCAACTGGTATCCGAAGCTGCAATACGACAATGCACCGCGTTAGCGCGGCGCGCGGCAAGGGCGATTAGCTCGCTGCGTCGTTTGCCTGACTTTGCGCGAGCGCGGCTTGCAGATAGCCTGACACGGCGCCCGAACGCATGGGCGGACTGAACAGGTAGCCTTGCACCGCGCGAGCGCCCAATGCCTTGACCACTTCCGCTTGCGACGAAGTCTCGAGCCCCTCGACCACACATTCGAGCCCGAGGTTCTTGCACAGATCCAGTACCGATTTGACGATCTTCTTCGATGCGCTATTCGAATCGACGTCGGTCATGAAACTGCGGTCGATCTTGATCGAATCGAACGGAAGACGGTGCACGTAACTGAGGCTCGAATAGCCGGTGCCGAAATCGTCGAGCGAAACGCGGCAGCCTGCCTGCTTGATCATCGTGAGCGCGGAGCGGGCCTGCTCGAAGTCGCGCGTGACCGCCGTTTCCGTGATCTCAAACGACACGCGATGCGGCGGCACGCCGCTTGCCGAAACAATGTCGATAAGACGGCGCGCGCGTGCCGACGTCGAAATATCGATCGCGGAAAGATTGAACGACAGATAGAGTTCGGCTGGCCAATGCGGAACTTCGGCGAGTGCTTTATGCAGCAGTACTTCCGTAATCCGCAGAATGATTTCGGTGCGCTCCGCGATGCGGATGAACTCTTCCGGCTTGACTGCGCCGAGCCGCGGATTGTGCCATCGGCCGAGTGCTTCGAGTCCGATTGTCCGTCTCGTCACGACGTCGGAGATCGGCTGAAACTCCAGAAAGAGTTCCGACTCGAGTTCCGCATGACGCAATTCCTGCGTGACGAGACTCGAACGCCGAATGCGCGTTTCGTGTTCGGTGGAGAAGATCACCGCTGTACCGCGGCGGCCTTCCTTGCCGACATAAAGCGCCGCATCCGCACGCTCGAACACTTGAGTAACGGTGTTACCCGCGTCGGGAAATGCAGCCCAGCCGATCGTGCCCGACAGTTCCGCGATATTGCCCGCGACGCGATACGGCTGACTGAGCGCGTCGCAAATGCGCTGGCCCAATTCGAGCAGCGCATCGTTCGATTGCCGGTTTTGCGCGAGTACTCCGAATTCGTCGCCCCCGAGCCGCGCGAAGAATATGCCGGGCTCGGCGAGCGCAAGCAGACGCACGCCGACTTCCTGCAGCACGAGATCGCCGCTCGCGTGACCGTAGATATCGTTGACCTGCTTGAAGCCGTCGAGATCGATAAGGCCCACATTAAAGCCGCCGCCAGTGGCGAGCGCCTGCTCGGACAGCGCGCGCAGCGAGGCGAAAAAACTGCGGCGATTGGGCAGGTCGGTCAGGCTGTCGATGCTTGCGAGTCGAAAGTTCTCGTCGCTGAGTCGTTGGGTCTTCTCCTGACTCGCCTGCAAATCGCGCTGCGTGTGCACGACGCCCGCAAAAGAGCGGTAATACAGTTCGATGATGAACGCGAGTGCGAGTCCGATCAGCGTCATGTCGATCGCCATCGCGATGAAAACCGGCGAGCCGGTGAAGACGAGGAACGTCGCAAAACTCAGGATAACGATCGATAGCAGCAGCAACGCGGCCACGCGCAAATGCATCAGGCAGAACACGCAGCCTACTACTGTCGTCGCCATATAGAAGGCGACGTGCGCCTGTTCATACGGCGTGCCGTAGGGCAGCAGCATCAGCGACCAGGCAGTGAATGCAATGCCGAAGATGCCCGCTACCCAGATGAGCCGGCGCAATTCGGGTACGGCTTTCTCGTGAGTCAGTACCAGGTTGCGGCCACGCCACCATCGCATGCAGCGTACGACACACAGCGTGCAAAGCGCGCCGGGAATGTAGATGGACATCCACGCCGGCGCGCTATGCAAATGCGTGAACGTGACGGCCATCGTATTGACGATCAGGATGAAGTAGAGAAGGGGAATCTGACGGCCGAACGCCTGGACCTGCGAACGCACGAGCTCGGGGTCTCCTTCCGCAACCGACAACGCTTCTCGCAATCTGGTTATTGCAACCATTCCTGTCCTTTAACATTTGCGCCGCATACGCAGCTTGGTATATCGGCAGGGGCCGGTCGGACCTTGAGCGCAGTCGATGCGAGCTTCAGTTCGTGAGACGGTAAGAACGACCTGCGTGTTGCGAAAGGGGCGTTTATTCGCGCGTCGTTCGAGTAACTTTGACCTTGGGATTGCGGCTCAAAGCGTGGGACAGGACAGCACGCGCAAGGGTCCAAGCGTCGTACCCGGTTCGCCGTTCGTGGCGGGAGTGCCTTGCGGCGGCGTCGAAACGAGGCGCACGGCGTTCTCGCCGGCATTTGCCAGAACATACTTTTCGGCGCTGTTTTCGGGCTGCCAGTAAGCGCGAAACATGCCGTTTTCGCCGAATACGAGCAGCTTGCCATGCACCGTTTTCATTCCGCTGATGAGATCCACGGGCTCGCCGTCGCGTACCTGAAAAGCTTGCGGGGTTGCCGGATGAGTGGCGCTTGCGAGCGTCGCGCAGCCGTTTTCATCGGCTGAAGCAGTGCCGCCGACGAGCGCGCCGAGCAGTGCACATGTTGCAATATGGCGAAATTTCATCTTTTTCTTTCTCCCGATTGCTGGCTTGTCGGCGCGTTGCAAGGCGAATGCCGCTGCTCGCGGGCGGCACCATAACATAGTAAAAAATCACTGGGCGATTGCGACAGGCCGCGCTAAAGCACTGAAATTGCAACGGATTGTGATTCGACGCGTTCGCTGGTACGGCGCGAGAAACGCGTAAGCGCACGATTCTTATGGCACTTTGCCGAAGAAAATCGTCAAATCCCCAGTGGGCGGGTGAAACAAGGCTTACACGCGGGGTTTGCGCGAATGCGCGCCTATGCGTTAGTGTGTCGGTCCCGGCGCGACAGATGTAGCGCCGTTTCCATGATTACCATACGGGAAGTGCTATGAACAAACAGGAACTGATTGATGCAGTCGCCGCAGCGACGGGCGAAAGCAAAGCGGCCACGGGCCAAACCATCGACGCTATCGTTGAAGCGGTGACCAAAGCCGTGGTCGGTGGCGATACGGTGCAACTGGTCGGTTTCGGTTCTTTCTCGACTGGCGCGCGTGCAGCACGCGTGGGCCGCAATCCGTCGACGGGCGCCGAGATCCAGATCGCCGCAGCCAAGACGGTGAAGTTCACCGCAGGCAAGGCGTTCAAGGAAGCAGTCAACGCGTCGTAATGCAACGCGCTTCACACTGGAGCGTCCGCCATGCGCCGTCATGGCGCTGCGAGCGACGCCTCGAGTGTGAAGAATCGCGCGCTGCGCAGCCCCGATAGACGAACGCGTCGGCGGATGGCGCGGCGCGTGTGCGCCGGCTTTCGTCGAGCGCGCTCGACGCAGCGAGGCTGCGTCTGCAATCAGCTCGCGCGGCGCTTGCGCGTCGCTTCGGCGAGCGTCTCCAGCACCGGCTCCGTTTGCGCCCAGCTTACGCATGCATCGGTAATGGACACGCCGTAACGCAGCGGCTCGCCGGCCTTCAGATCCTGACGGCCTTCTTCCAGATGACTTTCAAGCATGACGCCGATAATGCGGCGCTCGTGTGCGGACAGTTGTTGCGCGAGATCCTGAACCACATCGAGTTGACGCAAATGCGATTTGCCGGAGTTCGCGTGCGAGCAGTCGATCATCACCTGTTCACGCAGCCCCGCTGACTTAAGCGCTGCGCAGGTTGCCGCCACTGAAGCGCTGTCGTAGTTCGGGCCTTTCTTGCCGCCGCGCAGAATCACGTGAGCATCGTCGTTGCCGCGCGTTTCGAAGATCGCAGCCATGCCCATCTTCGTCATGCCCATGAACGCGTGGCTTGCGCGCGCGGCGACGATTGCATCAGCGGCAATCTGCACACCGCCGTCGGTGCCGTTCTTGAAACCGATCGGACAACTCAGGCCCGAAGCCAGTTGCCGATGACTCTGACTTTCCGTTGTGCGCGCACCGATTGCGCCCCAGGCGATCAGATCGGCAATGTACTGCGGGCTCAGCAGGTCGAGAAATTCCGTTGCGGTCGGCAAGCCGAGTCCATTGATGTCGAGCAGCAATTGCCGCGCGAGACGCAGGCCCTCATTGATGCGGAAACTGCCGTCCAGACGCGGATCGTTGATATAGCCTTTCCAGCCGACGGTAGTGCGCGGTTTTTCGAAGTACACGCGCATGATGATCAGCAGGTCGTCTTTGTACGCGTCCGCGGCGGCTTTCAGTTTGTGCGCGTAGTCGATTGCCTGGTCGTGATCGTGAATCGAGCAGGGCCCGACGATCATCACGAGGCGGTCGTCGCGCCCGTGCAGAATGTCGGCGATTTCCACGCGGGTTTTTTCCACCAGCGATTGCACCGTGGGCGGCACGGGAAGTTCGTCCTGCAGCAGCGCGGGCGAAATGAGCGGACGTACCGCGCCGATGCGAACGTCGTCGATGCGGGTGGTGTCCTGGGTGGCGTCGGCCGAGCCAACTTCCTGGTCGTGCAGAGGATTGTCGATGGCGCTCAAGGTATTCTCCCGGACTTGTCGATGTGAGCTGGCCTTGCGGCCTTGAATGTGGGTGTCGTTGCGCGGTGGGTCGCGCGCAATTCGCTGCCGGGATTATGACATTCGCGCGCCACCGCGGACACCGCGCGGCTCGAGGGTGCGCGCGAAGTGAGCGAGAACTGAGCGATAAGTGAGCGAGAAGTGAGCAAAAGCCGCTCGAAAGCGTTGCTTAAAGCCGCTCGATCAGCGCCTTTGCAGCGGCCGGATTGCGTTCCTTGAAACCGCTGATCACGTAGAGATACACATCGCGTGCGGCTGCTTTCGCGGGCGGCGCGCCACAGGTTTCCAGATCGCCGGGCGTGGTACCCGCCGCCAGTTGGCGCGCGCGTTCGGCCCATGCGTCGAGCGCTTTCGCCGGATAACCGTTGGCCTCTTTCTCGGTTGTGCCCATGATGCGCGCGTACACGAACGGCGCGGTGATGTCGGCGATCTGCGGATATTCGCTGTCGCCGGCCAGCACCACTGCGACCTTGTATTTGCGTGCCAGCGCGATGAATTCGGGTGTCCTGAAGCTCTCGTTGCGCACTTCGATGGCATGCCTGAGCTTGATTCCTTCAATGCTCGCGGGCAGCAGCTTGAGGAAAGCCTCGAAATCTTCGCCGTCGAATTTCTTGGTCGGCGCAAACTGCCAGTTGACGGGCCCGAGCTTCTGTTTGAGCAGCAGCACGCCGCTCGCGAAGAAACGCTCGATGGTCTCGCCGGCATCCGCGAGTACTTTTCGATTGGTCGCGTAGCGCGGCGCCTTCAGCGAAAAGACGAAATCATCCGGCGTTTCCTGATACCACTTTTCATAGCTCTCCGGCTTTTGCAAGCCGTAGAACGTCCCATTGATTTCGATGGTCGACAACTGGCGGCTCGCGTATTCTAGCTCGCGCTTTTGCGTTAGATCTTCGGGATAAAACACCCCGCGCCATGGGGCATAGGTCCAGCCACCAATGCCCACCCGGATTCGCGGTTTCGTGCGCGTTGCCATATGCGGTTCCTCGTTGTTCTGGTTTGCCTCGCGGCGCCCCGGTGTCGATTCGAGCGCTGACAGCCCTACGTTGCGTCAGGCAGTAGCTTACTCGATCGTGCGTCGCGTGTAAGGAAGGGGCGGGGCATTCATCAAAACGGGGGTTATCGAGGAAGCATCCGGTAAAGCCGATGTTCCGGTAAAGTCGCAACGAGTTGCCAGCCAGCGAGTGTTTCAGACAGGCGCCGTTGCGGATCGAACACTGCCAGGTACACCTCAGTGAATCGGGTTGGCAAGTCCGGAAATGTTTTTTGCAAGTCTGCTGCCCACGCGCGCAGCATATCGTCGTTTGCGCGGAATGCCTTATCGCCGTTTTCAATGTCGTCCTGGAACTTCCTCAACGCGGCGTTTTTGGTGCGGTAAAGCACCGGCTGTTGACCCGCCTTCAAATAGAGATCCGGTACGAGAACACGGTCAAGCGTGGCGAGCGCGACGACTTTATCCAGATACGGATTCCACCGGTCGGGCGCCGTTCTTGGCGACGGGTACGTCGTATCCTGTTTGTACTGGAACAGAACAGAGCCTGATTTCAACGACGCAAACGTAGCCCTGTATGCCTGAATGGCAGGCTTCGCCGCACGCCAGTCGGCAGTTACCGTCGCAATGCGGAACAGGAAGACGATAGTGAGCGCCACCGCGCCGGCACGTTGCAGACGCGGTCTCGAAGCCCGCACATCCACCAGTGCAGTCAGCAGGAACGCGAAGCTCAGCGCACATCGCTCGACAACGCCATAAGAAGCAAATGCGGAGAATGGCGCGAATAGGGCCACCAGCGGAAGCGCGATGACGGTTATCCGGCACTCAGGCTGACACGTCCACCACCTCAGTAGAAAGCCCACGGCTAACGTCAGGCCGAGGCTTGCCAGAATTGCAATGTCGGCGGGAGGATTACCGATTGCGAACACATCGAGCCAGCGGCTCACTTTGGCGAATAGATGAATGAAACCGAAGTCGACGGAACCGCGAAGCCCGCCGGTACTGCTGTGCGCCAGCAATACCACGGGAAGTATCAACGGAACCAGGGTTGCGCTCGCATGCCTGAACATCGACCGGATGCGGAATTTGTCTTCCTGTAGCAGACAGCCAAGCTCCCATGTTCCCGTGACCAGTGCAAAGACGGCCAAAGGAAACAGATGGCAAAAATAGATGAGAAGCGCGCTGCAAGACGAGACTGCGATTCGAGCGACCGTGGACCGGCGTAGCGTGACATGCAACGCTATGGCCCATAAACAAAGGCCGATTCCGAACAGAAAGTTGTCGTAGCCGCGAATCAGAATCCAGTTGTAGAGCAGCAGAAAACTGGTCAATGGGAACCATGACCAGCGGCCGTTTAGCGCACGGCTGAGGATCAGGCATCCCGAGCTGATCAACGCAAGTTCGACAACGATAAAGAGCCACGCAGCCCATTCCACCGGCATGAGCTTCGCGATCCACGGGACCGTCAGGTCCATCGCAAGATCGGGTAAAGGGTCCCACCGAACTACAAAGTCGCCGGCGTAGGAAACCGGATGCGCAAGAATGTCTATCCTGACGATATTATAAAAGTGCTGCCCCAACGGAGGTATCGACGAAACGAAGAGCGGCAATGAGGCCACGAGAGTGGCGATTAGCCAGACGGCCCACAGAGTCAACGGCCTGCCGCTCTGCACGGGTCCTCTTTGTGCAGTCATCAAATCCCCTTTCAGGTTGTTAAAGCGCTTTGCGTCGTGCGGGTAACGAACGAATCAAACAACCTTGAGGATCGAAGTCGCGAAAGTTCTAATCTCATCAAACTGGGTAACAAGTTCCAGGCACAACACGAATCCAAGCATCGCCGATAGTCCGGGGTAGCGCTCGATCCAACGCAATATAGGAGTTGCGTAAAGCGGTCTCACGGAATCGCGCGTCATGACATAGGTAATGACGATGCCGATCGCAGCGCCCGCCAACAGGTCCGTCGGATAGTGGAAGCCGAGGTAGGCGCGCGGAATGCAAATGAAAATGGCGACGTAGAGAAGCGCGAGAATGCCGATGCGGCGCGAGACGACAAAGAGCCCTACTGCGACCGACATCCACAGCATTGCGTGATCGCTAGGAAAGGAACTCCACGTTGACAACATGCTTTCGCTTTGCGGGACAAATGGGAAATGAAGGTTTAGCTCGGGGGAAAAGGCGGGGCGCATACGGAAGGGTAAAAAATGTGCGAGGAGTCTTCCTGCAAGAAGGGCCAACAGGCCACTCACGGCCGTTGCAATGACGACCTCACGCCTCCATTGCCGACGCTCGGCCGATTGAAACCATATCCACCACAAAGCCGGGATCAGAACCAGACCTTTGAAGGTGTACATGTTGGCAATGGCTTGCACCGCATGATTGCAGAGCGCACACGAATTGAATCCGCTAAGGAACGTCTCGATGCTCGTATCGAAGCTGTTCATTTTTCGCGTAGACAGTAAGGTTCGTACTGGGACCGGACGGCAACCCTCCGTCTTGCGGAGGGGTTCGCCCAACGAGTCGCTTTCCTACCTGCGGTACACCCAGATTATGATATTTGCCACCGTCGGAGGATCGACATCGGCTCCCGAATGCGCGCTTGCGCACGCTACGTTCCAAAAAATTTCCCGTTGTGGCCTGAAATGAAGAATGCTTTCAGATCGCCGTCACGGAACATCGGGTCACGCGCAAGCAGTCTCGCGAAGTACTGGTATGAGCAGCGAAGTTCAGGTCAGCACCACGCTCACGGCCTTGCACTCGACGGCAGGTATAGCAACAGCACGCTTATGAGAAGGAAGCCGGCGCCTGCGACGATCCGCGGCGAAACCGCTTCGCCTGACACGACGCCAAACACAAGAATCTCGAGGATCGTGACTGCAACCATCAGCGGATAAGCGACGCTCAGCTCGACCCGCTTGAGTGCCAGCGCATAAAGGCCGAACCCGGCACCATAAGCCGCTATCGCGGCGAGTCGATAAAATAACGGCCGGCCACCGGTCGCGAACAACGAGGGGTCGTTATCAACCCGCGCCGCAATGCGCAAAAGAATGCTCGCCGAGGCACTGCACGTGCCGCTCAGAAACAGAAAGAAGAATTGCATCGATTGAATGGTCGAGGGTCAGCTTGCCGCTATCACCGTCGCTACGCAGAGGCAGACCACGAGCAGGCTAAGGCGGTTCTTGAAGGTGAACACGATTGGATCGTCTTGCATCTCACCGCGAAAGGCCAACATCCACACACGGCTAATCCAGAAGAGCAGCAGCCCGAATAACAACCAGAGTGCGTGCGGGTGCCGATAGAGCATCCGTACATCGGATGAATTCATGTAGAGCGCGAGCACCAGTACCGCGACGTAGCCAGAAGCCGTGCCGAATGAACGCAGAATGCCGAGATCCTGCGTAACGTAACCGCGCCCGACTGCGCAAACTTTCGCTTCGCGCAATAGCGCATCGAGCTCCGCGTAGCGCTTCACCATCGCGAGACTGAGAAAGATCAGAATAGAAAACATGATCAACCAGTCCGACAGGGGAATGTCCCCCGCGGCGCCGCCCGCCGCGACGCGGGCGGTGTAAAGAGCCGCGAGCACAAAGACATCGATAAGCACGAACCGTTTGAGCCTGAGCGAATAAGCAAGCGTAGTTGCGAAGTAGCCGGCCAATACGAGCTGAAATGTGGAAGGCAAAAGCAGGGCAAGACCCGCAGAGGCGACGAGGAGCGCACACCCGATAAGCATGCCAAAAGCGAGCGATAACTGTCCCGAGGCAAACGGCCGATTGCGCTTGCTTATGTGGCGCCGGTCCGCATCGAGGTCCAGCATGTCATTGAGCAGATATACCGATGAAGCACAGAAGCAGAAGGAAAAAAATGCGATGCCTTCCGCTCGAAGCGTGTCCCCTTCGGTAAAACGGTGCGATGCGAGCAGCGGTACAAAAATCAGGAGATTCTTGACCCACTGATAAACACGCATTTCCCTGACGGTCAGGCCGATGAGCGATCGCCGCTCCTCGAAGAAGAGAACCTTCTGATTCACCATCTCGGCCGCCTCGGCGATCGGGCGCGTTCCCACAACGATTGCCCGTCTGCACTGTTTCCAAACGGGTACGTCGCACAGCGCGTTGCCGCAATAGTCGAAGCCATGCGGACCGAATTCCTCGGACAAAGCGCACGCCTTCTGGACGCCGGACAGATTCAGAGCGTCGTTGCTCGCGAGAATACCCGCGAAGAAACCGAAGTATGAGGCTATCTGTTCCGCGAACTTGCGGTTCGCAGCCGTGCATAAATACAGATCCCTGCCACTGGATCGCTCTGCACGCAGGAACGCCACGAGGCGCGCGTTATAGGGAAGCAATGTCACATCGATTGCCGCCCGCTGGGCAATCTGCGCTTTCAGATGCGCTTTGCCGCGAAACAGCCACCCAATACAAAAAAACGCATACAGTGGATTTCGCTTTATCAGCACGAGGAAAGATTCGACCAGAAGGTCGGTGCTGGTCAGCGTGCCATCGAGATCGACGCAAAGGGGTACGCTCGCCTGGGACATCATCACCTCGTGTGAGTCTGGGCTGCATGCCTGATTCGTCAGGCAACGCGCATTGCATACACTTTCCTCTTCAAGAATAGTGCTCGATTTGCTCTGCACTGTGCGTCAGAACACACTTGTCGCGGCGTCGTTAAAAAAACTGTCACACTGGCTAAAGCGCAACTGTTCTTCAGGTTTCCTTAAGGTTTTGCGCATAGCATCTGAGCGATATATGCGCCTTCGGTTCAGATGCTGATGCCGGTTGCGGACAAACCTTTTCTGCGATCTCTTGCCCGTCGCTGGAAACCGCGCCATGCGGCGAACCGAATGGCGCGCTCGCTGCTATGACGAATTAGCCCGCCTCGCGAAGTTAGCGCGGCTTCTCACCTTCCATCGGCTCGCCTAACACGAACGGCCCACCTTGAAAGCGCTGCGCGGGATCGTCGCGCGAGTCGTCAGGCGCCGTTGCCGGAAAGCGCGACGCGAACGGCGCGGAACTGTCACGCGGATTGAAGCCGAGGAACGCGGCCTTGGTGTTGTCCCACCACTTGGCCGGATTGTCCGACGCGCCGTACACGACAACATGCCCCACGCGATTGGTGAACAGCGAGCAGCGCACGAGTTCGATGAAGTCGCGATAGCTCAGATAGGTGACGAGCATCCGCGGATTTTTAGGTTCTTCAAACGACGAACCAATGCGCATGCACACCGTTTCTATCCCGAAGCGATCGTAGTAGTAGCGCGACAGCGCTTCGCCGAAGCACTTGGTCACGCCATAGAGACTATCCGGACGCTGCGGCGCATCGGCGTCGATTACTTCAGTCACCGGATGAAAGCCGATCACATGATTCGAACTCGCGAACACGATCCGTTTGACACCGTGTTTGCGCGCGGCTTCATAGATGTTGTAAGTGCCGGCGATGTTCGCGCCGAGCAGATCGTCGAATGGCGCGTCGATGGAAATGCCGCCGAGGTGCACGATTGCGTCGACACCTTCGACGAGTTGCATCACCGCTGCGCGGTCGGCGAGATCGACCACACTCGTTTCTTCATGCGCCGCGGGATCGCCGAGACTCGCGATGTCGGTCACGCGCACGACCTCGGCCCATTCCGCGAGTGCGCCGCGCAACTGCCGGCCCAGGTTGCCGGCGCCGCCGGTCAGCAGCAGGCGCCGGAACGGCTTGCGATCTACTGTGGGCGATTCGCTGATGGTTTGGCTCATCGATAAAACTCCTGCCTATTGCGTGGTTAAATTGCAAAAAAGTTTTGTGCGGCCGGCGACCGGCGGCACGCCGCAGCCTGCAACCGAATCAAAACAAACGCGCGCCAGCCCATTTCTGCGACAATCCGTTAACAGGAGAACCCGTTAACTGCGCGATGAAAAAACTTCCTCCAACTATTCGCGACGTCGCGGCTGCCGCGGGCGTATCGGTCGCAACCGTGTCCAAGTTCATGAACGGCGCGCAGCGCTTCTCGCCACCCGTCGAGGCGCGCCTCAAAGCAGCGATCGAAGATCTCGGCTACCGTTCGAATCCGCTTGCGCGATCCATGATTACGGGCCGCACACGCGCCATCGGATTGACGATTCTCGACATCAGCAATCCGCACTTCACTAACGTCGTGAAGGGCGCGAACCGCATTGCACTGCGCCACGATTACACGCTGCTGCTCGTGGACACCGACGAAAACCAGGCGCGCGAAAAGCCGTTGATCGAAGCACTCGCGCAGCGCGTCGACGGCTTGATCATCAGCTCGCGCATGTCCGACAGCGAGTCGCAATGGCTGCTCGATCTCGACAAACCGCTTGTGCTGTTGCGGCACAGCGAAACCTTGCCGATCCCGAGCGTCGGCATCGACAACCGGCTCGCAACTTACATGCTCGCGCGGCACCTGCTCAATCTCGGGCATCGTCAGATCGCTTATCTCGGCTTTGGGCAGGCACGCATCAACGACGAGCGCATTCGCGGCGCGCGCGATTGTCTCGAGGAAGCGGGTCTCACGCTCGACGTGTACGACGCGCATGCGCCCACTGCGCATGCCGGCGAACATGCGTGCTCGCGCGTGATGCTTGGACCGCACAGGCCGCAAGCGGTGATCTGCTACAACGACCTTATCGCGCTCGGCTTCATGAAAGAGGCGGCGTCGCTCGGCATCAAACTGCCGCAAGAGTTGTCGGTGACCGGCGTGGATAACGTTCCGTACGGCGAATATGCGGCACCCGCGTTGACCACCGTCGATATTCAAAGCGAGAAGATGGGCGAACTCGCGATGCAAAAGCTGATCGATCAACTCGCGGGCCACGCGCAAACAGGGCATTCGATGTGCGAGCCGAGGCTCATCGTGCGTGAATCCACGGCGGCCTGCGGCTGACACATATCGCGCTTTCAACCCGTACTTCTCGCGCTTCTCGCGTTGTTGTTACGCTTCGAGTTTCGCCGGCGCCATACGCGGCGTCAGCAAGTGCATCACGCCAAACGCGACGAGATAGGCGAGCGCGCCGATAGCGAACAGTACCCAGTAGTGCCCCGTGCGTTGCAGTACCTGGCCGATTACTTCGGAGAACAGCACGCCGCCAATCGAACCGGCCATTCCGCCGATGCCCACCACCGCGCCGAGCGCGCGCTTCGGAAACAGGTCCGACGCCGTGGTGAACAGATTCGCGGACCAGCCCTGATGCGCTGCCGCCGCGAGGCCGACGATCGCAACCGCGCCCCACAGATTGTCGACCTGCGAGACGAATGCAATCGGCAGCACGCAGCACGCGCAGATCAACATCGCGGTCTTGCGCGCGGCGTTCACCGTCCACCCTGCGCGCAATAGTGCCGACGAAAGCCAGCCGCCGCCGATGCTGCCCACGGTCGTCATCGCGTAGATGCACACGAGCGGCAGGCCGATATGCTGCATGTCCATGCCGCGCGATTCGTTGAGCCACTTCGGCAGCCAGAACAGATAGAACCACCATACCGGGTCGGTCAGGAACTTGCCGATCAGGAACGCCCATGTCTGGCGCTTGCGGATCAATACGCCCCAACCAGGCGCACGCGCGTTCACGTTGGCGGCGTCGAGTGATTCGACTTCGTCGCGTGCCTCGTCGAGATCGTCGTCGTGTGAGCGCGGTTCGGCCGAGCGGTAGAACGCGAACCATACGACGAGCCACAGCAAGCCCAGCGCGCCGATGATCACGAACGCCGCGCGCCAGCCAAACGCGAGCGCAAGCGGCGGAATGATCGCGGGCGCGAACACGGCGCCGATATTCGCGCCGGAGTTGAAGATGCCGGTTGCAAGCGCGCGCTCGCGTCGCGGAAACCATTCGGCAGTGGTCTTGATGGCGGCCGGGAAATTGCCGCCTTCGCCTATGCCGAGCAGCGCGCGGACCATCGCGAAGCCGGTGACTGAACCTACCGCCGCATGCAGCATTGCGGCCACGCTCCACAGGAGCATGGCGAGCGCATACGAAATGCGCGTGCCGAGCCAGTCGACGATACGGCCGAAGCACAAAAGCCCCACTGCATAGAACGCGGAAAACGCGATCACGATGCGGCCGTACTGCACCTGCGTCCAGCCGATGTCGTGCTGCAGCAGCGGCGCGAGCAGCCCGAGAATCTGGCGGTCCATGTAGTTGATGACGGTCGCGAAGAACAGCAGTGCGCAGACCGTCCAGCGGTAGCGGCTGGCTGTACGGGCAAGACCGAGTACGGCAGTTTGCATGGATGTCTCCGTCGCACGGCTTCGCTCGTCGCGCCGCGCTTTTCTGTGCCGGGCGACGAGCGCCCGGGCCCGCGGCGCAGCACCCGGCGCAGTCGCGCGCGGTCAGCGATTTGGACCCAATTAGGAAAACGTTTTTCTAGAATAGAAGCTTTGCGGCCGCAATGCTAGTGCTGAGTTTACCTAGGGTTGTGCGCGACGGCGAAATGGTGCGACGATAAGCGCCGTGCAATAGGTTAATCGTTTTCTCGAAGGTTGCCAGGAGCCGCCGAGCTCTATCCAACACTAATCAGGAGACAGACATGCGTTCCCCACGAAAGTCCATCGGCAGGTGTGCTGTGAGTACGTTGACGCTTCTTCTCATGTCGGCCTGCGGCAGCGGCACCGACGATGCGAACCAGCCGCCCGCGCCTACGCCCACGCCGACAGCCGCGCCGTCGCTGCATGCAATCGTTTATGGCGCGAGCGATACCAGCGTTCCGCGAGGAACCGATGTGCCCATCACGATGATGGGCCAGATGCGGGCGCTCTTCGATCTGATCAGGAAATCGCCGGACTTCACGCAGGTCGTGATGGATCTCGGCGACGGCACTCCGGTACACGTTCTCGACACCAACACGGGCGACAAATTCCTGCCCGGCAAACTCGCGCTCGGCCTTTCGTACATCCTGATCGATATGAAGGCGAAGGGCGATCCGAAATACGCGGACTATCTGGCGACCTACCAGAAGATCACCACCGCGATGATGGCGCAGCCGAGCGGCGGCAATTACACCTACGCCAATACCTCGTGGGGCGAATACTATTACCTGGTGGCGCTGAACAACTTCAAGGCGCACGGCATGCTCAATGAAGTATTCAGCGACACAATGCTGGCGACGCTGCAAAACCGTCTAACCTTCTGCGACATGTTCGGCGCGGACTCAAGCGGAAAGACGAATACCTGTCCTGCGGCCGGCGTGCCGATCGACGTTGCATCGCTGAATACCGCGCAGAATTACTATGCTGTGTCGTACGGCATTGCTGGATTACGGCAGAAGCTCGGCTGGAGCAATCCGACCTTTTCGTCCACCACCGACCCGGCCGTTGCCACGATGAACGCGCGCGACGCGTTGCTATACACGCTCACGAACCATATCCGCAACGATTCGTCGGGCGGCTTCTCCGACGAAGCATCGAACACGCACACGACCTATTACGACCAGGCGCGCTTCGACAGATACAGCACGTTGCTGATCGGCGAAGTAGTCGAGCGCACACTCGAAATGGGCAACGAGGCCAATCTCACTCCGGAATTGAAGGGCTATTTGAGGAAATCGGTCGATCTTATTCTTCCTCAATTGAACGCGGACGGCGAGGGCTTCAACTATGGACGGTCCATTGGTCCTTATGGCGATTCGGCATTCATGGAAGTTCTCACTGCCGCAGCCAATGCCGGCGTATTGACGCCGCAGGAAATGCAGATCGCCTATACGTTCATCTATAAGGCGGCTCGCCGCTATGAAACGTTCTGGTATGACCCGACGTTGCCGACTCCGTCGGTGAATATGTGGGTGAAAGGCCGCGGCACCGATACTTACCGCGGCAAGCCGCGCGTGATGGGCGAGAACTTCAGCCTGCTGCATCAGTACATGTATGTCGATGCGTGGTGGAGCAAACTGGGTTTCGGCGGCAAGGCGCCGATGGCCGATTCCGACTATCAGGCGTGGCTCGATGCAAGACCGCGCTATACGCTGACCTGGTACAACCAGCCCACCGATACCGCGCACCCGTACAGTGCGGCGCTTGTGACCGTGCGTGACGGCAATCGGGTTATCAATCTGAATCTGAGCCAGGCGCCCGACTACAATTCATTCACGCCGTATTACCCGGTTCCTTTCTCCGACAAGCTTATCTACGGTACGACCGACCTCGGCTATGCATTGCTGATTCCGCAGGTGTCGTATAACGGCAAGACCTATATACCCGTCACCTACTATAAAAATCTCAACGTCACGGAGAGTAATGGTCAGGTGATCGTGTCGTTCGACACGGCGAAGTTCAGGCAAGCCGCGAAGAACGCGGCGTTCTCGACTGACCTCGATTTGCAGGCGCATACGGTGCTCACATTCGGCCGAGGTACGCTGACGCGCACCGATACGCTGAGTTCGGCGACGCTGACCGGCAATGTGACGGTGGAAACCGACTTCACTTCATTCGCCGATTACCAGAGCACGACCGCCAACGGCGACGGCTTCTCGGTCAATTACGCCAATAACGCCAATAGCAGCGCGACCGGCTACGCCACGACCGGTTTCGACAGTTGCGCGCTGTCGAACTTCGATACGACAGCGGGCGGCGCCACGAACCCCTTGTCGACGACGCCGATCGGCCAGTTGCACTCGAACTTCGCGTGCGCGACGCAGCCGTTCACGATCAACGCCGGCAGTACCCGCACATTCGGCTGGAGCCTGAAGTACAGCAGTTAGCGTTAGCGTTGTTCTTCGTTCGTCTTTGCTGCGGTGGCTCGATGATCGGATACGAGCGTCCGCAGCATCGACGGATCATCGGCAGGCTCACGATCCAGACGCCGCGATCGAACCATCTTGCGCATGGCCAGACGCGCCATCCTGGCCCAGCCGGAAGGACGCGGATCGGCAAGCATGCTGAGCGCGCGCGCATAGTCGAGCGTGAGGCCGGGCGTCCACGCCATCGTCGCCGCGCGTTTGCGTATTTGCGCCGCAACCCATAGCTCCGGCGTCGTGATCACGCGAAGAAAAGGCCGCCACCCGCCGAGGCCGCCGACGCCACTGAGGCCGCCCCATACGCGTGTCGAAGCCCCTTCGATCGCCGCCTCGAGCGCGCGCGAGACACTGCTCGAACAGTTGCGGGATGTGAGGTTATACGTGGTGTCTTGCCGGTACGCGTCCCAGAAGCGGCGCAAGCGCGCCGGATCGTAATTGCGTATGCGCACCTGAACCGTCGATGGACACCACGCCTTCGATTCCGTCGCATAGTCAGGCTGGAACACGCCGGGCACATCGTTCTCGCGCGTGGCACGCAAGAGCCGCGCGAAGTCGTCCGGAGAACGGTCGAATTCCACCGCGGGATAGAGGCTCACGTAAATGCCATCAGGTGCTTCGAGCGCCGCGTGCCCGGTCGAGATCACGCCGTTGCGATCCACCGCCGCGATATATCGATCGACAATCGGCTGTCGCCGCGCCTCGCCTTTGGCCGATCCGACGGGGGTCCACACATGCACGGTGAGCGCGGCTTCGTCGGCGGCGGGCGGGCCGTCCCATTCGATGTTCGTCATCGCGGCCCGAGTCGCTGCATCGCTGTTGTCCAATCGTTCGGCATCCGAATCGACTGCGGGATTCGACACGAGGCGCCGCGCGCGCGTACTCAGCAACAAAAGATTCCAGCCGCCGAAGATCAAACCGAGGCCGAGGCAATACGGTACGGTGCCGACATAGTGCGTGGGATAAGGCTGATAGAAGAAGAGCGCCAACGCGATTTCGACGCCACCGCCAATCGTTGCGAGCCGCCACGTACGGTAGCGCACGACATGTGCCGAGACGATCTGCAACAGGCCATCGGCGAGAAAGAGCGTGCCGAAAATCATCGACAGTGCGAAGTGTCCATGATGATGACCCGCGAGAATCAGCGCGGCCGCCAGCGAGAACGCGATGCCCTTCGCATAGCGCAGCGTGCGCTGGCCGCCCATGCCGGTCCACGCGACCGCGAGCGTGGCGAGCCCTTCGAGCAGCAACAAAACCGCAAACGGCGTGATCGGAAAATAGAGCGCGCCGTCGAGCGCGTCGATGAACACGACGATGCCGAGCAGCAGGCTAGCCGCGCCCATCATCCTGAGCGAACGCCAACGCGTGCGCAGGTAATCGACGCCGAGCAGAATCATGACCAGACGAACCATAACGAATCCTCCTTGACGCGTTCAGTTTGCACCGGCACCGACGCGCGTGATGTCCTGTTCGCACTCTAAAGGCGAGCCGTTCGACGACGATGCAGTTTCATGTCGGCGGCTGGCGGCGATCGATCGATGTTGAAGAGCGGCAGCGCGGATGCGCTCGGCCATGAGCGCATCCAATGGCGTGTACACGACCATGCCGAGATCCGGCCGGCCATCGACGGCGAATAGCGAATATTCCATTTCGACCTGCCCGAGCGTGGGATGCAGCAGGCGCTTTACGTTCTCGCCGTCACCGTGACCCAGCACCTGGTTTTCGCGCCACATGCGGTCGAAGTCCGCGTTGGCGCGGCGCAGATCGTCGACGAGTTCGCCCACTTCGGAAGCGAGCCCTGCGCGCGCCACGTCGGCGCGGAATGTTCCGACCACGAAGCGCGCGACGCTTTCCCAGTCGTGCTGTTTCGCGCGAACGGCCGGGTCGCCGAACAGGAAACGCAGGATGTTGCGCTGGCCGGCCGGCAGCCTGCCGTAGTCGGTCAGCACGACCGCGGCGGCCGCATTCCACGCGACCACGTCCCATGTCGCGGTCTTGATGATCGAGGGGCTCGCGTCGAGCGAATCGAGCACGCGCTGCAACCGCGGGTTCACACCATCGACGCCGCGATAGCGCACCTCGGGCGGCCTCCCGAGACCTAGCATGAAAACGTGTTCGCGCTCGGTATCGGTGAGCATCAGCGCCGCGCAGATGCGCTCGAGGACATGCGCGGACGGCGCGCCGCCGCGGCCCTGTTCGAGCCAGGTGTACCAGGTGGAACTGATGTGGGCAAGCTGGGCGACTTCCTCACGGCGCAGTCCAGGCGTGCGCCTACGGCCCGAAAAGCCGAAGCTCGCCGGGTCCAGACGCGTGCGGCGGCTGCGCAAAAAGTCACCGAGGGTTTGAGCGTCGTTCACTGACATGCTGAGCCTGTTAGTCCTTTTACCGGGATAACGTCACTACTTAAACAGGATAGCGGATGAACGCATAGTACAGGGATGACTACCTAAGGAGGCATTGCCATGCGGATTTTTGTGACGGGCGCAACGGGCTTCATCGGCTCGGCGTTGGTGCCCGAACTTATCGAGGCCGGTCATCAGGTGATTGGCATGACGCGCTCCGATGCGGGCGCGCAGGCGCTGCGCGCCGCGGGCGCCCACGTTCATCGCGGCACGCTTGAAGACGTCGACAGCGTGCGCGGCGGCGTCACGAACGCGGACGCCGTCATCCATCTCGCATTCGACCACGACTTTTCGCGCTTCGCGGCGAACTGCGAGAAGGACGCACGCGTGATCGAAGCGCTCGGATCGGCGCTGGCCGGTTCCGATCGTCCGTTGCTCGTCACGTCGGGCACGGGCGCGGGCAGCCGCGACGACGGGCAGCCCGCCACGGAGGATGTGTTCAACACGGCGCACCCGAATCCGCGACTCGCAACGGAGCTGGCGAGTAATGTTCTGCTGGACGCGGGCGTCAATGTCTCGGTGATGCGCCTGCCGCAAGTGCACAACCCGTTCCGGCAAGGGCTGATCACGCCGCTTATCCAGATTGCGCGCGAGAAGGGGGTTTGCGCGTATGTCGACGAGGGCCGTAATCGCTGGCCCGCCGGACATTTATCGGACGTCGTGAAGCTGTATCGACTTGCAATCGAAAGAGCGGAGCGCGGCGCGCGCTATCACGCGGTCGGCGAGGAGGGGGTGAGCGCGCGGGAGATCGCGGAGGCGTTGGGCCGTGGCCTGAAGCTGCCGGTCGTTTCGATCGCGCGCGAGCAGACGCAGGCGTATTTCGGATGGATGGCGATCTTCGCGGCGCTCGATATGCCCGCGTCGAGTGCTCTGACACAGGCACGTTTGGGCTGGCAACCGGCGGGCCCGACGCTGATCGCCGATCTCGACGAAGCGCGTTACGCCGATGATGTGCCGGCGTGACTCAACCGTTCGACACGCTGACGAGCTTCTGACTGTGTTCGCCCGTCCAGCGCTTCACCGTCCCCGCGTCGATATCGAATAGATCGAGCACGCGTCCCAGCGTGTGATCGATCATCGACTGCAAACTGTCGGGCCGCGCGTAAAACGCCGGCACCGGCGGATAGATGATCGCGCCGGTTTCCGTCGCCGCGGTCATATTGCGCAGATGCCCGAGATGCAGCGGCGTCTCGCGCACCATCAACACGACGCGTTTGCGTTCCTTCAGCATCACATCGGCGGCGCGCGACAGCAACGAACCCGTGTTGCCCGTCGCGATCTCCGCGAGCGTCTTCATCGAACACGGCGCGACGATCATGCCGTCGACGCGAAACGAGCCGCTCGAAATCGCCGCGCCAATATCGGCATTGGGATAGTGCTCGAAAGCCAGCGCCTGAACGTCGGCCGCGCGCAAGTCGGTTTCGTAGGCGAGCGTCATTTGCGCCGAGCGGCTCATCACCAGATGAGTCTCCACGTCGAGCTCGCGCAGCATCTCGAGCAGCCTCACGCCATAGACAACGCCGGAAGCGCCGCTGATTCCCACCACGATACGTTTGCGTCGGTCCATGTTCGTCGTCTCTTGTCGATCCGCTGCGCGGCGGGTTCGTAGGTTCGTATGTTCGTCTGTCTCCGCACTCAGGTTGCATGACATGGCCCCTGTCGTTCAAACGAAATCTGTTCATGCCTCGCATGAGGGCTTTTCATTGTCCGCGGATGAAATCCGTTCATGACGTACATGAGAAATCAGCGTTTGCGAGGGGAGGTCGTTGTGCGTCAGTCTGCGCTCACCGTCGTTCCCCTTGATCATTCACCGGACAACCATGAAAACTTTCCCCTCGTTCCAGACCCACTTGCAGGCCCTCGAGGAAAAGGGCCTTGTCGTTCACGTACACCGCGAAATCAACAAGGACACCGAACTCCATCCGCTCGTGCGCTGGCAATTGCGCGGCGGCATTCCCGAGTCGGATCGAAAGGCGTTCGTGTTTCATAACGTCGTCGACAGTAAAGGACGCCGCTACGAGTTGCCCGTCGTGGTCGGCGCATTGTCGATCAATCGCGAGGTCTACTCGATCGGCATGGGCGTGCCCGTCGATCAGATCGGCAAGAAGTGGCAGCAGGCGAAGGGCAATCCGATCGCGCCCGTTCTCGTGAACGAAGCGCCGTGCCAGGAAGTGTGTTTTATCGGCGATGAACTCGATGTCGACGGTCAAGGTCTCGAACATCTGCCGATTCCCATTTCGACGCCGGGCTTCGACAACGCGCCGTACACGACCTGCTCGCAGTACGTTTCCGTCGATCCGGAAAACGGCATTCAGAACATGGGCACGTATCGCGGGCAGATCAAGGGTAAGCGCCGCGTCGGTTGCAATCCGTCGATCGAAATGGGGCAAGGCATCTATCAGCATTGGCTCAAGTACAAGGCGATGGGCAAGCCAATGCCGGCCGCGCTCGTAATTGGCGGCCATCCGGCCGTGTCGTTCTGCTCGGTCCAGAAGCTGCCAATCGACGTGGACGAACTCGGCGTGGCCGGCGCGATTCTCGGCGAACCGCTGCGCGTGGTGAAGTGCAGGACGAACGATCTGCTCGTGCCCGCCGACGCTGAAATCGTGATCGAAGGATTCGTTCCGACGGACACACTGGAACCGGAAGGGCCTTTCGGTGAATCGCACGGTCACGTGAATTTGCAGGAATTCAATCCGTACATGAACGTCACGGCGATTACGCGACGCAAGAACGCGCATCTCGTGTCGATCATCAGCCAGGTGACGCCGAGCGAAAGTTCGCTCGTCAAGAAAGTCGCGTTTGAACCGCTGTTTCTCGACCATCTGAAGAATTCGCTGCGTATCGCAAGCGTCGAAAAGGTCGTGATGCACGAGCCGCTGACCAATCTGCGCAAGCTCGTGATCGTGGTGTTCAGCGAGAAGGCAACCGAAACCGAAATATGGCGCGCGCTGATGGGCGCGGCGTCGCTGCAACCGGCGGTTGGCAAGCTGGTCGTTGCCGTGAGCAACGACATCAACCCCGAAAACAGCGATGCGATCTTCTGGTCGATGAGCTACCGGATGAACGCAATCAAGGACGTGCAGATCCTGCACGGCCGCGATACGGGACACGGACCGCGCACGTCGGGCGCGCAACGCGGCGACGATGCGGTTGACGGCGTGATCCTGATGAACGCAACACGCAAGGAAAAGCTGCCGCCGCTTTCGCTGCCGACGCGCGAGTACATGGAAAACGCGAAGGCGATCTGGGAAGAACTCGGGCTGCCGCCACTGCGTCCGGAATGGCCGTGGTACGGCGTCTCGATGGGCGACTGGGACGAGCGCAACGAAGCGATGGCGCAGCGCGCCGTGAAGAGCGAGTACTTCGAAACGGGCGAGGAGCAGACGCGTCAACGCGTCGGGCCTGAGTGGATCAATAAGGATTCCGACTGGTTCTTCGCCGAAAAGAAAGACATCTAACGCGCCGCGGATAGCGGCCACCATATCAATAGAACGACATCGATGGAGGAGATATGCACGACAAAGGAGAAGCACTTCCGGCTGTACGAATGAGTATTATGTTGACGCGCTCGCTCGCGGCATTCACGTTGCTTGGGCTGTCGAGCGGCGCGGCGCATGCGCAAAGCAGCGTCACGTTATACGGTTCGCTCGACGGCGGCTTGCGCAATCTCGTGAACGGCACGAAGGCGGGCGGCGCGGCGTTGACGATGGCGTCGAACGGCGTCTACAACTCCAACCGCTGGGGCCTGGAGGGCAAGGAAGATCTGGGCGGCGGCTACTATGCGCGCTTCAATCTGGAAGCAGGCTTCGTGCTGTCGACCGGCGCGAATAACAACACCAACAACCAGATCTTCCAGCGGACGTCGACGGTCGGAATAGGCGGGCCATTCGGGCAGGTCGATATTGGGCGGCAATTCACGCTCCAGCATTTTCTGATCAAGGACTTTGAGCCGTTCGACTTTCATTACCTCGGCATTACGGAATCGACGGCGGTGTCGGGCGGCAACACCGGACGCGACGATAACGACATCAACTATCGCGGCATTTTCGGGCCGTGGGTGGTTCGCGGCGAATATGCGCTGGGCGGCGTGCCGGGCAGCGCAGCACACGGCTCGACGCTCGCCGGCGGCCTGAACTATCGGGGCAAGACGATCAAGCTGGGCGCGGGCTATACGCACAAGTCCAATCCGTTGGCGGCGACGTCGAGCGAATACTTCAGCAATGACCAGTACACGGCAGGCGGCACGGTGAGCGTGGGCCCTGTCGATGTGATGGCCGGTTACTCGCTCGATTTGCAGGACACGCCCGCTTCGGCGCGCAGCATGACACGCAATCAGTACTTGTGGGGCGGTTTGCGTTATCAGGCGACGCCGTTCTTTAGCGTGACTGCCGCGTATTACGACAACAAGAACAAGACCGGCGGCGTGGACGGCAGGAAAGACGTGGCGATTCTCGGCATCGACTATCTGCTCTCGAAGCGCACGGAGCTTTATGCGGACATCGACTATACGCATTTCACCGGCGTTTATGTCACTAATGCAACGTTGAACGCGTCGGGTCACGCGAAACAGACGGGCATCTCGTTCGGTATGAATCACTGGTTCTAGCCGTACCGTCTACTGCAACTTAACTCACGCAAAAAAACCGGTCGGAAGCCTTTAGGCTCCAACCGGTTTTTTTACGCTTGAGCAATCAGTGTTCAGTGATCGTCGAGCGACCCTTGCGCATTGAAGTGTGCGCGAATCGTCTTCGTGTGATGCAGAAATGCCGGCGTTGCCATCACCTCAAGGGAACGCGGACGCGGCAGATCGATATCGTAGATCGCGGCAATCGAGCCCGGCCGTTCCGACATCACCAGCACGCGGTCCGACAGGAATACCGCTTCAGGAATGCTGTGCGTGATGAGCAGCACGGTTTTCTTCGATTCGAGCCAGATGCGCTGCAATTCCATGTTCATGCTCTCGCGCGTCATTGCGTCGAGTGCGCCGAAAGGTTCGTCCATCAGCAGAACGGACGGCTCGTGCAAGAGCGCGCGGCAGATCGACACGCGCTGCTGCATGCCGCCGGAAAGTTGCCACGGATACTTTTGCTCGAAGCCTTCGAGACCGGCCATGCTGATTAGCTGCATTGCCTTCTCGCGTGCTTCGCGCCTCGGCATGCGGCGCATTTCCGCCTGCAACAGAATGTTGTCGAGCACATTCCGCCAAGCGAGCAGCACGGCGCTCTGGAACACGATGCCCACGTTCTTTTGCGGGCCGCGAATCGGCTCGCCGGACAAGGTCATCGTTCCGGACGAGATCGCTTCGAGTCCGGCGACCATCTTCAGCAAGGTGCTTTTGCCGCATCCGGACGGCCCCACGATCGAAACGAACTCCTGTTCGCGGATGTCGAAGTCGAGCGGTTTCAGCGCTTCCATCATGCCTTGCGCGCTGCGATAACTCTTGGTCACGCCGCGCAGTTCTATCAGCGATCTGGCGGGCGCGGGCGCGGAAAAAGACCGGTGATGCTTGTCGTCGAGCTTGAGTACGGTGGTCATAGCGGGGCGGGTTTCGGGTGAACGGAAAGTAACGACGCGGCGGCGCTAGTGCGGCTCATGGAACGAATGCGCCGGTGTAGTACTTCGCGGGCACGTTCGCCGACGGATCGAGCTTGCTGTACTGCACGATCGCGGCCACGGAGTCGTCGATGTTCTTCGCGCTGACGTGGAAGATCGGCGCCTTCTCGGTTTCGGGCGTGCGGTAGAACGGGATCGTCGCCTGCAGCGTGCGGATCATCGTGTCGCGCGAACCGGCGGCGGGCAGCGTCTTGAGTAGCGCATCGACCGCGGCGGCCGGGTCTTTCTCGCTGTCGTTCACGGACTTCGCCGTCGCGTGCATGAAGCGTTTGAGCAGATCGGCATGGTCCTTGATCATGTCGTCGCGCGCGATGATGCTAAGCGTCGCCACGTTCACGTTGTAGTCGGCAAACAGGATCGCGCGCGCAGGCTTCTTCGTGGCCTGCTCGACGGAGATCAGCGGGATCGTCGCGAAGCCGACCAGCAGATCGGCCTGACCCG
Organism: Paraburkholderia sp. RL17-368-BIF-A; assembly: GCF_046054045.1. Taxonomy (NCBI): domain Bacteria; kingdom Pseudomonadati; phylum Pseudomonadota; class Betaproteobacteria; order Burkholderiales; family Burkholderiaceae; genus Paraburkholderia; species Paraburkholderia sp. RL17-368-BIF-A. The sequence goes on from NZ_JARESN010000009.1 coordinate 162,577, forward strand.
TAATGACCGCATTGATCGTGGTCTGCGGATTGCCGGTGATCGTCTTGAAGTCGGAGTCCTTCAGGCCGACCTTGTTCATGAACATCGTCCATAGCTGCGACGACGCGTCGCCTGGCGCAACCGCGACCGTTTTTCCCTTGATGTCCTGCGGCGTTTTGATGTTCTTGTCCGCGAGCCCGACCACGGAGGTCGGATTTTCCTGCATCAGCACGCCGATCGCTTTGACGGGTGCGCCCATTGCGGCGACCTTGACCATCGTGCTGAAATCCGCGTAGCCAATGTCCACGTTGTGCGTCGCGACGGCCTGCACGGTCGGGCCCGAGCCGTGTCCTTCCATCAGCTTGAGATCGATGCCTTCGGCGTCGTAGTAGCCCTTCACCTTGCCGAGATAAAACGGTGCGACCGCGCCGTTGACCGTGTAGTTGAGCATCAATGTCAGCGAGTCTTTCGCGTAAGCGGCGTGGCTCGTGCAGCAGACCGCTGCAAACGCGAGCGCGGCTGCCATGCGCGTCGGCTTTCGTGATTTCATGGTGTCTCCTTCCTGTGGCCCCATCTGAAATGGGTGACGTCTGCTTCTTGATGTGGGGTAGTCAAAGCGAACGCGGTGGAACCGCGCGAACGCCGCGAGCGCGTTAAGCGCGTCCAAGCAGCCGCGAGCGATGCGACGCATGCCACGGAATCGCGATGCGCTCCAGCATGTCGATGGCGACGAACAGCAGAGCGCCGATCACCGACAGCACGACCAGCGCCGAGAAGATCAGCGGCTGGTCGAAGTTGCCGTTTGCACGTTGCAGCACGAAGCCGAGTCCCGAATTCGCGCCGACGAATTCGCCGACCACCGCGCCGACGACAGCGAGCGTGATCGACACCTTCATGCTTGCGAAGATCGACGGAAGCGCGTGCGGCAGGCTGATCTTGAAGAACGTTTTCACCGGCGAACTGCCCATCGACTTCGCCAGATCGGTCAGATCCTTCTCGACCGATTTGAAACCCATCACCGTCGATACGACGACCGGAAAGAAGCCGAGCAGGAAGGCAACGAGTATGCGCGGAAAGAGTCCGAAGCCGAACCAGACCACAAAAAGCGGCGCAATCGCCACCTTCGGAATGCTCTGCGAAAACACGACGAGCGGGTACAGGTAGCTCTCGATCAGCGGCGACGCGGCGACCAGCATCGCGATCGGCACGCCGATCAGCACCGAAAGCGCGAAGCCGCCGAGCGTCGCGTAGAGCGTCGGCAGCGACTCTTCCAGCAGCATCGACCATTGCGCAGCGATCTGATGGAGGATCGCTTCGGGCGTCGGCACCAGATACGGCGGAATCTTAAAGATGCGTATCACGAGATCCCACGCAAGCACGATGACGACAATAAGCAGCAGCGGACGGACCCACTGCGAACTCAGGACTTTCCTGGTGAAGTTCACGGCATTCGACCTTTATGGTTGAGAAGCGGAAGAGCGGGAAGAACTGGAAGAGACCGCGCGCGGACATGCGCCGGCATGCTCTGGCAGCAAGATTGACCGCCAGCCATGCGCCGGGCAAACGCTAATTGTTCATGCCGCATATGAGAGAAATTCATCCGCTGCGTGCGGCGGCGCGATGCGCAATAACGAAACGCGCATCGTCGTCGATGCGATGGAACGTCCGTTCGCAAGCGATGAATTGTTTTCATGCTTTACATGAAAGATCGTCGTTTGCCGGTCCAACGGCGAGCCCGCAATATCCGGCTGAGGGCTCGATGACCCGAACTCGAACGCATCCGATAGCCAGTGGAGCATGCAATGAATCAACCGATCAGTCCCGATGTCGTGTCGTCGCACGTTACCGTGCGTGACGGCACGCAAATCGGCTACACCCTCTACGGCGCAAAAGACAACACGGTGCGCGTGGTGCTCGTGCATTCGCTCGCGATGGACCGTGACTTCTGGGCGCCTGTCGTCGAGCGGCTGTTGCCGCGCGCTGCTGTGCTCGCCATCGATGCGCGCGGTCACGGCGCGTCCGGCAAGCCGGCCGGTCCGTACACGGTGTCGCTGTTTGCGCAGGACGTGTACGACGTGCTGCGCGCGACGGACTTTCGCAATGTGCTGATCGCGGGCGCGTCGATGGGCGGCTGCGTCGCGCTGCAATTCGCGGCCACATGTCCTGATGCGATCGGCGCCGGCTTGATCGACACGACCGCGTGGTACGGCGAGACGGCGCCGCAGGATTGGGACGCGCGCGCCCAGAAGGCCGAGACCGGCGGCCTTGCGCCGCTGGTCGAGTTTCAGACCACGCGCTGGTTCAGCGACGCGTTTCGCGCCGCGCATCCGCAAGTGGTGCAACGTTGCGTGGACACCTTTCTGCGCAACGACGTTGCCGCATTCGCCGCAACCGGCCGCATGCTTGGTTCGTTCGACGGCCGCGCGCTGATGGCGAAGGTGAGGGTGCCGACGTGCGTGATCGTCGGTGAAGAGGACTATGCGGCGACGCCCTCAATGGCGCGCGCGTTGCACGCGGGCATCGCCGGATCGACCTTCACCGAGATCCCGAAGGCGCGTCATCTGACGCCGCTGGAAACGCCCGACATCGTCGCGCGCGAACTGCACGCGCTGCTCGATCGCGCAGGCTGCGCCCGCTAGATGCACAAGAAACCTGCAACGAATACGCGCAACAAGGAGTGCCTGGATGATTCCGTTTGAGCTCGCGAAGCCACGGTCGCTGAAGGAAGCGATTGCGCTGCTGGACCCGGAAGACCCGGATATTCGCCCGGTGGGCGGCGGCACCGCGGTGATGTTGATGATGAAGGCCGGCGTGCTGCGGCCGACGCGGCTCGTCAGTTTGCGCGATATCGAGCCGCACTATGCGCAGGTTCGCCTGGACGACAACGGCGAGTTGCGTATCGGCGGATTGACGCGGCTCGCGACGCTCGAGCATTCGCCGGTCGTGAAGGAGGGATGGCCGCTCATCGCCCGCACGTTGCGCACGCTGTCGAATGTGCGAGTGCGCAATGTGGCGACCATCGGCGGCAACCTCGGTCACGCCGATCCTCATATGGATATGCCGCCGGTGCTAAGCGCGCTCGGCGCACGCGTGACGATCACGGGTCCGCACGGCGAACGCACGGTGCCCGTCGAGCAATTGTGCACGGGCTATTACGAAACCGTGCTCGCTCGCGATGAACTCATCTCCGAAGTGATCGTGCCGCCGCAAGCCGGCCGGCCCGCTGCGTACATGAAGGTCACGACCCGCGCGGCGCATGACTGGCCTGCGCTCGGCGTGGCTGTCGTGCTCGATATAGAGGGGCCGCGCATCGGCCGCGCGAGCGTGATCGTCGGCGCGGCGACGGACCGGCCGACACGGCTCACGCACGCCGAAGCGCTGCTTCGCGGCGCGGCGCCCGACGACGCGATTCTGCGTGAAGCGGGCGAAGCGGCTGCGGCGCAACTGGATATCGTCGGCGATCCTCATGGGTCCGCGAGTTACAAGAAGCAACTGCTGAAGGTCTATCTGGGCCGCGCGGTGCGCACGGCGCTGGCCGCCGCGGGCGGACGCGCCGCTCAATTCGGGGATCATGCGTGATGAAGATCGACAAGACGCTGGAAGAACAGCCAGCACAAAAGCAGGTGGGCCGCGCATTGAACCGGCTCGAAGCGCGCTCGAAAGTGACGGGCCGCGCGGAGTACATTCATAACCTCGTGCTGCCGCGCATGCTGTACGGCAAGATTTTTCGCAGCACGATGGCGCACGCAAAGATTGTCGGCATCGACACGAGCGCCGCGCGTGAAATGGAGGGCGTATTCGCCGTCTACACCGGCGAAGATATTCGCAAGGTGATTCCCGAGCCTTACTATGGCCCGGCGTTTCACGACCAGCCGATTCTCGCGCTGGATAAAGTGCGCTACATCGGCGAGCCGGTTGCCGTCGTGCTCGCGGCCGATCCGCATATCGCCGAAGAGGCAACGCATCTGATCATGGCCGAATACGAGGAATTGCCGGCCGTGTTCAACGAAGTCGAGGCCGCGCAATCGGATGTACTCGTGCACGACTTCCTGCGCCCAGCGGGTACGTTCCCGGACCTGAAGCATCTTGCCGGACGCAAAGGCACCAATGTCGCGCTCGATTTCCAGTTGCGGCGCGGCGACGTGGAGGCGGCCTTCGCAAGCGCCGCGCATGTATTCGATGACACGTTCACCACGCAGCAGGTGATGCACACGCCGCTCGAGCCGATGGTCTCGCTTGCCGAGCCGGATATGGGCACGGGAATGCTGACGGTGCATACGGCGTCGCAGAGCCCGTCGTTCGTGCGCATCGAAATCGCGCGTCTGCTGGGGTGGGACGAGAACCGCGTGCGCGTGAAGTCGGCGCTGCTCGGCGGCGGCTTCGGCGCGAAGCTGTATATCAAGCTCGAAGCACTCGTCGTCGCGCTGGCGCTGCTGTCGCGGCGCAACGTGAAAATCTCGCTGACAATGGAAGAGCAGTTCTTCACGATCACCAAGCACGCCACCACGTTCCGCATGAAAACGGCGGTGAACGAAGAAGGCCGCATTACCGCGCGCAAATGCGAGGTCTGGTGGAACGGCGGCGCGTATGCCGATATCGGGCCGCGCGTCACGCAGAAGTCGGGCTTTACCGCTTCGGGTCCGTACGACATCGAGAACGTGTGGATCGATTCGTATCAGGTCTATACGAATCTGCCGCCTGCGGGCGCCTTTCGCGGCTTCGGCATTCCGCAGATGGTGTGGGCTTACGAGAGCCATGCCGATATGATTTCGCGCGCGCTTCGTATCGATCCGCTCGAATTCCGCCGCCGCAATATCCTGCGCGAAGGGCGTCCCCATGCAACCGGCACGCCGATGCACGACGCGGCGATCGGTCTCGTGCTCGAACGCGTCGCGCAGCGAATGAACTGGACGGCGCCGTTCGAGCACGGCACAGGCACGCTGCGGCGCGGCCGCGGAATCGGCGTCGGTTTCAAGGCGCTGGTGGCGCCCACCACGTCGATGGCGATGGTGAGCCTCGCGGGCGACGGCAGTTGCACGGTTTATTCGAGCACGGTCGATATGGGCCAGGCGTCGGAAACCGCGATTGCGCTGATGGCCGGTGAAGTGCTCGGCATTCCCGCCGAACGCATCCGCGTGATGCGGCCCGATACGGACGTGACGCCCTACGACATGGCGACGCTCGGCTCGCGCTCGACATTCCACATGGGACACGCGGTGCGTCTCGCCGCTGAAGACGTGAACCGCAAACTCGCCGAACTCGCCGATGAACTCGGCGTGCCGGCCGCGCCCGCGAGCCGCGCGGGCGAACTGCTGCGGCGCAAGTACGGCATGCAGGCGGGCAACATCGTCGGCATAGGCAGCTTTATTCCGCCGTATAAGTCGCCGGAACACGAGACAGGGCAGTCGGAGAACATCACGCCGAACTGGATGGTGGGCGGCTGCGGCGTCGAAGTCGAAGTGGATACGGAGACGGGCCACTTCAAGCTGTTGCGCTTCGAGCATGTGGTGGATTGCGGCACGCCGATCAATCCGAAGGTGGTCGACACGCAGATCTCCGGCGCGGCCATCATGCAACTCGGCATTTCGCTGTTCGAGCGCATGGAGTTCGACGAGGTCGGGCAGCTTCGCAACGCGTCGTTCGCCGAGTACAAGATTCCGGGCATACACGATATTCCGCCGGTCATCGGGCGCGAGACTGTCGACTCGGTGCAGAGCAACGGGCCGTTCGGCGCGAAAGGCGTCGGCGAGAGTTCGACATTCGGCGTCGCGTCGGCGATTGCCGAGGCCATCGAAGACGCGGTCGGCGTGCGTCTGAAGTCGCTGCCGCTCACGCCCGAGCGTGTGTACCGTGCATTGTGCGCCGCGCGCAATGAACCGCTATCCGAGGAATAAACATGAACGCTACTTCCATCAACATTCAATTCACGCTGAACGGCGAGCGCGTGAGCGCCGACGTCGAACCGCATCACACGATTCTCGACGTGCTGCGTCAGCAGTTCGCGCTATATGGCGCCCGCGAGAGTTGCGGTCAGGGTCTTTGCGGATGCTGCACGGTGATCGTCAACGGCGAGAGCGTGTCGGGCTGTCTCTATCTCGCCGCAATGGCCGACGGCGGCGAAGTCAGCACGATCGAAAACCTGGACGCCAATGGAGAGCTCGATCCGGTGCAGCAGGCGTTCATCGAGTGCGGCGCGTTTCAATGCGGCTTTTGCACGTCAGGCTTCATACTGATGAGCCGCCAGTTGCTCGACCGCAATCCTGACCCGAGCGAAGCCGAGATCCGCAATTTCCTGTCGGGCAATCTTTGCCGTTGCGCCGCGTATCCGGAGATCATCGAGGCCGTCAAGCTCGCCGCGCAAATGCGCAAGTCGAAGGCGACCGTGGCCGTCGTGGCCGCGTAGCGCGCCTGCAAACAACGGCAAATCAACGCAGTGACGCGCGTCTGAAGAACAACAGACGGCATGGCGCGCGATAACGACATCGAGGAGAAGTCGATGCAGCACCCTCTGGAGGAAAGCTCCGGCGGCGGCACGCGCGGCAGCCTGGGCGGCGAGCCGCGGGTCGCCCTGGACGACGCGACCCATGCCGTCTGGTATCGCTCGATCAACCGCCAGCAATGGAGCGCATTGATCGCGTCCAATCTCGGCTGGTTCTTCGACGGCTACGAAACTTACGCACTGGTCCTCACCGTGGGCGGCGCGCTCGGCCAGTTGCTGCCGGCGTCGGGCCACGCGCAGATTCCGTTCTACGCGGGACTCGTGATCGCATTGACGCTGCTCGGCTGGGGCATCGGCGGATTGATCGGCGGCATCCTGACCGACTATATCGGCCGCAAACGGATGATGATGTTCGCGATTCTCGCGTATTCGCTGACCACCGGTTTGAGCGCGCTGTCGTGGGACTGGACATCGTTCGCGGCGCTGCGCTTCATCGTCGGTCTCGCGATGGGATCGGAGTGGGCGACGGGCACCGCAATGACCGCGGAAATCTGGCCGGACCGGCATCGCGGCAAAGGCGCGGGGCTCATGCAGTGCGGCCTCGGCACGGGCTTTTTCGTCGCGTCGCTGATATGGCTTTTCATGAGCGGCGCAGGCGAGCATGCATGGCGCTACATGTATCTGATCGGCGTGCTGCCCGGTCTCGCGACGCTGTGGATGCGCGCGGGCATTCCCGAGTCCGAGCAATGGCAGCGCGTGAACACGGAGCGCAAGGCGACGCTCGCGCGCAGGAAGTCGGGCGTGACGCTCGACGCGCGCGAACAGTCGCTCGCGCGCTTTACGCTCGTCGATCTGCTGGCCGATGCGAAGCTGCGCCGCCGCACGTGGATCGCCGTGCTGATGTCGCTTAGCACGACGCTCGGCTGGTGGGGCATCTCGACATGGGTGCCGCCCTACATCGGCTCGGTCGCGGCGCGTGCCGGGCTTTCGGCGGCCTCGTGGGCGAGCTTTGCCGGCATGGCCTACAACGTCGGCGCGATCAGCGGTTATATTGGCCTCGGCTTTCTCGCCGACGCCTATGGCCGCAAGCGCATCACCTGTCTATTCTTCGCGATGGCGTTCGTGCTGACGCCGGTGCTCTTCATGTGGACGCACGACGTCGGCCTGCTGCTGGCGGTCGCCTGCGTGGCGGGCTTTTTCAGCCTCGGTCAATATACGTGGATGCCCACGTGGCTGCCCGAGCTTTATCCGACGCGCGTACGCGGCACCGCTATCGCGCTGTGCTTCAATGTTCCGCGCTTTCTTGCGTGGACGGGGCCGCTCGTCGCCGGCACACTGATCACCCGCTTCGGCGGCTACGGTCATGCGGCGGTCATAGTCGGCTTCATCTATCTGGTCGGCCTCGCGCTCGCGCCGTGGCTGCCGGAAACGCGCGGCCAACCCTTACCAGAAGAGGTTTGAACCATGAATTTCATTTTCACCGACAATGCGCCGTCTCCGGGCGGCCACTATTCGCAGGCCGTGCAGGCGGGTGGCTTCACGTTCGTCTCGGGCATGCTGCCGGGTCCCGGCGTGGCCACCGACGGCCCCGACAACTTCGAGCGCCAGGTGCGCGCCACGCTCGCTCATTGCGAGCAGGTGCTGGCCGCGGCGGGCTGCGCGCTGACCGACGTCGTGCAATGCACCGCGTACATCGTCGATGTGAAGAACTGGCCGGAGTTCAACCGGCTCTACGCGGAGTATTTCGGCGCGCACAAGCCGGCGCGCGCGGTCGTGCCGGTGCCCGAGCTGCATCACGGCTTTCTCGTCGAGTTGCAGATGGTCGCGCATCGCGGCGCATAAACGCGCCGCTCAACGGAGGACACGATGGACAGCATTGACGTGAGCGTGCTGCGCAATGCCGTCGACTGGCTCGCGGCGCGCCGCCGCGTCGTACCCGTCACGGTGACGCGCACGTGGGGTTCGAGTCCGCGCCCCGTCGGCGCGATGCTCGCGATGCGCGACGACGACCTACTCCTGGTCTTGATCCGCCTCCGGCAACTGCGGCCCTGAGCTGACGATACCCCACCATTGCTGACGCAGTGCGTCGCGCAAGATTTTGCCGCGCGCGCTGCGCGGCAGCGCTGCAACCGGATAGATATTCATCGGCATCTTTTCGCGCGGCAGATGCCGCCGGCAATGCGCACGCAGCGCCTCCACGTTCGGCGCGATGTCCGGCTGCAGCACCACGAAGCAGACCGTTTCCTGTCCATACACCGGGTCGGGCACACCGAGCGCCGCGACGTCCTGCACATGAGGATGCGTACGCATCACATCCTCTATCTCCTGCGGCACGATCTTCACGCCACCACGAATGATGAGATCGTCCATGCGAGCCGCCATGCGCACGAAGCCGTCCGTGTCGCGTGCGGCGATATCCCGCGTGAAGAGCGGCGCGCCGCGAATCGGCAGCAGCGAGCCGTCTTGCTGAAGCACGCCGAGCGCGAGCTTGTCACCGTCGACGACAACCTGGCCTTCGACGCCGGCAGCGCACGGCATACCGTCGGCATCCACGATCTCGAAGCGGATATGCGCGGCCGGATAACCGACCGTTCCGAGCTTGCGATGCTCGAGCCGGTTGCCGCACATCCATCCCGCTTCCGACGACCCATACAGATTGAGGATGCGAATGCCGTAGCGCTTTTCGAAGCGCATCCATTGAACGGGCGATAGCGGCGCTGTGCTGCAGGTCATCGCGCGCAGCGACGAGAACGTTTCGGCGCTCACCTCGAGCGGTGCTTCGAGAAGCATGTTGAGCACCGTGGGCACGCCCGCGCAAACGGTAATGCGCTGATCGCGGACCCAGTCGCCGAAGCTGCTGCGCGAAAAGCGGCGCGCGACGCATAGTGTCGAACCGAGTTGCAGGAACGGAATGAAGCTCAGTATCTGCGCCGAGTACCAGTCGAACGAACGGTATTCGAGCATGCGGTCGTCGCGGCTCGAACCGAGCAGGTCGATACTGTCGAGGCCGTTGAGCCAGTACGACTGGTGATCGTAGACGACGATCTTCGGAATGCCGGTCGTGCCCGACGTGCAGCACATCGACGCAATGTCGCGATGCGTGCATACGGTTGCGCCATCGGGCAGCGGCGTGTCGTCGTGCGCGCCTGCTTCGAGCGAGATGATGTCGCCATCGCAGCCGATGTTCTCGCGGCCGGCCGAGGCCCACGAAACGAAGCGCACGACCTGCACGTTCGCTGCGGCGACGGAGGTGTCGGCGGGGTCCACGGCGTCGACGGGAAACACGATCAGCTTCGGCCTGATTGTGTCGAGCAACTGCCGTGCGATCGTTACGCCGACGAAGGGCACGTCGAGCGGACACACGATTGCACCGAGCCGCCACGCGCCGAGCCACAGCAGCAGCTTGTCGGGCGCATCGCAGTCGGCGAGCACGACGCGCGTGCCTCTCGTCACGCCACGCCGCGCGAATTGTCTGGCGATCGTCTCGACCGATTGCGCGAGTTGCTCGAAGCTCATGCTCACGCGCCGCTCGACATCGACGATGGCAGGCTTGTTGGGCGTCGCGCGCCGATGCTGTTCGAGCAGGGCCGCGACAGTGCGAAAGGGCGGATCGTTCGTGGGCGGATGCGTGCTGACCATGAGCTCAGCAGGGCTCGGGCACGGAAGGCGAGGCGGCCTCGCATTGCGCCGCGGTCTCGCCGCGATCGCGGTTTTCGCCGAGCCGCGCGAGCGCCCATTCACGGAAGGCTTCCACTTTCTTCGTGCGTGCCTTGTCGGTCGGCGACGAAACGAAATACGCGGAATTCGACGGCACACGCACGTCGAACGGCGCCACGAGTTTGCCGCTCGCCAGATCGCCGTTCACGAGCGGCGTGCGGCCGATTGCAATACCAACGCCGTCCACGGCCGCCGCGAGCGACGTGAGCTGCAAATGGAAAACGGATTCGCCGGCGAATTCCACGGGCTCATGCACGGCTGCTTCGAGCCACGCGGGCCAATCGTCCTGGTACATCGAATAAAAGTACGTGCGAATCTGCCGCATGCGTGCGAGCACTTCCGCGACCGATCCGAACTTGCCGGCTTCTTCGAGCACCGCGGGCGAGCACACGGGAAAAAATTCCTCGCCATGCAGACGGTCGGAGCGCGCCGACGCCCAGCGCCCGGAGCCGTAACGGATCGCGACGTCGTAGCTGTTGCGATCGAACTCGTTGAACGTCGAACTGGTTGCGACGTGCACGGTGATGTCCGGATGAGCACGCTGGAATTCGGGCAGCGCGGGGATCAGGCATTTGACTGCGTAGGTGGGCAGGCACGTCACCGTGAGCACGGTGCTGGGTTTTTTCTTGCGCGCGTGCGCCGTGGCGATGGACAGCAGATTGATCGCCTCATGCACCGAATCGAGATACTCGCGTGCCGCCGGCGTGAGTGTGAGCACGTTTCGGCGCCGCACGAAAAGCTTGACTTCGAGCCGGTCTTCGAGCGTCTTGATCTGGTGGCTGATGGCCGTCTGCGTCAACTCGAGTTCCTGTGCCGCGCGGGTGAAGCTCAAATGCCGCGAGGCAGCTTCGAATGCGAGCAGGCTCTGAAGCGAAGGGATATAGGGTCTCATCTGTTGTCAGCGCAATGCAGGAACGCCTGGGTAGTGGATCTTAGCGGGTTTCATCGGCGCGCGAGGCGCCTCGCACGGGCGCGGGAATACGTGTCGGCGGCCCTGCGGAAAGCCGCCCTGCGGAGAGCCGCCCCGCGGAAGGCCGCCCCGCGGAAAGCCGCACCGATGCCTGGATGATCGGCTGGTTACGGACCCCGAGGAAATGAAACTTTTTCATGCAGGCATGAGAAAAGTTAGTTTGCGCGCGTGGAAAGCGCTCATGCACTCTTGGTCCGGTCGAGCGAAGCGTCGTCTATCGGCGCACATTAATCAATCGTTACAAACCCGGAACGTCAATGTGCCGGGCCGCGCGCGAAGAACCGAAACGTTGGGCAGTCAGGCCCGTTCACGCGCGGATAGGGAGAGAACAACAGTGGATATCGATGTGCTGGAAAATCCGTTTCTTGCCAGCCTCGGCTTGTCGCGCACGGCCTGGCGCGATGGCTATGCGGAGTTTCGCCTGAACTTGCAGCCCGAATTGCTGAACCGGCAACGCGTGCTGCAAGGCGGCGTGGTGGCGACGCTGCTCGATGCGGCCTGCGGTTATGCGGGGCTTTATAGCGCCGATCCGCTTCGGCCGATACACGCGGTGACGCTGTCGCTGACGCTCAACTTCCTCGATAAGGGAGTGGGCGAGACCTTGATCGGCAAGGGCTTTCTCGAGCGCAAGGGGCGGTCGGTTTATTTCGCGCGCGGCGAGGCGTGGATCGATTCGAAGACGCTGATCGCCACCGCGCAGGGCACCTTCAAATATGCGGGCGGTTACGGCAGGCGCGAGCCGTCGAGCGCCCCGCCTGGCGAACTCGACTGAACTTAACTTTACTTAACTGACCTGCGGCGGGCCGCAGCGCCGCGGTCACTTCGTCACGATCGCATTCGCACGATCGCATTCGCGACCATCGCATGAATCCTTCTCATCCCTGTCATGAAGGATGGTCGTTTGCGTGTGCCGCCGCATTGCCTCATTGTGGCGATCAACAAGTGAAGCGGCGCCACGTGACGACGGCGTTCGCAATCCCGCATACGAATACGAATACAAATTGCCAAACTATCGGAGACACACGACGTGACAGACAGCTCGACTTCCCATCCGCTCGATCTGCGGGCATGGCTCGACGAGGCGCGCGCGCTCGGCGAACTGACCGACGTTTCGGGCGCGCACTGGAATCTGGAACTCGGCGCGATCAGCGAGTTGAACGTGAAGAAGGAGCGGCCCGCCGCGCTGCTTTTCGACGATATCCCCGACTATCCGCAAGGACATCGCGTGCTGACATGCAGCACCGCGAGCCCGGCGCGATTGTCGTCGATCCTGCGCGTCGGACATCAGCCGACGCACCGCGCGCTGGTCGAGACATTGCGCGGCAAGCCGAAGCAATGGCAGGCGCATGCGCACGAATACGACCCGGTCACAGCGGCGAGCGGCCCCGTATTCGACAACGTGCAGACCGGCGGCGACGTCGATCTCTTTTCGTTTCCCGCGCCGCTGTGGCATGAGAAAGACGGCGGCCGTTATATCGGCACCGGCTGCATGGTGGTGACGAAAGATCTCGACTCGGAGTGGATCAATGTCGGCACGTACCGCGTGATGATTCACGACCGCAACCATGTGGGCCTCGACATGATTCCAGGCAAGCACGGCGCGATCCAGTACGACAAGCACATGAAGGCGGGCAAGCCGTTTCCGGTGGCGATCGTAATCGGCTGCGATCCGCTCGGCTACCTGATTTCAGGCATCGAAGTGCCGTTCGGCATGTGCGAGTACAACTATATCGGCGCGATCCTGAAGAAGCCGGTCTCGGTGGTGAAAGGGCAGTTGACGGATCTGCCGTTCCCGAGCGCATCGGAGATCGTGATCGAAGGCTATGCGCATCCGGGCGACGTCAGGATCGAAGGGCCGTTCGGCGAATTCCACGGCTATTACCCCGGCAAGGCGGAGACCGCGCCGGTGGTGACCATCGAGCGCATCTACTATCGCAACAACCCGATCATCATGGGCAGCCCGCCCGCGAAGCCGCCGAACGACTACTCGTATTCGAAGGCCGTGATGCGCTCGGCGTTGCTCGTCGATGCGCTTCAGGCGGCCGGCGTGCCCGATGTCGCCGGCGTGTGGGCGCATGAGATCGGCGGCGCGCGCATGTTCAACGTGGTGTCGATCCGTCAGCGCTATGCGGGACACGCGCGGCAGGCGGGACACATTCTCAGCCAGTGCGGCGTGGGCGCATACATGTCGCGCTATTCGATCGTGGTCGACGAGGACATCGATCCGGCGAATCTTCAGGAGGTGATGTGGGCAGTCGCGACGCGTACCGATCCGGACATCGATATCGACATCGTCAAACGCGGCATGGGGTCGAAGAACGATCCGATGTCGATTGCGAATCCGTACAAGGCGCCGTTCAACTCGAAGGCGATTATCGACGCGTGCCGTCCGTTCGATTTTCTCGCGGAGTTTCCGCAGGTTGCCGAGGCGAGCAAGGAACTGCAGGACAAGACGCGCGCGAAATGGGAACACATTCTCGGCTGACGGACGACAAGGAGAGTTGCACATGGAACTGACAGGCGAACAGATTTTGCCGCTGCCGCGCGAACGCGTATGGGCCGCATTGAACGACCCCGAAATCCTCAAGGCTTCGGTGCCCGGCTGCGAGTCGTTCGAACGCGTCGACGACAACCAGTTTCAGATGGTGATGGCTGCAAGCGTCGGCCCGATCAAGGCGCGCTTCAAAGGCAAGATGGTGCTGACTGATTTACAACCGCCGCAGTCGTATTCGATGACGTTCGAAGGATCGGGCGGCGCGGCGGGCTTCGGCAAGGGCGGCGCGCACGTCGATCTGCTTGCCGACAACGGCGGCACGCGGCTCGTGTACCGCTCGCATGCGCAGGTTGGGGGGCGTCTCGCGCAAGTGGGCGCGAGACTGATCGACGGCGTCGCGCGAAAAATGGCCGAGGACTTTTTTGGGCGCTTCACGGCGGCTGTGATTGGGCCGCAGCAGACGGCGGAAGATGAAGCACGCCCGGCGACCGCTTCTGCCGACCCTCACCCAGGCACGCTCGCCACTTCGCAGACAGCGGCAGGCACGAGCGCAAGAAACTGGACGTGGGCACTGGGCGTGGTGGTCGTCCTTGCGCTCGTCGCGGTGTACGCATTGCATTGATAACAACGACGGGATGCGTGAACGACGTATCGGGCGCCGCAGCCCGAACGCCGCTCGGGTCACCCGCAACAGGAGACGACGATGCAGGATGGCAATACGCTACAGGGCGCAGTCACACGCGACGACACGCAGACGGCGGCCGTCGAAGCGGCTGTCGACGCTGCAAGCGCGGCGCTGATTCGCCGGATAGAGAGCGTGCCGTTTTCGCGCTGGCATACGAAGGCGCGGATCATCGTCGGCAGCGCGACGTTCTTCGATGCGTTCGACGCGCTCTCGATCGCCTTCGTGCTTCCGGTGCTGATCGGTCTGTGGCATATCGAGCCGCTCGAGATCGGCGTGCTGATCGGCGCGAGCTACATCGGTCAATTCATCGGCGCGCTGACGTTCGGCTGGTACGCGGAACGGCGCGGCCGAATTCGCAGCGTGACGATCGCCATTGCGATCATGTCCGTGATGAGCATGGGCTGTGCGCTAAGCGGCAGTTTCGCGGTGCTGCTGGTGTGCAGATTCATTCAGGGAATCGGCGTGGGCGGTGAAATGCCGGTCGCGGCGACGTACATCAGCGAGTTGTCCAACGCTCACGGCCGCGGCAAATATTTTCTGCTATACGAACTGATTTTCCCGGTCGGTTTGATGGCGACCGGACAGATCGGCGCATGGCTCGTGCCGCTCATCGGCTGGAAGATCATGTTCTGGATCGGCGCGGTGCCTGGGCTTCTGATCGCGCTGCTGATCGCGCGCTTGCCCGAATCGCCGCGCTGGCTGATTTCCAAAGGACGATTCGACGAAGCGGAAGCCGTGATCCGCGACATGGAAGCGAGCACGGATCGCCGCATCGAACCCGGCCGGCGCCAGCAGCCGAACAAAGGCGTGATGAATGCGCGCGCGGGCTGGCGCGAACTGCTTTCGCCGTTCTATCGCGGCCGCACGCTCGTCGTGTGGGTGCTGTGGGCGACCGCGTTTTTCATCGCGAACAGTTTGAACAACTGGCTGCCGACCTTGTATCGCTCGGTTTATCACCTGCCGCTGCAAACCGCGCTGCGAGCCGCGTCGATGACCAACGTCGCACAAGTCGCGCTGCTGCTGATCTGCGCGTATGTGATCGATCGCGTTGGCCGCCGCAACTGGACGGTGTCCGCTTTCTGTCTGGCGGCGATTCTGTTCGCATGCCTCGGGCTCTTTGCCGCGCACGACGTATGGAGCGCAATGGTGCTCGGCACGCTGAGTTATGGACTGATCGGTTCGATCGCGGCGGTGCTGTACCTGTACACGCCCGAGGTTTATCCCACCAGAATGCGCGCGACGAGCACCGGGCTCGCCACTTCCTGGCTGCGTCTTGCGTCCGCGGTCGGACCGTCGCTTGCGGGACTGCTGCTGCATAAGCGGGGCATCGGCTCGGTGTTTGTGATGTTCGCCGTGGTGGCGGTGGTCGGCGCGATTTGCGCACTCAGAATGACAGAGACGCGCGAACGAAGCCTCGAGGAAATCGCGCCGTGACAAGGCTGCGGGTTGCGATAAGCGCGCTCACTCATTAGCGAAATACGCTGGCAACCTGAAGCCGTCATAGAAGCGGTTGCCGCGAATCGCCTGCTGAAACTCCACCGACCGATACGCGTCGACGATGTCCTGCGTCGCGCGCGCATTGCGGTTGCCGGCCTTCACGACGACCTGGTTGATATACGGCGGCGTCATCTCTTCCAGCGCGAGCGCATCGGCCAGTTTGTGGCCGCTGAAAATAGCGAAATTGCCCTGAATCGCGGCGTAATCCACATCGTCGAGCGCGCGCGGCGCTTGCGCCGATTCCAGCGGAACAATCTTGATGCCGGCCGGATTGGCGATCACGTCGCGCTCGGTGACGTCGACGGGATTCGGGTTCGGCTTGATCCTGATCCAGCCGATGCGCTGCAGAATCTTCAGCGCGCGTTCGAGATTCACCGGATCGTTCGGCACCGCGACGCGCGCGCCGGGTTTCACTTCAGCCAGCGTTCGGTGCTTCTTCGAATAGAGACCCATCGGCGGCGTCGGCACCTGCACCACGCCGACGAGGTCGGTCCCGTTGCGCTCGTTATACGACTTCAGATAGACCTCGTGCTGCATCACGTCGGCGACAATCTCGCCGCGATATACGGCCTGATTTGCTTCGAGCCCTGTACTGAACTCGACGTACTTGATCGCATAGCCTTTCTTGCGCAGTTGCGGTTCGACACCCGCTTTGAATTCGTCCGCGTAAGGACCAGGCACGAAGCCGACGCGCAATTCCTGCGCGGTGTTCTTGCCATCGGCGGCATGCGCGCTAATGGACGTTAGCGCGGTGAGAGCGCTGAGCGTGGTGGCGAGCAGCAGCGCGCCGGCTGCGCGTTTTTTGAAGGGTGACGGGATAGTGATTGTTCGGAACATGACGATGAAAGTAGTGGCGATCGCACCGGCAACCGTGCAGCGTTGCTAGAGAACTTTGAATTCGAAGCAGTAGATCACGCGCCGTTTCGAACGCCAAACAACTAATTCTGCTTATCAATTGCCAGTTCTCGCTCGCAATGCAAGCCGCGATAAGCGTGCCGGGAAATTGCAATTTAAAGTCTCGCTGAATTTCAAATGCACGGAGCAATCCGTAGCAAACCCGACTTCGATGTTTGTCTCCCGCATTTCGCGATCCTAAGATTGGACCCCTTTCAGCCGATGATGTTAACCACGACAACAAGGGGTAAAGATGAAACGAGTCGCTCTCACCAGCGCCGCCGGTCTGCTTGCAATCACTCCACTCGCCGCTCACGCGGAAAGCTCGGTCACGTTGTACGGGCTCGTGGATGCGGGCATCACCTACACGAACAATCAGAAGGGCGCGAGCAACTTCCAGCAGACGAGCGGCAAGCTCAGCGGCAGCCGATGGGGCCTCAAAGGCAACGAGGATCTGGGCGACGGCTGGAAGGCCGTGTTCACGATCGAGGGCGGCTTCCGTCCCAACGACGGTACGCTGGCTCAGGGCGGCCGCGAGTTCGGACGGCAGGCGTTTGTCGGCGTCCAGAAAACCGGCATCGGCACATTGACGCTTGGACGCCAGTACGAGCCGCTCGCCGATCTCGCTGCGCAATACACGGGCTCCGGTTTCTGGTCGCCGTCGACCCACATCGGCGATAACGACAATCTGAACCAGACTTTCCGCGTCAATAACGCCGTCAAGTTCCGCAGCGACACGATTGCCGGATTCACGGTGGACGGGCTGTATGCGTTCAGCAATCAGGCCAGCGGCGGCAGCGGAACAGGCTTCGGCAACAACCGCGCATGGGGCATCTCGGCGAACTACGTCAATGGACCGTTGTCGATCGGCGGCGGCTACGTAGTGCTGAATCACCCGGATACGACGTCGAATACGAGCGGTGCGGTCGGCGGCGCGTCGACCACGAGCGGCGACGATTACAGCGGCGCGTTCTTCTACGGATTGAACGGCGGCGTGGTGCGCCAGCAGATAGCCGTGGCGGGCACCAACTACGCATTCGGCCGCGCGACGGTCGGCTTTGCATGGAGTCACACGCAGCTCGACTACAACGACGGCTCGTCGCGCAAGTTCAACAACTACGATCTGAATGCACGCTACCTGTTCACGCCTGCGCTGACGCTGATCGGCGTCTACACCTATACCGATGGCCGCGCGACGAATCTGCCGGGAACCAGTGGCGCAAATCTGAAGCCGCGCTGGCATCAGTTCACGCTCGGTGTCGACTATGCATTGTCGAAGCGCACCGACGTGTACCTGTCCGGCGTGTATCAGCTTGCCGTCGGCGATGCATCGACGCGGGTCGGCTCGGGCTACCGCACCATCGCGGCGATTGCCGATGCCGGCACGGCTTCGTCGACGAACCGTCAGGTCGCCGTGCTTTCAGGCTTGCGCGTGAAGTTCTGACCGGAGGCCGCGACGGCATGGCGCATGCATGCCGTCGTGGCTTATACGCGATACGTGATACGTGATTGAGTTGCTGAGTCGTTTCAGCCGCGCGCCGCTTCGGCGGCTTCGCGCGTGTTGCCGTGCTGAAGCCCGCGCGCCAGCAAACGAACCGACGCGATGCGTTGCGCCGCGTCCGTCACCGGATTATCGATGATGAATTCATCCACGCCATAGCGGTCCTGCAGTTCACTGAGCGCATCGTGCACCGCGTCGGACGTGCCATGCACGATGTGGTTCTCGCGTTCGTCGATGCGATGAGCGCCGCCGCCTGCCTGACGAACGAACTCTTCGGCCTGCGCGATGCTGCCCACCGTGACCGGCTGCTGGTCGCCGACCTGTACGCGAAAACGCCGCGTGTCCGATGCGAGCCGCGCTGCTTCGTCGGCGCTTTCTGCTGCTATGACGGAGAGAGCCAGCAATGCCTTGCGTCCGTTCGATGCCGCGCGATAGCGCTCCAACGCGCGCTCGATCTCGTCCGGCGCGCCGTTGATGTGAGCCGCGTACACGAAGTCCCAGCCAAGCCGCGCCGCGAGCGCCGCGCTCTCGACGCTTGCTCCGAGCAGAAAAGGGCGCGCAGGCGAAGGCGGCAGCGGCGTGGCTCGCAGCACGGAACCGAACTGCTCGTCGCCGTCGGCAGCATCGTGTTCGCGATTCGCGGCGAGAGCATCGGCGAGATAGCGGTCCAGTTCCAATGCGAGCGCGGCGAAATCGGGCTTGTGCGCAGGGTCGCGCGCCGATTGCAGCGCGCGCGTGGAAAGCGGCAAACCGCCAGGCGCCTTGCCGATGCCGAGATCGACGCGACCGGGCGCGAGCGAGGCCAGCAGATTGAAATTTTCGGCGACCTTGTAGGGACTGTAATGCTGCAGCATCACGCCGCCCGAACCGACACGTATGCGATTGGTGCGTGCAAGGATATAAGCGATCAGGATTTCCGGCGAAGGGCAGGCGAGCTGACTCGTGTTGTGATGTTCGGCGAACCAATAGCGCCGGTATCCCCATGACTCCGCATGGCGCGCCAGTTCGACCGTGCGCCTGAGCGCCTCGGTCGGCGTTTCGCCTCGTGCGATCGGGCTCTTGTCCAGCAGGCTTAAAGCGTAGGCGGTCATGTGAGGTTCTGGAAGTACGGCATATATCGACCGTGCGCGGCGCGACGAGCCGATCATTAGTACGGCGATGGTATTTCTCCGTGAACGGCGCGGTCAAACAATCTAGAAGAATAAGTAAAGGCAAAAAGATTTGTTCGATGCGAAGACGCCGGCCGATGTTTAATGAGGCCAACGCCTCGAATTGCCGGCACTTTCCTGAGAACTGTCATATGCACCTGAATCCAATCGTCAGCGAGGTCGACTTCGACCTGGCCGGCCGGCACACCGGTTATCTGCGTCTGCCGCACTCCGTGCATCGTTCCGCATACGGCTGGCTGCCGTTCCCCGTCGTGTCGATACGAAACGGCAGCGGGCCTGTCGTGCTCGTGATGGCCGGCAATCACGGCGACGAATACGAAGGACAAATTCTCGCCGCGCAACTCGCGCGCGAGATCGATCCGGCCCATCTAACGGGACAAATCATCGTGTTGCCGGCCGCGAATGCGCCCGCGGTCGAGCAGGGTCTACGGACTTCGCCGATAGACGACGGCAATCTCAATCGCGCGTTTCCCGGCGACCCGCGAGGCTCGCCCACGCAGATCGTCGCGCATTACATCGAGCATGAATTGCTGGCGCGTGCCGACTATCTGATCGATCTGCATTCGGGCGGCAGTTCACTGCTCTATCACGGCGGCAACATGCTCGCGATCGAGCCGCGCGACGAGGCCGGGAAAGCGCGGCTAATCGACTTGCTGAATGCCTTCGGTTTGCCGAACGCATTCATTCATCGCGAGAACCCCGTGCATGCGGCAGCGGCGGCGCGGCGTCAAGGCGCGGTGTCCATCACGACCGAACTCGGCGGTGCGGGCACGGTCAGCTCCGCGCTGATTCGCGAAGCGGGCCAGGGGCTGCTGCATTTCCTCGGGCACGTCGGTTTGCTGCATGGCCCGCTCGTCCCCGAATCGCCGCCTGCAAGCGTGCGTTTCAGACGCGTCGCCGGTGCGCGGCACTACGTTTATGCCTACGACAGCGGCGTTTACGAGCCGCTTGTCGAACTCGGCGACCGGGTAAGTCAGGGGCAACCCGCTGCGCGAATCCATTTCCCCGATACGCCGTGGCGCGAGCCGGTGATTCGCCATTTCGACAGCGACGGAGAAGTCGTTTGCAAGCGCGTGCCCGCGTTGGTCCGAAGAGGCGATTGTCTGTTTCACCTTGCAGAGGACGATCCAACGTTCTTTACGCAGCTCGCGCGCTGACGATGTTCTATTGACGGATACGCTGCGCGAATAACGCAATGCGATGCGCGAGCAATCGAACGGACAACAAAAAACGTTCGCCGCAGCGGCACCATATTCATATACCAATTGCTTGTTTAGCCGTCGAACGACTGCGCGCTATCGTGTGAATTCCACAAGACGAGCCGGCGCGTTCCGGTCGATCATCATGAGCTTTAGCGTTGTCGATACCAGTCCGCTCGATCCGCTTGCCCAACCTCTGCTAAGCGCATTGCAGCGCGAATATACGACGCGTTACGCATCGTTTCACAAGGACAACGGCGAGTCGGCCGCGCAGGAAATCGCGCGTTATCCGGCCGAGGCGTTCGCTCCGCCGGAGGGCGCATTCATTCTGCTGCTGCGGGACGGCGCGGCGATCGGCGGCGGCGCGTTCAAGCGCTACGACGCGCGCACCGCGGAACTCAAACGTGTCTGGACACGCGACGATGTGCGCCGTCAGGGCCTCGCGCGCCGCGTCGTGCAGGAACTAGAACAGCGTGCGCTCGCCCAGGGTTATACGCGCGTTTATCTGACCACCGGGTTTCGGCAGCCCGAAGCCTGGGCGTTGTATGCGAATAGCGGCTACGCCAGCCTGTTCGATACGTCGTTGCCTCCCGAGGTGCATGTTCATCTGCGCTACGGGAAGGACCTGCTCGATCCGGGCCGCATCGATACCCTCGAAGACCTTCGCGCGAAACAAACCGATCTCGCGATCCGCTAAGCCCACCTGACATTCCAACGGAACACATGACGATGAGATTGCGCGCGCATCTTGCAACGCTTCTATTGGCGAGCATGGCCGGCATGACGGCCGGCAGTGCCCCGGCGCTCGCGGCGGCGCCGGGTTTCGATTTGAGCCCGGCGCAACAGAACCGCCTTCGCGGCGCGGAGGACCCGGCCGCCATCAAGGCCATACCTTCGAACTTCGCTTTTGTCGCGAAGAATGCGTTGACGGTGGGCATCGTCGTGGGTCATCCGCCGATCAGCACCTATGCGAGCGACGCGAGAACGGTAGTCGGATTCGACCCGGACCTCGCGCAACTGATTGCGGACAGTCTCGGCAAGCATCTGAATGTCGTGATTCTCGCGTGGCCGGACTGGCCGCTGGCCCTTGCGTCCGGCAAGGTCGACGCGGTGATTTCCAACGTCACGGTGACGGAAGAGCGCAAGGCGAAGTTCGACTTCTCGACCTACCGGCAGGATCAGATCGGCTTCTATGTGAGGACCGATAGTCCGATCAGGCAGATCGCCGAGCCGAAAGATATCGCCGGCCTGCGGATCATCACCGACGCCGGGACCAATCAGGAAAAGATCCTGCTCGAGTGGGACCGGCAGAACGTTGCGCGTGGGCTCAAGCCGGTTTCCGTGCAGTACTACGACGACGATGCGGTGAGGTCCGTGGCGTTGCAGTCGGGGCGCGCGGACGCGATCTTGAGCGTGAATGCCGCGCTTGCCTACGATGCCGCGAGACAAGGCAAGACGCGCCAGGTCGGCACCTTGAGCGGCGGCTGGCCGCGCACGGCGGAGGTCGCGGTGACGTCGCGCAAGGGCAGCGGTCTTGCCGAGCCGCTCACCATCGCGCTGAACAACCTGATCCAGAACGGACAGTATCGCTCGGTGCTCGCGCGCTGGCATCTCGAGTCCGAAGCGATCGCGAAGGCGGCGACCAATCCGCCGGGCTTGCCGAAGTCGTGACGCGGCGGTCGAAAACGCATCACCGGCTTCGATCTTTCCTTCTGTCTGGCGAACGACATCATGAGCAAGAAGCACATCCCATTCGGCATCATGCTGCAAGGTGCCGGCAGCCACATGAACGCGTGGAAGCATCCGGCGGGACCGGCGGATGCCAGCGTCAATCTGGACTTCATGATCCGCACGGCGCAAAAAGCGGAAGCGAACGGCATTGCGTTCGCGTTCGTCGCGGACGGTCTCTACATCAACGAGAAATCGATCCCGCACTTTTTGAATCGCTTCGAGCCCATTTCGATCCTGTCGGCACTCGCCACGGTCACGTCGAAAATCGGTCTCGCGGGTACGGTCTCGACGTCGTATAGCGATCCGTTCACGGTCGCACGGCAGTTCGCGTCGCTGGATCTGATCAGCGGCGGCCGCGCCGGCTGGAACGTCGTCACGACGCCGCTCGAAGGCACCGCGAAGAACTACGGCGGATCGCATCCCGAGCATGCGTTGCGCTACGAAATCGCGGACGAATACCTGAGCGTGACGCAAGGGCTGTGGGATAGTTGGGACGACGATGCATTCGTGCGCGACCGCGAGCGCGGCGTGTTTTTCGATCGCGACAAGTTGCATCCGCTCAATCACGAGGGGAAATTTTTTCAGGTAGCGGGGCCGCTCAATATCCAGCGCTCGCCGCAAGGTCAGCCGGTGATCTTCCAGGCCGGCTCGTCGGATGCGGGCATTGCATTGGCCGGTAAATATGCGGATGCCGTATTCACGCATTCGGTCTCGGTTGAGGAGACGCGGCTTTTCGCGCAGCGCGTGAAGGACAGCGCCGAGGCGCATGGGCGCAGCCGCGACGACGTGAAGATATTCCCCGGTATCGGCCCGATTGTCGGCGCCACGCATGAAGAAGCGGAAGCGAAGTACCGCGCGATTCGCGATCTGCTCAATATCGACGAAGCGCTCGCGTATCTCGGCCGCTTTTTCGATCATCACGACTTTACGCAGTACCCGCTCGATGCCCCGTTCCCCGAACTCGGCGATCTTGGCCGCAACAGCTTCCGCTCGACGACGGACCGCATCAAGGCCAATGCCCGCAGCAACGGACAAACCTTGCGCGAAGTCGCGCTCGAAGTCGCGACGCCGAAGACGCATTTTCTCGGAACGGCCGAACACGTGGTCGATGAATTGATCCGCTGGACAGATGCGGGCGCCGCCGACGGATTCATTCTTGGCTTCGCGGTGCAGGCGCAAGGCCTCGACGATTTCGTCCGCTACGTGATTCCCGAACTGCAGCGGCGCGGCCGTTACGAAACGACGCTCAGCGGCGCAACGCTGCGTGACCACTTAGGTTTGCCGCGCAAGGAAAGCCGCTACGCGCTGACCGAGACTGCATGAACACACGCGAACGGACACCACAACGGACCGAGTACGAACGATGAACGAAGCCGCTAAAGTCGCCGTCCAGGCGCCAGGTTCCGCGCAAGCAGAATCGCAACGGGACCGCAACCGCTATCACGTCGTGCCCGCGAAGCGTCGCGCGCGCACTGCCGGTGCTGCCCTCGCCGCTATCGTGATCGCGCTTGTGCTCGACTCCGTGCTTGGCAATCCGCGCTGGGGCTGGGGCGTATTTGCCGAATGGTTTCTGTCGGAACCGGTGCTCTCGGGGCTTGGGCGAACACTGCTGCTGACGGCGCTCGGTGCGTCGATCGGCTTCGCGCTCGGCATGCTTATCGCGCTCGCAAGGGTCTCGCGTTCTCCGCTTCTGGCAGGCAGCGCCTGGGTGTTCGTGTGGTTGTTCCGCTCGATCCCGCTTATCGTTCTGCTGCTGATCCTGAACAACCTCGGCTATCTATACGAGACGATCAGCGTCGGCATTCCCTTTACCGGCATTGCATTCGGTAACTGGCCGACTACTGAAGTCGTCAGTCCTTTCTGCGCGGCCGTTCTCGGCCTGACGCTTCATCACGCCGCTTTTTCGGCGGAAGTGATTCGCGGCGGCATTCTGTCCGTCGATCAGGGGCAGCTCGAAGCGGCCGCCGCGCTCGGACTGCCGCGGCTTCGCCAGGCGCGGCGCATCGTGCTGCCGCAGGCCATGCGGGCCATCGTGCCGACCGCGTTCAACGATCTCATCTCGCTCGCGAAAGGATCGGCGATGGTTTATGTGCTCGCCATGCCCGAGCTGTTTTACACGGTGCAGATCATCTATCGGCGCAATCTCGAGGTCATTCCGCTGCTGATGGTGGCAACCGTCTGGTATCTGCTCATTCTCTCGGTGCTCTCCGCGATTCAGGTGTACGTGGAGCGCTATTTCTCGCGCGGCGCGACACGCAGCAGAACGTCGTCGCCATTCGAAGAGGCCATCAAAAAGCTTGCTGCATTCGTGCTGCGCCGGCGCGAAACTGCATTTGCCGGCGAGTCGCGGCTTGCCGCCGCCATCGCGCCGAGCGAGTCGAAAATCCCCGGCGCAGCGAATCCGTGGATCGATCAGCGCACAGGCGGCGAGATCGTCATCCAGAAGGTCTCGAAGAGCTTTGGCGCACTCGAGGTGCTCGACAACGTCTCGCTCACCATGCGTCCCGGCAGCGTCACGGTGATCCTCGGTCAATCCGGCTCCGGCAAGTCGACGTTGCTGCGCACGATCAATCATCTTGAACGCGTCGACGACGGTCTGATCGATATCGACGGCGAACTGATCGGCTATCGCCGCGACGGCATGACGCTCTACGAACTGAAGGAGCGCGACGTGCTGCGGCGTCGCGGCGACGTCGGCATGGTGTTTCAGAACTTCAATCTGTTCCCGCATCTGAGCGTGCTGGACAACATTGTCGAGGCTCCTGTCGCGCTTGGCCGCTTGCCGCGCAAGGAAGCGGAGCAGCTCGCGCGGGATCTGCTTGCGCGTGTCGGACTCGCGGACAAGGCGCACGCGTGGCCGCGGCAATTATCGGGCGGACAGCAGCAACGCGTCGCGATTGCGCGCGCGTTGGCGTTGAGGCCAAAGGTTCTGTTGTTCGACGAGCCGACATCCGCTCTCGATCCCGAACTGGTGAATGAAGTGCTCGACGTCATCAAGGAACTGGCGCGCTCCGGCACCACGATGGTCATCGTCACGCACGAGATTGGCTTTGCGCGCGAAGTGGCCGACACCATCGTGTTCATGGATCGCGGCCGGATTATCGAAGCCGGTCCGCCGGCGAGCGTGCTGAATCAACCGCAACATTCCCGCACGCGCGAATTCCTGTCGCGTGTGCTCTGACCACTCCTTCTTCGCAACACGATGATCAACAGGCGCAGATTCGTCATGACGGGCATCGCGGCGGCGTTGGCGATGATCGGCCGCGCACATGGCGCGCAGACCGGCATCGACCTCAGTCCGCAACAGCCCGGACGCATACGTACCGGCAAAAACGAGCAGGCGATTGCGGCAATCGCGAATCGCTACCGCTTCGTGAAGGAAGGGCTTTTCACAGTCGCCATCTCGCCGCATGGTCCGCCGACCGCGACTTATGCGACGGATGCGCGGACCGTCGTCGGTTCGGATGCGGACTACGCGCAACTGATCGCCGACGCGTTGGGACTCAAGCTCGACATCGTGCCGATCACGTGGGCCGACTGGCCCCTGGGTTTGACGTCGGGTAAATACGACGCGGTAATCTCGAACGTCGGCGTGACGGAGCAGCGCAAGGAGAAGTTCGACTTCACCACTTACCGTCGGGGCTTGCACGGCTTCTATGTGCGAACCGCCAGCCCGATACGTCACATCGCGGAGCCGAAAGACATTGCGGGCCTGCGTGTGATTACCGGCTCGGGGACGATTCAGGAAAAGATCATCCTCGAATGGAACCGGCAGAACATCGCGAAAGGACTGAAAGCCGTCGAGCTCCAGTATTTCGACGACGATGCGGCAAGCCGCGTTGCGCTGCTCTCCGGCCGGGCGGACGTCGAGTTCAATCCCAATGCTCCGCTTGCCTACGACGCCGCGCGAAGCGGCGCGATTCGCCAGGTGGGAACCGTGAATGCGGGCTGGCCCGCGAGAGCGGACGTGGCGATTGCAACGCGCAAGGGCAGCGGACTGGTCGACGGACTGACGCTCGCCACCAATGGCGTGATCGCCGACGGCACGTACGCGCGCGCGCTCGCGCGCTGGGGAATTCTGGCCGAAGCGCTGAACCGTTCCGAAAGCAACCCGCCGGGCCTGCCAAAATTCTGATCCAACTCCAATGACCTTCCGTTCCGTTTTTCCCGGCGCGTCGCTGCGGCACGCCCTGTTTCGTGGTTCGCGCCTTGGCGTGTCGATGGTGCTAACCGGCGCGCTGCTGATGAACGGCGCTTCTGTCCACGCCGCGCCCGCCGGCACACTCGTGTTCTGCTCCGAAGGCAGCCCCGCCGGCTTCGATCCGGGCCAGCATACGACCAGCACCGATTTCGACGCGAGCACCAATACCGTCTACAACGGACTCGTGCAGTTCCGCCGCGGCACGCTCGATCTCGAACCCGCGCTGGCGACGAGCTGGGACATTTCAGCGGATCAGCGCACGTACACGTTTCATCTGCGCGGCGGCGTGAAGTTTCATACGACCGCATGGTTTCGACCGACGCGCGACTTCAACGCCGACGACGTGCTGTTCACGTTTAACCGGATGCTGCATGCCGACGATCCGTTCCGCAAAGCATATCCAAGCAGCTTTCCGTATTTCAGCGACTTGGGCTTCGACAGGAACATCGAGAGCATAGAGAAGGTCGATGCTCTGACCGTGCGCTTTCGGCTCAAGGAGCCGGACGTGATTTTCGTGCGCAATCTCGCGATGAGCTTCGCGTCGATTTTGTCGGCGGAATATGCGGAGAAGCTGAGCGCCGCGCATCGCGAGGCGGACATCAATCAGTTGCCGGTCGGAACGGGGCCGTTCGTGTTCCGCTCGTACCAGAAGGACGCGCTGATCCGTTACGACGCCAATCCCGTCTACTGGCGCCCGGACGACGTCAAGCTCGCGCATCTGATCTTTGCGATCACGCCTGATCCGGCGGTACGCATGCAGAAGCTGGCAAGCGGCGAATGTCAGGTGTCCGTGTTTCCACGTCCCGCCGATCTCGAAGTTGTGAAGCGAAACGCCGCGCTTACCGCAGTTTCAGGCGTCGGCTTCAATGTGGGCTTCGTCGCCTACAACACGCAACATGCGCCGCTCAATCGCGTGGAAGTGCGCCGCGCACTCGATATGGCCATCGACAAACCCGCGATCATTCAATCGGTCTTCTCGGGCAATGCAACCATCGCGTCGAATCCGATGCCGCCCGCGCAATGGTCGTACAACAAGCAGTTGAAGGACGCACCTTACGATCCCGCAAAAGCCAAAGCGCTGCTTGCGCAGGCGGGCTTTCCGAACGGCTTCGAGATTTCGCTATGGGCGATGCCGGTGCAGCGTCCCTACAATCCGAATGCGCAATTGATGGCGCAACTGATCCAGCAGGACTGGGCGAAGATCGGCGTGCGCGCGAAGATCGTGAGCTACGAGTGGGGCGAATATAACCGCCGCGCGAAGCAGGGCGGCGAACACGACGCGATGCTCTACGGCTGGTCAGGCGACAACGGCGATCCCGACAACTGGCTCGGCACGTTGCTCGGGTGCGATGCGGTGCACGGCAGTAACGTGTCCAAGTGGTGCGATCCGGCGTTCAACGCGTTGATCGACAAGGCGCGCGCAGCCGCGAACGTCGACGAGCGCACGGCGCTTTATCAGCAGGCGCAGGTCATCTTCAAGCAGCAGGTGCCTTATACGCCGATTGCGCATTCCATCGTCTCTCTGCCTGTGTCGAAGCGTGTGAAGGGGATGGTGTTTTCGCCGCTCGGCAGTCATCGCTTCGAAGGCGTGTGGTTGGAGTGATCGCGTATACGTCGAGGCGACGTGCGGGGCGATGGGGCGATGGCATCGCATCGCCCCGGCGGTCGGCTCGAACTACGCCGTTGCGGCCGCGTCACGCCGCAACAGATGGCGGCTGAACGGACGCGGGAGCGCAAAGTGGTCGCGCAGCGTACGTCCTTCGTAATCGGTGCGGAAAATGCCGCGTTGCTGCAGCAGCGGAACCACGCCGTCGGTGAAGTCTTGAAGCCCGCCCGGCAGAACATCCGGCATCAGATTGAAGCCGTCGGCGGCGCCGCCTTTGAACCAGTGCTCGATGTCGTCGGCGATCTGTTCCGGCGTGCCGACGACGACACGATGCCCGCCGCCGCCCGCCAGTGCGCGAATCAATTGACGCGCCGTGTAGCCATGCGTGCGCGCCTGCGCGAGCGTGGCGTGGAAGAACGTGTGATTACCATTGCCGCCGCCGGGCAATGCGAGATCGTCGGGCAGGCGTTCGTCGAGTTTCAGGCGCTCGACGCCAATGCCCAGTATGCCGGCCAGTCGCGTGAGGCTATAGGTCCACGGAATCAGATCGATCAGTTCATCGCGACGGCGCAAAGCCTCGGCTTCGGTTGCGCCGATGATCGTCGTGAGCCCCGGCAGCACGCGAATCGCATCGCTGCCGCGGCCCCATGCTGCCGCTCGCGATTTCAGTTCGTGCGCGTAGGCGGCGGCTTCGTCGAATGATTGCGATGCGGAGAACACGGCTTCGGCGTGGCGGGCCGCGAGTTCGCGACCGTCGGCCGAGCCGCCGGCCTGGATCAGCACGGGATGACCCTGTTCGCTGCGCGGCAGATTGAACGGCCCGTCGACACTGAAGTATTTGCCGCGATGCTCGATGCGGTGCACCTTCGCCGTATCGATGAAGCGGCCGCTCGCCTTGTCGCCGATAAAGGCGTCGTCTTCCCAGCTATCCCACAGCGCCTTCACGACCTCGGTGAATTCGGCCGCGCGCTCGTAGCGTTGCGCGTGATCGGGCACCTCGTCGCGCCCAAAGTTGCGCGCCGAGCCGAGATCGGCGGTCGTCACGATGTTCCAGCCGGCGCGGCCTGCGCTGAGCTGATCGAGCGTGGCGAAGCGGCGCGCGATGTTGTACGGCTCGTTATAACTCGTCGACGCCGTGCCGATGATGCCGATATGCGTGGTGGTCGCGGCAATGGCGGCGAGCAACACGGTCGGCTCGAGTGCGGTGATCGGGCGGAAGTCGATCTGATCGGCAATCGATGCGTTGTCCGCGAGAAACACCGCATCGAACTTCGCGGCCTCGGCGATCTGCGCGACGCGAACGTAGTGAGCGACATCGACGAACGCGCGCGGATCGGCATCGCGCGTGCGCCATGCGGAAGGGACAAAGCCGGAGTGAAGGATGTTGACGTTCAGATGAAGCTGGCGAGGCGGATCGGTTCTCATGGTCGTGTCGAATGCGGGAGAAGTCAGCAACGAACGTGCTGACCGATTCGATCATTGTCGATGAGCGCGGCGGTCGCGACCACGAAGGAATTGTGGCATCGATATGTATGAGGGGACTAAGCGGGCGACGTCAGCGCCGTTGACACGCGCGCTCGCAACGCGGGCAAAACATCGGCTTCGAACCAGGGATTGCGCTTGAACCATGCGATGTTGCGCGGCGACGGATGCGGCAGCGGCATGACGCGCGGCCCGTATTCCTGCCACCGGGTGAGCGTGTCCGTCAAGGTTGGCCCCCGTGCGTCACCGAGTCCGAATTGTTGCGCGTATTGTCCGACCAGCAGTGTGAGCCTGACCGCACCGAGGTGTTGGAGCAACTCCTGGTGCCACCGGGGCGCGCACTCTGGCCGTGGCGGCAAATCACCGCTGCGGCCGCGGCCTGGATAGCAGAACCCCACGGGAACGATGGCAAATTTGGAATCGTCGTAGAAGGTAGCGTCGTCGACGCCAAGCCATGCGCGCAGGCGCGTGCCGCTCGCATCGCTCCAGGGGATCCCCGACGCATGCACCCGTGCACCGGGCGCCTGACCCACGATCAGAATGCGCGCCTGTGCCGACGCGGCCAGTACCGGCCGCGGTGCATGGGGCAGCTTCGACGCGCAAAGCGTGCAACTGCGAATGTCGCTTAGCAGCTTATCGAGCATGATGATTCCGTAGTTGTTTGCCGGGGGCACGGCGCTGTCGGAACGAACCGACTGGTTCGACGCGGCCGCATAGTCTTATGCCCCCGAAGAGACTGCGCCGTGGGTGGTAACGGCCGGATAGCTTAGCATCTGCTCGCAATCGACTACTGCGATTCCGCCGACGAAGCCTGTCGAACCCGCACCGCTTCACGCCTCGCCCAGGCCGCGATACATTCCGATACCTCGCCGACACACGTGGGATACATAGCGCGCTTCTAATCGCTGCATGGCGCCGGGCGCGAGCGTTGTCAGCTCGCCTGAAGGACATTGAACACGTGTCGTCAGAGTCCCGTCGATAGATCAATTGCAAACGATAAGGAAGCTCGCAAATGACTGGCGACAAAGTGTGGTTTATCACCGGCTGTTCCGCGGGGCTGGGGCGCGAGCTTGCCGAAGCCGTGCTCGCGAGCGGTCATCGGCTCACCGCTACGGCGCGGGACACGGCACGGCTGCGGGCTCTGGCCGACAGATACGGGGATCGCGTTCGCGTGATCGCGCTGGACGTGACCGACCCGGTCGCGGCGCGGGACGCGGTCAGTCTCGCCGTCGAGCAGTTCGGCCGTCTGGACGTGCTTGTGAACAACGCGGGCTACGCCGACCTGGCTTCAATCGAAGACGCGACCGATCAGGCGCTGCGCGAACAGATGGACGTCAACTTCTTCGGTGTTTGCAATCTCAGCCGCGCAGCGTTGCCGGTGATGCGCAAGCAGCGCGCCGGTCACATCATGCAGATTTCGTCTGTCGGCGGACGCGTCGGCGGACCGGGGCTCGCGGCCTATCAGGCGGCGAAGTGGGCGGTAGGCGGCTTCTCGGAAGTGCTCGCCAAAGAGGTCCGCGACTTCGGCATCAAGGTCACGGTGATCGAGCCAGGGTCGATGCGAACGAACTGGGCCGGTTCGTCGATGACCATTCCCGAGATCAGCGAAGCCTACCTGCCGGTCATCGGTCCGGTGGCGGAGCGCCTGCGCCGCAGTGACGGCAATCAGCCGGGCGACCCGGCGCGCATTGCCCAGGTGCTGCTCAATATCGCCGAAGTGCCGGCGCCGCCGTTGCGCCTGCTGGTCGGCAGCGACGCGGTAGCGGTAGCCGCCGATGCCGCGAGGTTTCGCGCCCAGGAGGACGCCGAATGGCGCGCGGTCAGCGAATCCGTTGCATACCCGCCTGCTGACACTGCACACGTCGCGCAAGCCACGCAAGCCGGCGGCGCGGATTGATACGGCCGCGATCCGCGAGACCGCTCACCGTCGTCGTTCATCTCCGATACTGATTTCGCCATGCGCCCATTCAGCGCCTTCTTCGTGCTCATCGGCACCTTGCTCACGGCGAGCGGGTACGGGGCGACGTTTTTCCTGTCGATGCATTTCCGGTCTCTCGGGGGCAACGATCTGGATACCGGACTCGCGCTGGCGGAAGCCACGGTTGGCACACTGGTAGGCGTGCTCGTGGTGGGCCGGTTCGCCCGGCGTATCGGCAGCGCGCGCACCACCGCGCTAGCGGCCCTGTGCATTGGCCTCGGCGTGATCGGCTTTGCTGCGGTCGACCGGATGAGCGCACCTGGCATTCTCCCCGGCTTTCTCGTGGGCTTCGGCTGGGGAGCGTTCTGTCTCGCCGCGCCCATGTCGTTGACGGAACGCACGAGCGACGCCGATCGCGGATTCTGGTTCATGCGCTTCGGTACGATCCAGATGGCGGGCATTGGCGGCTGTCCCGCCGTGGCCGCAATGGCGATCCGTTCGTGGCACTGGCCGCTCACCAGCGTGTTCTACGTGGTCGGCGGCTTATGCGCGGTCGCCGCGCTGATGCTCGAAGCGTTCGGGCGGGTATCGCCGCACCGGGACGAAGCGCCGGTGCAGCAGGACTGGCTGCGCGAGTCGGGTGCTGTCTGGCGAACGCGCGCCGCGTATCCGATCGTGATGATTTCGCTGTGCGCGTGCGTCTTTTCGGGGTCGATGACGTTTCAGATGTCCATCATTCGCGGCACGCATGCGCAAGCCGGCACGTTCTTCAGCCTCTATGCGGTGACGGTCGTCGTTGCGCGATGGCTGCTCACGCGCGTCGTAGTCAGGCTATATCACGGAGTCGCGACCAGGCTTCTGCTGGCGATCATGGTGCTCGGCACCGCGGCCATGTTCGTCGTGCCGTACCAGCCGGCTTTTCATTCGATAAGCGCAGTACTGCTGGGCATCGGCTACGGGCTCGTCTATCCGACCATCCAGGCGCAGGCCGTGAACGACTGCGCGGCGACGCACCGGCAGCCCGCGCTCACATGGTTCGTCGTGGCGTACTTCATCGGCACGTTCGGTTTCCCGGCGGTGGCAAGCTGGGTGCTCGTTCATATAGGCACGCCCGCGTTGATCGCATTGATGGCGGCCTGCGGTGTCGGCGCGCTTGTCCTCGCGGTCATGCGGGACAGGCACGCGATTGCGCCGTTGTCCAATGCGTGACGGAGCTCGGCTTGCTCGTGGTGCGCCGCGACTTCTGCTGTAGCTCATTGGTATGCCGCATGAAGTGGCCGTCGCTGACGATGGCCGCAAGCGTTCGATGGGCCGGATACATTTCGATACGTCGCCGAAACACCGCCGATACATTGCGCAGTTCTAATTGAAACACCCCTGATTCGCAGCGGCGCAACGGCGCAACGGCGCAGCGAAAGGCGTCGCAGTCGCTGCGGCGAAGCAGGTGCGCGGCGTCACGTCGATGAGTAGCAAACCGACGCTGCGCGAGCAAGGCGGCGTTAAGCGCGAGCTTTTGCTCTTCCCACTACGAACATACCGGCTTCTGGAGATCAGTCGATGAGAGTGCTATCCGACGACGACATCGTGGTTCGCACATTGCTGAATGTCCTCGATCCTTCCGCGGAACAACTGGACGCCTGCGCGCGGAAGAAGCCTTTGCCGCTCAAGCGGTGCCGCATAGGCACGCGTTCGCCGATGGCCGACGCATCCCACCATCGCGCGAGCCGGCCGGCCCGGATTGCGGTAGTGGAATGGTTGTCGCCGGCGACCATCAGCGTATCGTGGAGCGACTCGTGCACCGGGCGCTACGCCGAGCAGATATGGTGCAGCGGACTCGCGCGGGTCAGTTCGGTATGCGCGCTGACAGGCCGCGCAGTCAGACGCGGCGACCGGATATTCCGCCCGCGTATCCGGCAGATGCGGGTGCCCGGCAATCGCGATCAGGTGATCCTCGCGGAGGCGATCGGACAGCGCACCGATCTGCCAATAGAAGGCGCTGCCGGCTGGCCGTTTTGAACCGCTACACGTGCGACTGGATGCATGCCTGCATACGGTTGGCATCGACACTGGAGGCTACATGAGTGAACTATGGCAATTGTCCGCAACTGAACTGGCGAGGCGTGTGAGAACGCGTGAAGTGTCCGCTCGCGAAGCGGCGCAGTCCGCGCTGGCGCGTCTGGATGCGGTCAATCCGCTCATCAACGCGGTCGTGGCGCACCGGTCCGACTGGGTGCTGGAGCAGGCAGACAGCGTCGACCGCGCGATTGCTCGCGGTGAAGATCCGGGGCCGCTGGCGGGCGTGCCTGTCACGACCAAGATCAATACCGACCACGCGGGTTTCGCCACCACCAACGGCACGCGTTTGCAGGAAAACCTGGTGGCCGAGGTGAATAGTCCCGCTGTCGATAATCTGCAAAAGGCCGGCGCCGTGCTGCTCGGCCGCAGCAATTCGCCGACTTTCGCTCTGCGCTGGTTCACCTCCAACCAGATTCATGGACGCACGCTCAATCCGCGCGACCCATCGCTCACGCCGGGCGGGTCGTCGGGCGGCGGAGCAGCGGCAGTCACCGCGGGTATCGGGCAGATTGCGCTCGGCACGGATATCGGCGGCTCGATACGCTATCCGGCCTACGCATGCGGCATCCACGGACTCAGGCCGACGTTCGGACGCGTGCCCGCGTTCAACGCGTCGTCGCCCGAACGCCCGATCGGTGCGCAATTGATGTCGGTCACGGGTCCGATGGCGCGCACGGTGGCGGATCTTCGCCTCGGCCTCGTTGCACTGGCCGCGCCCGACTTGCGCGATCCCTGGTATCTGCCGATGCCGCTCGAAGGACGCGCGGTGCCGTTGCGTGCCGCGCTTTGCCTGCGTCCGGGCGGCCTGCAGATCGTCAAGGAAGTCGAGCACGCGTTGCTGGACGCGGCCCAACGCCTTCGCGACGCAGGCTGGCGCGTCGACGAGATCGACGACACACCGTCGATGCGCGAAGCCGCGCAATTGCAGGAACGTCTGTGGCTCGGCGACGGTTTCGAGGCGCTGGCCGACTCGGTGGCGCGCGACGGCGACCCCGGCGCGCAAGCGGTGGTGAACGCGGCTCGCCTGAAAGTGAAAGACCTGCCGGCCGACGTGATCAGCCGTTCGCTGGTGCGCCGCACGACCTTGCTACGTGAATGGCGGCTGTTTCTCGATCAGTATGCGGTCGTGCTGATGCCGGTGTCGGCGGAGCTTCCGTTCCCGGACGATCTCGATCAGCAAGGCGCGGCGGGCTTCGACCGCGTATGGGAAGCGCAACTCACAATGCGTGCGCTGCCTGCGATGGGTCTGCCGGGTCTTGCCGTCACGACGCAACTGGTGAACGGCGTGCCGGTGGGTGTGCAGATCGTGGCCGCGCATTACCGCGAGGACTTGTGTCTGCTCGCGGGTGAAGCGATCGAAGCACGCGGCACACCGCTCTCTCCGGTTATGCCGGTCACTCCGCTTACGTCGCTTACGCCGCTTACGCCGCGCGTCTGAGCCGGCATCGCAGGGCTTGCATGAAGCGCACAGGCGGCGGTTGCCGGCTGTGCGAGCGTATGCGTCGGTTAGCTTACCGGTGCCTGATACGCTGCCAGCGCCTGACCGAGAATCTCGCCGGCCCTGCTTTGTGCAATGTGCCGGCCGATTGCCGCGAGGTCGGTGTCGCCGGAGGTGGCGATCAACGCGTAGCTCTGCTTCGCCTGTCTCCAGGTCACCACCTGCATCGTGTTGACGTCCTGCTGCGCGAGCGCGGCATCCGGCTTGTCATCTGTCATCACGCATAGCGAAACCGGCAAGCCTTTCTCCGGCAGGTAGACGATCTGCACCAACGGCTTGTCGTTAAAGCGCAGCCGTTGCACGCGCTTGAACGTCAGTCCGAGCGAACGCAGGTCCGGCACGTGGATCGACAGTCCGTCGTCGCGGCGAATGTCTTCGACGATGTGCGCAAGGCCGGTAATCGGCAAGTCGGACGCAACGGTTTCCCGCGTATAGAGCCGTTGATAATTGACCGCTGCGATGATCCACGGCGATACGCCTGCCGGCATAGCCTGCTGTGAAAGCGTTTGCCCCACACCGCCGGGCGCGCTGCTTCCCGCGAGGCGCAGCACGACGGCGCCACAGAACGCACCGGTCACGAATGCGAGCGCGGCCAACGGAACCGCGGCGCGAATGCGTGCGCGCACCGGCCGGGCCCACTGAATACCTGTGTCGGAGCCTGAAGCCCCGGACGGCCCGCGCATACGCAAGGACCACGGGCTGCGGCCGCTCGCGCGCGAAGCCCACGCCGCGGCACGATCGTTCCTGCCCACGGCTCTCATGCCAGGAGCCGGCGTTTGCGCTTCTATCAACTGCGCAACGTTGCGCGTGAGGCTTTCCGGAACCGGTGGCAGTTGCTGATGCTGGAACGCCCGCCGATACGGCAACGCCGACGCCCTGAGCAATGCGACGCGTTCGGCGACATCGGCCGAGACGACGATTGTGCGTTCGACTTCCTTGCGCTCGCGCGGCTGCAAATTGCCGTCGACGTACGCCATGAGCAGGATGTCGTCCATAGTCAAGCCCCCTGGTCTCTGCTATTACTCATTACTCGCGCGAGCCACGCTTTTTTGTTTTTCGCTGAACAGGGCCCCGATGGTTTGACGGGCCCGCGAGAGGCGGCTCATGACGGTCCCGATAGGGACTCCCAGGGTTTGAGCCGCTTCCTGATAGCTGAGGCCCTCGACCGCTACCAGCAGCATCACCACGCGTTGCGCGTCGGGTAGCCGCTG
This sequence comes from Paraburkholderia sp. RL17-368-BIF-A, assembly GCF_046054045.1. Taxonomy (NCBI): domain Bacteria; kingdom Pseudomonadati; phylum Pseudomonadota; class Betaproteobacteria; order Burkholderiales; family Burkholderiaceae; genus Paraburkholderia; species Paraburkholderia sp. RL17-368-BIF-A. Next base: position 198,844 of record NZ_JARESN010000009.1, read on the forward strand.
CACGGCTTCGACAATCTGTCCGTCCATCGCGTGTTGTTCAGGCGTGCGCGCGGCGGGGTCGGCGACTGTTTCGAGAAATTCGTCGTCCCAATCCATGCCCGAGCGACTGCGCACGCTGCGCGCACGCAACTCGTTTATCCATGTGGACTGCACGATCGAAAACATCCAGCTAAGCGGCGCGGTGTCCGGCTGAAGCTGATGCGCGCGTTCGAGCGCCCGCACGCAGGCGCGCTGCACGAGGTCTTCGGCGTCGTGCCGGTCGCCCGAAATGCGCAGCGCGAATGTCCACAGGCGTGGAAGCATCGACGGAAGCAGGGCGGACAGATCTGCCGCGGTCATCGAATCGGTCCATCGCCGGATACCATGCGGCCGCCGTCCGCCGGCGCAGGCGTACGCGCGGTATGTTCAAGCAGGTACGCGACCTTCGTTCGCACCGCGGGTCGCGGCCGCGCCGTACTGCGTTTCGATTCGTGCGTGCCGCATGCGGCCGGCTGCGATGTCTGGTCTGTTTCCATGGAACGATGCGGATGCGCTGGCTAGTCGACATCACATAAACACGCGTAGCGGGTGATCTATTCCATCGCGGCAAGCGATGCAGGATGACAAGGACTGAACACGCGTGCTCTAGCCGTTTGCGCGCGAACGTGATTTCGAACGCCAATGCCAATGCCAATGCCCACGCCGCCCGTTCACGGCCCGCAAGCGTCAGCAAGCCGCTCGCTCAGCGCACGAAGAAACGCGGTTCTGTCGACGGTGGCGGGAAGTGCATCGGCGAGCCGGTTGTGAAAGGTCGCGGTGTCGACGCCCAGCGCAGCCCGCTGCGCGACGATGCGGGCGACGGGCCCAATATGCGTTGCAAGCTGCCGTGCGGCTGCTTCGATATGCGCGGCATCGGGCACGCGTGCATGAGCCGAAGTGCCGCGTGCCGCAGGTTGAATACTCTCGCTCACCGGCCGCGAAGACGCGCTTCCCTGCCCGGCAGTATGCCGTTGCAACAGCGTGTCGAATTGATGACGTGTCGCTTCGTCGGGAAGATGACGCGCGAGTTGTGCCGCCAGCATGCGCGGGTTCGTTGCGTGTGCCGCCGCCCGCCGCACGAGCAGCGACGCAACCGGCCCAACGTGGTGCGCGAGCCGCTCTTCGAGCTGCGCCAGCAATTCCGGAGGCCAGACGACAGAATCGGCGGATACCGCGTGAGCCGTAGCGGTGGCGGCCCCTGGTGAAAGCGGTGGTGCAAGCGCCTCGCGATTCACCGGCCTCGCGACCACCGTCTCGTCCGGATCGCGTTCTGCCGCGAGCGTATCCAGCAGGCTCAGCAACTCCGCGCGCCAGCTTTGCGCGGACAGGTAGCGTGCCTCGGGCTCCTTTGCAAGCGCCTTGCGCACCATCGCATCGAGCGAGGCGGGAAGGCCAGGCGTTTCGCTCGACGGCGCCGGCGGCATGCCGTTCAACACCTGTTGCATGACAGCCGCCGATGAGCCGGCGAACGGGCACTTGCCGGTCAGCATCTCGTACAGCACGACGCCCGCGGAAAACAGATCGCTGCGTGCGTCGATCGGTGCGCCCGTGTACTGCTCGGGCGACATATACGCAGGCGTGCCGATCATCATGCCTATCTGCGTCAGACGGCACGTGTCCAGTTGCGCGATGCCGAAGTCGGCGATCTTGCATTCGCCACGCGGCGCAATCAGCAGATTGGCGGGCTTGATGTCGCGATGGATCACGCCAGCCTCGTGCGCATACGCCAGCGCGTCCAGCAACTGCGCGAACCACGCGAGCGTGCGCACGAGCGGCAATCTCGTGCCATGCAGGGCCTCTTTCGCGAGCCGTGCGGCGAGCGTTTCTCCGCGCACATATTCGAGTGCGATAAACGGGACGCCGTCGGCCTCGCCATAGTCGAACACACCGACGATATGCGGGTGCACGAGCCGCCCGGCCGCGCGCGCCTCGTTGATAAAGCGCGCGGGCAGTTCCGCGTCGGCTGCGCTGCTCCCTTGCTGCGAGTCGCGCAGCAACTCGGGGTTGATCGTCTTGAGTGCGACTTGCCGCTGGATATGCGGGTCGGTGGCGAGATAAACGGTGCCCATCGCGCCGCGGCCAAGCACGCCATCGACCAGATAACGGCCGATCTGCCGCGGCGCTCCGCTCGTCGCGGTCATGGTTGCAAGCCGTGCGGCACGGTTGCGGCCGCACCGGTCTCGTCGAGTATCTCGAAGGCCGTCACGAGACTGGTGCGCATTCTTCCGAACGACACCGCGAGCGAAGCGATCTCGTCGCTACCGCGTGTGGGTAAGTCCACTTCGCCGAGTTTGCCGAGGCTGACTTCGTCGGCGGCACGCGAGAGAGCCTGCAGGCGCCGCGTGACGAGCACATGCACCATCACGTTCAGGACCACCAGCACGACCGCGAACACGACGCTCAGGGCGGTCATGAAGCTGCGCCACAGCGCCCGGCCGCGCGCGATCGATTCCGACATCGGCACCGACACGAACTCTGCGCCGATCACGTCGTTCATGGCCCAGCCAAAACCGTTCGCCGGCCCGTACTTGTCGAGCATGGTGCGCGGCGCCGCCGACGGCGTGCTGTGACACTGCATGCAGGCGGCGTCCGTGATCCGGCTGGGACGCGCCAGAAACAGCAGATGTTCGCCGCCGGGAGTGCGCCGCTCGCCAGTCACCTCTTTCAGCGCGGGCTTGTCGTGCAGATGCGCAATCACTTCGGTTTCCCAATCGGTTGGGCGATCGCGTAGGTTGGTCGGATTGAGCATCGTCGAACGATACGAGAAGTTCGGGAACGCGCCCTGCAACGTATTCAGCATTTCAATCGCGGAGAACGCGGGCACGGACTCGGGCACGAACGAGTATTGAATCTGTGTCGAGAGTAACGGCGTGATGTGCTGAGCCGTGTAATTCTGCATCGCCTCGGCGGCGCTCATCAGCACATTGGCGTCGTGCCGGGTTTCGTCGAGCGACTGCTGCTGCAGCACATGATTTGCGACGATGCCCGCCGCGCTCAGTCCAATCGCGAAGATTGCGATGAACACGAGATTGAACTTGATGGCGAGTGACAGCTTCATGGTCGAGCCCGTGCGGATGAGTAGGACGAGTAGGCAGAAACGGGAGCGGCTGTGCCGGCCCGCCACGCAGGTCGCGGATGTGGCTGCAGGAGCGGCCGCCAGTCCGGCAGATCGTGCAGGTGTTGGCGGATGTCGCGGCGGAACGCCGGATCTGACAGGCGTGCGCCGAAGCGTTGAGTAAAGCGCGTGGCCGGGTCTGTTCGCACCGCAAGCGCGCTGCCGAGCCAGTCGGACACGTCCGCGTAGGTCACGGGGCGCGAGCCGGCTGCCGATGGGCTCGCCGGGCGCGGCGCGGCCGACGCGCCCGGCTCGGGTCGCAGCGGCAGCGGGCGCAGCGCGTCGCGGAACGCGAGCGGCATCGCGGCCACGAATGCGGGGTCAAGGCGTGCCGAAACGATAACGCGTGCGTTGGCTTTCGAAAGCTGCGCGAACTGATGAGTTGATATCGCCGTCCGCGCGGGCTCGCCATGCGGCTTGCCGAGCGTGACCAGTTGTGCGGACCCGCTTTCGCAGAACACAGCGTTCGCGTCGTCGCCGGCATAAGCCGGCGTGGACGCGGCAATCACGAGCGCGCTGCGTTCGGCCGGCGTGACACGCATACGCTCAGTCTCAACGACAGGCACCGCGCAATTGGCCGCGGCGCAAACATGCTGCACCTTCAGCCAGCCGCGTAGCAGCGCGACATGGCCATCGCGCGCGAGCAACACCCGAGTGTCACTTCCCATCGCAAGCACATTGCCCGTTTCGTCCTGCATCTGAACGATGCCATTGGAATCGGGCGGAGTTTCGACGATATCGTCTGGCGCGAGCCGTTGGCCTGAGCCGGCCCGATACACAGTGCTTTCGTGGATCGTCGTCACCGGTGCGCCGGTTTGCACGATCGTCCAGCCGGCGTGCGCATACGGTGCGAGCGCGAGCAGGCAGAGGGGTAAGAGCCGCATCGGTGCAATCGCAATTGGGCGCAAGCGTGTGGGATCTTCGGATGATGTCATTGCGTGCCGTGTACTGAAGCCACTGTTCGATAACCACTGTTGCTGACTGAACAGCCGGCTGCCCCGATTTATTCCGGCACGTCACGACGAATGTCGCGGCGTCGCGCGCTCGCGTGGGTTCCCGCGAATTTTCAAAGCAATCATTCGAGCGACGGAATATTCACGCCGGCCCAGATGTTCTGGTTGCGGAATGCGGTTGCGTCGATGGACGAAAGCTCTAGCAGATCGATTCACAAATCACGGAATAGATCGCGAGTCTGCGCTGTTGTGTGAGCGTGGACGACGGCCGGGCACCAGCACCCGGCTCATTCGAATCCCGAACCTGAATGCATCCAGAGGAACGAGCGTATGGCAACGAGACAGAGCAGTCAGAAATTCATTGCGCGAAATCGTGCGCCGCGCGTACAGATCGAATATGACGTCGAGCTGTACGGTGCGCAGAAGAAAGTGCAGATACCGTTTGTGATGGGCGTGATGTCGGACCTCTCCGGCGCGAACAGCGGCGATCTTCCGCCGATAGAAGAGCGCAAGGCATTGGAGGTGGATGTCGATAACTTCGACAACCGCATGCAGTCGATGAAGCCGCGAGTGAACTTCAACGTTCCGAATACGCTGACTGGCGAAGGCAATCTCGAAGTGGACATGACGTTCGAAAGCATGGACGACTTTTCGCCCGCGGCAGTCGCGCGCAAGGTCGATGCGCTCGCCAAGCTGCTGCAGGCACGCACGCAACTGGCGAACCTGGGCACTTATCTCGACGGCAAGGCCGGCGCGGAAAAACTGATTGCCGAGGCGCTCAAGGACCCGGCGCTGCTGCAATCGCTAAGCGCCGCTCCGAAGCCCGTTGACACCGAACCCGGACAGGAGTGAGCGCGATCATGGAAAGTCAGAAGCAGTTGGACACAGCCGCGCAAGGCACCCTGAGCGAAACCAGCGACTTCGCCGCGCTGCTCAACAAGGAGTTTCGCCCGAAGAACGAACGCGCGAGAGAGGAAGTCGAGGCGGCAGTGCGCACGCTCGCCGAGCAGGTGCTGCAGGATTCGAACATCGTCTCCGACGACGTCACGCAAACCATCAATGCGTATGTTGCGGAGATCGACCGCAAGCTCAGCGAGCAGTTGAACCGCATCATGCATCACGAGGAATTCCAGAAGCTGGAAGGCGCGTGGCGTGGCCTGCATCATCTGGTCACGAACTCGGAGACCGATCCGATGCTCAAGATCCGCGTGCTGAATGTGTCGAAGAAGGAGTTGGGCAAGAACCTCAAGCGCTTTAAAGGCGTTGCATGGGATCAGAGCCCCGTGTTCAAGCGCGTTTACGAAGAAGAGTATGGTCAGCTTGGCGGCGAACCGTACGGCTGCCTGATCGGTGATTACTACTTCGATCACAGTCCGCAGGATATCGAGCTGTTGCGCGGCATCTCACAGGTGGCCGCCGCGGCCCACGCACCGTTTATCTCCGCCGCCGGTTCCACCTTGCTCGGCATGGAGAACTGGAGTGAGCTCGCCAACCCGCGCGATCTGTCGATGATCTTCACGACGCCGGACTACGCTGGCTGGCGCTCGCTGCGCGAAATGGACGACGCGCGCTACCTGGCGCTGACGATGCCCCGCACGCTTGCGCGGCTGCCTTACGGCGCAAAGACCGACCCTGTCGACGAGTTCGATTTCGAAGAAGACACGGAAGGCACCGATTCGTCGAAATACACATGGCAGAACGCGGCCTATTCGATGGCGGTGAATATCAACCGCTCATTCAAGCTATATGGCTGGTGCACGCGCATTCGTGGCGTGGAGTCGGGCGGTGCGGTCGAGAATCTGCCGGTTCACACTTTCCCGAGCGACGACGGCGGCGTGGATATGAAGTGCCCGACTGAAATTGCGATCACCGACAGGCGCTCGGCCGAACTCGACAAGATGGGGCTGATGCCGCTCGTGCATCGCAAGAACTCGGATGTCGCCGCGTTCATCGGCGCACAGTCGGTGGCGAAGCCGGAAGAGTACGACGATCCGTCGGCGACCGCGAATTCCAATCTCTCGGCGCGGCTGCCGTACATGTTCGCGTGCTGCCGCTTTGCGCACTACCTGAAGTGCATCGTGCGCGACAAGATCGGTTCGTTCAGCACGCGTGAGCAGATGGAGAGCTGGTTGTCGAACTGGGTGATGAATTACGTCGACGGCGACCCGGTGAATTCGAGCGAAGAAACCAAAGCACGCAAGCCGCTCGCCGCCGCGCAGGTCGTGGTGGAGGAAGTGGAGGGTAATCCCGGCTACTACACGTCGAAGTTCTTCCTCAAGCCGCATTATCAGTTGGAAGGCCTGACCGTGTCGCTGCGGCTCGTGTCCCGCCTGCCGTCCGCGCTCGCAGCGTAGGCGTCCCGCACCACGTCACCATGCAGAAAACCCGTCCGCGGCGCAAACGCCACGGGCTCCACGTTCGCCGCACCGGCGAGCACACTCATTAGCAACGGGAAGAGGTCAATATGGCATTCGATATGCACCTGAAATTCGGCGCTGGTTCGGTCACGATCCAGGGCGCGTCCAACCATTCGAAGCACAAGAACGAGGTGCCGATCATCGCGTGGTCCTGGGGCGTCAGCAACACCGGCAACCTTCACACTGGCGCGGGCTACGCGTCCGGCGGCAAGGCGAACATTCAGGACATCACCATCACCAAATACGTCGACAGCTGTTCGAACGCGATTCTCAACGCCTGCTGCACGGGCGCGCGCCTCGACACTGCCTATCTGTACGTGACCAATGCGACCGGTCAGCAAACGGACTTCCTGACAATCGAATTGAGCGAAGGCGTGCTGATTACGTCGGTGGCGACCGGCGGCAGCGGCGGCGATGAGCGTCTGACCGAAAACATCACGCTGCACTTCGGCAAGTTCAAGTATTCGTTCCAGCCACAGGACGACGAAGGCAAGGCAAGCGGCGGCACGAAGGACTTCACGTTCGACATCCAGCAGGTCGCCAAACAGTAAGCAAGCTGAGGTGCGCGACGACAAGGTGATTCGCACGATAAGGATACCGAACGGATGGCGGAGCTAACCCCTCAGGAGCGCTTGCAGCCCTCGTTGCTCGACCGGCTCACCGACATGGCGCCGGACGAGCCCGACGAGAGCCGCGAGCAGCGCGTGATCACGGCGGCGCGCCTGCGCGAGTATGTGACGCGTGACATTGCCGCGCTGCTGAACTGCACGCGGCAGTGGGACAGCGACGGTCTTCCGGGACTCGATCACGTCGCTAACTCCGTGCTGAACTTCGGTATTCCGGATCTGGCGGGCGCACCGTTGTCCGGCATCGACGCAGGCATGTTGCAGGAGCGTATCCGCACAGCGCTCATCGACTTCGAGCCGCGCCTGATTGCGGACACGGTGCAAGTGGCCGTGAATATCGACGACGCGGTAATGAACGCACGCTCGCTGAGTTTTCGGATCGAGTCGCAGATGTGGGCGCAACCCATGCCGCTTGCGCTCTATCTGCATACCGACGTCGATCTCGAGACCGGTGAATTCCGGGTCTCGCAACATTTCGGTTGACTATCATGGACCCACGTCTTCTCGGCTACTACAACCGCGAACTGCAGCATGTTCGCGAGATGGGCGCGGAATTCGCGAGCGCCTATCCGAAGATCGCGGGGCGCCTCGGCATGGAGGGCTTCGAATGCGCCGATCCCTACGTGGAGCGGCTGCTGGAAGGCTTCGCGTTTCTCGCCGCACGCGTGCAATTGAAGCTCGACGCGCAATACCCGGTGTTCACCCAGCATCTGCTGGAAATGATTTATCCGCACTATCTGCTGCCGATTCCGTCGATGGCGGTGGTGCAGATGCATCCGGACGCGACGCAAGATCTGCCCGCTGGCGGCCACACGGTCGCGCGCCACACGGTGATGCGCAGCCTGAAGGGTTTCGGCGACCGTACCGCGTGTGAGTACCGGAGCGCGCACGAGGTCACGCTGTGGCCGCTCGAACTCGCCGAGGCGCGCTATTTCGACACGCCGGCCGCGCTTGCCGCCGCCGGTCTCGTGCCGCCGCCAGGGCGCGAGGTCCGGGCGGGGTTGCGGCTGCGCTTCTCCACCCTCTCCGGGGTGCAGGCGAACATGCTGGCGCTCGACAGCCTTCCGATCCACTTGGCGGGAGCGGACGAACTGCCCAACGTCGTGTACGAGCAGATGCTCGCAAACGGTGCGGGCTACACGATCAGGGCGCGAGGCGCGCAGGAAGGCCAATTCGTCAGCGAGCATCACGACGCGGCGGCGCTGCGCGCAATCGGCTTCGGCGAACACGAGGCGATGCTGCCGTACGGCGACCGTTCGTTTAGCGGCTACAGACTGCTACAGGAATATTTCGCGTGCCCGGAGCGCTTTCGCTTCGTCGAATTCACAGGACTGCGCTCCGTGCTCGCACGGGCTCAGGGCAATGAGTTCGAGATCGTGGTGTGGCTCGACCGCGGTGCTGCCAGGCTGCATAACGCGCTCGACGCCGGCAACTTCAGGCTGTTCTGCACGCCCGCGGTCAACCTGTTCGAGCAGCGGGCCGACCGGATTCATCTTCAGCAAGGCAAGACCGAGTATCACGTGATCGGCGATCGCACCCGTCCGATGGATTTCGAGGTGCATAGTGTGCTCGACGTGCAAGGCTACGGCGACAGTCAGGAACCGCAGCAAAGCTTTTTGCCGTTCTATGGCGGCACGTCGCGCACCTGGCATCACGCCCAGTCGGCGTTCTATACGTTGCGCCGCGAGCCGCGTCTTCTTTCGGGGCGGCAATTGCAGAACGGCGCGCGCTCCAGCTATGTGGGCAGCGAGACGTTCATTGCGCTCGTCGACGCAAACGACGCGCCGTACCCGACCACGCTGCGTCAACTCGGCTTGCGGGTGTTATGCACCAATCGCGATCTGCCGTTGCATATGCCGGTCGGCAAGTCGTACACCGATTTCACACTGGACACCGACGCGCCGGTCGCATCGATTCGCTGCATCGCCGGTCCGACCCGGCCGCGCGCGCCGACCGCTACCGGCGAGACCGCGTGGCGGCTCATCAGTCATCTGCAATTGAATTACCTGTCGCTGTTCAACGAGAGCCGCGACGACAATGGCAGCAAGGATGGCAACGACGAAGGCGAGCAGAACGCCGCCGCATTGCGCGAGATGCTCGGCCTCTATCGCGACGAGTTCGACGCGGCGGCGCGGCGGAGGATCGAGGGCATCAAGCGGGTCGTCGCGAGAGCCGCCACGCGCCGCGTGCCGGTGCCCGGACCGATCACCTACGGGCGCGGGCTCGAAATCACACTGACGTGCAGCGACGCAGCCTTCGAAGGCAGCAGCGCGTTTTTGCTCGCGTCGGTTCTCCAGCATTTTTTCGCGCGCTACGTCTCGCTGAATTCGTTCACGGAGACCGTCTTGCGCACCTTCGAACGTAACGAGGTAGCCCGATGGCCCGCCACACCCGGCAAGCGTCCGATCCTCTAGCGCCCGATCCTCTGGCACTGGAAGCCGCGCTCAGCGAGCGGCCGTTCGACTTCGAGTTTTTCGAGGCAATGCGCCGGCTCGAATGCGCGTATCCGGACCGTCCGCGGCTCGGACATTCGACGAAGCCGGCCGACGATCCCGTGCGGCTCGCGCATGCGGCGACGCTCGAGTTTGCGCCGCGCGGCATCGAGCGCTTCGAGCGCGGAGCGGCGGGTTCGCCTGGCAAGCTATACGGGCTGTTTCTCGGCCTGTTCGGACCGAACGGTCCGTTGCCATTGCATCTGACCGAGCATGCGGTCGAGCGTCAGCGCAACGCGAAGGACACGTCCCTGGTGGCGTTCGCCGACATCTTTCATCACCGGATGCTGAGCCTTTTTTACCGCGCGTGGGCCGATGCACAGCCCACGGTTCAACTCGATCGTCCCGACGAAGACCGCTTTCGCACGTATGTCGGCGCGTTGATTGGAATGGCCGCGCCGCAACTGGAAGGACGCGATGCGCTGCCGGATCGGTACAAGCGCTTTTTTGCCGGCCGGCTGGTGCCGCAGGCGCGCAATGCCGAGGGGCTCAGGGGCTTTCTCGCGCATTACTTCGGCGTGCCGGTGGCGGTGCTCGAGTTCATGACCGGCTGGATGCAGTTGCCGCGCGACGCCCATCTGCGAATGGGCATTGCGGTGGCGTCATTGGGCCGCGACGCGACGCTCGGTGCGCACGTGCGCGGCGCGCAGCAGCGCTTTCGCTTGCGAATCGGGCCGTTGCCGCTTGGCGAGTTCAAGCGTTTTTTGCCGGGCGGCGATGCGCTCGCCGAACTGGTCGCCGCGGTCAAGCTCTACGTGGGCGGAGAAAAACGCTGGGACGTGCAGATCGTGCTCATGAAAGAAGAAGTGCCGGCGACGCATCTCGGCCAGATGGGTCGCATGGGTTTCAGTACATGGATGGGTCACTACACGAAGCCCGTCGATGCCGACGACGTCGTGCTGACGCCAGTCGACTGAGGCCATGCGAATGCATTGCACCGACGCGCTCGCGTCCTGACTTCCAACCGGCGGCATCACGCCGATCACCCCATTTCAAAGGATCGCCATCATGGCCGAGATCAGTCGCGGCGCGCTGTTCGGCAAGCTAAATTCGCTTGCCTACCGGAGCATCGAAAGCGCTACCGTGTTTTGCAAACTGCGCGGCAACCCGTACGTCGAAATCGCGCATTGGGTGCATCAGATCCTGCAATTGCAGGACTCCGATCTGCACCGGATCGTCAGGCGCTTCGGCGTCAACCCGTCGAGTCTCGCTCGCGATCTCACCGCAGCGCTCGAGCGTCTGCCGCCCGGCAATACGACGATCAGCGATCTGTCGGCCGACGTCGAGGAAATGGTCGAGCGCGCCTGGGTCTTTGCCACGCTGATGTTCGGCGAGGCCCAGGTTCGCACGGGGTATCTGCTCGTCGGCGCGCTGCGCACGCGCCATCTGCGTAACGCGTTGCTCGCGTTGTCGGCTGAGTTTGCGAAAGTGAAGGCGGAGGCGCTTGCCGACGCGTTCGGTGAGATCGTCGCGGGATCGCCGGAAGACCGCCTGGAGGCGACCGACGGCTTCCGTTTGGGCGCGGCGCCCGCGCCTGGCGAAAGCAGCGGCTCCATTGCGCCGGCGCAGATGGGAAGACAGCAGGCGTTGCAGCAATTCACGGTCGATCTGACGGCGCAGGCTCGCGACGGCAGTCTCGATCCTATCGTTGGCCGCGACGGCGAGATTCGCCAGGTCGTCGACATACTCATGCGCCGCCGGCAGAACAATCCGATGCTGGTCGGCGAGGCGGGCGTCGGCAAGACCGCCGTCGTCGAGGGCTTTGCGCTGCGGATCGCGCGCGGCGATGTGCCTCCGGCGCTGAAGGACGTGGTGGTGCGCACGCTGGATGTCGGTCTGCTGCAGGCCGGCGCCAGCATGAAAGGCGAATTCGAGAACCGGCTGCGCCAGGTGATCGACGAAGTGCAGGCGTCGCCCAGGCCGGTGATTCTCTTTATCGACGAGGCCCACACACTGGTTGGCGCGGGCGGCGCGGCCGGCACCGGAGACGCCGCAAACCTGCTCAAGCCGGCGCTCGCGCGAGGCACGCTGCGCACGATCGGCGCGACGACGTGGGCCGAATATCGCAAGCACATCGAAAAGGACCCGGCATTGACGCGGCGGTTCCAGACGGTGCCCGTCGACGAGCCGGATGAAGAAAAGGCCATTCTGATGATGCGCGGTGTCGCCAGCGTGATGGAGCAGCATCACCGCGTGCAGATTCTCGACGAGGCGCTCGAAGCGGCCGTCAGGCTGTCGCATCGTTATATCCCTGCGCGCCAGTTGCCGGACAAGTCGGTGAGCCTGCTCGACACCGCTTGCGCGCGGGTGGCGATCAGCCAGCATGCGACGCCCGCCGAAATCGACGACATGTCGAAGCGGATCGAGGCGCTGGAGACCGAACGGAACATCATCGAGCGCGAAAAGAGCGTGGGCATCGACGTGACGGCCCGCGAAGCGCGCGTCGCTGTTTCGCTCGACACGGAGCGCGCGCGCCGCTCGCAACGCGAGTCGGAGTGGGCGAGAGAGAAAGCGCTGGTTGAGCGGATTCTGACGCTGCGTGCGCAACTGCGCGGCGATAGCGCGGTGGTCGATGGGACAAGTGACGACGTCGCGCAGCCGGCAGAGGCCGAGCCGGATCGGATAACGCAAACGGGCGTGGCCTCTGCGCCCGACCCTTCCGCGCGCGCGGAAATGCTTGGGCGTCTCAGGCGCCTGCAAGCCGAACTCGCCGAACTCCAGGGCGAGGCTCCGTTGATCCTGCCGAGCGTCGACTACCAGGCGGTCGCGTCGGTCGTCTCCGACTGGACGGGCATTCCCGTAGGGCGGATGGTGCGCAGCGAACTGAAGACCGTGATGAATCTGGCGACTGTGCTGGGCGAGCGCGTGATCGGCCAGGACCATGCGATGGAAGCGATCGCGAAGCGGATTCAAACATCGCGCGCGGGCCTCGACAATCCCGATCGTCCGGTTGGCGTGTTCATGCTCGCGGGCACCTCGGGCGTCGGCAAGACCGAGACCGCGCTGGCACTCGCCGAGGCGCTGTACGGCGGCGAGCAGAACCTCATCACGATCAACATGAGCGAGTTCCAGGAGGCGCATACGGTGTCCACGCTCAAGGGCGCGCCGCCGGGCTATGTCGGCTATGGCGAGGGCGGCGTGCTGACAGAAGCGGTGCGTCGCAAGCCGTATTCGGTCGTGCTGCTCGACGAGATCGAGAAGGCGCATCCCGACGTGCACGAAGTGTTCTTTCAGGTTTTCGACAAGGGCGTGATGGAAGACGGCGAGGGCCGCTCGATCAATTTCCGCAACACGCTGATTCTGCTGACGACCAACATCGGCACCGAACTGATAGCGCAACTCTGCAGCCGCCCGGCCGCCATGCCGGATGCCGACGGGCTCGCGAAGGCGCTGCGCGAGCCGTTACTGGACGTGTTTCCCCCCGCGCTGCTCGGCCGGCTCGTGGCCATTCCGTACTTCCCGCTCAGCGCGGACATGCTGGCGCGAATCGTCACGCTGCAGTTGAACCGCATCAAGCGGCGCGTGGAGGAGCGCTACCGCGTGCCGTTCGACTATGACGACGCGGTCGTTCGCCTGATCGTCGGACGCTGTACCGAGAGCGAATCCGGCGGCCGGATGATCGACGCAATTCTCACCAACACGATGCTGCCCGCAATCAGCCGCGAGTTCCTTGCGCGCTTGATCGACGGCGGCGAGGTGCGGCAGGTTCGCGTGAGCGTGGAGCAGGGCGATTTTGCGTATTGGTTCGACTCCGCTGCGTGCCTCGATCAACCTGGTCTCTATGAGGAGGTTTGAAAGTTGAGAGCCATTCCAAAGGTCATTCATATCATCTGGATCGGCGGCGATATCCCGCAACGGAATCGCGATTGCATCGTCACGTTTCCGAGGATGAATCCCGACTGGGAAGTCAATCTCTGGATCGACGCCAACCAGTTGCTGACCGGCGAACGCCGCCGGCAGATCAGCGACCAGAACGGAGCGCAAGGCCTTGGGCGCGTTTCCGCGGCGCAATGGCAGGAAGTCGCACAGGTGCTGGGAAAAAAAGGAGGCGATGCAGCCACGATCCGCTATCTGGAAGAGTATCTGAATCAGCGCGGCGAGACCCTCCGAGGCATGCGCGCGACGCAGGTCAACTCGATCATCAACTTTTGCGAGGAGAACGGGATCAAGCTTCGCGAAGTGCAGCGCGACCTGAAAATGGGCAAGAACGCAGCGATTTATCGCAGGGAACTCGTCAATCGCGGCGCCAACTTCGGTTCGGCCAGCGACATTCTGCGCATCGAGATTCTTCTTCAGTACGGCGGCATTTATGCGGATACGGACGTCAGTTGCGTGAGTCCGCTCGGCGACATCGTCTGCCATCAGTCTTATCCGCGGTTTTCCGCCGTGAATCCCGTGTGGCACAACGGCGTAAGCGAAAACGACTGGACCAGCGCGGACTGGTGGCAAGCGAATATTCGCGGAGATCAACCGCCTCCCATCAGCAACTCGATCATTGCAAGCCACGCCGGCAGCAATGGCCTGAAGTCGTATAAAGCGCTGATATATAGCAGGTTCCGTTCGCTGAAAACCAACGACGAGCTGCGCACCGAGTACATGGAGGACGTGCGCCGCAGCACGATCAGGATGACCGGCCCCACGGCCGCGGCCGAGAGTTCGGGCTTCACGAAGCTGCGCGACCGGATGTTTGAGGACCAGGCCCGCTCGCAGCTTCCAGAGCAGAGTCTGGAGAACAAGATGTTCATGCGCGACAACTGGTATTTCCCCATGTACAAGGTCAGAGACAGCTACTTCCACGACTGGCTTTGACGCTCGAGTTGCAAGTCGCCCACATACAACCAGCGTCCCCCGCCGCGCGCGCCGATTTTTTTACTTCACGAGGAAGGAATAGATCGCGAGACCCGGCTGTTGTGTTCTTCGAGAGACGAACCAACCGCGTCGGGAGATAAGGCGATGCCAGCAGCAAAGAGCAACGATGGATTCGCGGAACTGTCGACACTGAGCGACAAGAATGTGGTGCAGTTCGTGACGAGGCTGATCCAGAACTTCGAGCACGGATCGAATCCCCGCTTCACATACAGGAACGTGCTGGCCGACGACGCGAAAGACAACAAGTCGAAGTCCGTGAACCTGATTTCGAACGCCGTCGTGATTCCGTGGACAGTGAGCGAAGAAGACGGTGCGCAGGACGTTCTGTTTCTGTCCGCGCATGTGAACGCCACGCTGAAAATCGGTCAGCTGAAAAAGACCTCGCCGCTCAAGATCAATGTCAGCAAGTTTCATCTGACGGTGCGGCGCAAGCGTGTGCAGGACACCATCGAGGACAGCGGCGTGACGGTCGATGTCGGACCCGAGTCGATCCACATCGGCGGTGCGAGTGACGGCGGCTGGGACAAGCGTAGCGACAACCTGGAAACGCTGCGCAAAAAGCTGATAGAGGATTCGGCGCTGCCCGCAAAAGAAACCTTGATCACAAAGGAAGCACTCAAAGAGATGCTTGACGGCTGGGTCTCGGTGTCGCGTTTCAAAAGCGAGATTCGCGAGAACTTCAGAACTTCGCTCGAAACACAGGTCGAGAAAAACGTGAAGTCCGCGGCGAACCTGCCGAGGTTCAGCGTGGACGTCGTCCTCTAGCACGCATGGACGCACGCACCATCGCGCAGCTTCGCGCGCCGCACTGACCGGCTCAGCACACAACCCCGCTTTCGTCAATCACATGGCTCACGCAATCACGCTCGCCTCGAACCTCGGCACCAGTCTGCTGTTCTCGAACATGACCGCGACAGAATCGCTCGGCCGTCTGTTTTCATACCGGATCGAGGCGATCAGCAAGAACCCGCAGGTCGATCTGCGCGCACTGCTCGGCACGCCGATGACCGTCAAGCTCGTCACCCCGCAGGGCTATACGCGGTACTTCAACGGCATGGTCAACGAGTGCGAGCAGGGCGGCTTCGTGAACATCGACAACGTGCGTTACGCCGTCTACACCTTCGGAGTCGTGCCGAAGGCGTGGTTGGCGACGCGCCGGCGCGACTGTCGCATCTATCGAAGCATGAGCGTCCCGCAGATCGTCAAATCGGTGCTCGCCGATGCCGGCTATGCGGACGTAAAACTGAGTTTGAGCGGCACTTACGCGCCGCGCGATTACTGCGTGCAATACCGCGAGAGCAGCTTCGATTTCATCAGCCGCCTGATGGAGCAGGAGGGCATCTACTACTTCTTCACGCATGCGGACGGTGTCCACACGATGGTGCTTGCCGACGCGCTCGGCGCGCATTCGCCTGTGTCCGGTTTCGAGCAGATTCCCTATGCGCCGCCGACCGGGCGCGGCAAACGCATGAAGGCGTCGATCAGCGACTGGACCACCGCGCGCGCGATGAATGCAACGCGTGTGCAACTGGACGACTACGACTATCTGAAACCGAAGGCGTCGCTGCTCGCCACCGAGGATGTCACCGATAAGGACGATGCCCACAGCGTGAGCGGTCTCGACATCTGCGACTACGCGTACGACTACGTCGGCCACGACCAGCGTCTGCAGGACGGTCAGCGCTACGCGCAGGTGCGCGCCGATGCGCTCAACGTGCCGATGCTGACGAGCGCCGGGCACACCGACGCATGCGGTGTCACCACGGGTGCGTTATTCAGGCTGAAGGACTTTCCGCTTGCGGACGCCAACCAGGAATATCTCGTGATCGAAACCGAGATGCGGCTCGTCGAGCCGGACTACGTGACGGGCGGCGGCGCGGACGAAGGCGAGGAACCGTTTCGCTGCGCGTTCAGCGCGATTCGCAGCCGTCAGCCGTTTCGCACGATGCCGCTCACGCCGCGCCCTGTGATTGCCGGCCTGCAGACCGCGGTGGTCGAAGGCAACACGCCGGAGGACATCGCAGTCGACAAGTACGGCCGTGTGCAGGTCACGTTCTTCTGGAACCGCCCGGCCAAACCAAACGCGCAGAGTTCTTGCCCGGTGCGCGTCGCGCAGATGTGGGCGGGCAAGCGCTGGGGCGCGCAGTTTATTCCGCGCGTCGGACAGGAGGTGGTAGTCAGCTTTCTCGACGGCAATCCGGACCGGCCGCTGATTATCGGCGGCGTCTATAACGCGGACAACATGCCGCCGTACAGCCTGCCCGAAAACCGCACGCAGAGCGGCGTCAAAAGCCGCAGCCACACCGGCTCCACCGAGGACTACAACGAAATCCGCTTCGAGGACAAAAAGGGCAGCGAAGAGGTGCTGATCCATGCGCAGAAGAATTTGCGCGAGGAATCGGAGCATGACCACGACGTGCAGGTGGCGCGCAATTACACGGTGACGGCCGGCAAGCAGATCAGGCTGGTGACCGGACTCGCGAGCATCACGTTGAACAGCACGGGTGAGATCGCGATCGAGGGCACCAACGTTACGGTGAATGGCGAACTGAACGTGGCGATGACGTCGGGGCTCGCGATGGAACTCAATTCCAAGGCGAATCTGAACATCAGTTCGATTGCCGCGATGGAGATTCTCTCCGAGGCCGACTGCCTCGTGCAGTCCACCAACCTGCAACTGATCGGCACGGCCACCGCGATACTCGGCGGCGCGGCGCCGATGATCCTGCCGCTATGACTACGCTTTTCGACGCTGCCCGGCAGATGCGGCTTTCCGCGCCGGCGAACGCCCGCCTGGAACCAGGCATGACGCCGCGCGCCGCCGTACAGACGCTGCTCGACGACGGACTCGCCGCCGACGCGCTGAGCCTGCTCGCGCGCCTCTTGCCGCGTCGCTACACGGTCGCGTGGGTATGTCAGTGCGCGAGCCGCCAGCCCCTCGGCGCGCACGACCGCGAAGGTGTCGCGCTTGCCGAAGCGTGGGTGCGCGATCCGGGCGAAGCGCAGCGCGCCGCCGCGGCGTCGTTTGCCAACGAGCACCGCTACCGGACGATCGGCGCATGGGCCTGTGCCTCCGCCGGCTGGACCGGCGGCAACCTGAATCCACGATACGGGCAGCCGACGCCGCCGCCCGAGCACCTGAGCGCGATTGCCGCCACGGCGGCCGTCAGCTACATGGCCGCGCTGGTCCCGGCGCAGATCGACGCGCGCCGCACCGCGTTCGTGCGCGACGCGCTGAGCCTGCTCGGCATCCCTAACGATATGGACGGAGCGACGCAATGAGCACCGCGCACAATCTGATTCTCTCGGTGCAGGGCGAACGGGCCGAGCGTCTCGGCGGCCGGCGCGAGTACGTGTTCGACTGTCGCGACGGCAGCATCGGGCGCTCGGAAGACTGCGACTGGGTGCTCGGCACCGAGGGTGTGTCGCGGCTGCACGCTCTGGTGCGCTATCTGAACGGCCTCTATTTCGTCGAGGACCGCAGCACCAACGGCATGCTGCTCAATGGTGCCGCTCTGCAAAGGGGCGATCCGGCGGCGCTGAAAAACGGCGACCGGCTGCAGATCGATACATTCGAAATCACGGTGCGTCTTTCCGGCGCGACGGCCGGGCAGGACGATACCTCGCGCGACGTTTCGCGCAACGTTTCAACAGATGCCCGCAAAGCGGCGGCGCCCGCGCCGTTGCCGCCAGCGTCGGCACCGCCGTTGCCGGCATCTCACGTGGGAGCGGGTCGCGTGCAGAACGCCGAGCCGCTCGATCTGGGTCTGCTGCTGCCGTCCGCGCGTGCCGGCGCATCTGGCGGCGCGGGGTTTGCGGAAGGGCTGATTCCCGGTGCGGCCGATGCCGCAGCGGCGGGCGCGAGTCTCGATCCGCTCGCGCTATTCGACGCGCCGCCTTCTTATTCCGACGAGGCTGCGCCCGCAGGTCCGCCTGCGCCGGACTGGAACCACATGCCGGCGGTCGCGGACCGCTTCCGCCCGCCGCAAGTCGAACTGCCGCGAACAAGCGGCCCGCTGCTGCCGGACGACTGGGACGCAACTGGGAGCCGCGTCGAACCGCGTTCCGGGCCGCAACGGGAGCCGGTCGATGTCGAGCCCGTCGCCGGGACGTCGGCGGATGTAGCGCAGGCGACGGACTCACGGCGGTCGGCGGATTGGCAGCATGCGTCGCCGGCTATGATGGATTCTCCGGCTCCGGCCGCCGCGCCGGTCTCATCGATTCCGACGGGCGCAGCGGCTCCGTCAGTCGATCCGGCGGCAGCGGCTCCGCTCACCGATTCGTCACCCACGCCGGCAACGTCGCCATCGACATCAGCATCAGCCACGCCACCGACGCCACCCACGACCCCCGACCCAACCCCCGCCACAACCAGCGCGTCCCCGCCAGCATCCGCCGATGCCGATGCCGAGGCGCAAGCGCAACAATTGACCGACATGCTCCACATCGCGGTCGACGCGATGATGGACGTGCTGCGCGCCCGCGCCGAGTTGAAGAACCGCTTCCGGCTGCCTGCAACGCTGATCCAGCGTTCGGAGAACAATCCGCTCAAGTTCGCGCCGACCGCGCAGGAAGCGGTCAGGCGGCTGTTCGCGCCGCCGGACGGCGGCTTCCTGTCCGGCAACGCGGCGCTCAACGATGCCGCCGCCGACATCCGCAATCACCAGATGGCCATGCTTGCCGGCGTGCGCTCGGCATTCCAGTCGATGCTGGCCCAGTTCGATCCCGCGCGCATCGAGGAGTCCGAAGGCCGCGCGCGACGCTTGCCGCTCGGCGGCCGGCCGCGCCACTGGGAGCGCTACAAGGAGCAGTTCGACGCGCTAACCCGAGACCCCGACGAATGCTTTCGGCGCCTGTTCGGCGACGAATTCGCGCGGGCCTACGAGCAGCAGCTCGCGCACCTCAAAGCCCGCGCGGCCGACGACCCGCAATAGTGACCCCAGCCACCGCGTCAGCGCACCGCCCGCAGCCGGGCGGCGCACACAGAACTCTTGACCGAACCGACGACATGACCCACCGCAACAAAGTCATATGGAGCGAAGGCCTGTTTCTGAGGCCGCAGCACATGCAGCAGCAGGAACGCTACTTCGAGCGCTACGTGGAACTGCGCGCGGGCGGGCTGCGCCCGCATGCGTGGGGCTTCCAGGAGCTCGAACTCGAACCCGACCTGCTCGCGATAGGCAAGCTCGGCATCAAGCGCGCGCGGGGCGTGTTTCCCGACGGCACGCCGTTTTCGATGCCGGGCGACGATCCATTGCCGGCGCCGCTCGACATCGATTCGAACTGGCGCGATCAGGTCGTTCACCTGAGCTTGCCGCTGCGCTCGTCCACGCGGGCAGACAGCGGATGGACCGGCGCGGGCGCCGCCGACCAGCTATTGCGCTATCGGGTTCGCGAGACGGAAGTGCACGATGCGTCCGGCAGCATGGAAGGGCTTACCGTGCTCGAAGTCGCGGGCATGAGCACGCGGCTCATGCCGGAGTCGCAGCCCGCCGAGGGACTGATGCAGATTCCGCTCGCCCGCGTGATCGAGTGCCGGGCCGACCGGCGCGTGACGCTCGACGACGGCTTCATGCCGAGCGCGTTGCAGACTCAGGCTGCCGAGCGTCTGGTGACGTTTCTGTCGGAACTGCTCGGCCTGCTTCACCAGCGCGGCGAAGCGCTCGCGAGCCGCGTCACGCAAACGGATCGGGGCGGCGCTGCGGAGATCGCCGACTTCCTGATGCTGCAGGTCATCAACCGTTACCAGCCGCTCGTTGCGCATCTGGCCGAAGCGCCGCTGCTGCATCCCGAAGCGCTGTACCGGCTGCTGCTCGAACTGGCCGGCGAACTGGCCACCTTCACCGCGCCGGCCAAGCGCGCGCAGAGCTTTCCGGCGTACCGGCACGAACTGCTGCGGGAGAGCTTCGAGCCGGTGATCGCCGCATTGCGGATCGCGCTGAGCGCCGTGCTCGAACAGAGCGCGGTGCCGATTCCGCTGCAGCAACGCAAGTACGGCGTGTGGGTCGGCGTCGTGCCGGATTCGACGCTCCTCGACACGGCAACCTTCGTGCTCGCCGCGCGAGCCGATATGAAAGCCGAGGACATGCGCCGGCAGTTGCCCACGCAATCGAAAATCGGGCCCGTGGAGAAAATCCGCGACCTCGTGAATCTGCAACTGCCGGGCATCGGCGTGTCGTCGATGGCGGTCGCGCCGCGCCAGTTGCCTTATACGTCCGGCTTCGTGTATTTCGAGTGCGACCGCGGTTCGGCGATGTGGCGAATGTTGAAGACATCCGGTGGCATCGCGATGCATTTCGGCAGCGGCTTTGCCGGCCTCGATCTTCAACTGTGGGCGGTTCGCGCATGAACACCGCCAATCGCAACGATGAGCCGGGCGGGCGCTTCGACGCCACCGTGATCCGTCCGCAGCCGCAAGCCGGCGCCGGCGACGCAACGCGCATCATGCCGCGGCATGCGCCTTCGCGCGGCCACGAGCAGGCCGCTTCTGCCGCGCCGCGTATCGAACTGCGCGAATTGATGAGCGGCGTCGTCAATCCGCTCGTGCGCGCGGCCAATCCGCTGCTGCTCCTCAGCGTGCAGTTGCGGCACAGCGTGGCGGCGCCCGCCGATGTCGCGCGGCTGCGCGAACAGGCCGTCGCGCACGTGCACAGCTTCGAGCGTCACGCGCAGGATGCCGGTGTCAACACGCAAACCGTGATGGCCGCGCGCTACGTGCTGTGCACCATGCTCGACGAAGCCGTGAACAACGCGCCGTGGGGCGACCTCAGCGGATGGGCGCAAAAGACGCTGCTCGTGACGTTTCACGGCGAGACCTACGGCGGCGCCAAGTTCTTCCAGATTCTCGACCGGCTGAGCGTGGACTTCTCGCGTCATCTGGATCTGATCGAGATGATGTACATCTGCCTCGCGCTCGGTTTCGGCGGACGCTATCTGGTGGAGCCGGGCGGCCTCGGCCGTCTGGCCGACATTCAGGACGATCTGTACCGCCGGATTCGCGGCTTGCGCGAAGCGCCCGCTGCCGAACTGGCGCCGCACTGGCGCGGCGTCGATGACCGCCGCAATCCGGTCATGCGTCATGTGCCGCTGTGGATCGCGGCTGCCGCGTCGGCGCTCATTGTGATCGGTGCGTTCCTGTACTTCTTCACGCGGCTGAATGCGCTCGCCGAACCCGTCGGCGCGCAGCTTGCCGCGATCGGCACAGGCAGCGCGCCGCCGCCCGCCGGGGCCCCTGCGCCCAGGCCCGCTCGCCCCAGCCTGAAGGCGCTGCTTGCGCCGCTCGAGCAATCCGGCGCGCTCGCCGTGGACGAGCAGGCCGACGGCCGCGACACGATACGCCTTGCGGCAGGCGCGCTGTTTCCTTCGGGCGGAGCGGATCTTTTACCCGACGAGATTCCGCTGCTGCGCCGCGTGGCCTCGGCGCTGAACCAGGTGCGCGGGCGCGTGATCGTGGTGGGCCATACCGACGATCAACCGGTGCACTCGCTCCGATTCAAGGACAACTTCGCGCTGTCGACGGCGCGCGCGCAGAACACGCTGGCGGTCCTTGCACAAGGACTCGACGATCCGCGCAGGCTGGAGGCAAACGGTGCCGGTTCGTCGCAGCCGATCGCGACGCCGGCCGATCTGCCGGCGAACCGGGCGCGCAACCGTCGCGTGGAAATTCTGTTTATCCCGGAGAACTGAACCCATGAACACGCTGAAAACCTGGGTCAAGTCCCGGTGGTTCACGCACGCGCTCGGCCTGCTGCTGATCGCGGCACTGATCTGGCTCGGCGGCCCTTACGTGGGCATTGGCGAGCGCGAACCGCTCGCGAGCGCGGCGGCGCGGGTCGCATTGATTCTCGCCGTGGTGCTCGCATGGGTGATCGCCTTGCAGGTCCTGCAATGGAGAGCGCAGCGCAAGACTGCACGGCTTTCCGGCGACCTCGCGGGCCAGGAAACGCAGCTCGCCGCCGCGGAGCCCGGCAGCGAGGAGCGTGCGCAACTGCTGCAGCGCTTTCGCGAAGCAATCCACACGCTGCGCAAGACACGCCGCAACGGCAACAACCTGTACGCGCTGCCGTGGTATGTCGTGATCGGGCCGCCCGGCTCGGGCAAGAGCACGCTGCTGCAAAACTCCGGTCTCGACTTTCCGTTGTCCGAGCGCTTCGGCAAGGACGCGTTGCGCGGTATCGGCGGCACACGCAACTGCGACTGGTGGTTCACCGACGAGGCCGTGTTTCTCGACACCGCGGGCCGCTACACGACGCAGGATTCCGACGCGCAAGCCGATGCAAGCGCATGGCAGTCGTTTCTCGCGCTGCTGCGCCGCTATCGCAGGCGCCGGCCGCTGAACGGCGTCATCGTGACGATGAGCGTGTCCGATCTGCTCGGCTTCGACGACGCCGCGCGCGAACAGCATGCGCGCGCCGTGCGCCGGCGCCTGGACGAACTCGCGCAGCATCTGAAGGTCGCCGTGCCCGTGTATCTCGTGTTCACCAAATGCGACCTGGTAGCGGGCTTCGGCGAGTTCTTCGACGACCTGGGCGCTCAGTTGCGCAGCCAGGTGTGGGGCGTCACCTTCCCGCTGGGCGCGAGCCTCGACGGCAGTGCGTCCAGCCGTTTCGCCGATGAATACGATCTGCTGCTCAACCGCCTCAACACGCGCCTGATCGAGCGCCTGCACGGCGAGCGCGACCGCGGCCGGCGTGCGTCGGTGCTGAGCTTTCCGCAGCAACTGGGCGCGTTTCGCGAGATCGCCCGGCAGTTCGTCGAGGCCGCGTTCGGGCGTCACCAGTACGGCACGCCACCGATGCTGCGTGGCGCTTACCTGAGTTCGGGCACCCAGGAGGGCGCGCCGATCGACCGGATACTGGGAGCGGTCGCGCGCACCTTCGGCGTCGACGCCGCGCGAGTGCAGGCCGGCGCCGGGCAGCGGCACACCTACTTCGTCGAGCGCCTGCTGAAGGATGTGCTGTTTCGCGAGTCCGGTCTCGCGGGCACGAATCCGCGCTTCGAGCGGCAAAAGCTCTTCATGCAGGCCGCCGCCTATGCGGGCCTCGCCGTCGTGACCCTCGTGCTGGTCGCGGGATTCGCGACCAGCTATGCGCGCAACCGCGCGTTCGTCGCGGAAGTTCAGGGCGCGCTGAAGGACTTGCCGGACGCCGCTACGCTTGCCGGCGCGCCTGACCTCAAGTCGTATTTTGCGCGGGCGCTCGCGCGGCTCGAGGTGATCTCCGCGACGCAGGACGCCGCGGGTCAGTACCGCGCGCATGTGCCGTGGTCGATGCGCTTCGGGCTGTATCAGGGCAACGCGCTCTTCGCGCAGGCGCACAGCGCATATCTGCGCGAGCTCGACGGCACCTTGCTGCCGGGCGTCGACCTGCGGTTTCGCGAAGGTCTCGTCGAGAACGCCAGCAATCCGCAAGCGCTCTACGACGATCTGAAGGGCTACCTGATGCTCGGCGAGCCGCAGCATCTCGACGCGGACGAACTGGCCGCGCTTGCGCGCGTCGAGTGGCAGCGGCTGTTCCCGCAGGACCCGGCGATTCGCACTGCGCTCGACAAGCACTTCTCCGCCCGGCTCGGCGACGCGCAGAAGCCGCGCGCACTGCCGCTCGACAACGCACTGATCGCTCAGGCGCGCTCGACGCTGAAGACAGCGGACGTCGCCACGCTGATCTACGGCAGCGTGCAACTGGACGCGGGCCGCTCCGGCGCGTCGCCGGTGCGGCTCGACCAGTCGCTCGGGTTGCTGGGCAACGTGTTCCGCCGCAAGAGCGGTGCGCCGCTGTCCGAGCCTTTGCCGGTTCTTTTCACGCGGCCGTATTTCCAGTCCGAGGTGAGCGGCGGGCTGGATCAGTCCGTCGATCGTTTCGTGAAGGACTACTGGGTGTTCGACAGCGGGCGCGTCGATCCGCTAGCCCGCTCGCGCTACGAGCAACAGGTGCTGACGCTCTATGAGCAGGACTACATCCGGAACTGGGATGCCTTGCTCGCCGATCTGCAATTGCAGCCGGTCACGAGCATTCAGGACGCGAGCGCGATGGCCGCGAAACTGTCCGGACCGAGTTCGCCGCTAAAGGCGCTGCTCAACCTGGTTCGCGACAATACGAGCGACATGTTGCGCGCGCCGGCAAGCGGCGCCGCGGCGGGCGCCGATTCGCTGGCTTCGCAGGCGCGGCTTGCGGGTGAAAACATCGCGGCGAAGCGCGCGCTGAATACGCGCCTCGCGGGCGAACTGCGCAACGCAGGCGCGCCGCTGCCCGTCGGCGTCACGCTCAAGGCGGGCGATGCGAATCCGGCCGGCTCGCGGCAGCCGGGCGCGGCCATCGAAGAACATTTCGCGCAGATCGATCAACTGGGCACGGGCACGGGCGCGGGCACGAGCGGCGCGACGCCGCTCGACCATACGTTGGCCGTCCTCGATCAGCTTGGCAAAACCCTGCTGACCATGAACGACCTGAGCGACCCTGCCGCGCAGAACAGTCCGGCGCTGCTTGCCGCGCGCCAGGAAGCGGGGCAACTGCCGCCGCAGGTGGCCGGGCTGATTCAGGGGCTCACCGGCAAGAGCGCCGATCTGGTTGCGAGCGGCAGCAGCGCGGCGCTTGCCGATCAGTTTCGCGCGGCGGCGGGCAGCGACTGCGCAAACTTCGTCGATGGACGCTATCCGTTTGCGGCAAGCGGCGGCTCGGATATCCCGTTGCAGAATTTCGCCGAACTGTTTGGCAACGGCGGCAGATTCGACAGTTTTTTCAAATCGACGCTTGCGCAGAGAGTCGATACGGGCGGCCGTGCATGGCGCTGGAAACCGGGCGCGCCGCCGGGACCGCAATCGGTACTGGCCGGCGCGCAGGCCGCCGACGACATCCGTCAGATGTTCTTTCGCAGCGGCGCTCAGGTGCAGGTCGGCTTCACGCTACTCGCGCCGCAGTTCGAGGCGCCCATCGCGCGGGCCGTGATCGAGATCGACGGGCAGAAGTACGACTATTCGGCTAACGGGGCGTCGAGCGTGGCAATGGCATGGCCGGGCCCGCAGCCGGGCCACGTGTCGGTCAGCGCTTTCGATGTGGCCGGCCGTCCGCTCGGCACGCCGCTGCGCTTCGACGGCGAATGGGCGTTCTTCCACGCGCTCGACGCCGCTCGCCTGCAAAAGCAGGGCGATCTTCGCTATCTGGCGACGTTCGATTTCGACGGCCATGCTCTGAAGCTGCCGATCCAGCCGGCGAGTCTGCGCAATCCGTTCGACAGCAATGAAGTGCGGCGCTTCAGGTGTCCGCGATGAGCGGCGCCGTCGGCTTCTACGGCAAGCTGCCCGGCGCAGGCGACTTTGTGCGGCGCCGGCTGCCGCCGGACTTCGTCGATGCATGGGATCGCCACTTCCAGCGCGCGGTCGAGATCGGGCGGCGCGAGACCGGCGAGCGATGGGCGTCCGCCTGGCAGCACGCCGCGGCATGGCGGTTCGTGCTTCCGTCACAGGTATGCGGCAATGGCTCGTGGTGCGGTGTCGCCGGTCCGGCCGTGGACCGTGTCGGCCGTGCATTCCCGACCGTGCTGGCGGCGCGCTGTTCCGGCGAAGTCGCGGAGCTGTTCGGCAATCCCGGCTGGTTCGACGCGCTCGAGCGGGTGTACCGCGGCGCTCAAGGCGAGGCAGTCAGCGTCGAGACCTTCGACGCGCGCGTCGTGACGCTGCCCCGGCCATTCAGCGACGCGCGCGATTTGTCGGCGCTTTGGCGCGAGTTGCCGTGGGACAGCGGGCAATGGGAATTCGGCATAGCGGACAGCACGTGCGCCGGCCTGATTCTGAGCGAGGCATGGCGCCAGCTTTGCATGAAGCCGGGTCCGTGGTGCCTGTGGTGGACCGCGGGCGCGGCGCGATTGCTGGCGACGCGCGGGTTGCCGCGCAGTTATGCGGCGCTGCTTGCGCCTTCACGCCTGCCGGCTCAGGACGGACTGCATGGAGGGTATCGACAGTATCAACCGTACGAGCAACCCTTGCGCGCTGACGATACTTTTAGCTCGTCGGATATCGATGCAGGCGACGCCGCGTCGGCAACGGCAGCCTCCGCCTCCGCAAGCGAGCCTTTGATCGCGACCTCGAGCAGTCCCGACCTCGTCCCTCGCACCGCGCCGATCGGCAGCACGACGATGTGGCTGGACAACGGCCGCACTTTGCTCGTGAGCGCCGACGACGGTCCGCCTGAGCCACGCCGCGTGGCCGCGCGCGGCATCCGCGAGACGGTGCTGCTGAACGCGCCCGACGCCCGGATGCTGAGGGCCGGGCTGATGTCGCTCCATGCGCGGCTGCGTGATTCAAACAGTGAAGCAAGCCGTGAAGCAAGCCGTGAAGCAAGCGGGGCGGCTGCCGAAAACGGCGCGGCTGTCGTCGTGTGTTTCGAGGGCGCGTCCGCCCGCGTGATGCGCGTCGGCGCCGCGGCGCTGTGGCACTGGCGATCCGGCCAGTTGCTCGCGCCGTTCGTCGAGCGCGCAGCGGGCACGGGCGGCGAGCTGGACGATCTGCTGTTCGGCGACGCATGGCTCGACATGCCCGGCATCGGCGCCCACGGCGATCCGAACTGCGAGGAAGCGGCGCTTTCGCTCGAACGCGGCGACCGTCTGCTTCTGCTCGCCACACGCGAACTCACGCGGCTTTCGCGCGACTGTCTCGCCACGGCGCTGGCGCTGCCGACCTGCGACGACGCGCGCGCCTATCTGGCGAATGCGGCCGGGCTTCGTGCGCCGTCCGCAGAATGGCCGCTCGCGGTCGTGGAGATAGACGCATGACGACGGTCTGCCGCTCAGCCGGCCACACGGAAACGGGTAACGTGCGCCGCCGTAACGAGGACGCGATCCTGGTGCGCGACGACCTCGGACTGTGGGTCGTCGCCGATGGACTCGGCGGCCACGCGGCCGGCGACTACGCCAGCACGCTGATCGTCGAGCGGCTGGGTGCGCTGACTCGCGACGCCGACGTGAACGACTTCATTGCGGCCATCGAAGATACGTTGCAGCAGGTCAACACCGAGTTGCGCGCGGCAGCCGCGGCGCGGCAGGTCGACGTGATCGGCTCGACGCTCGCGCTGCTGGTCCACGCCCCGGCATTCGTGCTGTGCGGCTGGGTTGGCGACAGCCGCGTCTATGTGCACGAAAACGGCGCGCTGGTTCAGCTCACGCGCGATCACGTGCACGGTCAGCCAGCCGACATCACACAGTTCGGCACGCGCGCGCCGGCAGCGGGGGCGGGGGTGCTGACACGCGCAATCGGCGTCGAGGACACGCTGTTCGTCGACTGGGCGGTGGCGGGCAGCCGCCCAGGCATGCTGTTCCTGCTGTGTTCGGACGGGATCAACAAGGAACTCAGCGACGGCGAACTGGCCGACGCATGCCGCGATCCGCACACCCCGCAGCAGCTTGTGGACCGCCTGTTCGCGCTGTCGCTTGCGCGCCGCGCCCGCGACAACCTTTCCGCCGTGATCGTGCGGCTTGAAGCAGCCTGATAGACCTTCGATGAACGACATCTACTCACGCCTCGGCGCCGGCGGCGCGCGCGCACGGCAACTGTTCCTTCTGATCGAGGCCCGCGCACGGCGGTTGTTCGCGCGGCGCGCCGAGCCGGTTTCGTCTTCTTCCGTGTACCGCCGCGAGCAAGTGGCGCTCGATGCGAGGCCCGTTGACGCCGGCGACGGCCTCACTGTCGTGCAACCCGCAGTGGGGGTTTCATCGCGCGCATCGTGGGACGACGCGACCGTCGTCAAACCCGCGAGCCGTTCCGTCAGCCACGCGGGATCGGAAGAAGTCCGAAGCAACGATGTGAACGACAGCGATGTGAACGGCAGCGATGTGAACGGCAGCAGCGCCAGCGATAGCAAGTCCAGCGACAGCAGCCTTAACCGCGATAGCTGGCAGCGTGTAGCTCAGGCGCGAAGCGGCGATCATGCATCGGTGGGCAAGCTGCTCAAAGGACGTTTTCTGCTCGAGCGCGAACTGGGGCGCGGCGGCATGGGCGTCGTCTATCTGGCGCGCGACGAGCGCAAGGTCGAGGCCCGCGACCGCGATCCCTACGTGGCCGTGAAGGTGCTCAACGACGAGTTCCGCCGCCACCCGGATTCGCTGATTGCCTTGCAACGCGAAGCGCGCCGCGCGCAACGGCTTGCTCACGACAACATCGTGCACGTCTACGATTTCGACAAGGACGGCACGATCGTTTTCATGACGATGGAGTACATCGACGGCACGGATCTGCGCACGCTGATTCGCGAGCGTCCTTCGGGAATGCCGTTTCGCGAGGCGTGGCCGCTGATCGACGCGATGGCGCGCGCGTTGCAGCGGGCGCATGCGAGCGGCATCGTGCACTCGGACTTCAAGCCGGGCAATGTCATGGTGACGCGCGACGGCGTGCCGAAGGTGTTCGACTTCGGCATCGCGCGCGCGGGGCTCGCTGCCGCGGGCGCGGCCGGTGAGCAGACCGTGTTCGATGCCGGCACGCTCGGCGCGATGACACCGGCCTATGCGAGCCTCGACATGATCGAGGGCGCGGCGCCGTCGGTGCGCGACGACGTGTACGCGCTCGGCTGTGTGGTTTTCGAGTTGCTAACCGGCCGCCATCCGTTCGATCGGCACAGCGCCGACGTCGCATTGCGCGAGAGTGCGGTGACGCCGCCCGTGCCGGGTCTCGGGCGGCGTCAATACCGGGCGCTGTGCCAGGCGGTGGCTTTTCGCGGCGGCGAGCGGTTGCAGACGGTGGGCGCGCTCGTCGAAGGGCTGCGGCCGAGGAAAATGCGCGAACGCCTGTTGCCATATTGCGCGGGCGCGCTCGCCGTGGCGGTGCTCGCCGCAGGCGCTTCCGCATGGCATAGCCAGCATCGCCATCGGCAACTGGAGGCGACAATCGCGCGCTTTGCCGATAGCGATCCACGGCACTACGCGAACGAAGACCAGGCCGTCGCGGCGCTCGCCTTGCTTGGCGTGGACGAGCGCGAACGCCTCGTGCTGAACCAGAACGATCTGATCCAGCGCTTTCTCGCAAGCCGGCTCGACGCGTACTGGAGCCCGCCGCTCGGGCGGATCGATTATGCGGCCGCCCAGCACGTGTTTGAGATCCGCGACCAGTTGAAGCTGTTTTCGCCGGAATTCGACGTGCGGCGCAAGCAGATCGACGATGAGCGCGCCGACATGCTCGCGAAGCTTGCAAGCAGCCTCGACGAAGCGCTCGATCGCGACGCGTTGTTCGACGACCAGCCGGGCAGCGCGGCGGACATCCTGCAGCGGATTCGCATGCTCGACCCGGGCAGCGCGTTGCTGAAGAGTCCGCAGATCGAATCGCGCTACGACGCCGCGATCGGGCAATCGCTCGACTCGGCCAGGTTCGACGAAGCGCGGGCGCGGATCGCGCTGGCCCTGCAACTGTTTCCGGACTCCTCGCGCTTGCAGCGGCGGCGCGGACAACTGGCGGCCGCAGCGGCATCGGCGACACAAAATCATGGGACGCCTGCCGCCGCGATGAGCGTGCCCGATGCGCGCCGCTCGCTCGTGGAACTGGCGGCTAATCCGTCAGCCAGTGCATCGTGGCTCGACGGCGTGAGCCGGGCGATGAGCGCGCTGCAAAACGACGCTTCGTCGGAAACCGGCACCGCAATAGACGCGCTCGCCGACGGCATCGTCGCCGCGGCGTCTCGCGTGACCGATCCGCTGCTGGCGCATCGGACGCTGGACGTCATCGAGGTCGGCTTGCGTTATGCGCCGCATTCGCCGGGTCTTTCCGCTCAGCGTGACCGGATGCTGCAGTTGTTGCAGCAGCAACGCATCGACCAGTTGACGGCGAGCGGCGACGCGGCTGCGCAAATGGACGCGCTGCGGCTCGCCGCTGCCGCCAACGACGGAGCGCGTGCTCTCGCGGCACTCAACCGGATGCGCGCGTTGGAACCCGGCAACGCGTTCCTCACGAGCGGCGCGCCGCAGCTCGTTGCCAACGCGTATCTCGGCAATGCTCGCGCGCTTGGCCGCGCGGGCCATCTGCAAGACGCCGCTCGCGTCGCCTCGCAGGGTGCCGACGCGCTTTCCGGCGATCAGAAACTCGGCGACGCGGCGCAACGCTATCTGCTCGCGGCGGCAATCCTGGCCGCGCGCGATCAGCCGATGGCCGACCCGGATCTGCAGGCGCTGCAGGCACGCTTCGATACCGCGCAGGCAGCCGACCCGGAAGCCATGAAGCAGATGGAGCGCGACATCGGCGCGAGCATCGCGTTGCCGCCAGGCGGCTTGAGCGCGCTGCTGGAGCAGATCAAGGCGCGGGTCGAAAGCGGCGATGCGGCGAGCGCGGCGGCGTCGGTTTCAATGACGCTGCCCGCGCGCAGCGACCGGCACAGCCAGGCGAACGCATGACGGGCAGCGAAATGCGGCGGGCCGGACAGCGCAGACGGGCGGCGCGGCGCGGCACTCAGGCGGAGCTTGCAGCGACGACACAGGAGGAGCCGGGCATGCGCGAGCAGCAGGTCAACGACGCGTTGCGGGTGCTCGATGAAATGCATCGGCTTGGCCGCATCGAACGCGATGCATATCGGCAGCGGCGGCGACGCTTGCTTGATTCGCTCGTCGGCGAAGCGCCCTCCGATGGGCGCGATACGGTGCGTCGAAGCGTCCCTGCGGGTGCCGCACGGCGCCAGCCCGTGCCGATTCGGCGGCGCGATGCCGGCAGCGCGCAGATGCCTGTGAAGCGAGGCCGCTCGTCCGCGCTATGGATGCTGCTGATGCTGCTGTTGGTCGCGGTGGCCGGCGCGCTTGCCGCCGGCTGGTTGATGCTGGCGTCATGACGGCCGCGATGCGGTCTGCTGAACGCGCCTCCGCGGCCGCACTTCGCCGGCCACGCCTGGCCGGCCGCGCCTCGCCGGCCGCGCTTATTCGCTCTCGGAACCCGACAATGTCTGAAGCTCCGACAGCCCGCCTGGCGCGATGTCCCTGAGCACCTCGGCGAAACTCTTGCCGACGAGGCGCCGCGCGCGTTTGAGCAGAATCGGTAGCGGGCTCGAAGGTTCGACGCGCTCGTAGTAGTCGCAAATCTCGTCGAGCCGCCGGATCACATCGGCCTGGCCGGAGATTCTCGCGTTGGCCGGCTCATGCGTAGCGCCCTCGTGCGGCGACACAGGCGAAGACGAAGACAAGTCCAGAAGCGAGCCCGACAGCGAGGCCGGCGACGCGCCGACGCCCGCTTCCGGTCGTCCAGGAAACCGGCGCTGCACTTGCGCATCGACGAATTTTTTCAGATCCGCGATATCGCCGCACAACAGCGCCAGGTCGGGGCTCGCCGTGCCGAGTTTTTCCCGCGCCAGCGCAACGATGGCTTGCGCATGTTCCTGTGCTTCTGCGAGCGTTGCGGCCGATTGCGGCAACTGATCCTCCGGGCAGTCCATGCAACATGCTTCGAGATCGACGAGCGTCGGAGCCGGCGCGCCGTCCTGCGACGGCGACGCGTTGATCGCGCCCGTCGCGACGCGCAGATCGCGCAGCGAAAAGCGGCCGAGACGCGGCGACTGCACAAACGGAGCAAGCCTGAACATGCCGAGCGCGCTTTGCGGATCGCCAAGCGGCATCAGCGCATTGGCGCGGGCGGTGGGGTCGTTGTTATCGTCTGCGTCCAGTTGTGGATGCACATGGTCCCAGTAGCGTTCGAGCAGCCCGCGCACGAGGCCGAGGCCCGCGGCCCATCCGGACAGACCTTCTCTACGGGTTCGAGCAGAACACAGGTGAACCGCGACGCGCAGATCTTTCGTGCGCGCGAGCAGCGCGCCGGCGGCGCTTGCGACTTTGTCCCAGTCGGGTTCCTGAGCCGCTTTCAGACTGTCGCCCATGGCGCGCTCGGGCGTCGGTGTCGCCAGCAGTTCGAGTTCGGTGAAGGCGGGATCGTATTCCAGGTTGAGCCCGGCCGGCGCCGCATCGTCGATAGGGGAAAGCAGGGCATTCGTCGTGGAGGAGTCGGTCATGTCGGACTGGAAGAGGGGAGCATGTGCAAGCGCGAGCGAAAACGGCGGACGCGCTCGCGTGATTTCGTTCGGTGTTTCCGGTCCATGACAGAACAACTGACGGCGAGCGGTTATTCCACCTGATGCGGCAAAGAGGCGTGGCTGCCCGGAAGCAAACGTTTGACGCACGCTGTACAATCCGCGAACTCCTTCACCCGCAGGAACGGTCAGTCAGCAGCCGGCGCGCCGGACGGTAACCCTGCTTCGAGCCAGTCAATCATGTCAACAGCAGATGTCGAGAATCTGCCCAGTCTTCTACCGGGCATGCTGCCGCGGCTCTGGGCATTCTCTCTGCGCCTGTGCGGGAACCAGCACGACGCCGAGGATCTGCTCCAGCGCGCGTGCGTGCGGGGGCTCGAACGTGCTCATCAATTGCAGCCGGGCACCTCGCCTCTGAGCTGGATGTTCTCCATCGTCCATTCCACCTGGCTCAACGAACTACGTGCGCGCAACGTGCGCAGCCGCTCGAGCATGGAGTGGGACGACAACTTTCTCGAAACCGTGCCCGACCCAGGGGCGCGCAATCCTGCCGACAGCGTGAGCGAGATCATCGCGGCGGTGGAGCGTCTTCCCGACGCGCAGCGCACCGTGATGCTGCTCGTGGCGGTCGAAGGGTTCAGCTATGCCGAGGCGGCCGAGGTTCTCGGCGTGCCGATCGGCACCATCATGAGCCGGCTGTCCCGCGCGCGCCAGACAATCGGCGCGCAATTCAGCGACCACGATACGTCTTCGGCACGATCGTCGAAAAACCAGCGAGCGGCGCAATGAAGATCGATGATGCCAGCCTGTTGGCTTATGTCGACGGTGAGTTGTCGGGCCCCGAGCGCGAACAGGTGGAAAAGGCGATCCGCGAATCGGAAGACCTCGCGTCCCGCGTGTCGATGCTGCGCGCCTCGCAACTGCCTTATCGGCATGCGTTCGAACAGCAGGCGTTGCCGCCCATGCCGGAATCGCTGGGCCGTAGCGTCGACGCGTTGATCCGTCAGCATGTGGAGCGCGAGAGCGCCGAGCGGAGCGCGGGCGCTGACGCGGCAGAAGTGGCCCAAGCGGCAGAAGCGGCCGAAGCGGATAACTCGCGCGGCACCGAAGAACAGCCTGGCGACAATGTGCGGCCGCTAAGGCCTCGGACGAAGTCGCGGCAATGGCTGTCGCTGCCGCAGTGGCCCACGTGGCCAAAGCTCGCGGTGGCGTTCGTCGCGGGCGCGTTCTGCTGCGGCCTCGCGCTGCGGCTCGTGCCGCAACTGGCCGGTGGTGGCGGCGCGCTCACCACGGCCTCTGACGACTCGGGCATGACACCGTGGATCAAGGCGGCGGCCGGTTATCAGAAGCTGTACACACGCGACACGGTCGCTCTGCTGCAACCCGACATGAGCACCACGGCGACGACCGTTGCAGACATCCAGCAGGTGGATGAGCTGCCCGTACGGATTCCCGATTTGCGCAGCCAGGGGCTGACTTTCAAGCGCGTCCAGCGGCTGCGCTTTCATGGCAAGCCACTGGTGCAGATCGTCTATTTGCCCGAGAAGGGCGACCCGGTCGCGCTGTGCGTGCTGAAAGAACCGAAGGCGGATGCAGCGCCGTCGAACGCGAAAGTCGAAGGCATGAAGGTGGTCGCGTGGCGGCGCGGCGAGGTGGGCTATGCGCTGATCGGCACGCCAGGTACAGTCGATCTCGATGCGCTCGGCAGGCAGCTTTACGATGGCCGGGTATCCGCGACCGTCGGCGACAACCGCACCGGCACCGATGTCCAGCAGAGTTGAGCGCAACCTTAGCGGTTCGATGTGCGTGACGAGCCGCGCCGCATTCGCGGATCATGAGCCGCTCGGGCACGCCGCGTTGAAGCGCACGCGCCGCCGGCCGCATAACGCATGAGGTTCGGCTATTTGCGCGATCAGCCGGCGCGGTCGCGATCATCGCATCGCACATTGCGCGCGTTGCGCACGTTCGCCGTATGCGCGATACCCGCGGCGCTCGCCGCTGTGTTCCTTTCTTGCGTGGGCTGGCTTTCTCCACGGCTGAACGCGCGGCGCATCGTCAATGCGTTCGAGGCGACGGCCACGCCGCACCCCGGTTTCAGGCGCAATCATGCGAAAGGAATTTGCGTGACCGGCCACTTCGACAGCAACGGAGACGGCGCGCTGCTCTCACGTGCCAGCGTGTTTGCGAAGGGGCGTTATGCGGTTGTCGGACGCTTGTCGATACCCGGCGGCGATCCCGGCGAGGACGACGCCGCCGCCACGGTGCGCAGCCTCGCGCTGCGCATGACGTTGCCACGCGGCGAGGAGTGGCGTCTTGCGATGAACTCCACGCCTGTGTTCCCGGTGCGCACGCCTCAGGCGTTGCTCGAACAACTGCAAGCGGATGCGCGCGATCCGCGCACGGGCCGCCGCGATCCGGCGAAGATGCAGGCGTTCCTCGACAGTCATCCCGAGGCACGCGCGTTCAGGCGTTTTATCGAGCAGCATCCGCCGTCGTCGGGCTACGACAATGCCACGTACTACGGCATCAGCGCGTTCCAGACTATCGACGCGCACGGTATTCGTCGCTTCGTTCGGTGGGAAGTGGTGCCGGACAAGCCTTATCGTCCCGTCGATGTCGGCGATCTGCGCGATCCGGATTTTCTGTTCTACGATCTGTCGAAAAGTCTGCGCAAGGGGCCGTTGCGCTGGCATCTGTTTATGAACGTCGCCATGCCCGGCGACACGACCGACGACTCCACCCGGCAATGGGTGAGTTCGCCGCGCCGGCCGAGAATCGACGCAGGCACGCTCGTGATAGATCGCGCGCAAACGCAGATCGACGGTGCGTGCCGCGATCTTGCTTTCGATCCAACGGTTTTGCCGGACGGCATTGCGCCTTCCGCCGATCCGCTGCTTGCCGCACGATCCGCCGCCTATGCCGTGTCCCTGCAGCGCCGCACGAGTGAAGAAGCGGCGGCGCGGGCCCGCGCACATTGACGCGCGCACTGCCTCGGGTGGGAACGCACCGCCAGTACGGTTATCATGGAAGCCTTCGGCAGCACGGGCGTTCGTGCCCGCCGTGACGCCACTCACTCATTCACACAGCCCTTTCTCTCCTTAGCCTATCGTCCAATGAAGCCCGACGACAGCCAACTGATCGCGTATGCCGACGGCGAACTCAGTGCTCGCGAAGCGGCATCGGTCGAGAGCGCGCTCGCGCAATCCGCCGATCTGAGAGAGAGCGTGGCGTTGCTGCGAGCGTCGCGGCTTCCTTATCGCGAAGCGTTCGCGGCGCAGAAATTGCCGCCGCTGCCTGACGAACTCCGGCGCCGGATCGAGTCGATGGCGCAGGCCGCGGGGCCGCAGGCATCGAGCCATCGCGCGCCGCAAGCACAGCGTTCGCAGCGCCGCGTGTGGCTTGCCGCCGCTTTCATTGCGGGCGCTTTTTGCGCGGGCCTCGTGCAGCATCTTGGCGGATGGCCCGGCGCGTCCGGCAATCGCGGAGTCTCCACGGCGGCCGTTCAGACGCGCTCGTGGATCAGCGTCGCGGTCGACTATCAGCGCATGTACACGCGCGAGACGGTCGCCAGTATCGTTCCCGATGGCGCCGCTGCCGCCCGCACTGTCGATGCGATTCGCAAGGTCGACGGCATCCGCTTGCGTATGCCCGATCTGCAGGCGGCGGGGCTATCGTTCAAGGCGGTGGAGCGGTTGCGCTATAACGGCAAGCCGCTCGTCCAGATGGTGTATCTCCCCGAGCATGGCATGCCGGTGGCGCTGTGCGTGATGAAGGATTCGCGCCCTGACGAGTCCATCGCCCAGCGCGAGATGGACGGTATGAACGTCGTTTCGTGGCGGCAGAACGAACTGTCCTATGCGCTGATCGGCAAGCCCGATTCCGCCGACTCCGCCGATTTGCCGGCCATCGCCCGGCAGATATCGAACGGCAATGTCGACGATATGTTCTCCGGGCTCGACGCATCGTCGCAGCACGGGCGTGGCACGCGGCCATTCATCCAGGCACGAACGGGCTGAGTTGAGCCGCCGCGGCGAACATCCGCGTGAATTGATCCAGCGCGGGCAGCGTGTCGCGTCCGCTGCGCGTGATCCGGTAGAACGAAAATTCCACCTCTGGCCGGATCACGTCGATGCGCACCCGATAGTGCCGGCAGATGTGTTCGCAGAACGACGGCATGATCGCAACGCCCAGTCCTTCGTGAGCCATCGCGACCGCGGTCTGCAAATGACCGACGACCGTACGCCGGCCCGCCGTCACTTCTTCTTTCGACAACGACGCTTCGATCAGCCGCTGCAACGGGTTCTCCTTCGGCAGGGTAATGAGCGGCAACCCTTCGAGCGCGCGCCATTGCACTCCGTCGCGCGGCACCTTGCCGATGCCATGCGCGCCTTCCACGGGCGACGAGACCACGACGAGCCGCGTCGGAAAGATAGGCACGCGGTCTATCCCGGACAACTGCGAGAAGAAGATGCCGTACGCCGCATCGAGATCGCCGTCCTCGACCATCTTCAGAAGCTCGCCGGGAGGACGGTCGACGAGTTCGATCTGCGCTTGCGGACTCGTCTCGGCGAAACGCGCAAGCACTTGCGGCATCAGACTCGCGGCGATCATCGGCGTGCAGCCGAGCAGCAGCGACGCCTGCTTCTGCCGGCCGAGTTCGTTGAGTTCGACGACGGATTTTTCAAGCGTGTCGACGATCTTCATCGCCGTTGGATAGAACAGGTGACCCGCCTCCGTGAGCGCAACCGTGCGCGTGGTGCGTTCGAACAGCCGGCAATCGAGCTGGGTCTCGAGCTCGCGGATGATCGCGCTCAGCGCCGCCTGACTCAGATGCAAGCTCTGCGCGGTCTTCGTGAAGCTCGACGCGTTCGCCACGCCGAGAAAGACCTTCAGTTGTTTCAGGGACAGATTCATGCGGCGGTCCTGTGGGAAGGGCACGAGAGGGCTGCCGGGATTCTATCGCCGCGCACGGGTGTCCGCGACCGGGACAACACCCGATCGCCCCTTACATGTCCATGACGATGCGACGGCACCGTTGCGCCGCGCCCGTCATGCAAACGCGTATCGCCCCTCCTCGTCGCGGACGATGGCGCGGGTTGCCGCCGTGTCTTCGAGCCAGCGCACGATCTCGCGGCCATCGCGCGTTCCTGTCGCGGACATGAGTTCGGTGAAACGCTTCGGACCGTGCTCGAGTGCGGCTTGCAGCGAATGGAAACGCGCGCCCGTCAGAACCGGCGGCGTGGGAACGCGATGTTCGAGATCGCGCTGTTCGCCGGGGCGCAAGAGCGGCAGCGTCAGGTCGAAGCCGAGTTTGGCGGTGACCGTTGCGCCGGCGAGCGACGGGTCCAGCGGCATCGCGCGCATGCCGCCATGCATCACCATATCGCGGTCCGCCTGGAAGCGCGTGGCGAGCGCCCAGTCCATCTGCTCGTCCGAGAAGATATCGATGTCGGGGTCGACCACGAAAACATGCTTGACGTTGGCAAGCGACGCGAACACGGCCGCGATCGCGTTGCGCGCTTCGCCAGGCACACGCTGTTGCATCGCGACCCGCACGTTGAACATGCCGCCCGTCGCGGGACTCGCGTACACCGCCCTGATCTCGCGCACGGCCGTTTCCAGCGCGCGCCATACGGTGACTTCGGTGCGCAGCGCGGCCAGTTGCGCGGTATCGGTGCGCGCCATCGTGCGGCCGCCGATCGTGCAGGTCTGGAACACAGCGTCTTTGCGATGCGTGATCGCAGTCAGATGAAACACCGGGTTGGTCTTGATGCCGCCGTAATAGCCGAGGAATTCGCCATAGGGTCCTTCAGGCTCCGCGTGGCCGCGCTCGTCGAGATAGCCTTCGAGAATGAACTCCGCGTCGGCCGGCACCAGCAGATCGCTGGTGACGCATTTGACGACGCCCATCGGCGCGCCGCGCAACGCCGCAACCAGCTCGAGTTCGTCGGCGGGAATGCGCATCGTTGCACCGACGTGATCGATGGGGTGCGTGCCGACGGCGAAAGCGATCGGCAGCCGCTCGCCGCGCTTCGAATGTGCGAGCGAGATCGCGCGCAGATCGGACGGCGCCACGAGATCGATTCCGGCGGTGCGGCGCCCGCGCAGCATCAGCCGGCGAATGCCGACGTTGGTCCAGCCCGTGTCGGGGTCGACCGCGAAGTCGATAGACGCCGAGATATACGGCGCGCCGTCCAGATCGTGTTGCAGATGAACGGGCAGCGCCGTGAAATCGCAATCGTCGCCGGTCAGGACCACTTGCTGAACGGGTGCCTGTGCGCGGCTCACTTCGACGAGCTTGCCCTTCGTGCGCAAACGGTCGCGCACGACTTCGAGCAACTGGCCGGGTGTCGTGTCGAACGCTTTGGCAAGGCGCGAGCGGCTCGCCGCCACGCTGCCCGCGAGCGGCACGCTGCCGCCCGCCGGTTGCGCGAACCAGACGGCGCGCGGATTGCCTTCCATGATCGCGGCGATATCGGCCAGATCGACGGGCTCGCTGCGTCTATCGAGTTCGGTTTCGTCGAGCGAGTCGAGAAAGCGGCGCAGCCGGAAGCGCTCCAGGTCGGGCAGTTCCGCGCCTTGCGCGGTAGAAGCGATGGTGGTCTTCGGTCTCAATGTCGTGTCCTTGTGCGAGGGGCGGCGCGCGGCCCTCAGAAGCGGGCTGACAGCGCAGTGGCTGCAAGATGGGCGGCAAAGCCGCTCGAAGCCGCGGCGGGCATCTCCGGAGCGAGATGCAGGAACTGCTTGACGGCGCGCAGCGTGACGGCGCTGCAGCCGAGCAGCGTTTCGGTGAGCGCCCCGGCTTCGGCGTCGAGCGAGGCGGATGCAACGACGCGGCTCACGAGCCCCGCCGCCAGCGCTTCGTGCGCGGAGAGCCGCGCGCGGCTCAGCACCATGTGTGCAACTGTCTTGACTGGAACGCGTCCGATCAGCGCCGACATGACGAGCGTCGGCGGAATGTCGCGCTCCATCTCGGGGATCTGGAACACGGCGTCGTCGGCGGCAAGCGCGACATCGCAAACGCCCGCGAGCGCGCAGCCCACGCCGATCGCCTCGCCGCGCACGACCGACAGCACCGGCACACGCACCGCCTTCAGCGCATCGTAGAGCGCGAGCGGCGGCGCGGCGACGACGCGGCGCAGCGTTTCCGCCGACGGCTTCGCGCCTGCCGGCGGCATCGGAGACTGGCGTCCTTTGCAGAAGTCCTTGCCGCTCGTGACAATGCGCACGAGCTTGGTGTCGTCGTCGATCGTGGTCAGGGCGGCGATGATCGCATCGCTCATCGCCTGGTCGATCAGGTTGCCGTTCTCAGGACGGTCGAGCACGACTTCGAGCAACGCGCCCTCACGGCGGATAGTCACGGATTCAGTCGACATGAGCGCCTCCTTGCGCGCGGTGTATGTATTCCCAGATCACCCTGGGCGTGGCCGGCATCGCGAGTTCGTCGCTGCCGTAGTCGCGCAGCGCGTCGGCCAGCGCGTTGAAAATGGTGGCCGTAGCCGGCGTGATGCCGCTTTCTCCACCGCCTTTCACTCGCAGCGGATTGCCCTGCGTCGGATCTTCCGTCAGCTCCACGTTGAGCGGCGGAATCACGCCGGCGCGCGGCACGCCGTAGTCCATGTAGGAGCCGGTCAGCACCTGGCCGGTTTGGCGATCCATGTAGAAGCCTTCCGAGAGCGCCTGGCCGATTCCCTGCGCGAGGCCGCCATGCACCTGGCCTTCGACGATCAGCGGATTGATCGGCTGCCCCACGTCGTCCACCGACGTGTAGTTCACCAGCTCGACCGCGCCGGTGTCGGGGTCCACTTCGAGTTCGCAGACGGCCGCGCCGGTCGGATGGGCGGGCACGCGCGTGCTGACTTCCGCGTGGGCGTGCAGCTTTTTCGCCGATGGGTCGCCTGGCAGGCCGTCTTTCGCCACATGCTGCGCGATCCCGGCAAGGCTCACTCGACGGCCGCTCGCGGGCGCGGTGAATTGCGCGTCGGCGAATTCGACGCTCGCTGCGTCCACATCGAGCAAGACCGCGGCGACGCGCTTGCCGGCCGCAATGATCTGTTGCGCGGTATCCACGAGCAGCATGCCGCCGAGCCGCATGGTGCGATCCGAGTGACTGCCGCCGCCGACGCTCACGAACGCGGTATCGCCCGTGCGCAGCTTGACGGCTTCCATCGGCACGCCGAGATGATGCGCGACCACCTGCGCGAACGTGGTTTCGTGTCCCTGGCCGGTCGACTGCGTGCCCGACACGATATCGATGCCGCCGTCGGCGCGCACCGTCAATTCGATGCGCTCACGCGGCGCGCCCACCGGCGATTCGATGTAGTTCGCAAGGCCGATGCCGCGCAGCCGTCCCTGCGCGCGCGACTGCTCGCGGCGCTCCGCGAAGCTGTCCCATTGCGCGAGCGTCAGCGCGCGCGCCATGTTGCGCGCGAAATCGCCGCTGTCGTACGTGAGACCCATCGGGCTGCGATACGGAAGCCTGTCTCGCGGCACCAGATTGCGACGGCGAATTTCCGCGCGATCGATACCTAAGCCGGCCGCTGCAAGATCGAGCATACGTTCGATCACATGCGTCGCTTCGGGGCGGCCCGCGCCGCGATACGGCGCCGTGGGCACGGTGTTGGTCAGGACCGCGCTCACATGCACGGCGGCCACCGGTACGTCGTAGACGGTCGTCATGATGCGCGTGCCGTTCGACATCGGCACATACGAGACCGTGTGGGCGCCGACGTTGCCGATCCACTCGTTGTCGATGGCAAGCATGCGGCCGTCTTTGGAGAAACCGATTGTCGAGCGGATGATCGCGTCGCGCCCCTGGTAGTCCGATAGAAACGCTTCGCTGCGATCGCTCGTCCATTTGACCGGACGTCCGATGCGGCGCGCGGCCCATACGACGGCAAGCTGTTCGACATAGATGAACGAGCGCGGCCCGAAGCCGCCACCCGTATCCGGGCAAATCACGCGCACGTTCGCCGGCGGCACTTTCAGCGCCGCGGCGAGGCAAAGCTGCTGGCGCACCGCGCCCTGACTGCCGGAGATCAGCGTGTAGACGCCGGTTGCCGCGTCGTACGCGCCGATCGCGCTGCGCGGCTCCATCTGGCAATTGACGAGCCGGCTGTGATGAAACTCGCGGCGCACGACATGATCCGCTTTGGCGATGATCGCGCGCGCGGCGTCACGATCGCCGATCTGGGTCTGAAAGCACAGGTTGCCCGGCGCGCCATCCCAGAGTTGCGGCGCACCGTCCCGCATCGCGTCGTTGCCGTTGATCACGGCGTCGAGCACGTCGTAGTCCACATCGATCAGCTCGGTCGCGTTGCGCGCCTGCAGCGGCGTCTGCGCGATCACCATCGCGATCGCTTCGCCCACATGACGCACCCGGTCGACCGGCAACGGGAGATGGGGCTGATTGAAGATCGAGCCGGTCAGCGACGTGAGGAAAGCCTTCTTCGTCGCGTCGATGGCATCGACGGGATTCGGCACATGGTCCACCCCCTTGAAGCCGTCGTCGAGATAATCCTGACCCACCAGTACCGCGATCACGCCGGGCGCTTCGCGGGCGGCGGCGATGTCGATCGAACGCAGCACGGCGTGCGCATGGGGCGAGCGCAGAAACGCCGCATGCAACTGTGCGTCGACGTGAATGTCGTCCGTGTACTGGCCGTTGCCGGTGACGAAGCGCTGGTCTTCGACGCGAGGTATCGGTTTGCCGATCATGACGAGTGAGCCTCCGTCCTGGCGAACGGCGCATCCGGATACATTTCGCGAGCCGCGTGGCGAACGGCCTCGATGATGTTCACATAGCCCGTGCAGCGGCAGATGTTGCCCTCCAGCGCATGAGCGATGCTCGCCTGGTCGAGCGCCGGCTCTTGGCGCAGATAGAAAGCGCTCGCCATGATCATGCCCGGCGTGCAGAAGCCGCATTGCAGACCGTGGCACTTAACGAAAGCAGCCTGCACCGGGTGCAGCTTGCCGCCGCACGTTGCGTTGAGACCTTCGACCGTGACGACCTGGCCGCCGCTCGCCTGCGCGGCCAGCACGGTGCACGACTTGACGGCCTGACCGTCGAGAAGCACGGTGCACGCGCCGCACTGGCTCGTATCGCAACCCACGTGCGTGCCCGTGAGACGCAATTGCTCGCGCAGGAATTCGACCAGCAGCGTGTTGTCGGGCACGTCGCGCGCGACATCCGCGCCGTTCACCTGCAATTGGACATCAACCATGATTCACCTGTGTTTCCGGTTCTTGCGTTCATTGCGCGGCCTGGCTCGCTGCGCTCAGCGTCGCGTTGAAGCGTTTGAAGAATTCGGCGGCGAGCTTGTTCGCCACGGACGTAACAAGCCGCGAGCCGATCTGCGCGAGCTTGCCGCCGACCTGCGCGTCGGCCACGTAGGTGAGCAGCGTGCCGTCTTCGGCATCGGCGAGCGTCACGGT
Source organism: Paraburkholderia sp. RL17-368-BIF-A (assembly GCF_046054045.1). NCBI lineage: Bacteria > Pseudomonadati > Pseudomonadota > Betaproteobacteria > Burkholderiales > Burkholderiaceae > Paraburkholderia > Paraburkholderia sp. RL17-368-BIF-A. Next base: position 241,743 of record NZ_JARESN010000009.1, read on the forward strand.
TGCGGTCATCTTGCCGAAGCCAGCGATACCGCCTTCGCCCTGGCCTACGATCCGGTAGCCGCTCGGCGCATCGCGATCCGACAGTTCGAGCGTGCCCTTGAAGCGCGCCTTGACGGGCCCGACCGACGCCACCACCACCGCCTTGTAGCGGTCTTCGCTGTCGGCCTCGAACGATTCGCAACCAGGTATGCATTCCTGCAGCACGGCTGCGTCGTTGAGTCCTTGCCAGACCTGTTCGCGCGATGCCGCGATGGTTTGCGATCCAGTAAATTCCATTCTTGTCTCCTCGATGAGCGTCCGCTGTGACGACGCAGTTACGACGCGGTTACGACGCAAGCAGCGCCTGCAGTGCGCGGCGGGTATAGGTTTCGATCAGATGAGCGCGATACGGCGCGGACGCGTTGTCGTCGTCGGGGAGCGTATTGCGGTCGATGCAAAGCGACGCGAGCGCCGCGTGCGAAAGGTCCTGCTGCAAGGCGTTTTCCGCATCGAACCAGCGGAACACCGACGCGCCCGCGCCCGTCACGGCGACGCGGATCGTATCGTCGTACTGGGCGATGAAGACGCCGGCCACCGCGTAGCCGGACGCGGGATGCCGGTACTTGGCGTAGGCCGCGCGCAGCGGAATCGCAAATTCGATTGCGGTCACGAGTTCGTCAGGGCGCAGCGCGGTCTCGAAGGTATCCACGAAGAATTCGTCGGCGGGAATGCGCCGTTGCGACGACGTGACGACGTGCGCATTCAGACCGAGCACGGCGGCGGGGTAGTCGGCGGCCGGATCGTTGTTGGCGACCGAGCCGCCCAGCGTGCCGCGGTTGCGCACCTGCGGATCGGCGATCACGCCAGCCAGGCTGGCAAGCGCCGGAATCGCGCCGCGCACGACGCTCGACGCCGCAACCTCGGCGTGTTTGCTCAGCGCGCCAATGCGTAAAATGCCGCCGTGCACTTCGATGCCACGCAGCGCGTCGATGCGCGTGAGATCGATCAGATGCGAGGGCGCGGCGAGGCGCTGCTTGAGGGTGGGAATCAGCGTCATGCCGCCCGACAGCGGCCGCGCTTCTTCATGCTCGCGCAGCCAGCCGACGGCTTCGTCAAGCGATGCGGCGCGCAGATAGGTGGTCTCGTACATGGTGTCTCCTGCATCGCGCCGGTTGTGTTGGCGCGCGTGCCTGACTGCTTAGCGCGGTCCGTTAAGGCTCCGAGAGCCAGTTTTCGAGTGCGGTCGCCAGCGCCACCGGCACTTCGTTCATTGCGTAATGCCCTGCATTGGTCAAGGTTTCCACGGCGGCATTCGGATACCACGTCAGCCACGTGCGCGCCGTCAGCTCCGCCGTGATGGCCGGGTCGTGTTCGCCCACGAAGAGTTTCACCGGCGTGGGATTGCCTTGCACCTGTGCGGCAAAGTCGCCGGTGGCCCAATGCGGCAGATAGGCCGCGAAAGCCTCGCGGCGCGATTCGCGCGCCGATTGCTGGGCGAGGTGCGCGCTCCATCGTGCGGCGAGCCGGCTGCCCGTCGAAAAGTGGATGATGCCCGCGCGCCTCGTCACGTCGCCGATTGCAGCGGCAAACATCGCGAGACGCGTGTCGTCCATGCGCGAGCCGCACGCGGGAACGGCCGACACCCCCGCCATCTTCACGATGCGCCTGGGCGCCGCCAGCATCGCCCGCTGCATCGCCATGCCGCCCATCGAGTGGCCGATCAGGCTGAAGCGCTGCCAGCCAAGATGGTCCGCGAGCGCAAGTACGTCGCTTGCCACTTCGTCGAAGGTGAATTCGCCGTCTTTGTCGCGCGAAAGCCCGTAGCCGCGATAGTCGAAGAACGCGTAGCTGAAGCGCTCGGGATCGAGTGCGGGCGTGAGCGCGTTCCAGTCGGCCGAACTGCCGAACCAGCCGTTCAGCGCGATGACTTTATGCGGGCCGCCGCCGAACTGCGCGAAGCCGTTGAGCGTCGTCATGGTTCAGTGTTCTCCGTGCGGCAGTGCGTTTGGCGCGTGCGGATACGGCGCGTGCGGATACGGCAGCGCCGGCGCGATGCGCGCGCGGCACTCGCCGAAGCCGATCGACACTGCGCCGGGCGCGCTCGCACGCGCACTCAGCACGATCTCGTCGCCGTCTTCGAGCGCGATGCGCGATTCGCCGCTCGGCAGCGCAAGCGGCTTCTTGCCCGCGTCGGTCAGTTCGGTCAGACAGGCGCGCGATTCATCGCTCGCACCGGAGATCGTGCCGCTGCCGAGCAGGTCGCCCGTGCGCAGGTTGCAGCCGTTGCTCGTGTGATGCGCGACCATCTGCGCAAACGTCCAGTAGAGATTGTCCAGATGCGTGTGCGTGATTCGCACGGGCTCGATGTGGTCGCGCCGCATTGCAGCCGTGGACAGTTGTGCGAACAACTGCAGGTCCAGACCGCCGCTTTGCTGGTCCTGCACGCCGCGAAGATGCGGCAGGATCGCCGGATCGCCGGCGGCGCGTGCGGGCGCCGCCTTGCGAAACGGGGCGAGCGCTTCGTCCGTGACGATCCAGGGCGAGATGCTCGAATGAAAGCTCTTTCCAAGGAACGGCCCCAGTACCTGCTCGAACCATTGAATGCTCTTCGCCGACCAGTCGTTGAGCAGACAGTAACCGAAGATGTGCGCGCGGGCGTCGTCGATCGGAATGGCTTGCGTCAGCGGGTTGCCGCGGCCGATCACGGCAGCCAGCTCCAGTTCGAAGTCGAGCATCGGCGCGGGCCCGAAACACACGCGGCCTTCCGCGTCGCGATACTGGCCGTACGGGCGCCGCACTTCGCCGCCGCTCACGCGCAGCGACGAAGCCCGGCCGTGATACGCGATCGGCAGCGATTTGAACGCGGCCGGCAGCGGATCGGCGAGGCCCTTGTAGCGGCCGTGGCGCTCGGTGTGATGAAGCGACGTCAGAAAGTCGGTGTAGTCGCCGATCGTGCACGGCAGTGTCAGTTGCACATCGTTCATGTGCGGCAGCACGGCGTCGATCGACGATTCGAGCCGCGAGCGTGCGGGCGCGTTCTGCGCGAGCAGCGCCGACAGTGCGCCGCGCAACGCGCTCACATGGCGGGCGTCGAGCGCCATTAGCGCGTTCAGCGTACCGTCGCGAACCGACGCGCAGGCGAGCGCCGCGTCGCCTTCCAGCAGCGCCGTGTCGTGCAGCGCGCGCAAATCGACGATGCGATTGCCGATTGCGACGCCGATGCGCAATTCGCCGCCGCGCACGAATGCGCCGAACGGCAGGTTCTGAATGGGGAAATCCGCGTTGCCGGCGTTCGCCGATTCGATCCAGCTGCGCCGCGCCGGATCGTGCGTGGAATTGAGCGCGCTCATGCGGGGCGTGTCTCCGATACTGCCTTGTTCTTTTCAGCGGTCCAGGCGTCGAGCACCGGCCGAGCCCGCATTCTATAACCCGCGAGTTCTTCGGCGGGCGCGACGGGCACCGTTAGTTCGACACGCAAGCCGTTCGGGTCGAAAAAATAGATCGAGCGGACGAAGTGATGATCGGTGACGCCGAGCACCTCGACGCCATTGTGGGTCAGCCGCGCTTTCATCGTTTCCAACTGTTCGAGCGTTGCCAGGCGCAGCGCGATGTGATTGACCCACGCGGGCGTATTCGGCGAGGCAAGCGCGGCGGTTCCATCGCCGAGATCGAAGAAGGCGATGTTCGAGCCGTCCGCCATTTCGAAGAACAGATGCACGTAGGGACAATATTCGCCGGTGCTCGGCACGCGGTCCAGGCGGATGACGTGCACGAGTGGCAGACCGAGGATGTCTTCGTAGAAGTGACGCGTTTCCTCGGCGTCGCGGCAGCGCCACGCAAAATGATGCAGGCCGAGCACCGGCGCTGGAGGATCGAGATGGATGGACACAGTGTCTCCTGGTATTGCTGGATCGTACGGGGGAGCGTCGCGCGAAACCCGGCGCGGGTCAGACTTCGATCGCGTCGACGTTGTATTCGAACAGCCAGTTGTAGCGCTCCTTCACGCGCTCCTCGCTCCACTCGCGGTCCACATAGGCGGCCGCGCCTTCCGCATGGGCAAGCTGCGGATTGTGAAAGCGCGTCGCGTTGGCCGCCGAACCGCGCACGACTTTCGCGGTGCGTTCGAGCCGCAGCGCCTCATAGCGTTGCAGTGCCTGCGGCACGTCGTGCGTATAGCGTTCGAGACAGCGCGCGAGCAGATAGCCGTCTTCGATCGCCATGCCGGCGCCTTGCGCGAGAAACGGCAACGTCGGATGGCAGGCATCGCCGAGCAGCGTCGCGTGGCCCTGGCTCCAGCGGGCCATCGGCTCGCGCACCATCAATGCCCATTTATACGGAATGTCGATCGCGGAAATCAGCGTGCGCACATCTTCGTGCCAGCCTTCGAAGTCGGCGAGACATTCGTCGAGCGTGCCGCGTTCGGACCATGATTCGACTTGCCAGCCCGACTTCTCGATCGCGCCGACGAAGTTGACGAGACCGTTGCCGCGCAGCGGATAGTGAATGACGTGCGCGCCGGGGCCGACCCAGTTCGCGCCGTAAGGCGAACGCAAGTGCTCCGGCAGCTTGCTCGCGTCGATCACGCCGCGCCATGCCATCACGCCGGAAAACACGGGCTCGTCAGGGCCGAAGAGCGCGTGCCGCACGCGCGAATGCACGCCGTCCGCACCGATCAGCAGATCGCCTTCGCAGGTTTCGCCATTGAGGGCCTGCACCAGCACCTTGCCGTTCTGTTGCGAGAAGCTCTCCACCTTATGGTTCAGGCGAATGGCGTCGGGTTTCATGGAGCGCACCACGTCGGCGAGTTTCTGATGCAGGTCGGCGCGATGCAGTGTGAAGTAGGGATAGCCGTAGGTCTCGCGCGATTGCGCGCCGAGATCGAACAGGCGCCATGTCTGGCCGGTGTTCCATAGACGCACGCGCTTGCCGAGCGGTTCGCACGCAAGGCCCTCGAGCGCATCGCCCGCGCCGAGCTGGAACAGCACGCGGGTGGCGTTCGGGCTCAGTTGCACGCCGGCGCCGATCTCCTTGAGCGCCTGCGCCTGCTCGAACACCGTGACATCGAAACCTTTTTTCAATAATGCGGCTGCGGCCGTCAATCCGCCGATACCGGCGCCTGCAATAACTATCTTCATTCGACGATTCGACCTTTTTCGTAATGAGCGCTTTTATCGATCTTCGTTATGAATCGATCGATAATCTTTATAAGTAGCCAACGCGGTGAAATCGGGAATCACTTTAATTCAGCGAATCGCGCGAAAGAAGCAAATTAATCCGAATGGATCATCACTGAAATTTGATAATCGGAACAGGCGCTGTGACAAGGGCGCGGTGGCCCTGAACGGCAGAGACGGCGGCGCGCCTACATGCCCCAGCGCTGCACCGTGGCGGCGTCCAGCCCGAACAGGTCGAGCACGCGGCCGAGCGTGTGATCGACCATGTCGGTCAGCGATTCGGGGTTCGCGTAGAACGCGGGCACGGGCGGATAGACGATGGCGCCGGACTCGGTTACCGCCGTCATGCTGCGCAGATGGCCGAGGTGCAGCGGTGTCTCGCGCACCATCAGCACGAGGCGGCGGCGCTCCTTCAACGTGACGTCCGCGGCGCGCGAAAGCAGGCCGCTGGTCATGCCCGTGGCGATTTCCGACAGCGTCTTGATCGAGCAGGGCGCGACGATCATGCCCATCACCGGGAACGATCCGCTCGAGATCGACGCGCCGATATCGGTGTTGGAATGGCAGACGCTCGCCATCGCGCGGATGTCGGCGACGCTGAAGTCCGATTCGTGAGCGAGCGTCACCTGCGCCGAGCGGCTCATCACCAGGTGCGTTTCGATTTCGAGCTTGCGCAGCAGTTGCAGGAGCCGCACGCCGTATATGACGCCCGACGCGCCGCTGATTCCAACCACCATGCGCCGCGGCAGCATGCCTCTTATATCCATACGAGTCTCCAGACGCAGGTTCTTAATGCCGACGCGGCGGATGGTAGCACCGGGTTCTGGCTAATAGAAGCGTGGGCGCCAATTAATCGCGCTTACCTGGTATTTTCACCGACCATTAAAAGCTTTATTCGTTTTGTTCGATGAGTTGATAAATAATTCACGATTCAAAAGCCTAAATCCATTCGCTACACTCCCGGCAACATCTGGAAGACGGCAGCGAACCGCGCAGCAGACCGGCGCCTGTCACCCACATGGGGATCGGTCAGCAGACATGCGGCCGGCGACAAAAAAGACATTGGAGACATGGGTTGAAAACGACGAGTCTGTTCTCAGGTGCGTGCGCGTTGGTGCTGGGGTGCCCCGCGTTCGCACAGTCATCGGTGACGCTCTACGGGAGCGTCGACGTGGGTGTCGATTTCGTGACGAACTCGCGCGGCGGGCATCTGTATCAGGAGTCGGCCGGCAAGCGCACGCCGGACCGTTTCGGCTTTCTCATCAAGGAAGACATTGGCGGCGGCAACACGGTTTTCGCGCGGCTGGAGTCGGGTTTTCTCACCAACACGGGCGCGCAGATCAATCCGGCCAGCTTCTTCAACCGGGACGCGTACGTGGGCATCACGAACAGCCGCTTCGGCTCGCTGAGTCTCGGCCATATCCCCGACTATGTGTACGAGTACGTGGGCGCGTTGAACAATTCGGTGCCGGGTATCTCGTCGTATTACACCGTGGGCAACCTGGACGGCCTCGCGAACACGCGCGCGCTCGACAACTCGGTGAAGTACGAATCGATCGACTACCGCGGCTTCCAGGCCGGTGCGATGAACGCCTTCGGCAACCAGACGAACTTCAGCGAAGGGCGTCAGTACAGCGTGGGTGCGCGCTACCAGAACGGCAGAGTCAAACTGGGCGCGGCGTATTCGATGTCGCACAACCGCACGGCCGACCTGTTCGGTATCTTCGGCGTGACCTCGGTACTCGGTCAGCGGCTCAAGCAGGGCACCCTGTTCAACGCCGACCGTTACAGCACGATAGCGGTCGGCGGCTCGGTGGTCGTGGGCGACTTCATTCCGCACGCCACCTTTACGGACGTGAAGCTCGAAGATCCGCAGGGCTCGGTGACGGAGCGCAACTATCAGGTGGGCGTCAACATCGACCTGAGCGGCGGCAAGCGCTTCTATGTGATGGGGATTTCGTACAACCGCTCCATGTTCGAGGGGCTGACGTACAACCAGTACAACCTGTTCATCACGCACTATCTGTCCAAGAGCACGCAGATCTATGCAGGCGTCGGCCTGCAACGGGCCTCGGGCACGAATGCGAAGGCGGAGCAGTTCGGCTATCAGCCGTCGAGTTCGAGTGCGCAGACGGTTGGACGTATCGGTATCAACCAGATGTTTTGACGTGACGCGGATGCCGTGTGCTGGGTAACGCGGCGGGCTTTGTTCACTAATTTCGATTTCATCATCGGGATTTTTTGATTCTGTCGCCCGCTGCCGGGCCGTATATTGAGGCTCCCGGCGCAGGCGCCAACGGGAAACAGAACGAAGCGGCGTGCGCGGCAACTGCGCCCACCGCCTGATCGGCATATTGGGACGCACATGCAAGCAGAGCGCACATTCAACATATCGACACTCATCGAAGAGCAGAAGACAGGACGTTTCGCGGTCGGCTTGCTGTTCTGGTGCTTCCTCATCATGCTGATGGACGGTTACGACCAGACGGCCGTGTCGTTCGCGGCGCCCGCCATCATCAAGGAGTGGCACGTCGCACGCGGCGGCTTTGGACCGGTCTTCGGCGCGGGTCTGTTCGGCACGTTGATCGGCTCGTTCATCTTCGGCTACTTCGGCGACCGCTTTGGCCGCAAGCGTGCGATCGTGTCGGGCAGTCTGTTTTTCGGTCTGCTGACGCTTCTGTCGGTGTGGGCAACTTCGCTGCACGAACTCATGCTGCTGCGTTTTATCGCCGGTCTCGGCATGGGCGGCGTAGTGCCGAATTCGGTTGCGCTCGTCGCCGAATACGCGCCCAAACGGTTGCGCGCCACATGGGTGACGCTGATGTTCTCGGGCTTTTCCATCGGCGCGGGGTCCGGCGGGCTGGTTTCGTCGGCGCTCATTCATCGCTATGGCTGGCCGGTGATGTTCGTCGTGGGCGGTATCGGCTCGCTCGCGGTCGCGTGCCTGCTGATCGTGACGCTGCCGGAATCCGCGAAGCTGCTGGTAGTGCGTCGGCGCAGTGTGGAAACGGTGCGCAAGCTCGTTGCGCGTCTGCGCCCCGAACTGGCGCTTCCCGCCGACGCGCAGTTCGTGCCCGGCGAAGTGCAGGAAAAGAAGCGCTTTGTGCTCAAGCTGATTTTCTCCGACGGCCTGCGCGCAATCACGCCGTTGCTGTGGATCGTATTCATCGTCAATTCAATGGCGCTGTACTTCTTGCAGAACTGGCTGCCCATTCTGATGGAAGGTGTCGGCATCAATCCGCAGAGCGCCGGTGTCATCACAACGATGTTCTCGGTGGGCGGCGTGCTCGGCGGACTGATCCTGTGCCGCTTTGTCGACCGTCACGGCGTGCTTGCGATCATCTCGTTGCCGGCGGTCGGCTGCCCCGTGGTCGCCTTCCTCGGGCATGGCATGTCGGAGGCGTGGCTCATGTTCGCCGTGTTCGCGACGGGTTTCTGCGTGGTCGGCGCCCAGTACGGGCTGTACGCGGTGGCGGGGATGATTTACCCGACCTCGTTCCGCTCGGCGGGCGTGGGCAGTGCAATCTCCGTCGGCAAGATCGGCTCCGTATCGGGGCCTGTGATCGGCGGAATTCTGCTGTCCATGCATCTGCCGATCTCGCAGATGTTTTACGCGGCGTCCGGACTCTTTCTCGTCGCCGCCATCTTCTCGACCGTGCTTGCCGTGTTGTACAAGGCGCGATTCGGCGAACAGCATAAACAGGACGACGCCCGCATCAAGGAGATGCGTTCCGCGCTGGGCGACTCCTGATCCGGACCAGACAGAAGCGTTCATACAATCAGCCGGCCGGCGCCGCAAACAGGCGAACGGCCGCAGCCATGGAGACCCGATGAGCCCGTACTTCGAACGTGCTTGTGGATGCGCGTCGGCGCGCGCCATGCGCCGCGCCGATGGGAGATACACGCGATGACTGTGCTTCCCGAAAGCGCCAGCGCTGTTGCCCCGGCCGTTGACATCACCGCGCTCATCGAGCGGCAGAAGTTGCGCGGCTTTTCGCTGGGCCTGATTGCATGGTGCTTCGTGATCGTGCTCATCGATGGCTACGATCAGGTCGCCGCTGCCTATGCCGCGCCCACGCTCGTCCGCGCATGGCACGTGAAGGCCACCGAGTTCGGTCATGTGTTCGGTTACGGCCTCGTCGGCGTGCTCGTCGGTTCGTTGCTGCTGGGCTTTCTCGGCGATCGCATTGGACGGCGTCTCACGATCATTTACGGCGTGTTGTGGTTCGGCATCCTGACACTTGCGTGCAGCCGGGCGGCATCGCTCGATCAATTGACCGTGCTGCGTTTTGTTGCGGGAATCGGCATGGGCGGCGTGGTGCCCAATACGGTCGCGCTGGTGTCGGAATATGCGCCGAAGGCACGCCGCGCGACATGGATCACGCTAATGTTCTCGGGCTTTTCGATCGGAGCCGGCGGCGGTGGCGCGATCGCTTCGTGGATGCTGCCGCGCTTCGGCTGGCCGGTTCTCTTCGAGGTGGGCGGCGTCGCGGCCATTGCGGTCGCCCTCGTGTCTTTCGCCGTGCTGCCCGAGTCCGTCCGTTTCCTGATCCTCAGGGGGCGGGCGCCGCGCGAAGTCGCCCGCATCGCTCGCCGTCTCGGTTCGGACAGCGTTTTCAACGACGCGGACAACCAGGCTGCGCGCTACATCGTTCAGGACGAAACGCGTATCCGCGCAACACCGCTCGCGTTGTTCGGCAACGGTCTTGTCCGTGTGACGCCTTTGCTGTGGGCGCTCTTTGTCCTGAATTCGCTCGCGCTGCATTTTCTGCAGAACTGGCTGCCGATTCTGTTCAGCATGAGCGCGCTGCCGGCGGCGCAGGCGGCGAAAGCCGCGATGATGTTTCCGGTCGGCGGGACGGTCGGTGCGCTCGCGCTGTGCCGATGCGTGGACCGTTACGGCATAGCGGTGATTCTGTTGCTCGCTTTGGTCGGCCTTCCGGTTTGCATCTCGCTCGGCATGCCGATGCCCGCTCTTTGGCTCTACGGCGCGTCGTTCATGAGCGGGGTATGCGTGATCGGCAGTCAGTTTGCGCTCTATGCGGTGGCCGGCATGCTGTATCCGACGATGTTGCGCTCGGCCGGAGTCGGCTCGGCCATCGGCATTGGCAAGCTCGGCTCGGTAATCGGCTCGGTGCTCGGAGGCGTCCTGCTGGCGATGCATTGGCCGGTTGCCGATCTTTTCATGAACGTGTCGGGCGTTTTCATCTTCATTGCGCTGTTGTCCGTCTGGCTGGGCTGGAACCGGCGCCGCGCAGCGAGCCAGTCGATCGCGTAACTCAACGCCGCTTGCCGGAACCAGGCGCGGCATATACGGGCAAGGCCGTGCGCGAGTCGACGCGTCATAGCGTCCACGGCATTTATCCGATTTCAAGAGCAGAGGTTCGCATCATGCTGTCCCTTTCCAACGCTTCCAACGCTTCCAACGCCTCCACCACATCCACCGCCGACATGGCCACACCGGTCTCCGAACCGGACCCGGTTAGCAACGCCGATGCGTTCGGCGCGACAGATCGTGCGGCGGCACCGGCCGGGCTGCGCAAGGCGATTTCGTTGCAGCAGCGCATTGCGTTGACGATGGCGTTGCTCGCCGCGCTGATGATCGCCATCGGCGTGCTCGGACTGGCGGGCGCATGGCGTGCGAACCAGGCGACGCGCGATACCTATGAGAACAAGCTGACGGCTGCGGTCCACATCGGTAACGCCGAACTGCTGATGGCGCGTACCCGCCTCGTGCTCGGCGGTGCAATGGCCGCGACGGACACCGCGCGCGCGGGGGAGCAGATTCGCCATGCCGCCGACTTCCTCAAGCAATCGGACGAACAGTGGCGCAGTTTCGTGAACGAGCCGCACGAAGCGGGCGAAGCGTCTCTTATCGACGCCGCGGGGCAGCGCCGCGACGCAATGCGTGTCGCGATGCGAGCGTTCCTCGACGCGCTGCAGTCAGGTGACCGGTCGACTGCGCAGCGGATCGGCGTATCGCAGTTGAGCACGCTGTTCAACGACATGAGCGCGGCGAACGACACGCTCAAACGCTCGCTGTATGCGAATGCGAAACGCAGCTACGACGACGCGGAACACTACTTCAAGCTTTTCTTTGCGGGATCGACGGCGATGCTTGCGTTCGGCATCGCCGCGGCGGCGTTCAGTTGGCTGGCGCTGCGCCGTGCGATCGTTGCACCGCTTCGCGACGCGCTTGCGCATTTCGACGCCATTGCGGCCGGAGATCTGAGCCGCACGGTTGCCCGTCACCGCGCCGATGAAATGGGACAACTGCTCGACGGACTGCATCAGATGCAGGCGCGGCTCGCGCAAACGGTAACGGCGGTGCGCGACAGTTGCGAATCGATCGGTACGGCCGTTGGCGAGATTGCTGCCGGCACGCTGGATCTGTCCGCGCGGACGGAAGAACAGGCGGCGTCGCTCGAGCAGACCGCCGCGAGCATGAGCGGGCTGACGGAGACGGTGCGCCGCAATGCGACGCGGGCGCAGCAAGCCTATGGCGTCGCACAGGAGGCGGCCTCGGCCGCGAACCAGGGCAACGATGCCGTCGAGGAAGTGAGCAAGACCATGGCGCGCATCGACGCCAGTTCGAGGAAGATCGCGGATATCACGGGAATCATCAAGGGCATCGCGTTCCAGACCAATATCCTCGCCTTGAACGCTGCCGTGGAAGCGGCGCGGGCCGGCGTGCATGGACGGGGCTTTGCCGTCGTCGCCGCCGAGGTGCGTTCTCTCGCGCAGCATGCGTCGACGGCTGCGAAGGACATTGGCGTGCTGGTGGCGGATTCCGTCGGCGCGGCGGCGGATGGCTCGACGCTCGTGACACATGCGGAGGGCGCGATCCGGGCCGTGCTCGACGCAGCCGGACGCTTTCGCGAAGTAATGAGCGAGATGACTGCCGCGGCCGAGGAGCAGCGCGTCGGCATCGAGCAGGTCGACGCCGCACTGACCATGATGGATTCGATCACGCAGCAGAACGCGGCGCTCGTCGAGCAGGCGAGCGCATGCGCCCAGTTGCTCGACGAGCAGTCCCGGCAGTTGAGCCGGCAAGTCGCGGTGTTTCGCATCGGCGCAGCATAGCGATGCCGGTGCGGTGCGGCCTTGCCTCAGCGCACGGCTCTTACGACCTACGACCTACGACTGTGACGACACCTGCTCGCGCCACCGATACGCCTGCTGCCATCCAAGCAAACGCTTGAGCTTCTCGTTACTCAGCAGGGTCTCGAACTCGCCGAGCGGTTTTTTGACCGGCACAGTCGGGTAGTAGGTCTTCAGCAGTTCGGCAACCGGGCGGTCCGAAGAGACGTCGTCGGCGGCGACATTCATCACCGTGTAGCCCAGCCCGTCTTTTTCAATGCCGAGACGGCAGGCCGCCGCGAGATCGCGGCCGTCGATATAACTCCATGCGATGCGCTTTCTCAACGCAGGGTCCTTCAGCCAGACGGGGAATTTCCGGTAGTCCTCGGGATCGAGTACGTTGCCGATACGGAAGCAGTAAATGTCCGAGCCCGTGCGCGCATGAAACGCCTTGGCCGTCACTTCATTAATGACCTTCGACGTGGCGTAGCTGTCCATCGGGTCCACCGGGTACTCCTCGTCGAGCGGAAAATACGCCGGGTCGCGATGGCGATGCGCGAACACCACGCCGTATGTCGTCTCGCTGGAAGCCACGATAACCTTCCTGATGCCGAGCTTCGCCGCCGCGTCCAGCACGTTGTAAGTGCCCATCACGTTGATGCGGAACACCTCGTTGTCGGTCGTGACGAGAATGCGCGGAATCGCCGCGAAATGCACGACCGCGTCAATCGGCTTGGGCTCGATGTCGTCGTCGAATTCCTTCGCCGTTGTAGTGGATGCGAACGCATTGAATACCTGTCCCGCATCGGTGATGTCGGTGATCAGGGTCCGCGCCGTGCCTTTGGCCATCGGTACGCGATCCACATTGAGCACTTCATAGCCGTGCGCCACCAGATCCTCGACGACCCATTTGCCGGCAAGTCCGCTGCCGCCCGTCACTATCACTCGCTTGGTCATGCCTTGTCTCCTTTACAGTTCATAAAGCCGTCCGGTTTTGCCGCGCCGTTGATCACACCACCCGCATCCTAACGCCGCGCCTCGCGCGAATGCTGTGACGCGCGTCATAGGCACGGGGCCTTTCATCGCGCTATCCGCACGCAATCTACGGGTGAATCCCGATACGGATCTATGACGGGCGTCACAGATTTCCGCGGGCCGGCGCTTCTATGATCTGTTCCGGGCTTGTAAAGAGGAGCGACCGGTGACCGCAATATCGTCGAAGAAGGAACCCCAGCCTGCGCCGTCGCGTACCGCGGAACGGATCAAGGCGTGTCTGCGGATACGCGAGCTGAACGTGCTGTCGGTGCTGCTGCTGGTCGGCTTGCTGATCAGCGTCTTCTCGCCGTACTTCCTCACGACCAACAACCTGATGGGCGTGTTCCGCTCGTTTTCGCTGATCGCGCTGATGTCGATCGGCATGATGCTCGTGATCATTACAGGCGGCATCGACCTGTCGGTGGGCTCGGTCATGGGCTTATCGTCGCTCGTCACCGCGCTCGCCTTCCAGCACGGTTACAGCGCGCCGGTGGCGATCGGCGCGGGGCTCGGCGTGGGAATCGCCGTCGGCGCGTTCAACGGCTTCATGATCACGTGGATACAACTGCCGCCTTTCATCGCGACGCTGGGCACGCTGTCGATCGGCCGCGGCCTCATGTACATCGTCACCAAAGGCGTGCCCGTCACGCCCGACGTGCCCGACAGTTTCACCTTCGTCGGTCAGGGCTATATCGGTTTCGTGCCCTTCCCGGTCGTCATTCTTCTGGCGATGACAGCCGTCTTTTCCATCGTCATGCGGCAGACGCGCTTCGGCCGTCATGTCTATGCGACGGGCGGCAACGAAGTGGCCGCGCGCCTGTCCGGCGTGCGCACGGCCCGCGTCAAGTTCTCGGTCTATGTGCTGTCCGGACTGATCGCGTCGATGGCGGGCGTCATCGCGTTCTCGCGCTTCGTATCGGCGGAGCCGGCCTCCGGTTTCGGCGCCGAACTCGACGTGATCGCGGCGGCCGCCATCGGCGGCGCGAGCCTGTCGGGCGGCGCGGGCAGCGTGGAAGGCGCGATCATCGGCGCGGCGCTCGCGGGAATCATCACGAACGGCGTGGTGCTGCTCAATATCGATACCTATGCGCAGCAGGCCATCACCGGCTGCGTGATTCTGATTGCCGTCAGCATCGACATCTGGCGCGTGCGCCGCAAGGAACGCTAGAAACACTAGAAACACGAGTCATACCGAGTGCCGCGAACACAACATCAGGAGACATGCATGAAACTCACGCAACGTATTACCGCGGGCGCGTTGGTCGCGCTGGCCGCGTCGGTCGGCACAACGGCTCACGCGAAGGACGCAAAAGATATTTCGGTGGCCGTCATTCCCAAAGTCGCCGTGCCGTTCTTCGACGACTGCAACAAGGGTGCGAAAACGGCGGCCGACAAAGCCGGCGTGAAATACCAATGGGTGGTGCCGCAAAACACCCAGGGCTCCACGCAGGTACAGATCATCGAAGATCTGATTTCAAGGCACGTGGATGGCATTGCGATATCTGTCAATGAGCCGAAGTCGGTCGAGAGCGTGATGAAGCGCGCGGAGCAAAGCGGCATCAAGGTGCTGACGTACGATTCGGATTCGCCGAAAAGCGGCCGGTCCATGTATATCGGCACGAACAACGAACAGGCGGGCGCCACCATGGCCGAGACAATGGGCAAGGCGCTCAACGGTCAGGGTGAAGTCGCGATCATCACGGGGCAGCTCGGCGCGGTCAATCTGAACGAACGCATTGCCGGCATCAAGAAGGGCCTGGCGAAGTATCCGGGCATCAAGGTGGTCGAGACGCAAGGCACCGACGACGACCTGGCGCGCGGCGTGTCGGTCGTCGAAACCACGCTGCGCGCGCATCCGAACCTTAAGGGCATTTTTGGCGTGAGCCAGGTCGGCGGGCCGGCGGTCGCGAAAGTGCTCAACACGCGGGAATTCGGCGCGATGAAGGGCAAGCTCGAAGTGCTTGCCTTCGACGATCTTCCGGACACGCTCAAAGGTCTCAAGGACGGCTACATTCAGGGCATCATGGTCCAGCGCCCGGTGACGATGGGCTCGCTCGCGGTCGACCATCTCGTCGCGCAGATCCAGGGCCAGGAGGGCCAGCCGAAGGACATCGACACGGGCGTGACCGTGGTCACGAAGGACAACATGACCAGCTATACGAAGTGATGAGCCCCGTGACAGGCGTTCCGTTTCTGGAGATGCGCAACATCTCCAGAACCTTCCCCGGCGTCAAGGCGCTCGATCGCGTGAATCTCGAGATCCGCGCGGGCGAAGTGCTCGCGCTTGCCGGCGAGAACGGCGCCGGCAAAAGCACGTTGATGAAGATACTCACCGGTATCTATGCGCCCGACGCAGGCGGCACGATTCTCATCGAAGGGCAGGAAGTCACGCTGGCCGACAGCCATCACGCTCGCGCGCTCGGCGTGAACATCATTTACCAGGAACTGGCGGTCGTCGGCAATCTCACCGTCGGCGAGAACATCTTTCTCGCGAGGGAACCGCGCACGCGGCTCGGGCTGATCGACCGTCCGCGCATGTATCGCGAGGCGCGCGAGGTGCTGGCCACCATCGACATGGATATCGATCCCGCCACGCGCGTCAGCGAACTGAGTGTCGGACAGCAGCAGATGATCGAGATCGCCAAGGCTTTGTGTGCGCAGTCCAGGGCCATAATCATGGACGAGCCGACAGCGTCGCTCAGTCATCACGAAACGGGCGTACTGCTGGGGATCGTCAAGCGCTTGCGCGAACGGAACATCGCCGTGGTGTATATCTCGCATCGTCTGGAGGAGATCTTCGAACTCGCGGATCGCGTGACCGTGCTGCGCGACGGACGCACGGTCGGCACGGCGCCGATTGCCGAGATGACCCGCGAGACGCTCGTGCGCATGATGGTGGCGCGCGAGTTGAGCGAACTCTACGGCGAGCCGGATTCTCATGCGAGCGTGGAGGCCGTGCTCGAAGTGCAGGCGCTGTCGCTCAAACCGGTCAGAGGGGCGGCGCCCCGCATTCGCGACGTGAGCTTCACGCTGCATCGCGGCGAAGTGCTTGGCATTGCCGGCCTGGTCGGTTCCGGGCGCACCGAAATAATGGAAATGATCTTCGGCATGCGGGCATGCACGGGATCGATCAGGATCGACGGCAAGCCGGTGGAGATCCGCAATCCGCACGATGCGATCAGAGCCGGCATGGGCTTCGTTACCGAAGACCGCAAGGCCCAGGGGCTCGTGCTCGGCATGAGCGTGCGCGAGAATTTCAGCCTCACGCATCTCGAGCGCTATTCGCCGTTCCAGTTCGTCCGGCATGCACGTGAACGCGAGAGCTGTCAGCATTTCGTGCGCATGCTGGGCATCAAGACGCCGGGCGTGGAGCAGAAGGTCGTCAACCTGAGCGGCGGTAATCAGCAGAAGATCGTGATCGCCAAGTGGGTCGCGCGCAGTCCGAAAGTGCTGATCGTCGACGAGCCGACGCGCGGGATCGACGTGGGAGCCAAGGCGGAGGTGCACGCGCTGATTGCGAGGCTCGCGGCCGAGGGCATTGGCGTGATCGTCATCTCTTCCGATCTTCTCGAAGTACTTGCCGTGAGCGACCGGATTCTGACGGTGCGGGAAGGCTGCATTAGCGGCGAATTGAGCAGGGCGGAAGCATCGCAGGAAAAGGTGATGGCACTCGCCACCGCCTGAAAATCATTCAACGAAGTAACGGACACGAACATGACCACGATCGTCGTTATACATACCGGCCCAGTCACGGTCGACCCGCTCAAGGCGCAATTCGCCGCGCAATTAGCCGATGCGCGGGTCGTCAATATCGTCGACGACAGCCTGCTTGCCGATGTGCGTTCGGCGGGACACCTGACGCCCGAAGTAACGCGCCGCCTTTATAGCTATATGGCGAATGCGGAAGCGCTCGGCGCGGACATCATTCTCAACGCGTGCTCATCGGTGGGCGAGGCGACCGATCTGCTGCGCGGCATGATCCGCACGCCAATCGTCAAGGTGGACGAAGCGATGGCTGACGAGGCCTGCGCGCTGGGACCGCGGGTCGGCGTGGTCGCTACCGTGTCCACGACGCTGGAGCCCACGGTGCGCCTCATTCGCAGGAAGGCTGTCGAGCGCGGCGTTGAGATCGAGGTGACGGAATGCATCGCGCAAGGCGCATTCGAAGCGCTGCTTGCTGGCGACGCCGCGAAGCACGACGACATCCTCAAGCGCGCGATTATCGAGCTTGCCGGACAGGTGGATGTGATCGTGCTCGCGCAAGTCTCGATGGCGCGCCTCGTGCCGTCGCTCGGCTCGCTCCCGGTGCCGGTGCTGTCGAGTCCGCAGAGCGGCGTGGCGTCGGTCAAGCGCGCATTAGCGGCGCTCTGAACTCGCGCGGCGCCTGGCTTGCGCTTGCCGGCACGGCCGTAAAGCTGGGCGCTCTTGTGATGTAGCGCGTGACGAACGCAGGCGTCAGCACGATCTTGCGCTCGTGCATGTCGACGAAGCCTTCCGCCTTCAGGTCGCTGAAGTGCCGGTTGACGGATTCGCGCGACGTGCCGATGAATTCCGCGAGCTTGTCCTGTGCGATCGGCAAGTCGATCAGGATGGTATCGCCGTGCTCCGGGTGCTCGTGGGCCGCACCGACCTGGCCGGCGAACATGACGAGGATGTTGACGAGCCGCTTTCTGACATCGTGCAGCGAGAGATTCTCGATCAATTGCTGTGCTTCCTGCCAGCGCAGATAGTGATTGCGCAGCACGAACTGATTGATGACGTCGTAACGCGCGAGCAGTTCCTTGAAATCGGCCTTGCGGATATAGCAGACCATGCTTGGCGTCAGCGCCTGCGCGTGATGGGAATAGTTCTCTTCGTTGAGCACGTCGCCGTCGCCGAAAATCATGCCCGCCTTCACGAACGCAAGCGTGATTTCCTGGCCGTCCTCGGTCAGACGGTAGAGCCTTACGCTGCCGCTCTTGAGCAGGTACACGTGCTCGCTCGATTCGTCCGGCCGATAGATCACGGCGTTCTTACGCAGCGTGCGATGGTCGCTAAAGGCAGGCATGACCTCGTCGAGGCAATGACATTCGATCAAAGAGAGCAGTTCGCTCTTGCCGACAAACCACATTGTCGTCTCCTTAAATTTGCCTTGCGAATGCAGCGCCCATTCAGGCGTTTGTAATAGCGCGGCGTTGTGCGATTCATTCTACACACCGACCATAAAAACGCGCTCGGCACAGCACGTTTAGCACTTTGCAAGGCATCGCCGCGCAAGCCCGATTTTGCGCAACGCAGCGCGGCGAGAAGCGTGCATCGACAAGGATGAGCGTCTGGACTTGCTGCGCGTGCGACGCAATTCGCGGCTCGTGAAGGGCGGTAGACGCGAGAAAAAACCAAGGGAAACTCCCTACAAAAACATCAGATGTCTGATGTATATTGGGCGCAGTGACGAGCGAGAGACAACATGCGCCTGAGCGTAGAGCGATCGATGAGCGACAAGATCCAGGAGTCGCTGCTGACCATGATTCGTGAGCGCAAGCTCAAGCCGGGTGACCAGATTCCTACTGAACTGGAGCTCTGCGAACTGCTTGGCGTCGGCCGTTCGAGTTTGCGCGAAGCAGTGGCGCAAATGATCTCGCATGGACTGCTTTCACGGATTCAGGGGCGCGGCACCTTCATCAGACAAATTTCGTTGAAGCTGCAAGGCGGCCTCGATGATCTGATGTCTGTAACTGACATGATCAGGAGCGTGGGCGCCGTACCTTCCACGAGCCGTATTCAGATGGACAGCATTGCCGCATCGGAGAGTCTTGCCGAGAAGCTTGGAATCGCGCCGGGCGACAGTTGCATCCGCATCGAACGGGTGCGCCGCGCCGACGATGCAATTGCCGCTTATTGCATCGACACGATTCCGAAGACGCTTTTCGATGAGGCGCAGGGTGAGTTGGGCGAATCGCTATTCGGCATGTTTGCGCGGACTGGCCGGCGTTTGTCGCATACGCACACGTCGATACAGCCCACCATTCTCACGCCGCGCGATCTGCCCGAGTTGGGCGATGGTTTCGGCATGTTTCTGCTGCTGGACGAAGTGGATTTCGATCAGAGCGGCGAGCCGCTTTGCTATAGCAACGACTACTACAACACGAGCATCTTCAAGTTCGACCTGGTGCGCAAGCGTCGCTAAAGACGTCTTTGGTCGATGAGCGCCGGAAGCAACATCGGAGGAGGCACCGATGGAGTTTGAAGCCTTTACCGCAAGCGAGCTCGCAGCGTATCTCGGCGCCATCCCCAAGGTGCGCGCGCTGCTCGGCGAGCCGGACGATCTGGACGTCGCCGAAGTCGGCGACGGCAATCTGAATTATGTGTACTTCGTGACGAATGCGAAGACGCCGCAGCGCAGCGTCGTGGTCAAGCAGGCTCCACCCTTTTTGCGGCTGGTCGGCAAGACGTGGCCGCTGTCGTGTCAGCGCATGGAGCACGAAGTTGCGGCCCTGCGCCGCTTCGGCGCGCTTTGCCCGCAGCATGTGCCCAAGGTGTATCACGCCGACAGCCAGCGTTTTCTGATGGTCATGCAGCGGCTCGCGTCGCATTGCATTTTGCGGCAAGGGCTGATGAGCGGCATGACCTATCCGAAGCTCGCGGCGCATCTGTCCACCTATCTCGCGCAGACGCTCTTTCATGGCTCGGATCTGTTCCTTGCGCCCGACATCAAAAAGCAGGCGGTGAGCGCAGCCGTCAATGTCGAACTGTGCAGGATCACTGAAGATCTGGTGTTCACGTTTCCTTTCGAAGATCATCCGTCGAATATTTATAGCCCGGCCTTGCCGCTATCCGCGCTTGAACGTTTGAGAACGAACGAAGCGTTGCGCATTGCCGCGGGCGACATGAAGTGGGCATTCATGAATCGCGCGGAGACCTTGCTGCACGGCGATCTGCATACCGGCTCGATCATGGTCAACGAGGACGAGACGTTCGTGATCGATCCGGAGTTCGCTTTCTACGGGCCGATGGGTTTCGACATCGGCGCGGTGCTGGCCAATCTCCTTCTGGCCTATTTCTCGCGCGACTGGCATGGCCGTGCTGACGGAGGCGACCCGGCGGCTTACGAGGAATGGCTGCTGGCTCAGGTGATCGGCATATGGAACGGCTTTAGCGAGCAGTTCGTTGCGCTGTGGCGCGATCACGAAAGCCGCAGCGAGCGCCGCTTTATCGGCGGACAGGGGCAGACACGCGCGCTCGAAGGCTATTGCGCGCATTTCATGCGCCGCCTGCTTGCCGATACGCTCGGTTTTGCCGGCTGCAAGATGATCCGCCGCATCGTCGGCATGGCGAAGGTCGCCGACATCACGCGCATACCGGATGCGCAGGCGCGGGCGCGAATCGAAGTGCGTTGCCTGCGCTGCGCCGAAGCCTTGCTCGTCGAACGCGAGACGCTCACCGACATCGAGCAGGTCGCCATGCTCGCGCGCGAGATTCGCCGCGAGACGCCTGTACACGTTTAACGCACACGGAGCTTTCATGGTTGCGCAGTCCCTGTTCCCCGCGCTGGCCCCTACGATCGAATGGCGCGACGGCGATCTTCTGCTGCTCGATCAGACTCGCCTGCCGCATGAGATCGTCGTGGAGCATGTCGCCGATGCAGCCGCGGTATGGCGAGCCATTCACGAATTGCGGGTGCGCGGCGCGCCGGCCATCGGCGTCGCGGCGGCGTATGGACTGTGCGTCGCCGTTCAGGATGCCCGCGCATTGCCGCTCGCGCAGTTTCGGGCGGAACTCGAACGGCGCGCACGCTGGCTCGACACCGCGCGTCCCACTGCCGTCAATCTGAGCTGGAGCCTCAGACGCATGCTGCAACGTGCGCTCACGTGCGGCGCAAGCGATACCGCTGCGCTTTACGATGCGCTCGTCGACGAGGCGAAGCAGATCCATGCGGAAGACCAGGCGCTGTGCGAAGGCATCGGCCGTCATGGCATGCCGCTCATCGGACAGGGCAGCGGCGTGCTCACACATTGCAACGCGGGGGCGCTTGCCACGACTGGCCTCGGCACTGCAACCGCGCCGATTTATGCAGCGCATCGCGAAGGCGTGACCTTCAAGGTATTCGCGGACGAAACGCGGCCGCTGCTGCAAGGCGCGCGTCTCACCGCGTTCGAATTGCAGCAGGCGGGCGTCGACGTGACGCTGATCATGGACAGCGCGGCCGCTTCGATCATGTCGCAGGGACTCGTCGATCTGGTGATCGTCGGCACCGACCGCGTGGCGGCCAACGGCGACTTTGCCAACAAGATCGGCACGCTCGGGGTTGCCATTGCAGCGAAGCACTACGGCATACCGTTCTACGTGGCGTGCCCGTCGTCGACGCTGGACTTTCGCACGCCGAGCGGCGCGCAGATCGAAATCGAGGAGCGTTGCGACGAAGAGGTCACGCATATCGCGGGACAACGCACGGCGGCGCCGGGCATCAAGGTCCGCAATCCCGCATTCGATGTCACGCCGCAAGAACTCGTCACGGGTTTCATTACTGAACGCGGCATCGTGAGGGCGCCGTTCGAACGATCGCTCGGCAGTCTCTTTCCGGCGGCAGGGAACGCGGCATGAGTGCGGCAACAGAGCGCGCGTTGCGCCGGGACATTGTCGAGACCTCGCTCGAGATGGAACGGCTCGGCATCAACCAGGGCACCTCGGGAAACGTGAGCGCGCGCCTCGGCGATGGTTTTCTGATCACACCGAGCGGCGTGCCGGCGCGCGAGCTGCGCGAAGACAGCATCGTGTGGCTATCGCTCGACGTGGCCGACGACGCGGACGTGCTGCGCGAAAAGCGTCCGTCGTCCGAATGGCGCATTCATCGCGACATTCTTCGCGCGCGGCAGGAGATGCATGCGGTCGTGCATACGCATTCGATCGCGGCCACGGCGATGGCAATTCATGGACGCGACATTCCGGCGCTGCATTACATGGTGGCGGCAGCAGGCGGCGATTCGATTCGCTGCGCGCCGTACGCGCTGTTCGGCACACAGTTGCTTTCGGACCATGCGCTCACGGCGTTGCAGGACCGGCGCGCGTGCCTGCTTGCGCATCATGGCGTGGTCGCGCTGGGTGTCGATCTGGCGCGCGCCGTCTGGCTCGCGCACGAAGTGGAAGTGCTGGCAAGGCAGTATCTGCTCGCCTGTCAACTGGGAGCGCCGCCGCTTCTGTCGGGTGAGCAGATGGACGAGGTGCTCGAAAAGTTCAAGACGTATGGCAGGCGCAAGGAAGCCGAGCGTTAGCACGCTTGCTTGAAGGAAGTGGTCGTTCGCATCGCAGTGAAGAAATCCTACAACGGAGACAGCTATGGCCTGGAGTTCAGCAAGATTCGACGGATGGGACGTATTGGGTAAATCGACCTGCGCGGTGTTGCTGTGTGCGGCAGCCGCGCTTGCCGGGTGTTCGAAAAGCGACAACAGTTCGACCAGCAGCAGCTCGACCGGCAGCGCGAGTGAAGCCGCGAGTGCGCCGGCGAGCGCGCCCGTGGCGAACGCAGCGGGCGGCAAGACGAAGATCGGCTTCTCGGTCTCTACGCTCAACAATGCGTTCTTTGTCGGCCTCAAGGCGGGCGTGGAGAAGGGCGCCAAGGAGCAAGGCTTCGATCTCGTGCAGACCAATGCGAACGGCGACGCGCAGCAGCAGGTCAACGACGCCATCAATCTTCTGAGCCAGGGCGTGACAGCACTGGTACTCAATCCGATCGATTCGAAGGCCATCATTCCCGCTGTCGAAAAAGCCAATGCGATGAACATTCCGGTGTTCACGCTGGATCGTGGTTCGGATGGCGGCAAGGTCACGTCTTTTGTTGCATCCGATAACGTTGCGCTAGGGCAGACGGCCGCCAAATGGATCGCCGACCAGTTGACGAAGCGTTACGGCTCGGCGAAAGGCAACGTGGTCGACCTGATCGGGCTCGTCGGCACGACGGCCGCCACCGATCGCGAGAAGGGCTTTAGCGACGAGATCGCCAAGTATCCCGACATCAAGGTGGTCGCGCGTCAGGAAGGCGCATTCGATCAGGAGAAGTCGCTCAACGCGATGACCAATATCCTGCAGAAGTATCCTCAGATCGACGCGGTGTTCGGTGCTAACGACGACAACACCGTCGGCGCGGAAAAGGCCATCGACAATGCGGGCCGCTACAAGCCGCTCGACGACAAGCAGCACATTCTCGTGATCGGCGCGGACGGCACGGCGCAGGCACTGTCGGCGATTCGCGCGGGCAAGCAGGACGCGACCATTTCGCAGAACCCGATTCAGATGGCCGCCAAGTCGCTGCAATTCGTCGCGGATTACACCGCGAAAAAGGACGTGCCGGCGAACTATGCGTGGCCGACCCTGCTGATCGACAAGTCCAATATCGATTCGGATGCGACGAAGAAATATGGGCTGTGGTCCGAGGAAGTCAAACAGTAAGACGGGTCGCGGGCTGCGTTGCAGCGGACGGTGCGCGCAGCCCGCAAACGGAATGAGGCGACATGACAGTGCAAGCCGAAGAACGGGAGCGCGTGCCCGTCGAGACACCTGTGCCGCTGCTGCGCATGCAGGGCATCGTCAAAAGTTTTCCGGGCGTGAAGGCGTTACGCGGCGTGAGTCTCGAATTGCAGGCCGGGCATGTGATGGCGATCGTCGGCGAAAACGGCGCGGGCAAGTCGTCACTCGTCAAAACGCTGTCGGGCGCGTATGAGCCCGACGAAGGCACGATCGAAATAGACGGCGTGCCGCTGGCGCGCGGCACTCATGCGGCCATCGACGCAGGCGTCGCCGTGATCTATCAGGAACTCTCGCTGATCAACGACATGACGGTGGCGGAAAACCTGTTTCTCGGCCGCATGCCGGCGCGCAAAGGTTTCCTCATGCAGCGCGAAGCCAATCGGCTCGCGCGGGCGGCGCTCGCGCGCGTGGGCCTCGACGATGTGCCGCCGTGGATGCGCCTCGGCGATTTGCCGCTCAACAAGCGCCAACTGGTCGAAGTCGCGAAAGCCATTACGCGCGATGCGCGCATCCTCGTGATGGACGAACCGACCGCCGCGCTGCAAAGCCAGGACATCGTCAATCTGTACGCAGTGGTGCGCAGGCTGCGAGCGGCGGGCATGGGCATCATCTTCATTTCGCATCATCTCGAAGAGGTGTTCGAGCTGGCCGATTCGGCGGTCGTGATGCGCGACGGCGCGACTGTCGGCGCGCGTCCCATGTCGCAATGGACCGAAGCCGAACTCGTGCAGGCGATGGTCGCGCGCAATCTCGAGTCGTTCTATCCGTGGGAGCCGCGCGATTACGGCGATGTCGTGCTCGAGGTGCGTGATCTCGCCAGTGCGCCGCTGCTGCGCAATGCGAGCTTCAAGGTGCGCGCGGGCGAGATTGTCGGCATAGCGGGAATCGCGGGCGCGGGGCGCACCGAACTGCTGAAAACGATCTTCGGCGCGCTGCCTGCGACGGCCGGCGAGATACGCGTCAAGGGCAGGAAGATCTCGAATCATTCGCCGACCGAAGGCGTGCGTCATGGCCTCGTCTATACGTCCGAGGATCGCAAGCTAGAGGGGCTCGTGCTCGATGCCAGCATCGAGGAAAACATCGCGCTGTCCAGTCTGAAGGCGCTCGCCACGGGCGGATTCGTCAGCCGCGCCAGAAAGCGGAAACTGGCACGCGACGCCAGCACGCGCTTTAACGTGCGTTCGTCGTCGGTCCTGCAGGTCACGGGCACGCTGTCCGGGGGCAACCAGCAGAAGGTGATTCTCGGGCGCGCTACCGCCACGGAACCCGCCGTGATCATGCTCGACGAGCCGACGCGGGGCATCGACGTAGGGGCGAAGACGGAAATCTACGCGCATATGGTGTCGATGGCGCGCGCGGGCGCTGCGGTCGTCATGGTGAGTTCCGAATTGCCGGAACTGCTCGGCATGTCGGATCGCGTGCTCGTGATGTATCGCGGCAGCATCGTGACTGAAATTGCGCGCGACAACGCGCATTCCGAAGCTGTCATTCAATGGGCGACAACAGGAGCAGGCGCATGACCTCCACGGCAGCCAACCGCGCGGATACGGAGGCGCTGTCGCGCCGCGTGATTCGCCAACTGAGGAGCGGAATCGGGCCACTGTTCGCGGCGCTCGTGCTGATCTGCATCGCGTTGTCGATTGCATCGCCCGAGTTTCTGACGACCAGCACGCTGACCAACATCATGGTGCAGGTGTCGGTGGTCGGCATAGCGGCGGTGGGCGGGACCTTCGTGATCATCACGTCGGGGATCGATCTTTCGGTCGGCTCGCTCGTCGCGTTGACCGGCATGGTCGCCGCGACTGTGATGGCGGGGTCCACGCCGGGCGCGGTCGGCCTCGGCATTGCGGGGCTATGCGTGGCGCTCGCGGTCGGCGCAGCCGCGGGAGCGTTGAACGGCCTCGCGGTGGCGTGGCTGCGGCTCGTGCCCTTCATCGTCACGCTCGCGATGATGGCGATGGCGCGCGGCCTCACGCTCGCCATTTCGGACGGCCGCACCAAATTCGATTTCCCGAATGCCTTCACCGCGTTCGGCGCGAAGACGGTCGCGGGCCTGCCCATGCCGATGATCGTCATGCTGGTGATCTTCGCCATCGGCCATGTGTTGTTGCGCAAGACGACGTTCGGCCATCAGGTGTTCGCAGTGGGTGGCAATCAGGAAGCCGCGCGTCTTGCGGGCATCCCCGTGCATCGCGTCGTGTTCCTCACTTACATGCTGGCCGGCGTGACGGCCGCGATTGCCGGGATCGTGCTGGCGGGGCGGCTCAATTCCGCGCTGCCTTCCGCGGCCAACGGGCTGGAGTTGCAGGTCATCGCGGCGGTCGTGATTGGCGGGACGTCGCTTGCCGGCGGGCGCGGGTCGATCGTCGGAACGTTTATCGGCGTCGTGCTGATCGGCGTGATCAATGTGGGATTGTCGCTGCTCGGCGTCAATCCGTTCTGGACGCAGTTCATACAGGGCGGCGTCATCTTCGCGGCGGTCCTGCTGGATGCGCTCAGTCAGCGGCGCAAGCAGTAAGCGCCTTATTGCATCTGTGAAAGCACCCCAAAACCGGAGGAGCAGCACGTGAAGAAAATCATCAATGAACCGGATGTCTTCGTCGACGAGATTATCGAAGGGCTGCTTGCCGCCCATCCGGCGTGGATCAAAAGCGCAACGGCCGACAAGCGGGCGCTGGTCCGCAAGGACGCGCCGAAAGAGGGGCGCGTGGGCATCGTGACGGGCGGCGGTTCGGGTCATCTGCCCGGCTTTCTCGGCTACGTGGGCGAGGGTTTGTGCAGCGGCGTCGCGGTGGGCAACGTGTTCTCGTCGCCGTCCGCCGAGCAGATTCTGGAGGCGACCAAGGCCGTGAACGGCGGCGCCGGCGTGCTCTACGTCTATGGAAACTACGGCGGCGACGTGCTGAACTTCGATCTCGCCGCCGATCTCGCCGAGCCGGAGGGCATCGAAATTCAAACAGTGGTGCTGACCGACGACGTCGCTTCCGCACCGAAAGAACGCGCCGCGGACCGCCGCGGCGTGGCGGGCATGCTGTTCGCGTTCAAATGCGCGGGAGCGGCAGCGGAGCGCGGCGATTCGCTCGACGACGTGGCGCGCATCTGCGGCAAGGCGAACGCCAGTTGCCGCACCATGGGCGTCGGCCTGTCGCCGACGATCCTGCCCGCCGCCGGCAAGCCGACCTTCACGCTGCCTGAAGGCGAGATGGAGATCGGTATCGGTATTCATGGCGAGCCCGGCACGCACCGCGGCAAGCTCGAATCCGCGGATGCCATTGCAGAGCGCATCACGCGCGAAATTCTCGACGACCTCGACGCGGAGAAAGGCTCACGCGTGGCATTGCTCGTCAACGGCCTCGGCGCGACGCCATTAGAAGAGCTGTATCTGCTCTATCGACGTTCGGCGCGCCTGATCGCGGATCGCGGCCTGAAGGTGGTGCGCTCCTATGTCGGCGAATACGTGACGAGCCTCGAGATGGCGGGCGCATCCATTACGGTGATGCTGCTCGACGACGAGCTTCAGGCGCTGCTCGAAGCGCCGGCGAATTCGCCGTTCTTCCGCGACGGCACGGCATCCTGAAGAGGTCCGGCAATGACTGTATCCAGCAAGGAAATGCGTGAGGTTTTGACGCGCGCACTGAATGCGCTGCCGGCCCACGCCGACGAACTGCGCGAACTCGACGCGGCATTGGGCGACGGCGATCTCGGCATCACGGTACGCGCAGGATCGGCAGCGGTGGTGAAGGCGCTTTCCGCACTGCCCGACGAAGCATCGGTTTCGGAACTGCTGCTGGCTGCCGGCAAGGCGTTCTCGACCGCCAACCCGTCAACGTTCGCGGCGCTCGTGGGCGGCGGTCTGCTTGCTGCTGCCAAGGCGACGGCCGGGGTACAGAGCGCCGGGCGCGCCGACGCGCTGACGATCGGGCGCGCGGTGGCGGCTCGCATCGTCGAGCGCGGCAAGAGTCAGGTCGGCGACAAGACCGTGCTCGATGCGCTTGTTCCGAGCCTCGACACCTTGGAGGCATCGGAAGGCAGCGCCGTCGAACTGCTCGACGCGATGATCGCGACGGCGCAGGCGCAAGTCGCCGCCACGGCCTCGATGCAGTCGCGAAAAGGCCGTGCCGCCTGGGTGCGGGAACGGAGCATCGGCCATGCGGACCCCGGTGCGACCGCTTACGTGCGCTTTCTGGAGGCGCTGCGCACGGCGTTTGCCGCCTAGCACGTTCATTGACGGTGCGGGCGGGTTCGCAGTCGCGCTGCCCGCGCCGGAAGAAGCATTCGCGGACGCGGCGGTAAGTGTCGCCTGTCGCCGCGTCCGCAGGTTATCGCCCTTCCCGGTAACCGAAGCTCATGCCCCCGCACGTCCATAGCTAGTCCACGCTGCCTCCCGCGTGTCGACCCTACGCGGAGCATGCGCGCCTGCGCTTTGCTGGCGGCTTGCTCGCGTTCGAATGCGTGCCGCGCATGATTAGCGACACGCCGCCGCCCAGACTCCCTAATTCCCACTCTGCCGTTTTGATCACTTCGATCATAAAAATGAGCGATTTGCGCAAGTCTGCCGACCGCAGTACACTTGGATATGATCGTTTCAATCAAAAAAGTGACTGATCCGATCAAAACCCAATCAGAGCGGAGACTGGCATGGCCCAAATAAACATCAAGCGCGGCATCGAACGCGTACCCGGCGGCATGATGATCGTCCCCCTGCTGTTAGGCGCGCTCGTCGCGACCTTTCTGCCGGGCATGCCGAAGTTTTTCGGCTCGTTCACGAATGCGCTTTTCACTGGCGCGCTGCCGATTCTCGCGGTGTTCTACGTCTGCATGGGCGCGAGCATCGATGTCAAAGCGACCCCCTATCTGCTCAAAAAGGGCGGGGCGCTGTTTGTCACCAAGGTCGGCGCGGCAATCGTCGTGGGCGTCGTGATGGGACATTTCCTCGGTGAACAGCCGATTTCGTCCGGGCTGTTCGCCGGCCTGTCGACTCTTGCCGTGGTCGCGGCGATGAACGACACCAACGGCGGGCTCTACATGGCGTTGATGGGCCAGTACGGCCGTTCTGAAGATGTCGGCGCGTACACCATCATGTCGCTCGAATCGGGACCGTTCCTGACGATGGTCACGCTGGGCGTCGCCGGCCTGTCCGCGTTTCCGTGGCCCACGCTCGTCGGCAGCATATTGCCGCTTGTTTTCGGCATGCTGCTCGGCAATCTCGACCGCGAAATGCGGGCGTTTCTCGGCAAAGCCGTCCCGGTCATGATTCCTTTTTTCGCGCTGGCGCTCGGGGCCAGTCTGGACCTGCATAAGGTATGGCAGGCCGGCGTCCTCGGCATTGGTCTTGGCATCGCCGTCGTGATCGTTACCGGCATTCCGCTCTATCTCGCCGACCGTCTGACGGGCGGCACCGGAGTCGCGGGCACCGCCGCGGCGAATACGGCAGGCAACGCGGCCGCCGTGCCCGCGCTGATCGCCGCGGCCAACCCGGTCTACGCGGAAGCAGCGAAAAGCGCGACGCTGCTGGTGGCCGCCTGCGTGGTGGTGACCGCGATCCTGTCGCCGATCCTGACTGCCGCCGTCGCAAAACGCGTGCAGGTACGGCGCGAATCGAGGGAGCTGGCGCGATGAGCATGCTGATCATCGCCGACGATCTGTCCGGCGCGGCGGATTGCGCGATCGGTTTCGCGAGCGCGGGCTATCGCACGGTCGTCGCGCTCGAGGCGTCGGCGCAAGCGCTCGACGCCCATGCGGCCGACGTGATCGCCGCCGATACCGACACGCGCCGGCTGACGGCCGCCGAGGCCGCGCGGCGCACTGCGGCGGCGTGGCAGGCGTTGCGCGTACCGGGCCGGCGTCTGTACAAGAAGATCGACTCGACGCTGCGCGGCAATTGGGCCGCGGAAGTCGCCGCGCTGCAATCGCTCGCGGGTCTGGCGATCGTTGCGCCGGCATTCCCGGCGACCGGCCGGACATTGCGCGGCGGTCGTGTGTTGGTGCACGGCAAGCCGCTGGAAGGCACCGATACCTGGAAGCTTGAAAACGCCGGCCGCGCCGCTGACCTGCATGCGATGCTGGCGGAGGTCGGTCTGTCGACGGCGCAACTGAACGTGGATGCGTTGCGCGAAGGCGGTCAGGCGCTCACGGCGCGGATCGCGGCGGTGGCGGCGAGCGGCACGCAGGCGCTGATCGTCGACGCAGAGACCAGCGAAGACCTGCTGACGCTCGCGCAGGCCACCACCCAAATGGATCAGGCGTTGTTCTGGGTCGGCTCGGGTGGCCTTGCTCGCGAGATCGCGAGCCTTGAAGGCTTGTTCGGCGCGCGAGCGGCAGAAGAGACCACAAGCGCTTCCGAACGGCAGCGAGAGGAACAGCAGAAACAGCAGAAGCAGCAAGACCATTCGCCGGTGCTGGTGCTGGTAGGCAGCCTGTCGGCGGTATCGGAGCGGCAGTGCGCGATGCTGCGCGATCGCGCCGGCATGGCGGAACTGACGGTGCCGCCCGGCGTGCTGCGTGACGGCGAACGTCACGCGGACTGGGCGGCATGGCAGACGCGCATTGGCGAGGCGCTCGATACGCGCGCCGATCTCCTGCTGCGCATAGGCCGCGACGATGCGTTCGATCCTGCGGAAGGCGCGTTGCTGTCCGCGGCCCTTGCTGCGCTCGTCAAGCCGTACTTTGCGGCGCTCGGCGGCCTGATCGCCACGGGCGGCGAGACGGCGCGAGCGATGCTGAGCGCGGCCGGCATCGGCAGTATCGAACTGATCGCGGAGATCGAAGCGGGTGTGGCAGTCGGCAAGCCCGTCGCAACGTGCGCTTTGCGGCCGCATTTGCGTATCGTCACGAAGGCGGGCGCCTTCGGCACCGATCATGCGCTGTTCGCCGCCTGGCGCTATCTGCACGAAGCGCCGGCAGCACCGGTAGCGCCCGCAGCACCGGCAGCACCGGCAGCCGCCGGAACCGGATTACACGACTCGGCCTGATCGCCGCGTTGGCGTAATCAGGCAGGCAGGACTGGCAGGACAGCACAGACATCAAGGACCAGGCAAAACACCATGAGCAACTACCTTCCCGTAATCGGCATCACAATGGGCGACGCAGCGGGCGTCGGCCCGGAGATCGTCGTCAAGAGCCTTGCGCACGACATCGTTTACAAGCAGTGCCGTCCGCTCGTGATCGGCGATGCGCGCCGGCTCGAACGCGCGACTCAGATCGTTGGCGGCACAGCGAAGATCCGCCGTATCAAGGAGGCGGCCGAAGCGCGCTATGAGCCGGGCACGATTGACTGCATCGACCTCGATCTGATTCCCGACGATCTGCCGTTCGGCCAGTTGTCGGCAGTCGCGGGCGACGCCGCCTACCGGTTCATCGCGCGCGCGGTTGAACTCGCGGAGGCGAAGCAGATCGACGCGATCTGCACGGCGCCGTTAAACAAGGAAGCGCTGCACGCGGGCGGCCACAAGTTTCCCGGCCACACTGAAATGCTTGCGTACCTGACGGGCGTCGATGAAGTGTCGATGATGCTGGTAGCGCCGCAACTGCGCGTGATCCACGTGACGACGCACATCGGCATCATCGACGCGATCCGCAAGATCGAGCCGGGCCTCGTGCAACGCACGATCGAGCGCGGCAACGCGACACTGGTCAAGGCCGGCATTGCAAAGCCGCGTATCGGTGTGTGCGGCATCAATCCACACGCGGGCGAGAACGGCCTGTTCGGTTACGGCGAGGAAGAAGAGAAGATTGTTCCGGCAGTGAAAGTGTTGCAGGAGCGCGGCCTGGACGTGACCGGCCCGCTACCCGCGGATACGCTGTTCTTCCGCGCGGGCCGGGGCGACTTCGATCTCGTCGTCGCGATGTATCACGACCAGGGACATGGCCCG
Source organism: Paraburkholderia sp. RL17-368-BIF-A (assembly GCF_046054045.1). Taxonomy (NCBI): domain Bacteria; kingdom Pseudomonadati; phylum Pseudomonadota; class Betaproteobacteria; order Burkholderiales; family Burkholderiaceae; genus Paraburkholderia; species Paraburkholderia sp. RL17-368-BIF-A. The sequence continues at coordinate 273,382 of NZ_JARESN010000009.1, forward strand.
GTGAAGGTGCTGGGTCTCGAAGCCGGCGTGAACGTGACGGTGGGTCTCGAAGTCATCCGTACCTCGGTCGATCATGGCACCGCATTCGACATCGCGGGCAAGGGCATTGCCGACGAGCGCAGCCTGCTCGAAGCACTGCGCCAGGGCGCGGAACTCGCGACGCGGCGCGGCTGAACCCGCGCAATTAACGCCGAAGATCGCGTGCGAACCGTGGTGTAACATCGGCAGCCTTGTTACAGCAGAATCACACCCATGAAAGCGTCCGAGCGCCATCGCGCGATTCTCGAACTCGTCCTGACCGGCGACGCCAACGTAGAGCAACTGAGCGCCGCGCTCGGCGTGTCCGAGGCAACCGTCCGGCGTGACCTGACGACGCTCGCCAATCAGCGGCGGCTAGTACGCACGTATGGCGGCGCGACGGCGCTTATCGGCTCGCATGAACCGGAGGCATCGCTCGAGGAGCGCAAGGCGACGCAGCGCGATCAGAAGGAAGCCATTGCGCGTGCGGCCGCCGCGCACGTGCACGACGGCGATACGGTATTGCTTGACGGCGGCACCACCTGTGCAGCGCTCGCGCGGCATCTTGGCTCGCGTGCTGATCTTCATGTGGTTACCAACAACCTGCTTGCCGTCATGACGCTTGCCAATGCACCGGGCGTGCATCTGACGCTGATCGGCGGCGATCTGCGCAACTCGAGCATGAGCACGCTCGGGCCGCTCGCCGAACTTTCGCTGAGCCGTTTGAGCGTGGACAAGGCGTTCCTGGGCGCCGACGGCGTGGTTGCCGGTTTCGGGCTTTGCGAGGCCAGCGCGCAGCAGGCGTATCTGAAGGACTGCATCATCCGGCGCGCGGCGCAGGTCATCGTGCTGGCGGACGCCGACAAGCTTGGCCGCTCGCGGCAGCAGCATTGGACTCCGCTCGAGCGCGACTGGCGGCTTATTACGTCGAGTGTCGCGGACGAGGCGTGTCTCGCGCCGTTCAGGGCGCTTCAGCGCGTCGTGGTGGAGACGGCCGATCTCGAGAACGCGCCGCTCGCTGCCACGCCCCGCGAAGCGGCGGTTCGAGGTACTGGAGTCGCTCGGGATTGAGCAGCGACGGCTGGTTGTCTGTATGGGCCAAGCCGCGCAGCAACAAATTCCGCAGGAAACCGGAAGTCGCCGTTGTTTTGCTCAACGATGGCGTGACTCCATACGTCATGGCCGCGTTACTTCTGCGATTGCATTAGCGCACGACGTGAGCGGATGCCGCGTGGCCTCTCACGCGAAGCACGTTGCCTTCCGGCGTGGTTTGCCGCGGAATCTCGGACATGTCCGGTTCTTCGTTGCGCAAGGTCTTTTGCGCAATACCTTGCTTCGCCACGAGCCGTGGAGCAGTTGCCAGCGCGCGCGGCGAACGCACCTTTTTCGCGTGCAAGGCCACATGGCGTCGTACTGCGAGCCTGTGTGCGGTAGCCACCCGGTGCGGGGCAGTCGCGCGCGCCTCAGGCGGATTCCACACCTCCGAATAGGTGCCGGCCCCGAAAGCCATCGGCGCGAACGTCGCGGTCAGTAACGCAAGTCCAAGTTTTCTCACGATTCCCCCTGCCTGCCTGTCATTGCTGCCACTTTTTGCAAGCCATCGGCTGATGCATGCATCAGCTGTGGCAGCCTGCGCAATAGCGGCGGTTCCGTGTGGGATACTGTACATCCATACAGGTTTTATCGCAATGGGATCTGCTTGGGCTGGTCATGTCGGCAGCACGAGGAGCAAGGGCCCTGCGGGCGATGTGGCCCGTGACGAAGTCCTCGCACAGTTTCCGCTCCGTGTATGATTCCGGCGGCGAAGCTGTCACAGGCTGATTTGGTGCCTTGCGAGCAGGAACGGGGGCGTCGCCAGCGTCGTGGCGCGTGCGAATGTCTTGCCACTCGCCCAGCTTTTGCCGAGGCGTCCGGCCGTCGTTTTAGCTGTTCCGCGGCCTTGGCATCGAACCTCATGGTCGGCGCAGGTTTTCGGCTGGCGAGTGAAAAAAGCTACGCTAACGTCTTGAACTCAGCAACCTGCAGACGACCGACTACTGATACGAAAAGCCCTTATTTTAAGGGCATTTGACAAAGAAGCACCCCGCGCGATACGCCTCTCGCGGGAAGACGAAGGAACCGTCCTGAATGCTGGCAGAACAACGTCATCAATACATCCTGGCGCAAGTCGCCAAAACCGGCGCGCTTTCGGTCGCCGAACTGGTGCGCGAATTGAACGTGTCGCGCGAGACGATCCGCCGCGACCTTAACGCGCTGGCCGGGCGCGGCCTGCTCGTCACCACGCATGGCGGCGCGCTATCGAGCGACCGGCGCGAGCCCGACCTCGACACCCGTGAAGCCGCGAATGCGGGCGCGAAGCGTGCGATCGGCGAGCGCGCGGCGCAGTTCGTTCCGGACGGCGCGTCGTTGATCGTCGACTCCGGCAGCACCACGCAGGCCGTCGCGCGAGCCTTGCTCGACCGCCACCGCCTGTCGGTCTATACCAACGACTGGCGCATCGCGCTCTTGCTCGGCCGGCGCAATGACAATCGCGTCACGCTGCTCGGCGGCGAGCTTTCCGACATCGAAGACGCAACCTTCGGGCTCGATACCGTGCACCAGCTCACGCAATATCACGCGGACTTCGCCTTCATCGGCGCGGGCGGCATCTCGCCCGACGGCTATCTGACCGACTACAGCCGCATGGCCGCCGAGGTGCGCAGCCGCATGATCGCCGCCGCCGACACGGTCGTGGTCGTCGCCGATCATTCGAAGTTCGGCCGCGTGACGCCTGTGCGCATCAACGGTATCGAATCGGCGCGCTATCTCGTGACCGAGCTGGCGCCCGAGCGCTCGCTCGGCAAGGCCATCACCGATCATGGTCCGGAAATCGTGATTGCCTGAGCGACGCGCGCAAGCAGGCAGATGCCCAGGCCGCCGCGCCGTACGACGCGCGGCGGTTGCAAAAAGGCGCATGCAACACGCCCACACAACCGCCCGGTCACGCGTCCGCGCAATTCGTTCGCTGATACCCGCCACGCATCCGGCGGCAACGTCGGAATTCCCGGCATGTTCTCCTGGCACTTCGTTGCAGCTTGGCTATTATTGGCGAATTGTGTCGTTTTTTGGAATTCGACAGAATGGTCATGGCGTTGTCATCGAAACCTGTGATCCTTGCCGTGCCCATGCAGGCGCGGCAGGCAGCGCGAAGGTCGTAAGAAGCTGTATGCCGGGGCAAACATCACGCGTTCGGGTTGTCGGCAATCTGCAATCCACACGGGACAGCGGCGCCGGCGGCGGGCAACATGCAGGCAAACGAGCAATCAACACGCACGCAACGGTTACGCTAACAGCAAGCAACCAGCAAGCGAGCAGCACGCAGCGGACATGCAAGCAGCACGCAAGCAACAGATAAAAGCGCAAACGGCGCGGCCCACGCGCCGTTCAATCACAACAGGTATCGGGTTTTCCCGGCCGTCTGGTTTTAAGCCTTTCGGAGAAGCGACATGACAAAGACCAATTCCTCTCAAGCCACGGGCCTCGCACGCAAGCTGTTGCCGGCGCTGCTGGCCGCCACGTTGTTCGGCGGCGCGGCGATACAGGCGCACGCGGCCGACGCCGTCGTGCTCTACACCGCCGACGGCCTCGAAAATCTCTACAAGGACGTACTGCCGGCCTTCGAAAAGAAGGAAGGCGTGAAGGTGAACATCGTCACCGCGGGCAGCGGGGAAGTGGTGAACCGCGCGACCATCGAGAAAGATCAGCCGAAGGCCGACGTGCTCGTGACCTTGCCGCCGTTCATCCAGCAAGCGGACCAGAACGGTCTGCTGCAGGCTTATCAGAGCGCGAACTACAAGAACGTCCCGGCGATCGCGAAGGCATCCAATGGCGCGTGGGCGACCTTCGTGAACAACTACTTCTCGTTCGCGATCAATCCTGAAGTCACGAAAAACGCGCCGAAGACTTTCGCCGATCTGCTGCATCCCGACTACAGCGGCAAGATCGCGTACTCGAATCCGGCGACGGCCGGCGACGGCATGGCCGTGATCATCCTGACGTCGTCGCTGATGGGCGAGGACAAGGCGTTCGAGTATCTGAAGAAGCTCGAGCAAAGCGCCAAGTTCCACACCAAGGGCACGGGCTATCTGGACGTGCTGCTCTCGCGTAACGAAATCGCGTTCGCGAACGGCGATCTGCAAATGGATCTCGACGACGCGGCCAACGGCGGCTTGTCGCTCAAGCCGGTGTTTCTCGCGGCGGCGCCGGGCGGCCAGCCGACCACGTTCCAGTTGCCTTACGCGATCGGTCTGATCAAGAACGGTCCGAACCAGGCGCAAGGCAAGAAGCTGATCGACTATCTGATGTCGACGGAAGTGCAAGCGAAAGTGCCGGACATCTTCGGCATTCCTGGCCGCACCGACGTGCCGCTCGCCGGCAAGAACGGCGAAACGGTCAAGCAGGCCATCGCGGGCGTGAAGCTGATTCCGGTGGACTGGAATCAGGTCATGGCGAAGAAAGCCGATTGGACCGCGCGCTGGAAGAACGACGTGGTCGGTTCGTCGGGCAAGCAGATCGAAGTCGTCAAGCCGAAGTAACTTCGCAATACGCAGTAAATCTGGAACATGCAGCGCCTGCGCGATCTTTTTGAGCCGCCACGGCGCTGCACGCGCATCAATCTTGTTGGAGGATGAACCCGGTGAATACCGCCAGTCTTGCTGATCCAGGCGCGCTCGGCGCGTCGCCGGACGCCCTCGGCGCAGCGCGTTTGGACTCGCCCGGCGGCGTGCAGATCGACCATCTGACGGTGCGCTTCGGCTCGCGCACCGTGCTCGACGATCTGTCGCTGACGATCCAGCGCGGCGAGTTGCTGACCGTGCTCGGCCGCAGCGGCTGCGGCAAGACCACGCTGCTGCGCTTCATCGCCGGTTTCATCGAGGCGGACGGGTTGTCGGGCACGCTGACCGTTGCCGGTCACGATCTCACGCATGTATCGCCGCATAAGCGCAATCTCGGGCTGCTGTTCCAGAGCTACGCGCTGTTTCCGCATCTGTCGGTGTTCGAGAACGTCGCGTTCGGCTTGCGCGCGCGGCGCATATCGGCGAAAGACATCACGCGTCGCGTCGCCGATGCGTTGAAGCTCGTGCAACTCGGCGACGCCGGGCATGTGATGCCCGCGCAGCTTTCGGGCGGCATGCAGCAGCGCGTGGCACTCGCCCGCGCGCTGGTGATCGAGCCGGACGTGCTGTTGCTCGACGAGCCGCTTTCGGCCCTCGACGCCAACCTGCGCGCGTCGGTGCGCTCCGAACTCAAGGCGCTGCACGAGCGCCTGCCGCATCTGACGATTGTCTGCGTGACGCACGATCAGGACGACGCGCTGGTGCTCTCGGACCGCACGCTGCTGATGCGCGACGGACGCATCGCGCAACTCGGCACGCCGCAACAGTTATACGACGCGCCGGCCGACGCGTTCGTCGCGCGCTATCTCGGCGCGGCCAATCTGCTGCCGCCGCAAGTCGCTTTCAGCATGGACGACGCGCGCTATAACGAGCGTGAGCGCGTCGCTTGTCTGCGGCCCGAGGCGCTGCGCATCGTGCCGCTCGGCGAAGGGCACTTGCATGGCGCGATCGCGTCGGTGGAATGGTATGGCGCGGTGTTGTCGGTTTCCGTCATGCTCGACGCAATGCCGAACGAACCGGTGCTCGTCACGATGCAGCGCGGCCACGGCATGATGCCGGAGAAAGGCGCGCGTGTTTCCCTGCGTTATGAGGCTGACGATGTCGTCCTTATCAAGCCCTGAGGCGCCGGCTTCGCTGACCGCATCGGCGTCGGCTTCCGCAGCCGCCGACGCTCGCCGCAGCGCGAGCGCCGCTTCGCATCGCGCCGCGGTGAAGCGCCGCCAGCGCGCGGCGCAATGGCATCTGCTGTTCATCGCGGTGGTCGTGCTCGGACCGCTCGTCATCTATCCGCTCGTGCGGCTGGTGGCGCTGAGTTTGAGCGGGCCGCATGGCTTCGGTCTGCAAGCGTACGCGGCATTCTTCGGCAATCCGGAAACGCGCGGCGTGATCGGCACGACGCTATGGATTCTGTTCGCGAGCGCAGGACTCGCGTCGCTGCTTGGCGTGGCGCTTGCCTCACTGCTGTTCTTCAAGCCGTTTCCCGGCGCGCGCCTCGTCACGCGTTTTCTCGAACTGTTCGTCGCGTTCCCGTCGTTCCTCGTCGCCTTCACGCTGATCTTTTTGTACGGCTCGCAGGGCTCGGTGAGCATCGGCTTGCAACGGCTCTTTCATCTGCAAGCGCCGCCGCTCGATTTTCTGTTCGGCGTGGGCGGCGTGATTCTCGCGGAAGTCGTGTTCTACGCGCCGTTCGTCGTGCGGCCGACGCTGGCCTCGTTCGCCACGCTCGACATGCGCCTGATCGAAGCCGCCCGCAGTCTCGGCGCGAACGGCTGGATGGTCGCGTTCAAGGTGATCGTGCCGCTCGCGTGGCCGGGCATCGCGGCGGGCACGATCCTGTGCTTTCTGCTCACGCTCAACGAGTTCGGCATTCTGCTCGTGCTCGGCAGCGCGCATCTGATCACGTTGCCGGTCGCGATCTACAGTTCGGCCACCGTCGATCTCGATCTGCCGACGGCTGCCGCCGGCGCGGTCGTGATGCTCGTCATGTCTTTGTCGCTGTACGCGTTGTACCGCCAGGTCAATCGTCGCAAGGTGAAAGGAGCGGGTCATGGCCGATGAACTCGATCCGACCGTGCTGCCGGTCATGCATATGAAGGCGCGGCCGGTGCGCCGCAGTCTCGTCGTCAGAATGCTCGGCGGATTGTTCCTCGGCTTTGCGGCGCTGTTGTGCTTCTGGCTTTTCGTGTTGCCGGTGATCGTGGTCGCGCTATCGAGCGTGGCGGCTCACTGGTCGGGCACGATCCTGCCCGACGGCTTCAGCACGCGCTGGTTCGAGCGGCTCTCGTCGAGCGATTTCGACGCGCTGACGACGAGCCTCGAAATCGGCATGGGCGTCGCCGTGCTCGGCACGATTCTCGGGCTCTGGCTCGCGCTTGCGCTCGAAGGACGCGACCGGCGCGGCCTCGGCGCCTTCGTCGACACCATCGCGATGATGCCCAACGGCGTGCCGAGCGTCGTGCTCGGGCTCGCGGTGCTGATCGCGTATCACAAGCGGCCGGTGGATTTGTCGAGTTCGGCGGCGATCGTCGTGTTCGTGCAACTCGCGCTGGTCCTGCCGTTCTGCTACCGATGCGCGGCCGCCGCGCTGCGCCCCGAATTGACGGTTCTGCGCGAAGCGGCCGCGAGCCTCGGCGCGCCTCCGTCGATGGTGCTGCGCCGCGTCGTGCTGCCGCAACTCGTGCCGGCGATCCGCGCGAGTCTCGCGCTGGGCTTCGCGTTGTCGCTCGGCGAACTGGGCGCGACGCTCACGGTTTATCCGCCGGGCTTCGCGACGGTGCCGATCGTGGTCGTCGGTCAGGTGGAGCGTGGTTATTACTTGCCGGCGTCGGCGCTGTCGCTGATCTTGCTGCTCGTTTCGCTTGCCGCGCTGCTCGTCATTGCCGCGCGCGTGCCGCGTCGCCGGATCGACTGAGCCCGCATTCACGATTTCCCTGCTTGCGTTGCGCGTCTGGCTCACGAGACGCCGTCGCGCAAACGTCGTTTTCGATGTGGCGAAATTTGTCAAAATGACCGAATATATGCAAACTGCTTCTGTCGATCCGATTGATGTTGTGCGCAGGCATTCGCTGACGGCGCTGGTCCGCGACGAAATCGAAAGGCACATCGTCGAGGGCGAGCTTGCGCCGGGCGACAAGCTCAACGAAGCGGAGTGGGCCGCGCGTCTGCGCGTGTCGCGCGGGCCGGTGCGCGAGGCGTTTCGGGCGCTGGAGCAGGCGGGGCTCGTGCGCACCGAGAAGAACCGCGGCGTGTTCGTACGGACGGTGTCGCTCGCCGAAGCGGACGAAATTTACGCGGTGCGCGCCGTGCTCGAGGAGGCAGCGTGCCGCATGCTGGCCGCGAGCATCGACGCGCAACAACTCGCGGTGCTGCGCGACTGGCTCGACGCGATGCGCGCCGCGCTCGACACGCAGGACGCCGACGCGTATGCGCGTGCCAACGTCGCGTTTCACGATGCGATCGTGGCGGCGGCCGGCAATGTGAAGCTGTATGAGACGTATCGAAGGCTGGTGAGCGAGCTGAGTCTCTTTCGCCGCGCGGCGCTGGTCGTGCATGCCGACGCGATGGAGCGCTCGCTGGCCGAGCATCGCGCGATTCTGACCGCGCTGGCTTCACGCGACGCCGCGCGTGCCGCGGCGCTGATGCAGGCTCATGTGCACGGCGGCTTGCAGCGCGCGCATGCGGCGTGCGAGGAAGGCGGTGCCGCGGCAGGCCAGTTGGATGCGGCGCGATTTACGCCGGCGTCGGACGAGTGAAGCGATGAAGTGGTCATAACCGATTGGCTCGAGCACGCGTGCGCGGCACGCAGGGACGGGAACAATGGCAAGCACGAACGAAGAAACGGTTGGGCGGATGATCGAAGTCAACGGCCGCCGCTACAGGCTGCCGTCGCGGCCGACGGTCGTGGTGTGCGTCGACGGCTGTGAGTTCGATTATCTCGAGGCGGCGGTCGCGGCCGGCGTTGCGCCGTTCATCGGCAAGATGCTGAAGGGCGGCGCGGCCTTCAAGGGCGATTGCGTGATCCCGTCGTTCACCAACCCGAACAATCTGTCGATCGTGTGCGGCGTGCCGCCTTCGGTGCACGGCATCTGCGGCAATTACTTCTGGGACCCGGACGCGAACGATGGTGCGGGCGCCGAAGTGATGATGAACGATCCGGCCTATCTGCGCGCCGGCACGTTGCTGGCTGCCGCGAGCGAAGCCGGCGCGGCGGTCGCCGTCGTCACCGCGAAAGACAAGTTGCGCCGCTTGCTGGGCTGGCAGTTGAACGGCATCTGCTTTTCGGCGGAAAAAGCGGACACGGTGACGCGCGCGGAAAACGGCATCGACGAAGTGCTCGATCTGGTCGGCTTGCCGCTGCCCAACGTGTACAGCGCGGCGCTGTCGGAGTTCGTGTTCGCGGCGGGCGTGCGGCTCGCGCAAACGCGCACACTCGACCTGATGTATCTGTCCACGACCGATTACATCCAGCACAAATTCGCGCCGGGCACCGAAGGCGCGAACGCGTTCTACGCGATGATGGACGGCTATCTCGCGCAACTCGACGCGCTCGGCTGGGTGATCGGACTGACCGCCGATCACGGCATGAACGCGAAGCACGATCCGCAAACCGGCGAGCCGAACGTGATCTATCTGCAGGACGTGCTGGACGAATGGCTCGGCGCTCGCAGGGCACGCGTGATTCTGCCGATCACGGACCCGTACGTGGTGCATCACGGCGCGCTCGGTTCGTTCGCGACAATCTATTTGCCACGCGATGTGAGCGCCGCGCAGGTGATCGAGCGTATTCGCGGCCTTGCGGGAGTCGAACTCGTGCTCGATAACCGCGCCGCGTGCGAACGCTTCGAGTTGCCCAACGACCGCGTCGGCGACATTGTTGTGATCGGCACGAAGCATGTCGTGCTCGGCACGCGCCGCGACGAGCACGATCTTTCCGGATTGACCGTGCCGTTGCGCTCGCATGGCGGCTTGTCGGAACAGGAAGTGCCGCTGCTTTTCAATCGGCGCGTAGAGGGATTGCCGACCGCGGACAGTGGCCGGCGGCTGCGCAACTTCGATATCTTCGACGTCGCATTGAACCGCGTGTCGGCATCATGAACACGACGCTGCGGGACCATCCGGCCTTCCGGGCGGAAACGCTGCGGCTCGAAGGCGAACGCGCGGCGCGTCCTCACTCGTTCGACGTGTTCGATCCGTACACGGGTACGCGCGTGGGCACGGCCGCGCTTGCAAGCGTCGACGATGTGCGCGCCGCGTTCAACTACGCCGCGGCTTATCAGCCGAAGCTCACACGCTATGAACGCTCGCAGATTCTCGAGCGCGCGGCCGCTTTGTTGCGCGGGAGAACCGAAGAGGCGTCGGATCTGATCTCGCTGGAATCGGGTCTGTCGAAGCAGGACTCGCGATATGAAATTGGCCGCGTCGCCGACGTGTTCAAGTTCGCCGCGATGGAAGTATTGCGCGACGACGGGCAGAGTTTCGCGTGCGATCTGACGCCGCACGGCAAGCGGCGGCGCGTGTTTTCGCAGCGCGAGCCGCTCGCCGGCGTGATCGTCGCCATCACGCCGTTTAACCATCCGATGAACCAGGTCGCGCATAAGATCGCGCCGGCAATCGCGACGAATAATCGCGTCGTGGTGAAGCCGTCGGAGAAGGTGCCGTTGTCGGCGCTTTATCTCGCCGACATTCTGTACGAGGCCGGTTTGCCCGCGCCGATGTTGCAAGTGCTGACCGGCGACCCGCGCGAAATCGCCGATGAACTGATCACGCATCCGCTGGCTGAACTCGTCACCTTCACGGGCGGCGTGGCGATCGGCAAATACATCGCGGCGAAGGCGGCGTATCGGCGTGTCGTGCTCGAGTTGGGCGGCAACGATCCGCTGATCGTGCTCGACGACGCCGATCTCGAGCGCGCGGCGACGCTCGCCGTGCAGGGCTCGTACAAGAACTCGGGTCAACGCTGCACGGCGGTCAAGCGGATGCTCGTGCAACAACGCGTCGCGGCGGATTTCGCCGAGCTGGTCGTCGAGAAGACGCGGGCCTGGCGCTTCGGCGATCCATTCGATGCGGCCAATCAGATGGGCACGGTCATCGACGTCGCGGCGGCGCAGCTTTTCGAATCGCGCGTGAACGAGGCGATTGCGGGCGGCGCGCGTTTGCTTGCCGGCAATCGGCGCAATGGCGCGCTGTATTCGCCGACGGTGCTCGACAGAGTTGAGCCCGAAATGAGCGTGGTGCGTGAGGAAACCTTCGGGCCGGTGTCGCCGATCATCACGTTCGACACGCTCGACGACGCTATCCGCATCAGCAACGGCACGCGATTCGGTTTGTCGTCGGGCGTGTGCACGAACCGACAGGACGCGATCACGCGTTTCATCAACGAGTTGCGGGTGGGCACGGTCAACGTGTGGGAAGTGCCGGGCTATCGGATCGAGTTGACGCCGTTCGGCGGAATCAAGGATTCGGGGCTCGGCTATAAGGAAGGCGTTCAGGAAGCGATGAAGAGCTTTACCAATCTGAAGACTTTTTCTTTACCGTGGGAGTGACGGCGTGGCACTGAGTGTGAGCGACATCCGTTCGCTATTCGAGCAATATGGCGGCATCGCTTATAGCGGCGAACCGGTCACGCAACTCCAGCATGCATTGCAAAGCGGCGTGTTAGCGGAAGAGGCTGGCGCGAACGACGAACTCGTCGCCGCTGCGTTTTTGCATGACCTCGGGCATTTGCTCAATCTGCAAGGCGCGACGCCGACGGAGCGGGGCATCGACGATCTGCATCAGTACTTCGCGTTGCCGTTCCTACGGGCCGTGTTGCCGGACGCGGTACTGGAGCCGATTCGCCTGCATGTGGACGCAAAGCGCTGCCTTTGCGCCATCGACGACGCGTATTTCGACCAGCTTTCCGCCGATTCGGTGCGAAGTCTGCAGTTGCAAGGCGGGATCTTCAGCCGCGACGAAGCCGAAGCGTTTCTCGAGAAGCCGTACGCACAGGACGCGCTGCGTCTGCGTAAATGGGACGACCGCGCAAAAGAAGAAAATCGCGCGACGCCGGGCATCGATCACTACCTCGCAGTGGTCGAGCGCGTCATGCATACGCGCGCGATTGCGGGAGTTTGAACGGTCCGGTTTTCATCGCTCGTGACGACCGTTCTCGAGCAATTTCCTTATGTGG
>NZ_JARESN010000034.1:0-14958 GCF_046054045.1 Paraburkholderia sp. RL17-368-BIF-A
TCAACCATCTTTCGATGACCAAACCTTCCTTTCATTACTGTGTGAGACTTGATACTTTCGCTTTTCGCCCGGCTCCGGAGAAAACCCCGCAACCCGGCGCGCGTCGCGCATCAAGCGCCCACACTTATCGGCTGTTAGTTTTTAAAGATCATTCGCTCAGAAGCTCTGCTTTCTTCGCGTCCGTCATCAAACGGGAGGCGAATTATGCGATGCGGTCCGCAACCCGTCAACCCCTTCTCTGCAATTATTTTCGAAAAGTTCAGAAGTGCAAGAAAAAGCGGCAACAAGCCGCACTCTTCTCCGGCGAATAGAATAGTTAGTTATCCAATGAAAATATTTGTCACTGAATAGGAGCCTGGTCGTCGGCAGATCTTCTCGCCCTTCAGCCGATCAATTCTTCCGGCGTCAGGTGCCGCGCGCCCCAGGCGGTAGCCAGTCTCTCGCAGCGGCCAAGCCGTATCGTGCCGTGCTCGAAGTCGACGAATACGATCTCGTCCGCGTGAGGAGGCCGTGCCGCCTCATCTGTTGTGCGTCCATCGGTGAGTATCCACACCCAGCGCTGCTGCGCGGGCTTGCGCCGCGCGCTGCGCTCGAGCAGTTGCGTGGCGCACTGAACGCCCGCTGCGAACGGCGTACCGCCGCCACCGCCGACCGGCTCGAGCCATCGCTCGTTCCACCAGCGCGGCACGGCGGGACCGAAACGCAAATCCGCACCCGCTCCACCGAAGCAGACCAGCGCAGCTTCCGCACGCATCGCGCTCGCGCGGTCGAACAGCGCAATCAGCAAACCCTTGGCAAGCGCGAGACGCTCTCCGGCGAGCATCGAGCCCGAACAGTCCAGCACGAAGCAATGCAGCACACCGCCGCGCGGTACATCACGCATGAAGCGCAGATCTTCGGCACTCAGCGCGCGCCGCCGTTGTTTCCCCATCGCGGCGAATGTCTGCGGCCATGCGATACGCCGGCTCGAATTACCACGCATCTCAAGACGCGCATCGCCACGCGAACGCAAGACCGCATCCGCCTTTTGCCGCCATCGAAAACCGCTGTCCAACTCAGCGGCGGCGCCCTTCCGATGGCTCAGCGTTTTTTTACGTTGAGCGGGATAACGCCTTTGACGTGCGTCGTCGTGGCCGGCTGCGGTGGCAGATAACCCCAATCGCCTTCGCCGCGAGCGGCCTCGTCTGGCGAAGGTGAAGAGGAAGACGAAGGCGAATGCGCAGTCGAGCCCCGCTGCGACTCACGCGAGGACTCCGTCTCGCTATCCCGCGCACTACTCGCAGACGACGCTCCCCGCTCACGCCGCCGATGCATCAGCACCGCATCCGCGACGCGCTCGACATGCTGCGGCGTCACCGCGTCCGCAAGCTCGAACGCCGCGAGCGCACGTGCCGCGCGAAGCATCACGAGATCGGCGCGCAAGCCATCCACGGCGGCGTCGATACACAACGCACTGACGTGCGCGTGCACTGCATCGTCGAAAGAAAGCTGCGGCAGCGCCTCGCGCGCCGCATGAATCCGCTCGACGTACCGCGCCTGCTCTTGCGCATAAGCCGCACGAAAACCAGCAGCATCCAGGTCGAACGCGAGCCGTGCCTTCACGATCTGCTCACGCACGCGCGGCTCGAAACAGTTTTGCAACTCCACCATCAGGCCAAAACGGTCGATCAATTGCGGCCGCAACTCGCCCTCTTCGGGATTCATCGTGCCGATCAGCACGAAGCTCGCCTCATGACTATGCGATACGCCATCGCGTTCGACGGTATTCACGCCGCTCGCCGCCGCATCGAGCAACGCATCGACGAGCGCATCGGGCAGCAGATTCACTTCGTCCACATACAGCACGCCGCGATGCGCTTTCGCGAGCAGCCCAGGCGAGAAGCGCACGGAGCCGTCGCGCAGCACCGTTTCGATATCGAGCGTGCCGATCAGACGATCCTCGCTTGCGCCGAGCGGCAGGTTCACGAGTTGCCCTTCCGGCAGCAACTCGGCGAGCGCACGCGCGGCCGTCGATTTCGCCGTGCCGCGCGGCCCGCTGACCAGCACGCCGCCGATGCCCGGATCGATCGCCGCGAGCAGCAATGCCTGCTGCAACGCGGGCTGTCCGATCAACGCGGCAAACGGAAACGCGGGCCTTTTCTGCGGCGCGCCGTCGCGTGCATCGTGCGTGGCTGCATTCGTGGCTGCATTCATGATTGCATTCCTTCGATCTGCTGTTCGCTCGCGAGCAGATGCTGTTCGACCTGCGCGCGATAGTCGCCAGGCGTCTGCCACAAACCGCGCTGCATCGCTTCGAGCAAACGCTCGCAAATCGAATGCAGCGCATGCGGATTGTGCTGTTGCAAGAACTCGCGCGTGTCGCGATCGTTCAGATAAGCATCGGCGACGAGCGCATATTGATGATCCGCGACCACGCGCGCAGTCGCGTCATAGCCGTAGAGATAATCGACCGTGGCCGCGATTTCGGACGCGCCCTTATAACCGTGGCGCTTCACACCGTCGATCCATTTAGGGTTGACCACGCGCGAGCGGATCACGCGCGCGATTTCCTCATGAAGCGTGCGAACGCGCGGCGCGGCCGGATTGCTGTGATCGGCGTGATAGACACTCGGCTGATTGCCCGCGAGATGCCGCACGGCCGCCACCATGCCGCCCTGAAACTGATAGTAGTCGTTCGAATCCAGCAGATCGTGTTCGCGGTTGTCCTGATTCTGCAAGACGACATCCATTGCGGCGAGGCGTGCGCCGAACGCCTGACGCGCCTCTTCGCCCGCACTCTTCTGCGTGTACGCATAACCGCCCCACGCCTGATACGCGTTCGCGAGGTCCGCGTCGGTCTGCCACTGTTGCGAGTCGATCATGTCCTGCAAGCCCGCACCATATGCGCCGGGCCGCGCGCTGAACACGCGCCAGCCGGCGCGCTTGCGCGCTTCGGCGGCGTCCATGCCGCGCGCGATCAACGCATCGCGTTCACGCAGAACACGCGCGCGAATCGGATTGAGCTCCGCGGGTTCGTCGAGTTCGGCGACGGCCTGCACCGCCGCATCGAACAGGTGCATCACGTTGGCGAAAGCGTCGCGGAAAAACCCGGATACGCGCAACGTGACGTCGATACGCGGACGGTCGAACGCTTCGATCGGCATGATCTCGAAGTCGGTCACGCGATGGCTGCCCGGCGCCCACTTCGGCCGCACGCCGAGCAGCGCAAGCGCCTGCGCGATGTCGTCGCCGCCGGTACGCATGGTCGCGGTGCCCCATACGGAAAGACCGATCGCGCGCGGATAATCGCCGTGTTCCTGCAGATGCCGCTCGATCAATTGCTGAGCCGACTTGAGCCCGAGCGACCAGGCGGCTTGCGTGGGAACCGCGCGCGTGTCGACCGAATAAAAGTTGCGCCCTGTGGGAAGCACATCGGGCCGGCCACGCGATGGCGAACCGCTCGGCCCCGGCGGCACGAAACGCCCTTCGAGGCCGCGCTTCAGATGCAGCATTTCCTGGGGGCCGCATGCGTCGAGCCGCGGCAGCACGTCGTTGCGCAAACGTTCGAGTACGCGTGATGCTTGCGGCAGGCTGACTTCGGCGAAAGCGTTTGAAGCGTCGCCTTGCTCCTTGCACATTGCACGCAGCATGTCGGCTGCGAGCAGTTCGAGACGCTCGCGCGTATCGCCGCAATGCCGCCACGGCGCGTCGCTCACGCGTTGCAGAACATCGGAACGCGGACCCGTCCATGCCGCCGACCAATCGACAGACAACGGATCGAAGAACCGATCGATGTTCAGATCGCGCGCCAACGCATCGATCAAACCTGCGTTGCCGCCTTGCCCATCGCCGACGGGAAAGCGCCCCAGCGCGAGCAACGTATCGCGCCGTTGCACGCCGTGCGGCGATTGACCGAACGTATGCAACCCATCGCGAATCTGCGCCTCTTTCAATTCGCAGAGCCACGCATCGACGCGGGTCAACAGCACATCTTCATCGTCCTCGCCGTTCGGCTCCGACAGGCTCAGCTCTTCATGCAACCTGTGTTCTACGATGGTCGCGAGAATCGTGCGCCGCAACAGCTTCGAGCGGCGCGGATCGACCATCAATGCTTCATAGTATTCGTCGACCTGGCGCTCGAGATCCTGCAGCGGCCCATAGCTTTCCGCGCGCGTGAGCGGCGGCATCAGGTGATCGACGATCACCGCCTGCGCACGGCGTTTCGCCTGGCTGCCCTCGCCTGGATCGTTGACGATGAACGGATACAGATGCGGCATCGGCCCGAGAATCAGATCGGGCCAACACGTATCGCTCAACGCGACGCTCTTGCCCGGCAGCCATTCCAGGTTGCCATGCTTGCCGACATGCACGATTGCGTCGATGCCGAACTGATGACGCAGCCAGAAATAGAACGCCAGGTACGCATGCGGCGGCACCAGCTCGGCGTCGTGATAGCTCGCGTAGTCGCCCTGGTCACGTGAACGCGACGGCTGAATGCCGACGAACACATGACCGCAGCGCCAGCCTGAAATCATGAAACGGCCGCGCCGCACGGTCGGGTCCTGGTCCGGCGGCCCCCAACGCGCGTTCAGCGCATCGCGCGTCTGAGCAGGCAGCGCGTTGAAATGCGCGAGGTAGTCGCCAAGCGCGAAGCTTTGCAAAGCGGGCCGCAGATCGCGCACGACGGGATCGTTCGTCACGCCTTCGGTCAGCTTCTTCAGCAGCGCGTCGCCGTTTTCTGGCACGTCGGCCACGCGATAACCTTCGTCGCGCAGCATCGACAGAATGCCGACCACCGACGCCGGCGTATCGAGTCCGACGCCATTGCCGATGCGTCCCTCGCTCATCGGATAGTTAGCGAGAATCAGCGCGAGCTTCTTCTCGGCGTTATCGAGCGAACGCAGCCGGCACCAGCGGCGGCTCAGTTCAGCGAGAAAACGCACGCGCTCGAGATCCGGCTGATAGCGGACCACGTCGACTTCCGTATGCGGACAACGATAGGCGAGTCCCTTGAAACTGATCGCGCGCGTGATGATGCGGCCGTCCACTTCCGGCAGCGCGATATGCATCGCGATGTCGCGCGAATTGAGACCCTGGTTGTCCTTCACCCAGTCGTCGCGATTGCCGCCGCTCAGGATCACTTGCAGCACCGGCGCATCGCCTGCGAGCGCGAGCGGCTCTGGATCGTCGATCGCAGACGCGGCGAACGCAGTGGTGTTGAGCACGAGTGCGGCGTCATGTTGCGCGCACAACGACTGCACGACTTCGCGGCTCATCGCATCTTTTAGCGACGTGATGGCGATCGGCAGCGGGTTCATGCCTTCGGATTCGAGCGCGTCGATCAGCGCGTCGAACACCGCGGTATTGGCCGCCTGAAGATGCGCCTTGTAGAACAGAATCGCGGCAACAGGCGCGGCATGCTGCCAGCGCGCCTGCCAGTCGGCGATAGTCGGCGTATCGCATGCGGGATGGTAGAGCGACGCGGCTGGCAACGCGCGCGGCGGCGCCGGTTCGCGGCCCCACCCAAGCGCGCGATGCGCGATGCAGCGCAGGAACGCCTCGGCGTTCTGCGGCCCGCCTTCGCGCAGATAGCGCCACAGTTGATGGCATAACGCTGCATCGGCGGTACTGCGTGCGAGCAGGTTCGGATCTTCCTGGAGATCGCCGGAAAACATCGCGAGCGTCTGCTGTTTGCGCTCCGCAAGCGCGACCACCTGCTCGATGCCGTATGGCCAGTACGCCTCGCCGCCAAGATGATCGACCACGACCACGCGCGCATGTTGCAACACGTCTTCGACGTAAAAGTCCACGGAGGCAGGCTGCCGCAGATACGTGACATTCGCGAGGCGCACGCTCGGAAAGCCGTCGCCGAGACGGGGAAACACGCTCGCGAGCAACGACAGCGTCGTATCCGCGGAACTCAGAATGACGATGTCCGCGGGCCGCTGATCGATGCGGATCACGCCTTGCGTATCGTCGACGAAACCGCCCGGCGTGGTGCGCAGCAGATGCATGTGTCTATACCGGCTTACGTCTGTTGCGCGGCGACAGCGGCTGCGACGCCGAGCGCGGCGTCGAACGCGCGTTGCAGCGCAGCCTGGTCGAGGTCTTCACCGATCAGCACGAAGCGGCTTTCGGCGCCTTCGCCTAGTTCTTCCAGTTCACCTGGCTGCCAGCGTCGATCGAAATAACTATCGAAGCGCCGGCCCACGCCTTGAACGACGAGCCGCATCGGCGCGCCCGGCAACGCCGCGAAACCCTTCACGCGATAAATCGTGTTGTTCCCCACGAGTCCTTGCAGCGCGGCGATCACCGCTTCACGCGACTGCGCCTTTGCATTCACGACCACCGAATCGAACTCATCGTGATGATGATCGGCGTCGTCGGCCGAACCGTGGTGATCGTGGCGCAAGTGAATGGTTTCCTCCGACGCCGCTTCGAGCCCGAACAACGCGTGCAGATCGAGCTCGCCCCTATGGGCGCGCACGATCTTCACCTGAGGCGGAATTTCGGCGCGAATCACGGCTTCGACCGCGTTCTGGCCTGCTTCGTCGAGCAGATCGGTCTTGTTCAGAATCACCAGATCCGCAGCCGACAATTGATCCTCGAACAATTCGTGCAGCGGCGACTCGTGGTCGAGATTCGGATCGGCCTTGCGTTGCGCGTCGACGGCAAGCGGATTTTCAGCGAATTGGCCGCTTGCCGCAGCGGGTCCATCGACGACGGTAATCACCGCATCCACCGTGAAACTGTTCTTGATCTGCGGCCAGTTGAACGCCTGCACGAGCGGCTTCGGCAACGCGAGCCCCGACGTTTCGATCAGCACATGGTCGATCTGCTCACGGCGCTCGACGAGTTTTTCCATCACCGGAAAGAACTCTTCCTGGACCGTGCAGCACAGGCAACCGTTCGCCAGTTCATACAATTGGCCTTCGGTCTCGACGCCGTTTTCATCGCAACCAATGCCGCAACCTTTGAGGATTTCACCGTCTATGCCGATCTCGCCGAACTCGTTGACGATCACCGCAATGCGCTTGCCGCCCGCGTTCCGAAGAATGTGCCGCAGCAACGTCGTCTTGCCGCTGCCGAGAAAGCCCGTGACGATGGTGACGGGAATCTTGCGCATCTGAACTTGCATGGTGAGTCCATCCGTGAGAGTTGCATCTGCTGGCCGGCCGAATCACGCGCTTTGCGCATGACGTCGCATCGCAAAACGCGGGAACGCACGACGGCCTTGCCGCTACACCAGGGAAACGCAGAATACGGGTATGAGGTCATGAGCGCAGCGCCGCTTCCCCGCGGCGTTCGCCCTTCGTGTTCCGGCCGGTATCCGGGCTGGCGAAAGCGCCGCTTCCCCTTCCCGGACGAGTGATTTCTCGCCCAGTGGTGATATGCCGACGCGGCCTTGCGCGTGGACATCGAAGCCGGCTCCGCGGCGCCATGCAAACCGCCATGACGTCGCTTTTCGCTTACCGTTGCGGGGGCAGCACAGGTTGACCCGATCCATGCGAGGCGGGCGCCCTGTTTCCCGTTTAACTGCATGCGCACGAGCGCGCACACGAGCACCAGAAGTGCGTGCGAGTGTAGGCCGCGCGCCTTGCGCCGTCAAGAAAACGCAAGCCCGGCGCGCTTATCGGACGGGCTTGCCGTGTGCTATCGTATGCGCGCGTCTGGTGCCCGCACATGTGCTCGCGTGTGCAGTTAAACGGGAAACAGGCAGCGCGCTTGCGCTCAACCTGTGCTGTCCCCGCAACGGTAAGCGACCGGCGGCGCGATTATTTTTTGCGCCGCACATGCGTTTTCAGTGCCACTGTCCAGCACATTCGAACGAATGTGGGCGGGAAGGCAAAGCGCGTGAGGCCGCCAGCCCGGATACCGGCCAGACGCGGAGGCGGCCGTGCGTTGTTAACGTCACGCCGCCGGCCGCCGGAATCCGCGAGGGACGGATGTGAAGGCGCTCAAGCACGACTTAGGGAAGCGGTCTGCAATCCGCGTTTGCTGTCGTGCGCGAATGCACAGTTTCGAATGACTTCAATTTCCATCACATTGCGTGTATGTCGACGCTGCGCGATTGCATGTGCGCCGACGCGGCGCATGCCGCGATGAAACGCGCATGGCTGATCGGCGCAGGCCCCGGCGACGTCGAACTGATGACGCTGAAGGCAACCCGCGCGCTCGCGCAAGCCGACGTGATACTCGTCGACGATCTGGTGAACCCCGACGTGCTGCAATTTGCGCGCGCCGATGCGTGCATCGTGTATGTCGGCAAGCGCGGCGGTCATCCGTCGACGCCGCAACACGGCATCGTCGAACAAATGCTCGCGCATCTGAACGAAGGGCGCAGCGTCGCGCGTTTGAAGGGCGGCGATCCCTTCGTGTTCGGCAGAGGCGGCGAAGAGCAACAGGCGCTGCATGCGGCGGGCGTCGACGTCGAAATCGTCAGCGGCATCACGGCCGGCATTGCGGCGCCGGCGGCCATCGGCATTCCGGTCACGCACCGCGATCATGCGCAAGGCGTGGTGTTCGTGACCGGCCACGGCGCGGGCACGAGCGAGCCGGATTGGGCCGCGCTCGCCGCCACGCGCATGACGCTCGTCATCTATATGGGCATGCGGCGGCTAAACGACATCGTCAGCGCGTTGCTGGCAGCGGGCATGTCGGCACAGACTCCGTGTGCCGCGATCGAATCCGCAACGCGCCCCGAGCAGCGGCATGCGCTCGCCACACTCGGTGATTTCGCCGATGCCGTCGCGCGCGCGGGACTCGGCTCGCCCGCGATCGTGGTGATCGGCGGCGTCGCGTCGCTGGCGAAGGATGACCGATGAAAACGCTTAGCGTGGGCATCGGTTGCCGCTTGCATACGTCGGCGGAAGAAATCGAAAACGCTGTGCGCGCAGCGCTCGGCTCGCATGCGTTCGAAGACATCGCGGCCGTCGCCTCGATCGAAACCAAAGCGCAAGAACCCGGCTTGCTCGCGTTCTGCGCGCGCCACAAATTGCCGCTGCAACTCTTCACTCGCGAGCAGATTGCCGCGCTGCATGTCGCCGAGCCGTCGGCGGCGGCGCGCGAGCATCTCGGCGTCGACGGCGTCTGCGAACCGTGTGCGTTGCTTGGCGCGTCGATCCACGCTGCTGCGCACACGCCCTATCTCGTCGCTCGCAAAACCGTCCACGCGGGCGTCACCGTGGCGATTGCATCGACCGAACACGCGCTGCCGCGCAGCGCCACCTTCACTGACCAGGACCTTCCATGAAGACCGATCCCGAATCGCATCAACGCATGACCGAACGCCGGCGCGAAGGCCACGAAAAGAAACAGGCCAACGCGACCGTCGAAAAGGGTCTGCTGATCGTCAACACCGGCACCGGCAAAGGCAAGACGACCGCTGCGTTCGGCATGGCCGTGCGCGTGCTCGGCCACGGCATGCGTCTTGGCGTCGTGCAGTTCATCAAGGGCGCGCTGCATACGTCGGAGCGCGACTTTCTCGGCGCGATTGCGAATTGCGATTTCGTCACGATGGGCGACGGCTACACCTGGAACACGCAGAACCGCGACGCCGACATCGCGACCGCGCGCAAGGGCTGGGACGAAGCGCGCCGGATGATCGAAAGCGGCGACTATCAGATGGTGATCCTCGACGAGCTGAACACCGTGCTCAAGTACGAGTACCTGCCGCTCGACGAAGTGCTGTCCGTCATCGCCGTGCGTCCAGAGATGCTTCATGTGGTCGTGACAGGCCGTCATGCGCCCGACGCGCTGATCGAAGCCGCCGACCTCGTTACCGAAATGCGCATCGTCAAGCATCCGTATCGCGAGCAAGGCGTGAAAGCGCAGCGCGGCGTGGAGTTCTGAACGTGTCCGCCTGCCCCGCGCTCTTCATCAGCGCGCCCGCGTCGGGCCAGGGCAAGACCACGATCACCGCGGGTCTTGCGCGCTACCATCGGCGGCTCGGGCGGCGCGTGCGTGTCTTCAAGACCGGGCCCGACTTTCTCGATCCCATGATTCTCGCGCACGCGAGCGGCGCGCCGGTGTTGTCGCTCGATCTGTGGATGGTCGGTCAGGACGCGTGCCGCAATCTGCTCGCCGAGGCCGCGGCCGAAGCCGATCTGATCCTGATCGAAGGCGTGATGGGTCTCTTCGACGGCACACCGAGCAGCGCCGATCTCGCGAGCGCTTTCGGGGTGCCCGTGCTCGCCGTCATTTCTGCGAAGGCGATGGCGCAGACCTTCGGCGCGGTCGCGTTCGGGCTTGCGAATTTCAGGCCGCACGCGCCGTTTCATGGCGTGCTCGCGAACCGCGTCGGCTCGGCGCGTCACGCGCAGATGCTGCAAGAAGCGTTGCCGCCGACGCTGCGCTGGTGCGGCCACCTCGCAGCAAGCGATGAAATCGAATTGCCCGACCGTCACCTCGGCTTGCATCAAGCGGCCGAAATCGACGACCTTGACGCGCGCCTCGAACGCGCCGCCGATGCGCTCGCCGATACGGCATTAGCCGACCTGCCGCCCGCCGTCGAATTCGGCGCGCCCACGCCGGCGGCGCTGCCGCCGCTTCTGCAAGGCAAGCAGATCGCGATTGCGCGCGACGCGGCGTTCTCGTTCATCTATCCGGCCAACGTCACGCTGCTGGAAGCACTCGGCGCGCGCGTGCAATACTTCTCGCCGCTCGCCGACGAGCCGTTGCCCGCGGGCACGGACGCTGTGTATCTGCCCGGCGGCTACCCCGAACTGCACGCGGCGGCGCTCGCCGCCAACACGCGCAGCGCCGCTGCGGTCCGCGCGCATGTGGCAAACGGCAAACCGCTCGTCGCCGAATGCGGCGGCATGCTGTATCTGCTCGATCGACTCACCGACACGCAAGGCGTCAGCACGCCGATGCTCGGCCTGCTGCCCGGCCACGCGACGATGCAAACGCGCTTCACCGCACTCGGCATGCAGCAGATCGACAGCGTGCATGGCGTGATGACCGGCCACACCTTTCACTACTCGAAGGTGAGCACGGCGTTAGTGCCGCTGCGCTCAGCCACGCGGCCTCAAGGCGATGCGCCCGGCGAGGCGCTATATCGCGCCGGCTCCATCGTCGCAACTTATATGCACGCTTACTGGCCCTCCAACCCGGCTTTCGCGGCCGCTCTCTTCAATGGCCAAGCCTTTTAACGACGCCGACCGCGATGCGGTCTATCGCGCGATCCACGAACGCCGCGACATGCGCCATTTCGTGCGCGATCCCGTCGATGCCGCCGTGTTGCAGCGTCTCCTCGACGCCGCGCATCACGCGCCGAGCGTCGGCTTCATGCAGCCGTGGCGGATCGCGCGCATCACCGATCCCGCGTTGCGCGCCGCGCTGCATGCAACCGTCGAAAGCGAACGGCTTGCCACCGCCGACGCGCTCGGCAAACGCCGCGAAGAGTTCATGAAGCTGAAAGTGGAAGGCATGCTCGAATGCGGCGAGCTGCTCGTGATGGCGCTGATGGACGGCCGCGAGCGGCACATTTTCGGCCGGCGCACGTTGCCGGAGATGGACCTCGCGTCAGTCGCGTGCGCGATCCAGAACATGTGGCTCGCCGCGCGCGCGGAAGGCCTCGGCATGGGCTGGGTGTCGCTCTTCGACGTCGATACGGTGCGCCGGCTTCTGCATATGCCCGAAGGCGCGCGGCCGGTCGCGATACTGTGTCTTGGGCACGTCGACCGGTTCTATAGCGAGCCGATGCTGCAGACCGAGCGTTGGGCGGATCGCATGCCGCTCGCCGATTGTGTGTTCGAAAACCGCTGGCCTGAGAACCTCTAAAACGCAGCAGCGGCGTTACTTTTTAAGCGGCTCGACGGACACGACATCCGGCACGCCGCGCGCTTTATCCATGCGCAATTTGACGCGCCAGTCGGCCGGTGCATCGAAGGGAAATCGAGCCAGCGCGCTCTTGATCAGCGACGGCGTCGCGCGCAGCGGATCGGCGTCGCGATCCGTGCTGGCCGCGCTCACTTTGTAGACCTCGCGTCCGCTCGCGCGCTCGAAAAAACGCAGCGTCAGCGTATGCCGATACGCACGTGCCCCGAATAGCGAGAACGGTGCGCCGCTCTGCGGACCGCAATCGCCGGCCGTGCAGTCGCTGCGATCCACGCCGATCTCGGCGGGACGCGTTTCGTATCCGACTGACAGCACGTAGTGCGCGGGACGGTCAGCGATATCGGCAAAGCCCTGCTTCGCCAGCTCGTCTCGCAGTTGGGTTTCGATCTGCGCGTGGTCGCTCTGCGCACCCTGCGCGCCCTGCGTCGGCATGCGCGCGAAGCTATAGGTCCGCTCGCCTGGCAGTGCAGTTGCAGGCGTGGCGGTATGCACGTCGGCGTGCATGCCGGTACAGCCGGCGAGAGTCGCCGCCGTGAGCAGCGCGCCGATAAGGATCGCATTCAGCCCTTTCACCGCTTTCACCGTTCTCTCCTCGCTTCTATAGGTTGCGCGCTCACACGCCATGAAGAGGCCATGCGGGTACGTCCGATTGTTCGTCGTCCAGTGCCGGCAGGCGGATCGTTACCGCCGTGCCGCGGCCAGGCGCGCTCACGACCTCGACATCGCCGCCGTGGCGGGTGACGACTGTCTTCACGAAGGCCATGCCGAGCCCCGCGCCGCTCACGTCGGGCCGCTCGGTTTCATGGAATCGCCTGAAGCGCTCGAACAAACCGGCCTGCTGTTCCTCGGGAATGCCATAGCCCTCGTCGCGGATCGTGCATGACACGCCGGCAGACTTCACATACGACAGCTCGCAGGCAATACGCGTATCCGGCGGACTGTACTTGACCGCGTTGTTCAGGATGTTGACGAGCGCGCGCGTCATCAGCGAACGGTCCGCGCAGATCCAGTGGCCGTCGGCATCGTTGTCATGGTCGCGGCCTGTCGCGCCGTCCGTTCCTGTATCGAGCGCGATGCGCTTCGCGTGCGCCTGCGGCCAGACTTCGTCGCTCGCGTCGATCATCAGCTCGGCGAGATTCACCGGCTCCAGCATGTAGGTTTGCGATTCGGCGCGCGCGAGTTGCACGAAGTCGTCGGCGAGTGTCAGCGCGCGTTGCGCATAACGTTCGATGCGCTCGAGCACGCCGCGCGCGAGCGCCGGCGTCTCTCGCGCGCGCTCCATTTCCACCAGCGCGAGAATCGACGCCTGCGGCGAACGCATGTCGTGCGACAGCAGCCGCAGCGCGTCCTCGCGTTGACGCTCGGCTGCGTGCAGCGCCGACACGTCGACGAGACCCGCGATCCAGCCGGTCGTCTCGCCCTGCGCGTTGGTGCAGTTTGCATAGCGCAGCAGATGATCGCGTTCGTCGGCGTCGCGCACCTCGACGCCCTGCGCCATCAGCGCGGCGAATTCGCTGCGCGCGGGATCGAGCAGCGCGGGCCAGTGTGCGCGCGCGAAGAGCGTCTGGTCGGCGTCCGACGCCGCGCCGCTGTCGATCGCTTTGACGAGCGTCAGGCCGCCGAGCACGGCCTGCATCGCACGTCCTTCCGGCATGGGCGCGCCGAGCCGCGCGAAATGCGCCTTGGCGGCATGATTGGCGATCAGCACGATGCCGCGGACGTCGCTGACGAGGATCGGCTCGGGCACGCTGTTCAGGCTGTCCCACACGAAGCGCTTCATGTCCTGCACGCGTTGCGCGGCTTGCGCCATCAGCGCCATATGCTGTTCCAGCACGTCGCCGCCGAATTCGCGGCGGCGTTGCGGCGTCTGCGGAGTCTGCGGCAGCAAGTGCGGTTCGTCGGCGAGGCGCTGCAGTTCCTTGCGCAGATAGGCCATCGTCATTTCCAGGCGCCGCCAGTTCCAGATCGGATAAACGACGACCACGCCGATGATCGCCGGCACCGGCGACAGCCACAGCCGCGCGCCGTAGAGCAGCACGGCGCTGCCCGTCAGCGCGATCACGCACAGCGCGCCCGTGAGCAGCAACGAGCGGCGCGGCGACAACACCAGGAAACCGGCCAGCAATGCGGCAAGCGAGACCAGCGACACCGCGAACAGCAACCATCGCGCGGCCGGCAGGACCTGGCGACCGGTCAGCAGCGTATCGAGCACGTTCGCATGAATGTAGACGCCGGGCAGCGGCCCCAACTCGCCGGACACCGGCGTCGCGAACCGGTCGTAAAGGCCCGATGCGGTCACGCCGATTACGACGATGCGGCCACGCAGTTTATCCACGGGGACGTCGCCGGCAAGCACGCTCGCGAAGCTCAGCTTCGCATAGCGCTGCGCGTTGCGGCTGAATGGGATGAGGAAGCGGCCGTCGGTGGATGCGTCTTGGTTTGCGTCTTGGTTTGCGTCGGGGTTTGCGTCGGGGTTTGCGTCGTTGCTTGCGTCGTTGCTTGCGTCGCCGCGCGCTGCGCTCGCCTGGTTCATCGGCTGCGGATTCAGCACAAACGCGCCCCGCTGCGCCGCCCTTGCGACCGTCACCATCAATTGCGGCCAGCGCGCGTCGGCGTCGCCTTCGAACTGGGCGACGCTGCGCACGATGCCGTCGCTGTCCACCTCGAGGTTGATATGCCCGAGGCCGGCCGCGGCGCGCGCAAGCGGCGCGACCGGCTCGACGACCACGCGCGGCGCGTCGCGCCCCGCATCTTCGAGCAGCACCGGCAGATAAGTCGGACTCAGCGCGATCGCGCGGGCAAGCGCGGCGTCGTCGGCATTGGGTTCTGTGAAGAGCACGTCGTAGACGACGGCGGCAGGCTTCGCTCTCGCGATCTGCTCGAGCAGCTTTGCATGAACGCTGCGCGGCCACGGCCAGCGACCGAGTTCCGCGACGCTTTCATTGTCGATTTCAAGCACGACGATGTCGGGCAGCACCGGTTGCGCGCGCCAGCTCAGCAAGTGGTCGTACACCAGGTGATCGACGCTCGCGCTCATGCGTCCGATCGAACAGAGCAGGATCACGATGAGGCCGAGGCTCCCGATCGCCGCCCATTCGATCAGAAAACGCCGACCCGCGCGCCGTCCGAGACGGGGGC